>JANOQX010000100.1:0-72717 GCA_031415035.1 Cyanobacteria bacterium VAR_4_metabat_243
CACTTTGTTCAGTAGGCTGTGTACAATGTCCATAAGGCGATTTATCCTGTGCTTTTGTTGATATTGGCACCTTATCCGATGAATCGCTTTTTGTCGATTTTTACCCTTTTTCTCTCAAAAAGGTGTCCGGAGTATTGTTAAGGGAATTTCGTCGTGATTGAAACCCATCAACCCGATCAAACGCCGTCGCGCATTGGTCAACGTCTCCAGGCGGAAATCCGACGCCAGCAGCAATGGGAAGTCTCGCCCAGTTCGCCGATTTCGGTGCGCAGCTCCAGCCAGCAAGCCCAAATCACCCATATCGGCCTGATTCTCGATGCGGCGGCCCAAAAGGCCCAGCCGCGCCAGCAATTGCCGGGGAAATTCGCCCGGTTACCGATCGTCCGTCACCGCAAAGTTCAGGGCTTCTTACTCAAAGTCTACAATTTCCTCTTCAAGGAACAGCGCACGGCCCAAATGGCGACGATTCAGGCGCTGCGCGAATCGTCGAAGCTGCACCAACAATTACTCGAACAAACCCAGACCCTCGAAGGCTTTCTCCAGGATCTACAAAGCGCCATTAGCCCCCGCCTCGAAACGATCGATTACCGCTTGCTGGCGATCGAGCAGCGCCTCGCCCTCACCGAACAGCAGCTCAATCGCATCCAGCTCCCGGAGCACGGCATTGTCCAACTCAGCCAACTCAAGCGCCTCGGCGATCGGCTTACCACCGTCGAATCGACGATCGCGGGCCTGCAACAGGACTACGACGTGTACGGCGAGCGCCTGCGCTATATCCAGGCGCAGCTCGCCCAGCAGCGCCGACTGATCCAAGCGTCACCCGACGATCGCACCGTCGCCCCAATCAGCGATCCGGGGGCACTGCTCGATCGGCCCGCACCGGAAGCGATCGGCACGGCGGGGGATGCCGACGGATTCTACAGCGCCTTTGAAGAAGAGTTTCGGGGCAGCCAAGCGATTATTCGGGAGCGGCTGAAGATCTATTTGCCGCTGATTGCCGAACAGTCGGGGGCGATCGGGGCACCGATTTTGGATGTGGGATGTGGCCGGGGCGAATGGCTGGAACTGTTGCAAGAATCTGGCTATGACGCGATCGGGATTGATATCAATGGGGCGATGGTGGTGCAGTGCCAGGAACGCGGCCTGAACGTCCAGCGCCACGATGTGTTCGAATATTTACAGGCACTGCCGGACGACAGTTTGGGCGGCATTTCGGGCTTTCACATCGTCGAACATTTGCCCTTCGAGCGGCTGGTGAGTTTGATGGCTGAGGCGTTTCGGGTGGTGCGGCCCGGTGGCTTTGTGCTGTTTGAGACACCGAATCCGCAGAATGTCTTGGTCGGCAGCTTTAGCTTTTACCTCGACCCGACCCACCGCAACCCGATTCCCTTCGAAGTCATGCGCTTTCTCTTGCGCTATAGCGGGTTTGAGCCGGTGGTGCCGATCTGGGCCAATGCCTCCGATATTCCCCGCTTGGTCGAAGATTCGGAAGTCGCCAAACGGTTCAATGCGCTGTTTTATGGTTTTATGGACTATGCAGTGATGGGATTGAAGGGATGAGGGTATTAGCCCTGACGACACAGGTGCCGTTTGTGCGGGGCGGAGCCGAACTTTTAGCGGAAGGGCTGGTGCGGGCGATCAATGCCGCTGGCCATCAAGCCGAAATCGTGGCAATCCCGTTCAAGTGGTATCCCGCCGAGCATATCCTCGATCAAATGCTGATCGCCCGCCTACTGGATTTGACCGAAGCCTGTGGCAGTAAAATCGATCGGGTGATCGGCCTGAAATTTCCCAGCTATCTGGTGCCCCATCCGAATAAGGTGATGTGGCTGGTGCACCAACATCGCACGGCCTATGACCTGTGGGATTCGCCCCACGGCGATCTGCCTCAGATGCCCAACGGCCTGCAAGTGCGCCAGGCGATTATCAACGCTGACAACCAAGCCCTGGCCGAATGCCAGCATATCTACACGATCGCGGGCAACGTCTCCAAACGGCTGAAGCAATTCAACAACATCGAATCCACGCCGATTTATAGCCCGCCCTTTGGCGCGGAAGATTTCTATTGTGCGGCGGCGGCGGATTATTTCTTCTTCCCGAGTCGGCTGAACGTGATGAAGCGCCAATACCTCGTGATCAAAGCCCTGGCCGAATGCCAAAAGCCCGTCCAGGTCGTCTTTGCTGGAAAATGCGATGAAGGCAGTACCCAAGCCGAACTAAAAAATCTGGTGGCGCACCTGGGGCTAAGCGATCGGGTGACCTTCCTGAATGAAATTAGCGAAGCCGAAAAGCTCCAACGCTACGCCGAATCGATCGCCGTGATCTATCCCCCCTTGGACGAAGACTATGGCTATGTCACCCTGGAAGCCATGCTGGCAGCCAAGGCCGTGATCACCTGCGATGATTCCGGTGGATCGCTGGAATTTGTGATTGACCAAACCACGGGCCTGGTGACCGCCCCGACGCCCACCGAACTGGCTAGGGCAATGGATCAGCTCTGGGACGATCGGGCCTTGGCCCAACGCCTGGGCGCGGCTGGACGCGATCGCTACGCCAGTCTCGACATCAGTTGGGCCAATGTGGTGCAACGCTTGCTGGCTTAACGTCCTTCTCTCAATCCCCGCCCATGCGCATCAATTACTTCTCACCCCTCTTACCCGCCCAATCCGGCATTTCCGAAGTGGCGGAGCAAACCATCCCCGCCCTCAGCCGCTATGCCGATGTCACGGTCTGGACGGATCAAACCCAGTGGAGCCAGGAACTCGAACGATCGGCCACAATCCGTCAATACAACCCCGCTACCGTCACCTGGCAAGAACTCCAACAGGCGGATTTGAACGTCTATCACCTGGGCAATAATGTCCAATTCCACCACAGCATTTGGCAAGTCAGCCGCCTGGTACCGGGCTTGATGGTGCTGCATGACCCCAAGTTGCAACATCTGTTCTTCGGGATGCGCTGCACCCGGAATCAGGATCACGAAGGCTATATCCGGGAAATTAGTCGCTGGTACGGCCCGGCGGCGGGCGTCACCGCCCGCCGCTTCCTCGGCCAAGAACTGCCGATCGCGGCGGTTGAAGATTTTGCCATGACCGAGTGGGCTTTAGGGCCAGCGGCGGCGGTGCTGGTGCATACCCAGACGGCCCTGGGGGAATTGAGTGCGATGGATCGCTGGCCGATCGGCTATCATCCCCTGCCATTTCATGCGCCGCCGTTATTGCGGCCCCGCCCCGACGCGGCCCCGCCCTATCGCTTAATTGTCTTCGGCTATATTTCCTATAACCGCCGAGTTGAAGCGGTGCTCGAAGCCTTGGCTGGACTGCTGGAGCGCCATTTGTTCGAACTGGACATCTACGGCAAACTGGATGAAGCGGCCAATATCGAGCAAACGATCGCCCAGTTTGATCTGACGGCCCAAGTCACGGTGCATGGCTTTGTCGAGGATGCCGTGCTCGATGCGGCCCTTGCGACGGCCCATCTGGCGATCAATCTGCGCTATCCCACCATGGGCGAAGCCTCGATTAGCCAACTGCGGATTTGGCGACATGCCCTGCCCGCCTTGGTGACGCAGGTCGGTTGGTACGCCGAACAGCCGGACGATGTGGTCGGCTTTGTCCGGCCCGAACAGGAAGTGGCGGATATTCAGCAGCATCTGCGGGACTTGATCGCCCAGCCCGATCGATTCACCGCCATGGGCCAGCGCGGTCGCCAGCGCCTGGAAACCCTGCATGCGCCCGATGCCTACGCCCAGGCGATCGTCGCCTTTGCCCACCAGCTCAAACCGGGCAATCCGCACCTGACGACGCAACATTTGGTCGAGCGCAGTGCGAGTATTTTGAATCGTTGGCAGACGAGTGACCTGGGCGATCGCGAACTGCATCGACTCAGTGCGGCGATTAGTTGGCTGAGTCAAGATTAGTTGGTCAAGCCAAACGGTATAATTGTACCTATGGCGATTATTTCCTCCAAACCCGCTCCTAATCCCGAAGATAAATCCCCCCGATCGGCGGCCCCCAAAGCCGATCAGGGGCAATTGCCCTTGGCCGATGCGCCACCCAAACCGCCTCGGGCCGCGAAGCAAAAGTCCGCCGATGAACCCGAGTTGCTCCAACCCGATCGGCAGCCCGAGGAAACTACCAAACAGGAAGAAAAGATCCGGCCCCAATCCCTAGAGGAATACGTCGGCCAGAAGGATCTCAAAGAAGTTCTGATGATTGCGATCCAGGCGGCGAAGGCGCGGGGCGAGTCGCTCGACCACCTGCTGCTCTACGGCCCACCGGGACTCGGCAAAACCACGATGTCGCTGATTCTGGCCCAGGCGATGGGGGTGAATTGTCAGATTACCAGTGCGCCCTCGATCGAGCGGCCCCGCGATATTGTCGGTCTGCTGATGAAATTGCAGCCGGGGGATTTGCTGTTTATCGACGAGATCCATCGGCTCTCCCGCGTGGCGGAGGAATTGCTCTATCCGGCGATGGAGGATTTTCGGATCGACATTACTTTAGGCAAGGGCCAAGGTGCCCGCACCCAGTCGATCAAGCTGCCCTACTTCACGCTGATTGGGGCCACGACGCGGGTGGGGGCGCTCTCGTCGCCCCTGCGCGATCGGTTTGGCCTCGTGCAGCGGCTGCGGTTCTACGAATTAGACGAACTAACGCAGATCATTTTGCGATCGGCGGGGCTGCTGAACACCGCCATCACAGTCGCCGGAGCCGAGGAAATCGGCCGCCGATCGCGCGGCACGCCCCGGATTGCCAATCGTCTGCTGCGGCGGGTGCGCGACTACATTGAGGTGAAAAATCATCCCAAAATTGAACAGGAAATTGCCGCCGATGCCCTGTCGTTATTTAACGTCGATCCCTGTGGCCTGGATTGGACCGATCGGCGGATGTTGACCGTGATGATCGAACGCTTCAACGGTGGGCCAGTGGGTTTGGAGACCATGGCCGCTTCCACCGGGGAAGATGCCCAGACGATCGAGGAGGTCTACGAACCCTATCTGATGCAAATCGGCTATCTCAGCCGCACCCCCCGTGGCCGGATCGCCATGCCCGCTGCCTGGAAGCATTTGGGCTATGAGCCGCCGAGTCAGCAATTGCCACTGTTGTCGTAACCCGATCGGCGCAGAATTGCTATCTTAGACTTGTTATCGTTAAGACAGTCTTTCTCATTTACCCGCGTACCGCCCCCATGCCCCGTCCCACCCTGCGTCAACCCCTCTGGCCGATCGTTCGGCGCACCCTGAAGTCGATTGGCATCAGCTTATTGGCCATGTTGACGATCGGGTTATCGAGTCCGGGAGCCATGGCCGCGATCGCCGAAACCCCCGCCAGTGAGGCGCAACCCTCCGCCACCAGTTACTTCGAGCAGATCACCCAACTGCGGGAAGCGGCCTTCGGCGCGACTAACAAAGGCGACTTCGCCACCGCCGAAATCGCTTGGACAAAACTGATCGACCAGCTCCCCGAAAATCCCGCCCTCTGGAGCAATCGCGGCAACTCCCGCGTTAGCCAAGGCAAATATGATGCGGCACTGACCGATTTTGCCCAGGCGATCAAACTCGCCCCCGACGCGATCGATCCTTACCTGAATCGCGGTGCGGCCTACGAAGGACTGGAGCAATACGACAAGGCGATCGGCGAATATAACCACGTAATCGAACTCGACCCCAAAGACGCCGCCGCCTACAACAATCGCGGCAACGCCGAAGCCGCGATCGGGCAGTGGGACACCGCCCTCGGCGACTACCAGAAAGCCGCCTTACTGGCCAAGGACTTCGCGATCGCCCGCGCCAACATTGCCATGGCCGAATTTGAACTCGGCGACACCGACACCGCCCTGCGCGACCTGAAAAACGTCGTCCGCAAGTATCCCCAATTCACCGATGCCCGCGCCGCCCTCACCGCCGCCCTGTGGTCCCAAGGCAAAGCGGGTGAAGCCGAGAGCAACTGGGTCGCTGTGGTGGAATTGGACAGACATTACAAAGACATCGACTGGGTGAAAGCCAAGCGCCGTTGGTCGCCCACGATGATCGATGCCCTGGATAAGTTTTTGAAATTGTCGTGACTACACCGCCCCTTCTAGGTCGATCGACCGTAATAATCGTTGACATCAAAGCTGATGCTGGAAATCGATTGTAGGGTCGATCGGGTGATCAACTTCCCAGCCTGCACCAATACCTGACCCGTCAGTGGATGCAAGAGATCCTGCTCCGCTCGCCTGCCGACGAGATCCTCGATGTCTTTGACGGAGTTAATGTACATCCCTGGCGGTAGCTCGATCACCACGCCGTCCTTCTGTACCCGCGCTTGGCAGGCTAACCGCGAATTCGTCCGACAGGAGGTAATGACCTCTAGTGTCCGCTGTTCCCGGCGGTTCATCGGCGTCAGACTGTCCATCCCGGCTTGCACATAGATGTGGCAAGTCGCACACATCCCCCGCCCGCCACATTCGCGCAGCACATCCAAATCCTTATGCAGCAGCACCGACAGCAAATTGCCGTTGGTCTCTACCGTCGTTTCCTGCGCGATCGGCTCAAGCCGTACAGTCTTCGCCACAATCCCGCTCCCCCCACAACATCAACTGATCGCCTGCCTAATGGGCAAACAACAATGACAACTCCAACGCGCTCAACTCGCCCTCCAAAATCTCCCGAAAATCCCGAATCACGCGCCGCACGGCCTGGATAATCCCGTCGGCCCACTGCTGCAAGCTGGCATACTGCGCGGGGGTCAATGGCTCCTGCAAGCTCAACTGCGAAGTGGCGATCAGATGACTTTGGGCATCGAGACTAATCTGCTTCAGCCATTCCTGGTTGGGCCGGGTCATCAATACCTGATTCGCCAAAATCCGCTTGCCCAAATACTCCATCCCCGCGCCAATCACCCGATTGATCGCACTCAGCATCATCTGCAAGGAGGGCATCATCGGCTCCAGCTCCAATGCCCCATCATCGATCGCGCTGGCGGCGTTGGCCAATCGATGCAACTGATCGAGGGCCGGGCCAGGCGCATCCTTCAAGGCCTGCAACAGCGGCGGCAACACCGTCTGATACCGTCGTCGATCGGCCGCATTGCCCAGCCAGACCACAAACACCTTCGACCGATCGAGCCGATACAGATGCGTCCAGTGGGTCTGCAATTGGAGATCCAATTCAAAAAATTCCGTCGGGATGGTGGCAAACACCTGTGCCACATTCTCCGCAAACAGCGCCTTATCCTGCGGCTGCAACGTGTCGTTCAAATGATGGAAGTAGTCCAGTTGGACCCCATCCATCAGCGCAAAACCCACAATTCCTGCTACATTCAGGAAGTCTTGCACAATCATGCTTGTTGATGCACCTGGTCTCATAAACGCTACACATTACATTTGATTAAAATCTGGTCCTCGACCCCGATCGCACAAACCACTTTGACCTACGTTAGTCGATAATCCCCGGACAGTGAATCTGATTTGCCGCAGGGTGAGTCTTCGTTGCATTCCGCTCGCTCTGCCTCTTTATCCCCGCGACTTTTGACTGCTATGTCAGACCTCCCCTTCACACTGGACCAACTGCGCATTCTCAAAGCGATTGCGGCAGAAGGGAGCTTCAAACGGGCCGCCGACAGCCTGTATGTCTCTCAGCCTGCTGTCAGTTTGCAGGTGCAAAACCTGGAACGCCAACTCGATGTCCCGCTGTTCGATCGGGGTGGCCGGCGTGCCCAACTGACCGAGGCGGGGCATTTGCTGCTGAACTACGGCGAGAAGGTTTTGACCCTCTGTCAAGAAACCTGCCGCGCCCTCGAAGATCTGCAAAACCTCCAAGGTGGCTCACTGATCATCGGCGCGAGTCAAACGACGGGCACCTATCTCCTACCCCGGATGATCGGCGCATTTCGCCAAAAATATCCCGACGTGGCTGTGCAATTACATGTTCATTCAACTCGACGCACCTCCTGGAGTGTAGCGAATGGGCAAATCGACCTGGCCGTGATCGGCGGCGAAGTCCCACCCGAATTACAAGATTCTCTCGATATTATTCCCTACGCGGAGGACGAACTAGCACTGATCTTGCCACCGGATCATGTGCTGTCGCGGGGTGAGCTACAACGGGATGATCTGTATCGGCTGCAATTCATCGCCCTCGACTCCCAATCGACTATCCGCAAGGTGATCGACCAAGTCCTGGGCCGCGCCGGGATCGAAACCCGGCGACTGAAAATCGACATGGAACTCAATTCGATCGAAGCAATCAAAACCGCCGTCCAATCCGGCCTCGGAGCCGCCTTCCTGTCCCTCTCGGCGATCGAGAAGGAACTGCAAATGGGAATTTTGCATCGGGCGCGGATTGAGGGCGTGGAGATCAAGCGGATGCTGTCGGTGATTATCAACCCGAATCGCTACCGATCGAAGGCCGCTGATGCTTTCTGCCGGGAGATCATGCCCGCCTTTACGACCCGACCGATTAACCTCGATCGGCGACCCAGCGCCAAGGATGAAGCCAAGGCTGCCGCCGCCGAAGCCAAACTCGCCGCCGCCGCTGCCGATCAGTTGTAGACTGGGAAAAAACGCTGGTTTGCCTTGGTTGCTATGGAGCTTTATTGCACCCGTCCGAGTTGTTCGAAGCCGAAGAATTTCTGCGCGGATCTTGACGATCCCGCCGTGCTCAAAAGTACCGAACAAAAATATTGCACCAGTTGCGGCATGCCGCTGTTTCTCCAAGGGCGTTATCTGACGACGCGGTTGTTGGGAGAAGGCGGATTTGGGGCGGCATTTTTGGCCTGCGATCGGTTGACGCCGAAGTTGCGGCCCTGTGTGGTGAAGCAGTTTAAGCCTGCGATGCAACTGAATCCCCAGCAGCAAGAACTAGCCCACAACCTATTTGAAAAGGAAGCCGAAGTCCTCGATCAGCTCGGCCTGGAAAATCCGCATATTCCCGATCTGTTCGCGTTTTTTGATCTGACAATTCCGCAGAAGGCCACGGGACAAACGGATCGACTGTTCTACATCGTCCAAGAATTCATCGATGGCGTGACGATGGAGGAGGCCTGGGCACAGGGCACGGCGTTGAACCAGTCAACATTGCTGGAACTGCTACACCAACTGCTGCCCGTCCTCAGCTACATCCACAGCCACAACGTGATCCACCGCGACATCAAACCGTCCAACATCATGCGTCACAAGAACGGGCGGTTCTACCTGCTCGACTTCGGCGCGATTCGCGACGCTACCAAAGCCGGGGCCAAAACCTCCACCAGCATCTACTCCCTCGGCTACGCGCCACCCGAGCAGGTGGCGGGCCAGGAAGTGTTCTTCTCCTCGGATCTCTATGCCCTAGCGGCCACCTGTGTCGTGTTGCTCACGGCCAAGGAACCGCGTGATTTGGTCAATAGCGCCACGAATCACTGGCAGTGGACGCCGCACGCCGCGATCGATCGCCCGATCGCCCAAATCCTCGACAAAATGCTGGCCCCCAGTCCCGCCGATCGGTTCTTCGCCGCCAGTGAAGCCTTGCAGGCCTTGGAAAGCGCCACAGGGCAGGCCGTCCCCGCCCCGACCACCACCCAGATGCAGCCGCCACCGCCCGCCGCCAATATTCCCAACAGTGCGCCTGCCCGCCCCGCCGCCCCACCGCCATTGCCGATTAATCCTACGCCGCCCCAGCCGATCGTGCCGCCGCCACCCCGCGCCCGGCCCGCCCGATCGTCCGGCCCCAGCCAACCCACCTTCTCCCTGCCGGAATACCTCAAGGGGGCCGTCTTCACTGGATTTGAAGGCGCATTGCTGGCGATCGGGCTATCCCAATTGCCACTGCCGACCGCGGTGCGGGGGGGACTGTGGTTGGCGATCGCGCTGATTTTGATCTTCCTGCAATCGCAGCGGATTATTGAAAAGGTCGATCTGCTGATTTTGGCGGCGATTACCCTGCTGGTCGTGGGCTTGGTCGTGCGCCCGGATCTGCAATTCCTGCTGCTGGTGATCGGCGGCGGGATCTGCCTCGGAGTGGCGATCGGGGCGTTATTTCGGTTGATTTACCAGATCCTCGCCAGAATTTTGTAGCGACCGATATGATGAACCCAGATGGGCACTGGTTCCGAGGAGAAGGCCGATGGCAGGTAAAAGTGAATTGCCCGTATTGATTGGGGCGTTGTTGATTACTGGCGGTTTGGTGGCGACGGGGGCGTGGTGGCTGACGGGGCGATCGGCGATCAAAGGCGATCAGTCAGGCAATTCCCCCGGTATCCCCGCAGCGAATCAGCTGGCGCTGAGTTTCGGCGATCACGCCTTGGTGGCGAATGAAGGCGGGCCTGATCCACGGTTTGAACAAGCCAAAATCGCAGCGGTGAAGGCGCTACAGGCGGATAACGCCCCGGAAGCGGTGGCCCAATTTTCCCAAGCGTTGCAAATCCGCCGCAATGCCCCAGAGACGCGAATTTACTTTAATAATGCCCGGATCGGTACGGCCCCGTCCCGGACGATCGCGGTGGCAGTGCCGCTGCAATCGGACCGCAATGGGGCGCTGGAAATGCTCCGGGGCGTTGCCCAGGCCCAATCGGCGATCAATCAAGCGGGTGGCATTAACAACGTCCCGCTGAAGGTGGCGATCGTCGATGATATGGGCGATCCCACCGTTGCCGTCAGCATCGCCCAAACCCTGATCCAAACCCCCCAAATCCTCGGTGTGGTGGGTCACTACGCCAGTGATATCACCCTCGTCACGGGCAAACTTTACAACGATGCGGGGCTGGTGGTGATCTCGCCTGTGAGTACTTCGGTCAAGTTGAGTAACTTTGGTCCCTATGTGCTCCGTACCGTGCCCAGCGATTACATCGCCGCCCGCGCCTTGGCCGATTACAGTCTCAAGGGACTCAAACGCCAAAAAGCCGTGGTCTTCTTCAATCGCCAAAGCGGCTACAGTAACTCCATCAAGGCGGAATTTGCCAGTGCGATGTCCTTGGGTGGCGGCACGATTGTCCAGGAATTTGATCTGATGGCAGCGGACTTCAGTGCGCCCCAAGCCCTGAACCAGGCGCTCGATGCCGATCTGATTTTCCTGGCGGCGAATACGGGGAGTCTCGATCGGGCCTTACAAGTCGTCCAGGCCAACCAGAAACGCTTGCCTATACTCGGTGGCGATGATCTCTACGCGCCCAAAACCCTTGAAGTGGGGGGTGCCCAAGGCGCGGGGATGGTGGTGGCTGTCCCGTGGCATATCGATGCTTCCCCCGACCCTAATTTCCCGACCCAAGCCCGCCAGTTGTGGGGCGCGGCGGTGAATTGGCGCACTGCCTTAGCCTACGATGCGACCCAGGCGATCGCCGCTGGGATTGCCCAGAATCCGACCCGGCAGGGCGTGCAAGCGGCGCTGGTGCGGCGGGATTTTACGGCACCGGGAGCGGCGGGGAGCGTGCGGTTTTTGCCATCGGGCGATCGCAACGCGGGGATTCAGTTAGTGCAGGTGGTTCAGGGGCAGAAGTCGGGCTTTGGCTGGGACTTTGTGCCGCTCAAAGCGCCCTAGGAATTGGCGGCTACGGTTGACCGACCGCCCCCTAAATCGGCCATAATTCAATTAATTAACGCGATCGCGCCCTTCGCTCCCAACCCCAATCCTGTGTGAAGCCCAAACCCTATGTCCGGCAAAAATGAAACTCCAGCACTAATTGGTGCCCTGATGATCACCGTCGGCTTGATCGGCGGGGGCCTGTGGTTCCTCGGCAATCGGGGTATGTTTTCTGGGAACACGGGCAGCAACCTCGGCAAATCATCGAACCCCGGCAAATCCACCTCTGGCAAAGCCGCCATGGCCTCCGCCCAGTTCGCCCAATTCACCGACGCCCAAACCATTCCAACGGGCCGCTTCAACTACAGTGGCAGCACCACCTTTGCGCCGATTCGGTTGGCCGTGGATGGGGCGATGCAGGCGGCCCGGCCCGAGTTTCGGCTGAATTATGTCAATCCGGTGGGCAGTAGCGCCAGTTCCGGCACGGGCATTCGGATGTTGCTGAATCGCCAGATTGATTTTGCCCAGTCGTCGCGGCCTCTGAGCAGCACCGATCAGCAGCAAGCCAGTCAGCTCAACGTGAAATTGCAGGAAACCGCGATCGCGATCGATGGGATTGCCGTTGCCGTGCATCCCAGTCTGGCAATTCCCGGTCTGACGATCGAGCAGCTCAAAGGCATCTACCTTGGTCAGATCCAGAATTGGCAGGAAGTGGGTGGCCCCGATCGGCCGATTACCCCGATCTCTCGCAAAATGGGTTCCGGCGGCACCGTCGATCTCTTCCAAGAAACCGTCCTATCCGGCGGCAATCTCGGCTCTAGTGTCACCCAGGTCAACACCACCACCGAAGCCCTCCAACGGCTCGGCCAGGACATGGGCGGGATCTACTTTGCCTCGGCCCCAGAGGTCGTCCCGCAATGTTCCGTGCGGCCGATCGCCATCGGCCAGAGCCAGGGCCAACTCGTCGCGCCCTACCAAGAACCCCTCATCCCCAGCAACCAATGCCCCGGCCAGCGCAATCGACTCAACGATGACGCCCTGCGATCGGGGGACTATCCCTTGACTCGGAATCTGTACATCGTCTGGAAAGTGGACAATGGTCGATCGCAGCAAGCGGGGCAAGCCTATTTGGAATTGCTAAAAACCCAGCAAGCCCGCGACCTGTTGTTGAAATCGGGATTTGTGCCGCTTTAGGCGACTAGCTCCGGTTCTGGCACCAGCACCGTCTGAAACTCATCAAACAACTCAAAGAACCGATCGAAGGCCTCGCGATCGTCACGGGCGTAAAACTGGATGATTTTCGCCCAGGATTTATTCGTTGTAATCTGATACTTCGCTTGCAACCACGGTTGAAACCCCCGGTAAAACTGCAATTCGGCCGCCGTCAGCGATCGCTCCAGTTCTCGCTGGGCAGTCTTATACCCCGCCAAGAACATAAACAAATCCTGGACGGAGGGTGTGCCCAGATAGATGGCGGGTTTGGCCTGAATTTTTGGCAATATGGTAAATAGGTCACTCATCGCCTCAACCTCCATTTCAATCGATCGGTTCAACTAAAAAATCACCACTCTGACATTCAAAATCGGCCATCCACTGCGCGATCGACAGTCCCTCCAGCCCCAGATTGTCAAACACCAAATCACCCACTTTGACGCCATAATGCATCCCATTTTCGGTAATGGATGCATCATCGCCCATCGCTAACCGCCGTTGGCTCAAAATAAAATCTTCACCCATCGCCGTCCGAATCCTGAGCAGTTGGCCTACCTCACCATTATCTCGCAGCCATTGCTGAATGGCACGCGCACAATCTTCACATTCCAGATTCTGGAAGTTGTGAATAATTTGCCGAACTTGCCGATCGCGCGCCTGAAGCCGCTGGAAATCATCCGCCATACTTGGATCGACCTAACTCCGGCGGGCGGCGACGCCGCCTTCGGCATTGCCTTCGATCACCAGGGATTTCTGCAACTGATTGATCGAACCCATGGCCTGCTGATGTCCGGCGGAATTTTCCTGGGCCAGGAACAGCTTGGCGGATTCCTTCAAATCGCGAATTGCCCCAATTCGATCGCCCAATTTTGTCCTCGCCAACCCGCGATAGTAAAATGCCGAAGCATCCTCTGCGTCCAGCCGGATCACTTCGCTGAAGTCCTCGACCGCGCCCATTTTATTGCCCATTTGCGTCCGGGCTAATCCCCGCTGGAAGAAGGCCGGAGTGCAGCTCGGCGACACTTGCACTGCATCGCTAAAGTCCTCGACCGCTCCCATCAGATTGCCCATCTCCGATCGCACCACGCCGCGATTGCAGTAGGCAATGCTGTTGCCGGGATTGACCAGGATGGCTCGATTGAAGTCGGCGATCGAACCTTCGCGGTTGCCCATTTCGTAGCGCATCAGGCCGCGATTGTTGTAGGCCACGTCGTGTTTTGGGTTGATCTGGATGACGCGGGTGTAGTCGGCAATCGCGCCTTCGGGTTCGTCGAGTTCCGATCGGGTCAAGGCCCGCTTGAAGTAGGCCAAGTCGTCTTCGTCATTCAGGAGCGGCTGCTCAAATCGCTCGACCAAGCGCTCGATCACCTCGGTATTATTGGTTCGCAGACCCACGGCGAGACGCGGGAAGGCCTGACTCTGCAAGTTCACCTGGGAGCCGAGAATCGCGTAGTCCCGATCGCCAACCAAAAAGCTATCATCCGTCCCCAAAACCTTGAACCGGAATTGGTCGGGATAGCAGCGGCGCAGTTCGTTGAGCTGAGTCAGGATTTTTTTCAAGAAGCCTTTGTCGGCTTGCAGCACGGAACTGCGGGCTTGGATGTAGCGCGGGATCACGGGCTGTTCGAGCTGGCTCAAGTAGCCCCAGCCCAAATCCAACTTGCCGCCCCGATCGAGGAAGGCCCGCACCTGTTTCATCCACTCTTTGTCGAAAATCGACCGATCGGGATGGGGTAGCACCATCGTCACGCTCTCCGTGGCCGTTTCGAGGGCGGCTTCGAGCAGGATGCGGTGGTTGTTTGCGCCAGTGGCATTGGGCAGGTCGAAGAGCAGTTCGTATTTGGCGGTTTTGTTGACGGATTGCAATTGGTTGAGTTGGGCATCGGCTTGATCGAGACGACCTTCGTGGCCGTCCAGTCGATCGCCGAGGTATTTCATCTGATTGCGCAGAGAACTGAAGTCGAGGAATTCGGGTAGGCGCTTGATCCAGCCTTCCATCATCTGCTGTTGCTGGCTCAGGTTGTGGTGCGATTGGTGGACGCCCTGGATCTCCTGGGTCAGCTTCTCCGACTGACCTTCGAGCATACTGAATAGCTCACCCCGCAGCTGCACCAAATCGACTTCGGCGGGGGAATGCTGGAGGCGCTGTTCCATGCTGTCGATCGCGGCTTTTAACTGGGCGATCGTGTTTGTATCGACCCGATCGGCAGTCATCAGATTGTTTTTCCGCATCTCGCCTTCGAGGGTGATCACCTGACGGCGGACGATTTTGGCCATCAGCGGGATCGAACCCAGCTTTTTGTCCATGCCTTCTTGGTGCATCCGCACCTGGACAATTTCTTCAAAGGCCCGATTCAGCTCACGGCGACTGGCCATATCGGTGATCGACTTCAGCACTTCCTTCATTTCCTGCTGGAGCCGCTCGGTATCCACCGGATTGGGCAAGGCGGTAAAGCGGCGATTCAGGTGATCGATGTGACTTTGGATCGTTTTGAGCGCATTCGGGTTGAAGGTGCGGGAGAACTTGGTGATCGCATCTTCGACTTTATGCAACTGCAACTGCATTTCCTGCAATTGATCTTCGGTGTCGCGCATCCGATCGTGGCTGACGATCCGATGCAGATTCTTCTCCGCTGTCTGGATCGCCGCCTGCATTTTGGCTTGCTGTTCGCGCAGATGGGTGATCTGGGTCTGGATCAGCGGCGATTCCTGCTTTTCCAATTCGGCGAGGCGGTGGCTGAGTTCTTGGTGGACTTGGCTGGTAGCAAGGCGATTCTTTTGCAGCACGGTTTTGCGCAGGCTGGCCAGATCCCAAAACGTGGGCAGTCCCTGTACCCTACGGTCGATCGTCTCGATCTGTTTGCTGAGACGATGCTCGACTAAAGTAATAGATTCTTGGCCCCGCGCTTCGATCTCCTGGTCGAAGCGGCGACGGTTCATCAGGTTTACGATGAGCAGAAGTGAAACTGGGGTCGCCGTGAAGGCTAACTGTTGCGACACGATCGCCGCCACCGCACCGACCCCCGAGCCTGCGAGCAAAAAATATTCGGTGAGGTCGAGCCAGTTGGACTTTTTCATAGATCCCATCGGATAGATCCTGGGGCAGATGACACTAACTGAGCCGACGCGCCCCGCTACATCAGCGACACGATCGACCGGGAAACCTGCGTGAATACGCTTAGAATGGGCGTTTCAGCGATTTCTTTGGGTTCCTATTCCTTTACGACACCTACCCGATCGAATCAGGAAAGCTTTGGATTAATTAGCGGGATTTGCGGAGTTTGAGCCACGGTTTGGTGCCCTTGGGTCGGATCACCGCACCAGGACATGGGATTTACGCTAGGCGATCGGGCATAGGCGGCGTCTCCTCCCTAGGATAGATTTGGGATCCGTGGATCTAAGGGATTGTTGGACTCCGGCATGACCCACCCGCGCATCAACGGCGGGCGATGAGCGCACCGGAGTCGGTCAAATTCCGCTAAAGTAAAAACTGTCCCAATCCCGCACCCCATCCCCCCAACCATGGCACTTCCCCAGGCTTTACTCTTCGACGTTGACGGCACCCTCGCCGACACCGAGCGCGACGGCCACCGCGTCGCCTTCAACCAAGCCTTCCAAGCCGCCGGACTCGATTGGGATTGGACACCCGCCCTCTACGGGAAACTCCTGGAAGTCACGGGCGGCAAAGAGCGGATCAAACATTTTATCGACACCCACAAACCCAACTATCCCGCCCAAACCGACCTCGCCGCCTGGATCGCCGGACTGCACAAAGCCAAAACCCACCATTACAAAATCCTCCTCGCCGCTGGCACAATTCCGTTGCGCCCCGGTGTGAAGCGGTTACTCGCGGAAGCCCGCGCGGCTGGACTCCGACTGGCGATCGTCACCACCACCACCCCCGATAACGTCTACGCCCTCCTGGAAAACACCCTCGGCGCAGGCAGCAGCGACTGGTTTGAAGTGATCGCCGCTGGGGACATCGTTCCGGCCAAGAAGCCCGCCCCCGACATCTACAACTACACGCTGCAAACCATGGGTCTCACCCCCGGACTCTGCATCGCCTTCGAGGATTCCTACAACGGCATCCGATCGGCGATCCAAGCCAACCTCAAAACCATCATCACCCTGAACGACTACACCCAGGATCACGACTTCACCGGAGCCGCGATCGTCCTGGATCAAATGGGCGAACCGAATGCGCCATTCAAGGTGCTCGCCGGGGATGCGGGCAATCACCCCTGCCTTGATTTGGCCTTGATTTCGACGTTGCTTTAAGCATTATGGCCAATTCCTACGATCGAATCTACGCGATCGTCCGGCAGATCCCCGAAGGCAAAGTCGCCACCTACGGCCAGGTTGCCGATTTGGCGGGGTTCGAACGCTGTGCGCGGCTGGCGGGCTATGCGCTGTTTCGCGTGGCCCCCGAAACGGATGTGCCCTGGCATCGGGTGATCAATGCCAAAGGTGAGATTTCCACATCGCCGTTTCGGTTGGGGAGCGATGATTTGCAGCGATCGTTGTTGGAGGGTGAGGGCGTGGTATTTGACAAACACGATCGAATTAGTTTGGCAAAATACCGTTGGATCTCGGATCACGCGGATTGACGACAATACGCCAATCCACTGTACAAATGAAACGCCCCCGGCCACAGACTCTCCGGCTGCTCATACACCTGCAACGCGGGCTTCAACTGCTGCAATAACCCCGGAAAATCCATCACCAATTCCGCAAACGGCGAAAAATCCTGCCAAATCGACATCGACGGCGCTTGCTGCTGGATCAAATCCATTAACGCATTCCACTGCATCCGCGTACTGTAGTGATCCAATCGCCCCACCGCCGTCAGCTCCACCCCACGCGGGTAATCGTAAGTCCGATCGCACAGCCGCAAAATACAGTTGCGCCCCGGCAAATGTAAATCCGTCACCCGCAGATAATCCGCCGTCTCTTCCTTGCCATTCCGCCCATCCGCCCGATCGCGTAGCACATCGATCGCCACCACCCGCTCCCGCACGGGTAACGACCCATCCACCCGCTGCGTCACCTCCGACCAAGCAAACGTCATCTCCTGCACTTCCCCCGTCGGACTTGCACAAACCACCACGCCCTTGGGCCGCATCGCCTGAAACGACTGCACTGCAAAAATCGGAATCGCCTTAATCGCCGTCGTCGAGGCCCAAAAGGCCGGAATATTCCCCGATCGAATCTGTTCCCCGTAGAACTGCATCTCGCCCAGATTGCCCGTCCGGTAGAGCCGCCAACCACGATTCGGAATCTGCATCCGGGCCGTGTAGGCATCGAGCTGCATCACCTTCCCCATGTGCAACGCCGCCGCCTGCCGCGCCGCCGCCGGAATCGACTCCAACACCAACAGCCCCGGCGCATCGGCATTCGGGTGTGCCGCCTGGGATTCGGCCAACTTCACCCGCTGCTGCGTCACCACCGATTCCTGTAATCGCTGTAAGCCCTGCCGCGCTTGAAGCGCCACCTTTGGATTAATTGCATCCTTGAGCAAATGGCGATAGACCGTTTCCGCCTCGCTAAACTTATTCGCCGCTTCGTAGAGTCGAGCGCGATAGATCTGCACCCAAGAATTTTCGGGACATTCTTGCCACAATGACTTCAGCAATTGGGTCGCCGCACGATAATCTTGCTGATCCAGGGCTTGGGCGACTTGATCAAGGCGCAACTGAAGATCGGGTTTCATGGCAAATGCGGGGGAGGTTGGGCGGGGGCATGATTCTATTTTGCCTAGAATTCTGGAAATGCGCGTCAAGTTTTCCGCCTGGGGCGATCGGGGGACGGATTGGAAGATTCGGTTGGCGAATTTAGAAATGGCCCGACGCCGCTGTCCAATCGCCCCGCACGTCAACGGCAGGGCGATCAAGGAAAGACCCCTAAAGGGGCCTCAAACCAAATTGGAGCCGGGTTTAGCCGGGTTCCCTTACTAGCCCTGCCGTTGACGCGCGGGGCGGGTTATGCCGTAGTCCAGTAATTTGCCAACCGAATCATGGCAGTCCAGGGCGTGACTTTTCCTGACTCGCCGCGACGATCGCCATCACCGCCACGGTCGCCGTCACCGCCCGCAAAATCCGCGCCCCCAAGGAAATCGGCTGATAACCCACGCCAATCGCGCCTTCTACCTCCGCCGTCGTCCAACCACCCTCCGGCCCGATCGCTAGTTCAAGCGATCCCCCAGACGGCAACGCATCCAGTAAAGCGGGCGAATCCCCCCGTTCCCAACAGAGCAATCGCGCATCGCTGGTGGCCGGATTTTGCAAATATTTTTTCCAGGGAATTGGCTCTAGGATAATCGGCACGATCGCGCGTTCGGATTGCTCGGCAGCTTCGGCGGCGATTTTCTGCCAGCGGGCATATTTCTTATCATTCGGTTGCAGTTGGGTGCGATCGCTGACGATCGGCACAATCCGCGCCACGCCCAATTCCGTCACCTGCCGCACCACATCATCAAAGCCACTGCCCTTCGGCAACGCGATCGCCAAGGTCACCGCCCTCGGCAATTCCGATGTGACGACTAAAGATTCAACGATCGTTGCCGCAATTTCGCCAATTTCCGCCAACCAAGTTTGGCCCAAACCATCCATTGCAATGAATCGATCGCCCACCTTCAACCGCAAAACTCGCTGGAGATAATGAGTTTGGGCCTGGTTAAGCTGAATGATTTGGCCATCGATTTGGCTAGGGGCGACGACCACCCGCTGCAACTGCCCCATAACTAAAAGATTTGACCCACTTCAAGGCTAAATCCCGGCAACAACGGCGAGGTCAAAACATCATTCGGCAACAACGTCCCCACCAACTGCAAAATCCCGTCTGCATGGCGATAGACTTCCACTGATTGCCCCTGCCAATCGACGATCCAATATTCCTGAACGCCATGTCGTGAGTAGAGCTTCCGTTTGACTTCTTTGTCGCGTTGCTGGTTTTGGTCACCGGAAGAGAGAATTTCGACTATTAGTTCAGGTGCGACAATCAGATGCCCCGCATCATCCAGTCCGATCGCAAGTCGCTCCTTGCTGACCCACACCACATCGGGAATCACCGCATCCGTCGGTGTGAAAATCACACCGGGAACCTGATAGGGCTTGCCAAGCTGCGTCTTTCTTGACCAGGCTTCGAGTTCAAAGTGAATATTGCCACCAGCCGATTGGTGTTGAATATGGGGGGCACGCGTCACGTCAAGTTCTCCGTCAATAATTTCATGTCGCGTCCACCCGCCGTCGTCGGGCATAACGTCGAGGTCTCTAGTCGTCCATTTCAGGGCATTGGCAACCATGGGATTTACCGTCAGGAATTTGCTGGATACAGATTGCGTGACAATTCGCTTACATCGCATTATAAACGATCGATTCACGCTCATCGTATTTGAGTCGATTACCGCCGTTTTTTGGCTTTCCAAGTGCCGCCATAGTGGTAATGGGGATTGTCCTGGCTGACCCGATCGTAGCAATTTTGACAAACAAATCGCCAGAGCTGCGTGGTATCGATCTGCACTCGAAATAATACGGGCGCGATCGATTCGCACAGATCACAACATTTTTCGCGTTGACGCACCATAATTATGTACAGCTTGATTTATTCCGCATGGTAGCAAGGTTTGAGCGATGCAGTTTCCGGTTTATTTCCACCTTGGCGCTTGGGCCATCCATCCCCATCCGGTGTTTGAATCACTGGCGTATATGGTTGCCTTCCGGCTGGCGTTGCGGAATTTTCACCAAGATAGCATTGCCACTTCCCAACGGACTTCGATCTTGGTCGGTGGAATGCTGGGCGGCTTAATCGGCGCGAAAGCCCTGGTGTTATTGCAGCATATTGATTTGTTGTGGAGCGATCGCACCGCTTGGGCCTTGCTCCTATTCCAGGGTAAAACGGTGGTGGGCGGATTATTGGGCGCGATCGTCGGGGTCGAAATCACGAAAAAATACATCGGTGTAAAGCAATCCACAGGTGATGCATTTGTTACGCCATTGATCTTTGGGATGATGATTGGGCGGGTAGGTTGCTTTTTGACGGGATTGACCGATCGAACTTACGGCACGGTAACGAGTCTCCCTTGGGGCGTGGATTTTGGTGATGGATTGTTGCGGCATCCGACGCCGATTTATGAAATTCTGTTTCTGTTTGTGTTGTTTCTATTAATCAAATTCCGATCGCGTTACAAATCCCGCTCGGGCGATATGTTTAAGTTTTACACGATCGGCTATCTGAGTTTCCGCTTTCTGGTCGATTTTATTAAACCTGAATTTCATCCAATGCTGGGCGTCAGCGCGATTCAAATCGCTTGTTTTCTGGGGATTGGCTACTATTACCGCAGTTTTGGGGATTTTATCAAGTTAGCCAGATTCTAAAAGTGTCCTAGGATAGACACCGTGTTTGGGAAGATTCCCGGTAATATTGAGCAATCTCGGAATTATGCGATCGTTACGATCCCCCTAGCCCCCTTCAAAAGGGGGGACAGGAATTCAAAGTCCCCCTTTTTAAGGGGGATTTAGGGGGATCGTGACCGTCGCCACGATCGTCAATCCCTCATAGGTTCCCCACTATGCCCACTCGCCCTTATCTGTTCTACGGCCTGACCAACAGCGTTTGCTCCAAATGCCTGAACAAAGTCGAAGCCAAGATTATCTTCCGGGATGACAATGTTTATCTAATCAAACATTGCCTGATCCATGGACGTGAGGAGGTGCTGATTGCCGATGACATTGAGTATTACAAGCTCTGTCAGGAATTTATCAAACCCGGTGATATGCCGCTGAAGTTCAATACGCCGATCGAGCGGGGTTGTCCCTACGACTGTGGGTTGTGCCCGGATCACGAGCAGCATAGTTGTTTGACGTTGGTGGAGGTGACCGATCGGTGTAATCTGACTTGTCCAATTTGTTATGCGGGTTCGGGGGCGAGTCCGAAGCTGAAGCATCGCAGTCTGGAAGTGATTGAGCGAATGCTGGATCAGGTGGTGGCGAATGAAGGTGAGCCGGATGTGGTGCAGATTAGCGGCGGGGAGCCGACGATTCATCCCGAGTTTTTCGAGATTCTCGATATCGCGAAAAGCAAGCCCATCAAGCATTTGATGATCAATAGTAATGGTGTGAGAATTGCCAACGATCGGGCCTTCGTCGAAAAACTCGCCACCTACAAAGCGGGCTTGGAGATCTATTTGCAGTTCGACAGTTTTGAAGCGGCAGCACTGAAAGAACTGCGGGGTGAGGATTTGCGGGAAGTCAGGGAAAAAGCGATCGCGCATCTGAACGAATTTAATATCTCCACAACCCTCGTCGCTACCGTCAAAAAAGGCTTAAACGACCACGAAATCGGCAAGATTATCGACTACGGGCTGGCCCAGAGATGTGTGCGGGGCGTGACGATCCAGCCAATTCAGGTCGCGGGACGACTGGAGAATTTTGATCCGAAGCGCGATCGGTACACCCTCACCGAAGTCCGCCGCGCCATCCTCACCCAAACCCACCATTTCAAACCCGAGGATATTCTCCCGGTGCCCTGTCACCCGGACTGTTTGGCGATGGGCTATGCGTTGAAGATCAAGGGCGAAGTGATTCCGCTGACGGGCTTGATCGACCCGACGACGTTTTTGAAAGTGATGCCGAATTCGGTGTTGTATGAGCAGAATGAGGAATTGAAGACCAAGCTGTTCCAATTGCTATCCACGGGCCATTCGCCGAAGTCCGCCGCCCTGTCGCTGAAGCAGTTGCTTTGCTGTTTGCCGATGGTGGCGGTGCCGGATGGATTGGGCTATGACAATGTGTTTCGGGTGTTGATTATGCAATTTCTTGATCCCTATAATTTCGACGTTCGATCGGTCAAGCGATCGTGCATCCACATTGCCCATCCCGATGGTTGGATTATTCCGTTTGACACATTTAATATGTTTTACCGTGAGGGGGCACAGGGGTATGACATCGTGAATCCGCCCGCAGGACAGCAGGTTGAGGCAGGTGTGTAATGGATCGAAATTCGCGTGATTTAATTGGTGGAATATTCTTGGTGCCTGCTTTGCACCTGGGATTTCTATTGCTGATACTATTGCTGCGCTTGATCGTGGGCGGCTCAAGTTTTCACGAAATGCTGTTTTTTTGGTGGTTCTTCGGGATTGGGATTTCCCAGTTTTTATATTTGATTCCGGTGATGCTGGTTTTCCGTCGTAGGCGTAGGTTTGAGGTTGTGAAGGGAATTTCGATCGGGATTGTTTTTACTCTATTAATCAATGGCGCTTGTTTCGGTGGCATCATTGTTATGATTGGGAACGTTCGTGATTTGATCCCAATTGGATTGATCAGTATCGGCGTCAGTATGCTTACCCTCTACGGTTTCAATCATCGATCGAGGAGGCAGTAAAATGGATCGTAGTGAATTGGTCAAAGGAATATTTCTGGTGACTGCTTTACATGTTGTAGTTTGGCAATTGTGGGCATTACTTTTCATCGTTCTCCATATCGAAGGATCGACGTTCGATTTTTTCGGTTTTCTCAGCATCACACAGTTTATCTACCTCATGCCTGTGATGGTGTTTTACCATCGAAAACGGGAGTTTGAAACAGTGAAAGGGATTTCGATCGGTGCAATGCTAACCATTAGCATCACCGGAGCTTGCTTTAGCAGTACCTATGGAAAGCCCTACCTTTATATGATTTCAGCCATAATCATATTAGTTCTGATGTCGATGATATTCTATGGTTTCCGTCGATAGCGGCCCAAATAAAATGAATCAAAACTGGCGTGACTTAATTCGTGGAATATTCCTGGTGCCTGCCTTGCATCTGGGATTTATATTGCTGATATTGCTGATGCAGTCGATTTTCATGTCACGCGCGATCGGTCTGATTTTTTCGGTATTCTTTCAATCGATTGGCATCGCGCAGTTTGTCTATTTGATTCCGGTGATGTGGGTCTATCAACGCCGGAGACGATTTGAAATGATCAAAGGCATTGCGATCGGTGCCATCCTCACAATTTTAGTCAATGGTGCTTGCTTTTTGCACCTCATATAAATCATGCCCCAGAAGCAAACCATGCGTCAATCACCCAGAGCCAACCCCATTCTCGAATTTATCCTTGGTATCGTCTTGACGATCGCCCTCCAAGTAATTGCCATCGTCCTCAGCATTCTCTTGATCTATGGCTCGATCGCCGTCATTAACGTCCTCCAACTGCGACCCAATGATGCCTTACCCGTCATCATTGCGGGTGCTCCAGCCCTATTCATCGGCGTCACCCAAATCGCCTACCTTGCACCGATCTATGCATATTTTGCCAAACGGGGACGGTATGAGGTCGGCAAAGGTATTCTCCTGGGCGCGATCGTCACGCTATTACTCAATAGTGCCTGCTTTGCCACTCCAGGTATGATCTATACCACTAGCTACATTGGCATTCAGACCTACGCTGACCTCGCAAAAGTAAGCGCGATCGCGCTGCTGATTTCGGGTACGATCGGCTGGCTTGGCGTGAAGTGGGTCAACAGATCGCGACGATCACAGTAATTTAACCGTGTCAACATGAAGCAACCCAATTCCGATCGTGATTTTATCGGTGGCATTCTCCTCGTCCCGCTGTTGCACCTGGCGTTTACGATCGTCTGGATCGGCATTTTTATCCTTTTGACGCTCATCTTTTCCGCCCTCAATCGCGTCGATAATTTGCTGCTGTCTTTCATCCCGATCGCCACTCTCGGCATTACCCAGATCAGCTATCTCATCCCGGCCTACGCCTATTTTGCCCGTCAACAACGGCCTGAAGTCGGCAAAGGCATCATCTTCAGCGCCACCATCACCGCTTTACTCAACGGCGCTTGCGCCGTCCCAATGATCGGCATCGTCAACTTAGGCGCACTTCCACTCATCGGCATAGTTATCGCCGTCACCGTGACAATCGGCCTCATCGGTCGGCTAATTATCCAACGTCGTCGCTAAACCCTACTGCCACTCATCCTCGATCGCCTGCGCTTCAACGGCCACTGACTCCGACAACGACTGCCAATCAATCTTTGGGGCCAGTTCATCCCGCACAATCCGACCATTCTGCAACTGCAACACCCGATCGCACACTTGCTCCAACCATTGCCAGTCATGACTCACCACGACAACTAATTGCGTGTTCTGCTGCATCACCTTGCGCAATACATTTTGCAATCGCACGCCGTACTCCTGATCCAAATGCGCCGTTGGCTCATCCAGCAGCAACACCGTCGATTCACAAGCAATCCCGCGCGCGATCGTCACCCATTGTCGCTGCCCCAGAGACAACCCCGACTCCGACTTATCCAACCAGTCCGACGGGATTTGCAATCGCTGCTGCCACTGGCCGATCGCCGCCGCCAACTGCGCCTCCGACTGCCCCCGCAACTGCAACCCCTGGACGATCGCCGCCGCCACAGGCAAATCCAGCAGCTTCGGCTCCTGGGGCACCAACATAATTTGTCGCCGCAACGCCAAAACCGGAACATCGGCGTAGGGTTTGCCCTGCCATTGGAGTCGCCCCTGCGCCGGATCGACCAACCGATTCAGCAACTTCAATAGCGACGACTTCCCCGCCCCCGTTGGCCCCACGATGCCGACAATCTGCCCCGGCCCCAGCCGCACCGAAATATCCTGCAAAATTGGCCGCGCGATCGGCCCCGATCGGCGCGGCTGAAACTCCGCACTGGTCAAACTCACTTGCTCTAGCTCAATCATCGCGCGCTACTCAACCAGCCAACCCAACGAGGCCCCGATCGTCCACAGATCCACCAGCCCCAACATCACCGTCAAACTAAACAAAATCAAATACATCCAAGGCTGCGACAACGGCTTCACATCCGTCGTATCGATCGCCGTTTTGGCCTGCACCCGTGCCACCAACCGCGCAAACCCCGCAATCCGCATCGGCAACAAATACCCCTGCCCCGCCTGCGTCACAAAGTAATAAACCAGTCCACCCTGCCCCGTCGATCGCGGCTTCAAGGCCACAATCTCATCCCAGCGAATCGCCCAACCCGATCGAAATGGCACCCAACCGGGATACACCACCCGAATCCCATCATCATCCACCAACACCCGCTCACTCAACACCCCATACAGAAATACCGCGCCGATCACGATGCCAATCCACAAGGCGATCGGCGGCACGGCTGCCTGGGTCATCGCCGCCAAGAATGGCAACGGCACCGTCAGCGTCGTATACAGACTCAACAGGGTAATGCGGACGATCGGCGAAATATTGAACCGATCGGGGGTGGTTTCCACGATCGTTGGGGTGGCTAACTCTAAACTCATAAATTTGGGATATGACCGTACTTTTACGATCTTCGCATGCTCTTACCCGAATCCCAAGCCGATTTTTACGGAGGGTGCCGACCCACATCACCGACTTTCATAGAGGAAGACAATCTTTGTCGTCAATGTTCCATCTCCAACTATGTGGCTCTAACAATCATGCAAACCCTGCAATCTACCCGGATCGAACGGGAAACCCTCGAACTACGGATGCTCCGGCTACCAACCAAAATTGACAACGACAACATGCCCCAAATCATGGCCAATCTGGATGCCATGCTCGAACCCGGCGTTGGCGTCATGATGGACTTCAGCAAAACCCACACGATCGATCAGTCCTGCCTCAAAGTCTTCGAATTCGCCAACCAACTGGCCAGCGAACGATCGACGACCCTCGGCTACATGGGCGAAAACGACCAAGTTCGCACCCTGCTCGTCGCCAACCGCTTCTTTAGAGACTCTTCATCACACTCGTAAGGAACACCGCCGGGAGCTTGGACAAGGCCTTGGTCTGGCCCTGGCTCCCTTGATATTCGTGGATCGATCGCACCGTCTGCACCAACCCATGCAACGCCGTCTCATACAGATCCGATCCCGCTTCCCACACCTGAAGCGCCAGTAGATGCTGATCTAAGGCTTGATCCAGGTAGGTCGCCCGCTGGGTAGCATTGATCGCGGCATGACGGTTAGTCGCGGCCTGATGGTAGGCCGAAGCGAGATTATTCCGGGTCGCGGCGAGGTCGAAGGGAATCGGCTGCTGCATCGCTTCACTGGTGGCGATCGCGCTTTCATAGGCGGCCATCGCAGCTAGCAAACAATCTTGGACAGCGTCGGGCTGGGTCGCGGGCTGGTTGGCCAAGTGCCAGTAGGCCGTCCCCAAATTATTCTGGGTCGCCGCATGGGCGATCGGGGCGGCAATCCGGGTGCGATATTGCAGGGCTTCATCGTAGGCGGCGATCGCCGACTTGAGCAGCTCCTCGGGCGTGGTGGAGCGCTGGGCGTCGGGGGTATCGGTGTCGAGGTCGCACTGGGCTAAGTTCCAGTAGGCGGTGCCGATATTGTTCTGAATCATCGCGTAGTGCAATGGCTCTTCGGCGGGCTGATAAATCGTCAGCGCTTCACCGTAGGCCCGGATGGCGCGTTGCAAGTTCGGCACCAGGGCTTGATGCTGACCGAGATTCCAGTAGGCGGTGCCGAGATTGTTCTGGGTGGCGGCGTAGCGGCGGGGTTCCACCGAGGCGGGCCGCTTCTGCAAGGCGGCTTCATAGGCAGCGATCGACAAATTCAAGTTGTCTACGGGATCGCGGCGCACGGCCAAATCACTGTAAGCCGCGCCCAGGTTGTTCTCCAACATGGCGCAGATGTAGGGATTGACCAGGGGATCGACGAGACCGATCGCCAACTGATAGCGGCCGATCGCCGATTCCAAATGGCTCAGGCTCTGCTCCATTTCTCCCGGTGTGCGCGACAGCATCCAGTGCAGATTGGCAATGTCGTTGTGGATTTCGGGGATCGTGGGGTCTTGGGGATTGAGGAATTTCCAGGCGAGTTCGTAGGCTTTGACGCCCACCATCAGGTGCTTGCCTGCGACTTCGGGATCGGCCTGCAAGGTCAATTCATGGTGATTGCGGTAGTAGTCCCCCAGTTCGCGATACACCGCCGCAAAGGCATCGGGCACCGCCGTCGCCTGCTGCAAGTCCTCCACCTGCTGCAAGATCCGAATCGGCTCGAAGCTGGCGTGTTCCAGGTTCGGCGTTTCGGTTTGGGCCAGGGCTTCGGGATGGCGTGACACCTGCTGCATCACCGCCGCCAACACCAAGTCGGCAAGGTCGAGTTCTTCCTGGGAGGGTTCGAGGTGGGCCAGTGCGTCCGGCGCGGTTGGCGCTGGCGGCACGGCCAGTTCGGCTAATTCCGCAACCAAAGCCACATCATCGATCGTCTCATTTGGCTCGACGATCGGGGCCACTGCCACGGATGGCGCGATCGGTTCTGCCACCAGCAATTGCGGCGTTAACGGCTGAAGGAGTTGGGCGACGGGTTCCGCCACTGGCGTTGGGGTCAACGTGGGCAGGACGATCGCGGGTGTCTCTTCCGCCAAATCCGGCTCGAAGATCGGCTTCATCGGCTGGGTCAACCGCTGCACCGACGACTGAATCAGTGGCAACAACGCTGCTGCTGGCACCGCTGGCTGACTGACCAACGGCTGACTAATTAACGGTTTCTCCGTGATGGCGGGATAATTCACCAACGCCGTCGCGGGTAGTGGATCGCCCTCAAATTCAAAAATCCCCGTGCGCCACCGCCAAAACTCGGGAGCCGATTGCTGAATCGATCGTAGCCAAGGCCGCGTCACCCAGAGCAGCATATTCGCATCGAGGTGGACAAAATTCCGGCCCACGGCCCGCAAATGATTCAGAAACGCCCGCTGAATATGCACGGGCTGCCGGGTCAGTTGTTCAATCCCCAGCATCTGCACGCCAAACTTGGGCCGCTGGGGATCATGTTTCAATTGCTGCACCACCTGCCCGATCGTCGTCGCGTCCTTCGGGTGCAGGGTCAGGGTCAAAAGCTGTTCAGCGGCGGGGATGTGGCTGACCGATCGGCCCCCACTGCCCAACTCCAACGGAATAAAACTACTGAGATCATGCAACCGTGGCAAGTCCTGGGCCAACTTCTCCGCCATCGCATTGCGTAAGGCCAGATCATCACATACCGCAATCAACAACTGACGCCGCAGGTTAAGCCCCAAGGCCAGCCGCAGCCGGACAAAGGCTTGCTGGTTTGCACCAGTCAAATAGTGAACCAGTTCGCTCACAGGGATAGTTGATAGAGATTGACGCGGACGATCAGCAAGTAGCATCAAGATAACCCAGTTCAGAGAAAATAGACCGCTTTAGCCGGACATACTCCCTCTTTCTACGCAGAATTACGCAAGTCAGGATAAAACGCAAAATTGTCCTTCCCCAATTGTCAAGCACCACTCACAAAAAATCCCCAAGCCCCGCCCACTGGCAAAACCTGGAGATCCGTGAATTTCTCAGAATGGGTCGTTTAGGAAATCACCGCCGCCACCGCAATCAGACCCACCACGATCGCGCCCCCGATCGTGAACAGCATGGTGCGACTCCGCTGCTGTTCGGCGGTCAGCGGTTCAGCGGCGTAGATTTGCGGCTCTTTGGCAAAATTGTTCAACCGCCCATCGTCGTCCTTGATGTAAGGCATAGGTCGTCCTCGGTTTCCTTAAAATCAGCAATGTTATGTGATGGAAGATAACAAAACTTGGGATCAACCTTGGCATTTCGTCGCAAAACGCAGCAGTTCTTTGCAATCGGCAACAATTTTTGGGTGGCGGGATTTGACTGACTTCGCACTCCAACCGCCCTGGAATGGAATTCCGGGCTACAGGCGGAAGTCCTCCGGACTAAGGAAGATTTAGTCCCTTTGGGACTTGCGCACATTAGCCCCGAATTCCATTCGCGGGGCGGTTTGGCGACGTAGTCGAACAAGTCAGCAGACACATCATGCCGCCCGATCGCGCCCTACCCCCCGATCGTCCCGGTCAGCGGCGAACTCGCAGTGGCATAGGCCTTCACCGGAATCCGGCCCGCCTGATAAGCCAATCGCCCCGCGATCGCCGCTTGGCCCATGGCCGCTGCCATTAAATGGGGGTGCGTGGCCTGGGCGATCGCTGTATTGATCAGCAAGGCATCCGCGCCGATCTCCATCGCCAGGGCGGCGTCACTGGCCGACCCAATCCCCGCATCCACCACCACGGGCACCGTGGCATTCTCAATGATGATCTGGATATTTGCCAGATTGCGGATACCCTGGCCCGACCCGATCGGCGAACCCAAGGGCATCACCGTGACGCAGCCGACTTCTTCCAGCCGCTTGGCCAACAATGGATCAGCATTAATGTAGGGCAGCACCGCAAAGCCTTCTTTCACCAGTTGCGTGGCCGCTTCCAGCGTCCCGATCGGGTCAGGCAAGAGATATTTCCCCGCCGGGATGACTTCCAGCTTGACAAAATTATTATCTTCCTGGCCCAGCAGTTTCGCCATTTCCCGGCCGAGGCGCGCCACCCGCACGGCATCTTCCGCCGTTTCGCAGCCCGCCGTATTCGGCAACATCCAAATCTTTTGCCAATCGATCGCCGCCGCCAAACCCTCATGGCCGGGAGCCTGGGTCTGCACCCGCCGCACCGCCACTGTGACAATTTCACAGCCACTAGCGGCAATGCTCGCCCGCATTTCCTCAAAGTTGCGATATTTTCCCGTTCCCGTCATCAACCGCGATCGGAACGTGCGGCCCGCAATGACCAACCCATCTTCCGGCGCTTGAATCGGTCGTTCGATCGTCTGCATACATCCTCTGAATCACTGGGAGACCAATAGCTGATCATACCGTTTCGTGAAAGGCAAGAGCGAGACCCCGGTGGGAAATACGTAGAGGCCATGGTTAGCAGTTAGTAAAAGCACTGATTTTCTACGTGTAAATACTGCTATTTGATTCCACCCAATGATGCATTCTACAACTCGGATTAGGGATTTTTTGAAAATCCCAAAATGCCTGACCAGAAGCTATTTGAGTCACTTTTTCCGGAGCGTTTGGGGGGGCTTGAAAAATATTCTTAGAGATTTCTACACCAATCCAACATCTTTCAGTAGAATCTAGTGTAAGTTTATACGTCACAAGTGCAATCTACTGAAACCCATGACCCAATACACCATTCCTGAAATTTCGCCCGTTGTCCTCTTGCCTCGGATGTCCCAGAACCGTCGTAGCGTCATTTTGCAGATGACTGAGGTCGGACTCCAGGAACTTTACTTCGGCCACATCAAATCCGCATTCGATAGTTTCAAAATTATCCTGGGGTTATTGATCGGACGTCGCCCGTCCGATATGCTGTAAAGCCACCCGACGATCGGCGACGATTTGCCCCGCCATTGAGCATTTTTTACCAGCCCTCAGCCTGTCAATGCCACGGCAATATCGAACGCTCCCAAAGTCGCCTCACTGCTGCCAATTCCGGCGCGGTATCCCTCGCAGTACATCTATAAAAGCGCATCGCCCGATCGGCATCGATCGGACGATGTGGAATCGTCACTTTCAATCACATCGAGCAGGTTTTGTATGTCTTTTAGACTGGATCAACTCCTCAAAGCCAGTACAGTCCGGGTTTCTACCGCTGGCAAGGCTTACGAGGGCATGGGTTTCTTCTTCGCACCCGGCTTGGCACTCACCTCATCCCATGTCGTCCAACAGGCCGAAGGTGAGATGGTGCAGGTCTTCTTGGCGGGCGAACAACACGCCGTCCCCGCCGAAGTCAAATATCGCTTCCCCGAGGAAGTGGGCTTAGTGATATTGCAGGTACAAACCACTGAGGCGGTACCCTGCGCCTATCTCGACGCCGACATCAAACCCGGCGACCAAGGCTACACCTTCGGCTGCACGGGCACATCCCGCAAAGTCCATCGGGTGATGGTGGAATGCGAAGGGATGATGGGCAGCGCGATCGGGATTTCCCACCTCGCAGGCCGCAGCAAGCACCTCCAATTGAACGGTTCGCCAATCCTGAATCAACGGACGGGCAAGATTTGTGGCATCGTCCACACGCCGAACCGACGCGATGGTTATCGGGGTGAAGCGGTACCGATGGGTATCATTTTCTCAGAATTTCCGGCCTTGTCTATCCTCCAAAAGGAATACCATTGCCAAGATAATCGCTGGACGACCTTGCTCCACCCTGACCTCGAAGCGCTGAACGCGGATTGGACTTACTACAATCGCGGTTGGATCCGGCGTGAGCAGTCGATTCGGGCCTTGCTCTTCCTATTGCGGACGGCCTCCCAGTGGTCGATTATCGGCGCGCGGATGCGACATGTGTTCCCTTGGCGATCGATGATTGCGTTGATCAAGGCCACCTTCCGGGGCACCTTGGGCACCGAAATTCAGCGGCAGTATCACCAGATCACCCGCCAACTAACTTCGACGATCGACCCCCACAGCGTCAGCCAGGCCCGCGCCTTGCATCGGTTGGATGCCCAATCCTGGGTCGTCAGCAGCCTGATGGAGCTGTTGATCACGCCGGAGCAAGACTACGCCAGTAGCTCCCGCCTCCTCTGGATGCTCGAAATCCTCCAGGAACAGCGCGTCTACGTCCAAACCCTGAAGCGGATGCCGGGGAATTTTTACCCGCAGCTTGAAGAATTCAAGCGCCGTTGGAAACTGCTGGAGCACGATGACAAGTACATCGACACCAGCCGCGTCCTCAGCGGCCTGATCAACCGCAACACCGACACCAACTTCTCCCTCTGGTACACGATCAAGTTCTTCCTCAAGGACTTCGTTCAAGACCTGGCCCAAAACTCGAAGCTCAGTGCCCATGGGCTGGAGCGGCTGTTCAATATGTTGGTGGTCAACCTGCGTCATGCGGTGCCCGCCCCCACGGCCTCAGTGGAAGATCTGCTGCGGGACTTGGAAGAAGAAGTCCGGCTCAACCCGGATCTCAAGGTGTTGCAGAAAGTCCAGATCCTGATGACCTCCGTTTCCGGCGAAGTCGTTCAAGGCGGCGCATACCGTGCGCTCAAGGGCAGTGGTACCTACCATTTCAGCGCCAAATGCAAGCTCTATCCCGAGCGGGCACAGGCCGAAGAAATGGCGCGGATCATTTGCTATGACACCGAAACCGCCGCCCGTCAGCAGCACAAACCCTGCAAAAACTGCCTCACCGCCGAGAAAATGCTCGATCGGCGACTCTCGGATTGGCATGACAGTGACCCCACCAGCAGCGAAGTCGCAACGCCGATCGTGGCGCAAACCACCGTGCCGCAGGCCGTCACCGTCTCCAACTTGATCACCCCGGACTTCCGGCCCCCCGAGCCGTTGCTCCAACTCCCCATCACCGATCGGGCGACTACATCAGCTCCCGCTGCTGATGCGCCGATGCCGGAATGGGTTATGGATCGTGCCCATGAACCGATCGTCCTGCCCTCACTGGCAATGACAACGCCGGAAGTGGTCGCGCCCCCCGAAGTGGTCGTTACACCAGAAACCCCGATCGGCATCACCACTGCCGATGTCAGTGCCCCGGTGGCAGTCGAACCTCACGACGATACCGAAACCGTCGCGGCCCAAGTCGAGGTGGAACTCGCCGCCGCGATCGCCGAAGTGGCCCAGGAAATCGCCGCCGAGCGTGACCAAGCCGCCACCGTCGCCGCCCAAACAACGGAATCGATTGCCGCCGAGCCGATCGCCGCCGATCTCCATGCGTTGAATACCGACATGGAAAGTGAGGAAGAGGAAGTCTTCGAAATGGCGGCCTTCTTCGTCCCCGATGGCGACCAACCCGCGATCGCCATGACGGAAACGCCCGTCGCCGTGGTTGAACCCAAAGTTGCTGCCATCGTTGAAACGAAAGTTGCTGCCAAAGCGACTAAAGTTGCTGCCGTTGAACCCAAAGTTGCTGCCGTCGTTGAAATGAAAGTTGAAACGCGAGTGGAGCCACGAGTTACAACCGTTGTGGAACCGAAAATTGTCGCTACGGTTGAACCCGAAGTTGTCGCTACGGTTAAACCCGAAGTTGTCGCTACGGTTGAACCCAAAGTTGAGACATTAGTGGAAGCCACGGTGGAACCGAAGGTGGAAGCCAAAGTGGCGAAGGCGAAAGCGGTTAAATCCAAAACCGCCAGCGCCATGCCACCCGTGGTTGAGCCGACGGTCAACAATGCCCCCGAGGCGATCGCGACGCCCCCCGAAACCGTCACGGCCAAACCCACCGCCAGCAAAGCCAAAGCCACGACCCAGACCCGTGCGCCGAAGCAAACGAAAACCCTGAAGGATTTCGTGGCCGCGATTTCAAGTGCCAACCGGATCGAAACCAAAGCGACCCCGATCGTCAAGGTGGAAACCGGAAATGTGACACCCGCCGCACCCGCCAGCCAACCCGCTGCGGCCACTGCGAGCAAGGTTGCCGCCAAAGCTGCACCCCAGGCCTCGAAGTCGGTCAAAGTCAAAGCCGTCGTGACCCCGGAAGTCGTGGCCGCACCCGCCGCCGTCACCCCGGAAGCCACCACGCCCGTCTCCACCAAATCCAAAGCCAAGGGCGAGAAAGTCACCCGACTGGCGGATTGGGCACCGACGGAAGCCCCGATCGAGGCAACGGAACGATCGGAAAACAGCGAGTCCGGCGTGGTGCAAATCACCGACGCTAAATCCGCCCGCAACAAGCGCAGCAAAGCCGCTGCCAAAATCACGACGCCGGACTAAGCCCGCCGATCGCGCGAATTGTGAATGAAATGTGACCATCAGGCCCGCCGAAATATCCGGCGGGCCTTTTTTGTGCGTCCAGGATTATGCGTCACAATGGATCGCATCCTCCAAAATTCCCCGTCCTCCCATGCTGTCAGCCCTTCCCACCGTCGCCCCGGCCCTCGGCCAAGTGCGACTCCCCATCCGCCAACTGCTGCCCCAACTGGTCACCTGGCGACGCCAACTGCACCAACACCCCGAACTCGGGTTCCAAGAACAGCAAACCGCCGCCTTCATCACCCAAAAACTGACGGAATGGGGCATTTCCCACCAGACGGGCATCGCCCAAACGGGGATTGTCGCCACAATCGTCGGTCGTCAACCGGGCAAAGTCCTGGCAATTCGGGCCGACATGGACGCCCTGCCGATCCAGGAAGCCAACGATGTGCCCTACCGATCGCAGATTGACGGCAAAATGCACGCCTGCGGCCATGACGGCCATGTGACGATCGCCCTCGGCACCGCTTATTACTTATCGCAAAATCCCGACTTCGCCGGAACCGTGAAAATCATTTTCCAACCCGCCGAAGAAGGGCCGGGGGGCGCGGCTCCCATGATCGCGGCAGGCGTTTTGACCAATCCGACAGTAGACGCGATCGTCGGACTGCACCTGTGGAACCAACTAGAAATCGGCACCGTCGGCGTCCGATCGGGTGCCCTGATGGCCGCCGTCGAAGTCTGGCGCTGCACGATCCAAGGCAAAGGCGGGCATGGCGCGATTCCCCAACAGACGATCGATGCCCTCGTGATCGGTGCCCAGGTGGTGAACGCCCTGCAAACGATCGTCGCGCGCAACATTGACCCGATCGACTCCGCCGTGGTCACCGTGGGCGAATTCCATGCCGGAACGACGGTGAATGTGATCGCCGACAAAGCCCACCTCGGCGGCACCGTGCGCTACTTCAATCCCGACTACGCCGAATATTTTGCGCCCCGGATTGAGCAGATCATCGCGGGCATTTGCCAAGCCCATGGGGCGACCTACGAATTGCAGTACGAGGTTTACTATCCGCCAGTGATTAATGACGCGGCGATCGCCGACCTCGTTCGATCGGTGGCCGAATCCATCGTCGAGACCCCGATCGGGGTCTCGCCCAACTGCCAAACCATGGGCGGCGAAGATATGTCCTTCTTCCTCCAAGCCGTGCCGGGTTGCTATTTTTTCCTCGGATCCGCAAACACGGCCCAAGGACTCAACTTCCCCCACCATCACCCCCGATTTGACTTCGATGAAACGGCCCTGCCCCTCGGTATCGAAATTTTTACCCGCTGTGTGGAGCGGTTTTTGCATACGTAGAGCACCCGCCAAAATCCCCCCAAAAACCTCTACGCATAAATACGTAGAAAACGTCTAATTCATCCCGATGCTTTCCCCCTGCATCGGCTTTACCCCTACGGTCAAATCCCACTAGGTGAGTCACCCTTCTCCGTACAGTCGATCGCGCACTTAATCCCTAGCAACCGCACCAAACCCCCAAGCCGCCGCAAACATCACCGTATAAATACGGAAAATAGCTCGATGCAACCCGAAATTTCCGTGTTGTTACGGTGTTGGTTTTTTGCGGCTTTTGTGCTTTTCGGCAACTGTTGTAAATACGGGTGACAGTGACAAAAAACACGTGACTTTTTTAACAATGACTTGATCCAAATCCATCATCAGGGTACATAATATAAAGGACTCAACTTTAGCCGAGTCATCAACAGGGAACACACGACTGGCCGACAGAGTTCGCAAGAATACTGTCGGTTTTTTATTGGGAATTTGAGATTGGGCTATTCTAGATCCTGCGTGATGCAGTCCCACCCCACTCCCGTCCGATGGCTTACCTCGTTGCTAGTTTTTACCAATTTGCCTTGTTGCCCGATTGTTGGGAATGGCGCGATCGCTTGTGGCAGCATTGCGCCGATCGCGCCATTCAAGGCACAATTTTGCTGGCCGCCGAAGGGATTAATGGCACGATTTGCGGGACGGAAGCTGGAATCCGATCGGTCTTAGCCGAACTCGCCACCGACGATCGCTTTGCCGCATTGGCCGTCAAGGAATCCTGGGCCGATCGACCCAGCTTCGCCAAACTCAAAGTGAAGGTCAAACCCGAAATCGTCACCTTCGGCCAACCCCAAGCCAACCCCGCTGAAGCCTCGGGCACCTACGTCAAACCCGAGGATTGGAATGCGCTGATCCGTGACCCCGAGGTTCTGGTGATCGACACCCGGAATGACTTTGAAGTGGGCGTCGGCAGCTTCCAAGGCGCAGTCAATCCGCAGACCGCCGCCTTCCGCGAATTTCCCGACTACGTGGCCCAACTCGATCCAATCCAGCACAAAAAAGTCGCGATGTTTTGCACCGGGGGCATCCGCTGCGAGAAGGCTTCGGCCTACATGCTGACCCAGGGATTTGAATCGGTGTATCACCTCGAAGGCGGCATTCTCAACTACCTCGAAACCGTGGAACCCGCCGCCAGTCTGTGGGAAGGCGAATGCTACGTCTTCGATCAGCGCGTCACCGTCACCCACGGCGTCCAGCCCGGCACCTACGCCAACTGCGCCGGATGCGGCCATCCCGTTTCACCCGAAGCGATGCGATCGCCCGAATACGACAGCGGCATTTCCTGTCCGCACTGCCACGACCAGCTCACGGACGATCAATTAATTCGCTTCCGAGAACGCAAAAAGCAGCTCTTACTCCAGCGTCAGCGGGCCGAATCATGACCCCCACGCCCGCCCTGATCTGCCCCGCCGACTTGCCCGATCGGGTCAGCCAAATTATCGACCAACCGGATTTTGCCCAGGCCCGTTGGGGGATTTTGGTGCAAACGTTGGCGGCTCAACCCAGTCAGCGAGAAACCTTGCTGGCGCGCGATCGGGAGAAATTTTTCATTCCGGCTTCGAATGTGAAACTGCTGACGACGGCGGCGGCACTGCTGACGATCGGGCCGGAATATCGGATTCGCACATCGATCTTTGGCGATCGCGGCAATCTCCAAATCAGCGGCAGCGGCGATCCCAGCCTCACCGATCGCCAACTCACCCAACTAGCCCAACAACTCAAACAACGCGGCATCACCCAAATCGCCCAACTTACCCTCATCGACCCTGCCCCCGCCCCCAATCCCGACTGGACTTGGGGCGATCTCCAAACCGACTACGGCGCGATCGCCCATCCCTTCACACTCAATCACAATGCCCACAGTCTCACCGCCACGCCCCAAGGCCTCGGCCAACCGCTGAAACTGGCTTGGAGCAATGCGCGCGCGATCGCCGGATGGACGATCGTCAATCAAACCCAAACCGTCAGCCCCACCCAAGCCGAATTCCTCACCACTGACCGCGATCTCGGCACCCAAACCCTGATCATTCGCGGCCAGTTGCGCCAAGGCGGCGACCCTGACACGATCGATTTAGCCGTATTGAACCCCACCACCGTTTTCCGCGATCGGCTCCAAACTATTTTCACCGCCGAAAACATCACGATCAACCGCATCCACCTCACGACTACGCCGCCCGCCCGCACCCTGCCCGAACTCGCCTTTGTCGAATCCCCGCCGATCGCGAAATTAATTGACCAAACCAACCAGGACAGCGACAACCTCTACGCCGAAGCCCTGCTGCAAACGATCGGAGCCAATCCCCCATCGCGACTACGCCTCAAATTCACCGCCGAAGATACCACCACCACCACCGGACTCAAAACCCTCGCTGCCACCCTCGCCACCATTGGCGTTGATCGTGCTGGCTACGAATTAGTTGACGGCTCTGGTCTGGCGCGGTTGAATCTTGCCACCCCCACCGCCCTCGTCCAAACCCTCCAGGGGATGCACAGCCAACCCACCCGCACCGTTTTTCAAACCTCGCTGCCGATCGCGGCTCAATCGGGCACCCTCACAAATCGCTTTCGCAACACCCCCGCCGCTGGGATTGTCCAAGCCAAAACGGGCACCATGAGCGGGGTGGCAACGCTCTCCGGCTACATTCGGCCCAAAAACTACCGTCCGCTGGCCTTTAGCCTCCTCCTAAATCAAAGTAGTCTTCCTGCCGCGAAAAATCGGGCATCGATCGACGCGATCGTTCTCCTCCTCGCCCAACTCAAACCCTGTCCGACCCCACCCGTGCCGTAAATCCAGATTCAGTGCAGCGGTGTATATCTTCTAAGCAATTCACCGACCAACTCACCTACAATTAGCCCATGTCTCCATCACTTGCCAAGTCCCCGAAATGGCTGAAATACGGGCTAATCATCATGAGCATTGCCACGATCGTCATCCTGATTCAACAACTGGGCATTGCCGATTGGATTGCCGCCACCTTACAAAATGCACTAATTCAGGTGAATCACTGGGGCATCTGGGCACCGCTTGGATTTATCTTGCTATACAACGTCGCGACGGTCCTCTTGATTCCCGGTTCGATCCTCACATTGGGCAGTGGCGTGCTGTTTGGGATTGGTTGGGGAAGTTTGTATGTCTTTATTGCGGCGACCTTGGGGGCGACGTTAGCGTTTTTAATTGGGCGCTATTTTGCCCGTAATTGGGTCAATAGCAAAGTCCAAAAAAATCCCAAATTCCAGGCGATCGATCAGGCGATCGCCCGCGAAGGATTGAAAATTGTGTTTCTCCTCCGACTCTCCCCGCTCTTTCCCTTCAACTTGCTCAACTACGCCCTCGGCATCACCCAGGTTTCGCTCAAAGATTATGTCATCGGTTCGCTAGGGATGATTCCTGGCACGATTCTCTATGTTTATATCGGCTCATTGGCCGGAAATGTGGCGCTGCTGGGAATGCCACAGGCAATCGATCCCCAAGCTCAACTCTGGAAATGGGTCTTGCAAATTGTTGGTTTCCTCGCGACGATCGGCGTTACGATCTATATTACCAAGGTCGCCAAAGCGGCATTGGATGAAAGCCTGAAATCCGATTAGTCCAAATAATCTGGATGCAGCATCCCGGCCGAACCGCCCCCCGGCCCCCAATTCTGGGGTAGCAATCATGAATTGATTTTGTATTTGTTCTGGATGTGATTTTATGCCTGACGCTGTGACCATGCTGCCGAACGATCGCTATAACCAAACGCTGATCGAACATGTCCATCCCCATGACTGGCAAAACCCCACGCCCGCCGATCGGTATGATTTGGTTATCATCGGCGCGGGTACAGCGGGATTGGTCGTCGCGGCGGGTGCAGCGGGTTTAGGCATTGGCTTAAAAATCGCCTTAATCGAAAAACATTTAATGGGCGGCGATTGTTTAAATGTGGGCTGTGTTCCATCGAAATGTTTAATCGGCTCGGCTCGGGTTGTCGGTGATGCCTGGAATGCCGATCGGCTTGGTGTCTCGATCGCTAAACCCGAAGTTGATTTCCCCGCCGTGATGGAACGCATGCGCCAAATTCGCGCCGGAATCAGCCACCACGACTCGGCTCAGCGTTTCAAAGATTTGGGCATTGATGTATTTCTCGGTTCGGGTCAGTTTGTCGATGACCAAACGATCGCCGTTGGCCATACCCAACTCAAATTCAAAAAAGCCGTAATCGCCAGTGGTGCCCGCGCCGTGCGGCCCGATATTCCCGGTCTCGAAGCGGCGGGATTTCTCACCAATGAAACGGTGTTTTCCTTGACCGAATGCCCCAAACGATTGGCCGTCATTGGCGGTGGCCCGATCGGCTGCGAACTGGCCCAAACCTTCCATCGCCTCGGTTCGCAAGTGGTGCTGCTGCACAAAAATCCCCATATCCTCGACAAAGAAGATCCCGACGCCGCCGAAATCATTCAACAGCGTTTGCTCGCCGAAGGAATTCAACTTGAACTCAGCATAGAAATCGATCGCGTTGACACTAGCGAGAACCGCAAAGTAATTACATTCAAACAAGACGGCAAAACGAAAACCATCACAGTCGATGAAATCCTTGTCGGCACTGGTCGGCAACCCAATGTTGAGGGTTTGAATTTGGACGCGATCGGGGTGAAATATCATCCCCGCAACGGCGTTATCGTCAACGACTATCTCCAAACCAGCAATCCCAAAATCTACGCCGCTGGTGACATCTGTATGGACTGGAAATTCACCCATGCCGCCGACTCCGCCGCCCAAATCGTGATTAAAAACGCCTTATTCGCGCCCTTCGGTTTGGGCAAATCAAAACTCAGCAATTTGATTATGCCTTGGGTGACCTACACTTCCCCCGAAGTCGCCCACGTGGGTCTGTACGAGTCGCAAACCAAAGCGCAGGGCATCGCGACCCAGATGATCACCGTGCCCTTTAGTAGCGTCGATCGGGCGATCGCGGATGGGGAAACCGAGGGATTTCTGAAGGTATTGCTCAAGCAGGGGAGTGACGAGATCTTAGGCGCGACGATCGTGGCGAGTCACGCGGGCGAAATGATTAGTGAAATCACTTTGGCAATGACTCAGAAAATCGGATTGGGTAAATTCGCAAGTGTGATTCACCCCTATCCGACCCAGGCCGAAGCGATCAAGAAAGCCGCCAGTCAGTATCGTAAGACGTTGCTGACGCCCCGCACCCGCAAGATTCTCTGGTTCTTGAGTCGGTTAGCCTAACGTTGCCGAAGCGACGGTTTGGTTGATAGAATGAGAAGGCTCCGGTGAAGTAAGGGAGATTTGGCCCATGACCGTCGCCCCCCAAAGAAGAATGAGCCTTGAGGAGTACCTGACCTATGACGACGGCACGGATACCCGCTACGAATTGGTTGATGGGGTCTTAGTCGAGATGAGTTTAGGGACGGGGAAACATGGCCGCGCCATTCGACGACTTGCCAACCGAATTGAAGCGATCGCGGCGGTAATGGGGACGGATTGGATTGCTTTGCAGGGATTGGTGGGGATTGAAACCCATGAATTAGATGGTGTGAGTAATGTCCGAATTCCGGATGTCGTGGTGATGCCAGAGCCGCAATGGGATGCGATCGGTGAGCGTTCGGGGTCGGCGACGATTTTTCGGACAGAGGCTGCGCCAATTTTGGTGATCGAAGTGCTCAGCCCATCTACCCAGTCCACTGACCTGACCGATAAACGGCTGGAATATGCTCAGCGCGGCATTGGTGAATATTGGGTGATTGACCCGAAACAGGTTTCGATCGATATTTTGCGATGGGATGCGATGAAGTATGTGGCGGTTGGCACGTTTCAAGCCGATCGACCGATCGTCTCGCCGACTTTCCCCGGTTTGAAGCTAACGGCAGCAGAAGTTTTAGGGGCAGGCAATGATTGATGCGGTGTTGCTGAAAGAATATTTCCCACATGTCGAATGGACGCTTGGTGAACCGAAGTATAGCGATCGGCAAAAATGTACAACGCAATGGGCGAATGGCACTGTGATGGATCAGCAAGGCAGAGAAGTTGCGGCTTGCACTGTTAGCTTGGAGGAAGGAGATGATGGATCGCGGGTATGGGAATGTGATTTTCACTTGAGCGATCGGGATGATTTTAATGGGGTGCAATGCGGCTACACGTTTCCTGATCAAGCGGAATGTCTCAATTGGCTACGATCGCAAATCGCCAACACAGCAAATTATCTGACGCTGACCTTAATCGGAGAGGCGATCGTGCCGCTACCAGAATTACAGCAACGCCGCGATCAAATTGTTGCTGATGCCCAACCAGAAACTGATGCGCTGATCAATCAATTTTGGCGGACTTGGCGGGAGACGCCAGCGGAGTTGCCGCTTGAACCGCCCCAAGGCGATCGGCTGTTCGCGATTGATTTGGCTAAAGTGGCGAATTATGAAGGCTTGTATATTGCCTGTCATTTTGGGTTTGAGCCAGTACCCGTCAGATTGTTGCCGGATGAGCAGCGATATCATGCCTATGCTTTGTTGTATTACGGGCCGATCACGCAGGAGCCAGCGGATTTACGATCGCGGTATGAGCGGATGTGTGGTTTGATTCACCCTGATGCGCTGGTATTTCGGGGCTTGGTTCAGAATGGAGGTTCCTCATGACTGCCGTAATGTACCCAGCAATTGAAGGTATCAAGACATTCCGATTTATCCCTGTGCATGGGATGAGCTATCTGTCGGTCAATTTGGCGCGGGTAGATGCGATCGAACTAATGGAGATTGCGAAACGGCTAGGGTTCAAGCCGGAGATTGTGCAAGTTCCTCTCAAAAATCACACGGAGCTTTGGGCGTTGCTGTGGCATGGCCCGATCGCGGATGAACCCGCCGATCTTGAGGATAAGTGGGATGAGCTATGTGATTGTATCGATTCGGATGCGACTTACCTATCGCGGGGCCAATCGCGGGTGGAGTATCTAGCGAATGGTGGGGTTGAGTATGATGCGGGTTAATGGGGAACAAGTGCTGAGCGCTAGGATTGTTGTAAGACTCGCTTTATCTAACACAGGGGATTTAGTTTGGGTGCGTAGCATTGCTCATGGCAAATTCATGTAACGCTGAATCAGCTTTGAACCATTCACCTTGAATTTTTAGATGAGCAAAGTGTCGATGGAATTGTTTTTCTAGGGATTGCGCTTCGGTGTGGCTTTCGAGTTGGATGGTTTTGAGGAGTTTGAGTTTGATGGGGCTGGCGGTTTGGAGTTCAGCTAGGCGAGTTTGGACGTTTCCGGCCCAGCCGATTTTAATAGCGTTGCTATCTTGGTTGTAAATGAAGTAAACAAAACTGATCGATTTTGATGCTCGGCTGTCGGCAGAAAGAGATTTTCCGCCAGGTGTGATGAGTTTGGCGGTGGGTGCCCAAGTGAGAACCCAAGCGAAGACAGCTTGATTAGTCATGGATTTCTGTGCCCGAATTTCAACCAAGTGGCCGTCCATGTCGATATAAAACTTTTTGGTTCCCGCTCTACCGCGCGAGGGTTCATGTCCCCAGTTTGGCAGTTTCATGCGCTCTCCGGGAGCTTGCCGCAGTTCTTGATAAGCGGTGGGCAAGGCTTGGGGGATTGAATATGCTTGGAGGTCTTCGGTGGTAACTTGTACCCAGCCCAAGCCTTTGTAGAGATTAGATGGGTCTTTCAGGATAGAAATCATGTTCCAATTTTTCTTCATGGGACTGCTAGATTCGGAGAGACGATCGAGTTGCCTGTGCCATTCTAGACCATGATCCCGGTGCGATCGCACGATGGCTCACAGCCGCCAAATCCCATATAATGAGCCTGTCGATTGAAAGCATTGGTGTAGGACGATGACTGACCGATTAGACCGAATTGAAGCAACCTTGGAACGCACCATCAAAGTTGTGGAATCGACTGCCCGCGCCATTGAGGCCAATAGCAATGCCTTCAGTGAGGTAAACCAGACCCTCGATCGCACCGAAAAAATTGTCGAATCAAACGCCCGCGCCATCGAAGCCAATAGTAATGCCATCAGCGATCTGAGAAGTGGGATGGACGCCGCGTTTCGGAATATTGGAGCGATGCAAGATTTGGCGATTCACTTGGAAACCGCGCAGATTGAGGCCCAACAGCGCCACGACGCCCAGATGCAACATTTGGGACGGCTGATTGATCTGCTGGTAACGCGGGCAACGCCTAACTGATTGCCTAACGGAACTGACGGGAATCGAACCCATGGCCTACCGCTTAGGAGGCGGTCGCTCTATCCTACTGAGCTACAGTTCCACGGCATGGTCAAAACTGACTAACCGCTTCCGCCATTCTACCCCAAGAACTTCGCCAGTGAGGGCACATTTACCCATTGGCCCCGATCGTGCGACTCCCAGCAACAATCCATTACCAACTGCGAATACAAGCCTTCGCGTAATCCAGGGGCGATCGGACACCCTTGATCGATCGATGCCACCCACTGATTCACGACCCGGACGATCGGGGCAATGCGACCATCCTCGAAGATTTGCGGAAACGCCAGTCGATCGGGAATCGTGATTTCCGCCAAATCTAATCCATTTTGCGAACCCAAAAGCTGAAACCCATTGATGTAATCCGTTTGGCTGGAATTGCCGAGAATGAGGGTGCCTTTGTCGCCGTAGATTTCGATGAAATGGCCGCGTCCTTGGATCGTCACGGCACTGAGACAAACCTGGATCGGTGTGCCATTGGGCAATTCTAGGGTGATATTGCAGACATCATCGGATGTGACAGGTTTAAGGGTGTTTGTCGCCGGGTCGGGCCGATCGTGGATTGCGGTACTGAGCCGCGCCGAGAGCCGACTGACTTCGCCGAATAGCCAGTAGATGTAATCAAAGCTGTGTGACCCGATCGAGCCGAGGGTGCCGCCGCCTTGATCGCGTTGGGCATACCAATTCCAGGCGCGGGTCGGATTGGCGCGGCTGGCACCGAGCCAGTCGATTTTGATGTAGCGGATATTGCCGACGTAGCCGGATTGCAATAATTCGTGCAGGTATTGCCACGCCGGAATAAAGCGGAATTCAAAATCTAATGTGACGGCGACGCGATGCTGCTGGGCGAGGCTGTAGAGGGATTTTGCGTCCGTGGCATTTAGGGTTGTGGGTTTTTCGAGGAAGACGTGTTTGCCCGCGACGATCGCGCTTTTTGCCATGGGATAATGCAACGCGGGCGGGGTTGAAATGCTGACGGCTTGGACGTTGGGATGTTGGAGAATCGCATCGAAGTTGTCGCTGGCGAAGGGAATATTGTGGGCGGTAGCGATCGCCTGGGCCTTGGCGGCATCGCGGTGATAAACGGCGGTGACTTGCGTCCGATGGTGGGCCGCAAATGCGGGCAAATGTACCTTCTCGCCAAAACCCGTGCCGACTAATGCGACCCCAATTGGTGCTGCCGTCATATTCCTCACCTCAATGCCACGAAACGTTTCCTATCATTGTACCGAGTCGTGTCATGCAATAGAATGGATGTAATCTTTGGAGTGGCGGGACGATGGCTCGAACGTCGATTTTAACCTACGATCGGGGGACGTTAATTCTCCATCCGCCGCCGCGAGGGAAAGCCTGGGTGGAGTTTGCGACGTGGGACGATCGGATTGAAAAATTCCGTATTCCGGCTTGTCAATATCGTTATTTACTCCTGGCATTAAAAGCCGAGGGGACGGAGATCCTCGATCAGGCCAAGGTTTATGCGGAATTGGATTTGAATTTTACCACGGACAAACAGCCGTATCCCCATCAGCAGGGCGCTTTGGATGCTTGGAAAGCGGCGGGGCGGAATGGCGTGGTGGTATTGCCGACAGCAGCGGGTAAAACCTATTTGGCGCATTTGGCGTTGCAGGCAACGCAGCGGAGTGCATTGATTTTGGTGCCGACGTTGGATTTGATGCATCAGTGGTATGCGGGATTGTTGGAGGCGTTTCCGGGGACGGAGATTGGTTTGTTGGGGGGCGGTTCACGCGATCGGACGCCCATTCTCGTCTCCACCTACGACAGTGCCGCCATTCACGCCGAAACCTTGGGTAATCAATATGGATTATTAATTTTCGATGAATGTCACCATTTGCCGTCGGACTTCAATCGGGTGATTGCCGAATACGCGATCGCGCCGTTTCGTCTGGGATTGTCCGCGACGCCGGAACGTAGTGACGGGAAACACGCGGATTTGGTGCAGCTAATCGGAGCCGAAGTCTATCGCAAATCAGCAGCGGAATTGTCGGGTTCGGCCTTGGCGGAACATGAAATGGTGCAGATTAAAGTGACGCTATCGGATGAGGAACGTCAACGCTACGATGAATTAATCGCGATTCGGAATGCGTTTCTGCAATCATCGAAGATTTTTCTGGGAAGCCTGCAAGGTTGGCAGCGGTTTGTGCAGGCGAGTGCCCGATCGAAGGCGGGGCGGAAGGCAATGCTGGCTCACCGGGAAGCCCGATCGATTGCCTTTGGGACGGGGGCGAAGATTCGGGTGTTGGGGGAATTGTTGGCGAAGCATGATGTCGATCGGACGCTGATTTTCACGGATGATAATGCGACGGTTTATCGGGTTTCCCAGGAATTACTCATCCCCGCGATTACGCATCAAACCCATGTGAAAGAACGCCACGCAATTTTGCAGAAGTTCAAATCTGGTGAATACAAGAACCTGATTGCCTCACGGGTGTTGAATGAAGGGGTGGATGTGCCGGAAGCGAGTGTCGCGATCGTGCTTTCTGGTACGGGTTCGACGCGGGAACATGTGCAGCGATTGGGCCGGATTTTGCGACGCGGCAGTGATCCGCTGAAACGGGCGGTGTTGTACGAAGTCGTGGCGGAGGATACGAGTGAAGAAGGGGTGTCGAAGCGGCGATATGGGGACGACGAGGAGAAGATTAAGCGGCTGACGGTAGTGGATGGGAATGGGGCAAAACCGAAGGAGAAATCAGCGAAGGGAAAATATCCCAATGCTCGTCCGAGGATTCCGAAGGCGGCGGAACCCTTGGGGGATTGGGATTAGCGCTATCACACTGGTTTCACCACCTTCACCTTCACCGCTTGATTCACGGGATTCCGCGCCGGAGCCAGCAATTGTTCCGCCCACCATTGCACGTCGTATTGCTCGATCGATTGGGTCATCTTCGCCATACGCTGACGTTGCTCTTCGATCAGCATGGCTAATGCTAAATCGATCGCGCCATCCATCGATGCGGAGGAATAGGGATTAACGGGAATCGCATCGGGTAATTCAACGGAAGAACCGACGAATTCTGACAGAATTAATACGCCGCCATCATCACCACGGGCTGCAACATATTCCTTGCCGACGAGGTTCAAACCATCACGCAAGGGTGTGATCCAGGCAATATCCGCCACTTTGTAGAATGCCGCAATGTCCTGGGGGCTGAGACTGCTGGTATACAGCACCACGGGCGTCCAATTGAGCTGGGTATATTGGCCGTTAATTCGGCCGACGCGCTGTTCGATTTCGCGTTGGGTGTCGGCGTAGATCCGCATTCCGCCTGCGGCAGAGGCGACGGCGACGACAAGATTAATCTGGCCTTGAAGTTCGGGACGGCGATCGAGCAACCGTTCGTAGCATTCCAGTAATTGATTAATCCCTTTGACATAATCCACGCGACTGGCGGCGACAATTAGTTTCCGATCGCCCATTTCCGCCCGAATTTGCGCCACCCGTTCTTGCACCGCTGGCTCTTTCAGCACTTCCCGCACATGTTCAGGGTCGGTGCCTACAGGCGTTGCGGACAGATTGACAATGTGGCCTTTGTAGCGCAATTTGGTGACCATATCGGGTTCGGATAAGGCTAATCCCTGCGGCACGAAATTCGGCGCAACGGGGGCACGTTCCACCACTTCAATATCGCGCATACTCCGCGCCACGCCGACAAAATTCTCCACGTAACGCGGAATATGGAAGCCGCAAACGTCGCAGCACAACAGGCTTTCCACGATTTCTTCGCGCCAGGGCAGGATATTAAATACATCGGCACTGGGGAACGGCGTGTGATGGAAAAACACAATTTTCGCATTGGGCCGCTGTTGGCGAATGAAGTAGGGCGTCAGCCACAGATTGTAATCGTGAATCCAAATCAGCGCATCATCGGCAGCCGCTTCGATCGCGGCAACGGCAAACAACCGATTAATCTCGCGGAAATTTTCCCAGTCGGAGGAGTCTTCGGCAAACTGCCACGGAAACGAGTGCAGAATCGGCCAGCAGGACTCTTTCGAGGTGATGTGATAGAAGTCATGGACTTGCTCTTCTTCCAGCGGCACGCGCACCACCATGGCGCGATCGCCCAAATCCTCGAAGCTCATGTGGGATTGGAACGTATCGCGGGTGGCGTCATCGACCTGTTTCCAGGCGACCCAGGTGCTTTGTTGGGCGCTGGCAAAGAAGCGTTTGAGGGTGGGGAGGATCCCATTCGGGCTTTTCTTTTCTCGATACATAACTTTACCATTTTCGATCACCTCGTCGTAGGGTTCGCGATGGTAGAGGATTACTAGGGAAGATTTTTTGGTTTGATTATTATTGATCATTTTATGGTTCCTGACCTGTTGTATAGGTTGCAGCAAAGCAGTTTCACAGGAAATTGCCATACTGCCCAACGGCTCCTGAGCGATCACTGCCTCAGCCAGTCATCCCCTTAAGGGTAGCGTGGTTTGTGGAGGACACCAACTGCGTGGGTCATTTTTGGCCAATTTCGGGGGTGAGGGCGATGGCATGCTGTTGGAGGCAGTCGTAGATTTGGTAGTTCAGATCGCTGATGATGCGGGGTTGTTGATCCGGCCGATCGCTCCAGATTAACAGTTCAAAATTCAGCAGATTATTCGCAAAGCCTTTCAGCAAGAGTTGGGGGGCGGGTTGGGCGAGGACTTCGGGGTGGGCGATCGCCAAATCCAGGAGCAGCGTTTTGACTTGGGTGAGATCCGCACCGTAGGCGATCGTGAAGGGGATATGGATACGCGAACTCCGATCGTCAGCGTTCCAGTTAATCACTTCTTTTTCGAGAAAGCGAATATTCGGGACGATAATACAAGCATTATCTAAAGTTTTGATCTGAGTGCTGCGGTTGCCGATGCGTTCGACGGTGCCCTTATATTCCCCGACTTCGACATAATCACCCACCTGCACCAACCGCTCAAACAACATGACAAAGCCGCCGCTGATGTTTTTGGCCAAATCCTGCAAGCCGAAGCCAATGCCCAAACCCAAGGCACTCGCAACGATCGTCAGCGAACTAATATTCATTCCCCAAATTTGCAGCAACACCAAAACCCCAATCAGGATGAGGATATAGCGAATGATTGTGGCAATAATTTCTTGATTGGCTCGATCGATGCGAGTGGTGTTGAGAATTTCGCGGCGAATCCAGGATGTGAGCAGACTGGCGACGATGATCCAGGCGACGAGGACAAGTCCCAGGATCATTAATTCCGTTAGAGAATACGAGACTTTCCCCAAGGTAAGAATCGGGGCAGAAAAACCCGCGATCGCCATTCGTGAGACTTCGTAACTCCACTGCCGCGTCCAGGGAAAGAGATTGGTAATGTAAAGTGCAGCGGCGATCCAAACGCTCGATCGGGCGACCCAGCGGAGTAGGTTGATGCCCCATTGTCCGGTGGGTGTGGCGATTGTGGCATCAGGAACCGCAATTCTCCGGTTCAAACGTTGGCCGAATTTGCCAATTAACCCATGGAGTAATAGGGCGGCGGCGAGGGTACCGATCGTCAGGCCGATCGCTTGGTTGATGTAGGTGCGGCTGCGTTGGGCGATCGCCGTTTGGAGATCGCGGCGGATGGTTTCGGCCCAGCGATCGGCTTGTTGGGGGATGCTGTTGTTGGCCGTGTCTTTGGTGGTGACGGTGAGGAGATAGCTGTCGTTGAGGAGCAGGGTTTGTTGTTGGTCGCGTTCTTCGACGCGGACGTTGGGGGTGTCAGTGGGTTGGCTGGCGTTGAGGGTGGCGGCGAGTTGGCGGTTGACGATTTCGGCCCGTTCTTTGGCTTTGAAGGTGCCCGCGTCGCTGACTTCGAAGAGGGTGCGGCCATCCAGGACGATGGTCGCAGACCGACCGGAGGTCATCGCGGCTTGGTTGGGATTAGGGGGTGGGGCGGCTTGGAGCGGGCCGTGGGTGAGGTAGATGAGGGTGAGGGTGAGGAGGAAGGTGAGGCACCAATGGGGGAGACGGGGTTTTGCCATGACGATTTGGGAATTTTCGGGTTGTGGCGATTTGGAGATTTTCGAGTGGGGCGTGGGAGGCGGATGTTTGATGTTTGATTATTTGTTGCAAAGATCTGGCTGAGGGCGCGGAATGCGCGCCCCTACGGGGTAATGGTATTTTGATTCGATCGAACGTTTCTAATCCAGTTATTTCAAGAATTTTACTAGCGATTCTAATTTGTCCCAGGCGGCTCCACTTTTTAATACATCTTTGGCGAGGGCAACGCCTGCGGCGGTGTCGGGGACTTTGTTGCCGACTTGTAGTGCCATTGCGGTATTCAATGCCACGGCGTCGGTTTGGGCGGGGGTGCCTTTGCCTTGGAGCACGGCGGTGAGGATGGCCATGTTTTCGGTGAGGTCGCCGCCTTTGAGGGCCGCGATCGGGGCTTTGGCTAATCCCAATGCCTGTGGGTCGATCGCGCTCATTTCTACCTGATTATTTTGCAGAATTGCCAAGTCGGTTAAATCCCCTAATCCAGCTTCGTCGAGTTTTTCGCGGCCATGGAGGACGATCGCCCGATCGATGCCTAGTTGATTTAAAGCCTCGGCCATGGCTGGCAAAACTTCCGGCCCGAAGACGCCAATCACTTGTCCTGTGGGCTGTAAGGGATTCACTAAGGGACCCATTAAATTAAAAATCGTGCGAACTTTGAGCATTTGCCGCAGGGGGGCGACGGCTTTCATCGCGGGGTGCCAGCCGGGGGCGAAGAGGAAGGTGACGCCGACTTCGGTGACGGCGGCGCGGATCTTGGCGGGATCGGTGCCGAGGTTGAGTCCCAAACCTTCGAGTACATCGGCGGAACCGACTTTGCTGGAGGCCGATCGGCTGCCGTGTTTGACCACAGCGAGTCCGGCGGCGGCGGCGGTGAAGGCGACGGCGGTGGAGATATTGAAGGTGGATGCGCCGTCGCCGCCCGTGCCGCAGGTGTCGATGCGGGGACTGGGGAGGGCGGTGAGGTCGCTGGTGTGGAGGGACTGCGATCGGAGGACGCGGGCCATCCCGGCGAGTTCGTCGGCGCAGACGCCTTTCATTTGCAGGGCGATCAGGATGGCGGTGGCGAGGGGATGCGGAATTTCCTCGTTGAGGAGGCCTGTCATCAGGTGGGTGGCTTGATCGGGCGATAGGGATTGCCGATCGAGGAGTTGTTGGAGGAAGGTGGGCCAGGGGGTGGGGGCTGGGGTCATGGCGATCGGGTTGGGGCAGTTATTCGGGTTCAATTATACCGAAGTGATGGCCTTGATCGGGTTAATCCGTAGGGGCGGGCTTTCCCCGCCCGGTTCGTCAGGGATCATGCGTCCGATCGCAAAATGATGCCTTGACCGATCGATTGGGGTCGAAAAAATATCGGCGAGCGATCGGTGGGATGGCAAATGTTGAGGGCGGGGAAAACCCGCCCCTACGATTGGTTTATAAATAATAATTGATGGTTTCCGGGGGTGTTTTGCGGGATTATTGGCGATAGTGCTTTTGATTTATTGGTTGAAGCGATAATTTTGTGTTGTTGGGAGTTGATCTTTGGGATGCGTAGATCTGATCCCCCCTAGCCCCCCTTCAAAAGGGGGGAACCGGAAACATTTAAAGTCCCTGGCTCAAAGTCCCCCTTTTGAAGGGGGATTTAGGGGGATCAGACTCACGCAACAAACCGATCTACCCCTACACAAACAATCAGGCCGCCGTGCAATGCCCCTACATCGTCGCCTCCCGCACCAAAATCACCGTACAATCACATCGTCGCGCAATCTCCTCCGGAATATTCCCCTGAATCACCTGCTGCAACATCCCCGATCGCGTCGCCCCCACCACAATCACATCACAGTCATATTGCCCCGCTAGATCCACGATCGCTGCCGCCACCGCTGATGACCTCCGGTCGGTCGGAGACCATCGCTGCACCGTAATCATCTCGATCGGCACATCCACCCGCTTTTGCAACATCGCGATCGCCGGATTCAACGCGGTCGCTGGATCATCCGCATCGGATCGCGCCACATGACACAAATAAATCTCCGGCGACACTCCTAACCCCAATAACGCAGGCAACAACCGCAACGCCTGCCGCGAATTTGGCCCGCCCGCCGTCGGCACCAACCACCGCTCAAACGCCCGGTCACCCGCCACCAACTTCACCAACATCATCCGACAATTCACCCGCTGCACCAACGTATCCACCACACTGCCAAACACAAACCCCGGCGAATTCACCCCACTCCAGCCCATCAACAACAGATCAATATGCCGTTCCCGAATGATTTCGAGTACGGTATCGGCAACGCTATGAGCCACGCGAATCTGAATATGTACCGAAATGCCATAGGTCTGCCCAATCTGCATCGCCCGATCGGTCAAGGCCCGACTGGCAAACACACTCACTGGTGTTTCTCCCGGCGATTGGTGGCTGGGGATTTGAATGATTTGGATGCATTCGAGTTCGTAGTGCTGGGCTTGGGCGATCGTCGCGGCGATGCGGAGGAGGGGCGCGGCGGTGACGGGATTGGCGATCGGGACGAGGAGGCGACCCACGCCGATCGCCGGTTCACGGGTTTGATAGACCAAATACGACGGCTCGATCGCGGGCAGATCCGGCTGGCCATCGCCCGTGAGCTGTTCGGCCTCGACGCGAATGATGTCCGCCCGCGTGATAATGCCCACAAGTTTATGCCGATCGACGACAGGTAATCGACTAATTTGATAACGGTTGAGTAAATACAATACCTGTCCCAACGGATCATGGGGCCGCAACGTGACGGGATTCGCGGTCATTATTTCATTAATCGCTGTAACATCCGTCAGCAAGGGGTTACGGGTGAGATCGGATTGGGTCACAATGCCGATTAATGCGCCGCCCTGCATCACCGGAAAGCCCCGGTGGTGGGAGCGATTAAAGATCACCTTCGCCTGCCCGATCGTCGCATCGGCTTGGAGCGATTGGACTTGACGCTGCATGATGTCGCTGGCTTTAAGACTGGCGAGTTTGGAATCAGGGGCCGCGATCGTCTCCAGCTTAATCCCCTTCAGCGCCAACATATATTTGTAAATCGAACCACTTTGCAAACTCTCGCCCACCCAGTAGGCCGTCACCGAACCGATCATCAACGGCAAAATTAGATTGAAGTCCCCCGTCATTTCGAACACAATGACGATCGCTGTAATCGGTCCCCGCGTCACCGCACTAAATAATGCCGCCATCCCAGTCAACGCAAAGGTACTGGTAAATTCCGTTCCCGCCGAAGCACCCAAACCAAAGGGCAGCAAATGTTCCACGAACGTCACACCGTAGGCAAACAAATAGCCAAAGGTGGAACCCAACACCAACGACGGTGCAAAAATCCCCCCCGGCCCACCTGATCCCGCTGCGATTAAGGTCAATCCCAATTTGATGCTAAATAATAACACCAGTAACGGCCAAGTCAGGTGACTCGTCTGACTCACCTCTTGCAACCCCGCACTATCGCGCAACATCGCGGGCAGCAACGCCGCCACCATTCCCGCAAACGCCCCGACGATCGCTAACTTATACACAAATTGCCGAGGCATCCAGCGTTGCTGCAACTGATAACTCAACACCACGCCCCGAATAAAAATCACGCCAACGACACCTAGTAATGCCCCGAGCAACAGCAACAACGGAATATTCGTCAGGGCAAAATCTGGTTGAATCGCGGCCATATTCGTCGTGACGATCGTTGCCCCGCCCAGTCCCCGCGACACCACCGCCCCAATCAACGACGCCAAAATCGCCGTGCCCAAGGTGAGGCCCGAAACATCTTGCAGCAGTTCTTCGATCACGAACAGCACCCCCGCGATCGGCGCATTAAATCCCGCCGCCAGACCCGCCGCCGCCCCCGCCGCGATCAATTGCCGCCGATGCTCTGGTGACGTGGGAAACCAGCGACTAAACTGCGCCGCGATCGCCGCCCCAATTTGCACTGTCGGGCCTTGACGCCCGAGGGGAAAGCCGGAACTGAGGATCACCAACGTACTCAACAGCTTGGCGATCGCCAGGCGAAAATTCAGCTTCGTCGGTAGGCCCGCCAGCGCCACCTTGACCTGGGGAATGCCACTGCCCGCCGCTTCTGGGGCCACTCGATCGATTAACAATCCCGCCAGTCCACCACCGATCGCCCCAATCAGCGGCAGCACCAGCCAGGCCGGATATTGCGTCGCCGTCGTCAACCGCAGCCCGCCCCAAAATCCCACACTCTGCTTCAAAAATACCGCCGCCAACCCCGACAGCAATCCAATAATACAAGCCTCAAACACCGCCAATTGCTGGGGTCGAAAGGTCGCTTGCACTTGTTTAAATAAATTGTCTTGCCAGGACATGGGAAAAAGGGCCGCATCAGCCGACGAACTCAGCTTCTATGGTGCCACAAGGATCGCCCGATCGTACCGCGCCGTTTAGGCCGATCGTCAGGGATTGAGCATCGCGGCGGGTTGGACATATTGGTCAAATTCGGCGGCGGTGAGGAGGCCCAATTCCAGGCAGGCAGCTTTGAGCGTGGTCTGCTCTTTGTAGGCTTTGTCGGCGACTTTCGCAGAGTTGTCGTAGCCGATGTGGGGGTTGAGCGCGGTGACGAGCATGAGGGAATTTTCGAGATAGGCCTGGATTTGGGCGCGATCGGGTTCAATCCCCACGACCATGTGATCGGTAAACGATCGACAAGCATCACTCAACAGCCGAATCGAATGCAGCAAATTGTGAATCATCACGGGTTTGAACACGTTTAATTCAAAGTTGCCCTGGCTACCCGCAATGCCGATCGCGCTGTCATTGCCCATCACCTGGACACAGACCATCGTCATCGCTTCGCATTGGGTCGGATTGACTTTCCCCGGCATGATCGACGATCCCGGTTCATTCGCCGGGAGGACTAATTCGCCGAGTCCACAGCGCGGCCCTGATCCCATCCAGCGCAGATCATTCGCGATTTTCATCAAGGCCGTGGCGAGGGTTTTGAGCGTGCCGCTGGTGGCAACGATCGCGTCATGGCCCGCCAACGCCGCAAATTTGTTCGGAGCGGAGACGAAGGGGTAGCCCGTCAGTTCGGCGATTTTGGCCGCTGATCGATCGGCGAATTCGGGATGGGTGTTTAGCCCCGTGCCCACCGCCGTTCCGCCCAAGGCCAGTTCGTAGAGTTCCGGCAAAACGGCTTCAATTCGGCGAATACTGGCATCTAACTGCGCCACGTAACCGGAAAATTCCTGGCCCAAACTCAGGGGCACCGCATCCATTAAGTGCGTTCGCCCAATTTTGATGATCGACTGGAATTCTTCGCCCTTCGAATTCAGGGCCGATCGTAAATGTCGCACCATCGGCAGCAGTTGGTCGGTGATCGTCTCCACGGCGGCGATGTGCATGGCCGTGGGGAAGGTGTCATTGGAGGACTGCGACTGATTTACGTGGTCGTTGGGGTGGACGGGCTGTTTGCTGCCCATGACGCCGCCCGCCAGGGCGATCGCCCGGTTAGAGATCACCTCATTCGCATTCATGTTCGTCTGAGTGCCGCTGCCCGTCTGCCACACACTCAAAGGAAAATGGTCGTCCAATTGTCCCGCAATCACCTCATCCGCCGCCCGAATCAACCACTGCGCCACATCCTCCGGCAACTTGCCCAAATCCTGATTGACGATCGCCGCTGCTTTCTTCAACGTCCCAAAGGCCCGAATCAATTCCGGCGGCATCCGATCGTCCCCGATCGCGAAGTAATGCAACGATCGCGCCGTCTGCGCCCCCCAATACCGATCGGTGGGCACGGCGATGGTTCCCATGCTGTCGGATTCAATGCGAGTATTCAGGAAATTGTCCGGCATAATTCAAATGTAGGTTGGGTGAAACAACGTGAAACCCAACGTCTAAGGGCAGCATGGGTTACGCTTCGCGCTTACCCATCCTACAAATAATTAGCTCACCACGACCAGCAAATTACACCACGATTGCCGGATCCGTCCGACCCGATCGGCCCCAGGATGGATGCTCCCCGCCGCCCAAACCCTGTACCCTATTATGTGGTCTCAAACGGTTGGCGCATTTCATGACAGTTACTCCAGTTCCCCCCTTTGACTTGTCGGTGCAATTTCAGCAAATTGGCGCGGCGATCAACCAAGCCACCTTAGACGTATTAGCTTCAGGGCGCTACATCGGCGGCGCAACGGTCGAAAAGTTTGAGCGCGAATTTGCGGCCTATCACGGCATGGCCGAATGCGTCGCCTGCAATTCCGGCACCGATGCGTTGTATTTGGCTTTGCGGGCCTTGGGAATTGGCGTGGGGGATGAGGTGATTACCACGCCGTTTACCTTTTTTGCGACGGCGGAGATGATTAGTCTGACGGGGGCGACGCCCGTATTTGTCGATATCGATGCGTCATTTAACCTTGATCCCAACAAAATCACCGCCGCAATTACGCCACGCACGAAGGCGATTATGCCCGTACATTTATTTGGTCGATCGGCGGATATGACGGCCATTAGCGCGATCGCTCAGCAACACAACTTAGCCGTCGTCGAGGACTGCGCCCAAGCCACGGGCACGGAATGGCACGGCCAGAAAGTCGGCAGCATCGGCCAAGTGGGCTGCTACAGCTTTTATCCGACGAAGAATTTGGGGGCGTGCGGGGACGGCGGCGCGATGACGACGAATGATCCCGCGATCGCCAAACAATTGCGCATCCTCCGCGATCATGGCCGCACCGCCATGTATCGTCACGAAGAATTGGGCATGAATAGTCGGTTGGATGCGGTGCAGGCGGCGATTCTATCGGTGAAATTGCCCTATTTGGATCAATGGATTACCGATCGGCGGCGGTTAGCCGATCGCTATCTCAAACTATTACAATCCGTCCCTGGCATTCTCTTGCCCCAGGATGCAGCGGGTGTGAGCTGGAATCAGTTTACGATTCGGATTGGGGCCGGATTGCGGGACAAGGTGCGCGATCGGCTTCAGGCAAATGGCGTGGTGTCGATGATTTATTACCCATTGCCGATGCATTTGCAGCCAGTTTATGCGGGATTGGGCTATGCGGTGGGGCAGTTGCCGCAGGCCGAAGCAGCGGCTCTCGAAGTGCTGTCGTTGCCGATGTTCCCGGAGATGAGCGAGGCGCAGCAGGATCAGGTGGTGGCAGGGTTGAAATTGGTGATGGCGGAATTGGCATGATGCTGTTGGCAAATTCAGATTTGACCGACTCCGGCACCGCCCACCCCGCACGTAAACGGCAGGGCGGTTTTACAGCGGAGTCAAGCCGATCGTGCGTTTGATTACAGCAATTCCAAATTCAAGCATCATCTTGCGGAAAATCGCGTCGTCGCCCACACCACCTGGGGTTTTAACCCAAGGCGGAGAGTCAGCGGCGTCTTTGAATTTGGCATTGCTGGTTCGATCGCGCTGCCGCCCCAACCCCCCCAAAATCTCCAACAAACTTTGCGGAAACTGGTGCGTTTCAGCGGTAGTAGTGTATAAGTACATTAGATCTAACGTTTCCCAGAGATTCCCTTGGTCAGTCGTTTGTCATGTTGATTTCATCTGCTGTTGCGCCGAAGTTGCCGCATCACCCTGGACTTGAGGTGGTGGATATTCTCGCTGCCGCTGACTTTGGCTGGGAGTATCTCGTTCGCGAGGCCGATCGACTGTGGGTGCTCGAAGAACTCTTGCCCAGTGCCGAAACGCCCGAGGATTTGCCCACGCTTCAGGCGCTGCTCACCGATCGGCTGGCACCATTCCGCGCGATCGGCGATCCCCAATTTGTCCCCCATCAAGAATTTCGCGTGATTGAATCGCGACTGTTTTGGCAGCGGGCCTACGTCGCGGGCAAAACCTATGGTCAATTGCTCGAAACGGCCATGGCGCAGCATGAAGCCTTTACCGAAGATGCGGTGTGGGATCTGTTAGAGGATCTGTTGGTGCCCTTGGCGCAGTTGCACGATCGGGGGTTGGTGCATGGGGCGATCGCGCCGCAGGCGATCGTTTGCCGGGAAAGCGATGGCGCGATCGTCTTGCAAAAAATCGGCAACATCCGGGAATTTGGTCTCGACCACCATTTTTATCAATTATCACCCTTACCCGTCGATCGCCGAGGAGAGGATGCGGCAGAGGATTTGCGCGATCTCGCCGAGTTGGCGCTCATGCTATTGATGGGGGATATGACCATCGCGGGGGGAACGCTAACATTACGCGATCTGCAACGCGACGATCACATCAGCGATGACTTAGCTGGAATTCTGACGACAATGCTCACGCCCAAACCCTGGCGCAAGTTTCTGGACGCCGGAGCCGCCTTAGCCGCCGTCCAGACGGGGGAAGTCGCACCCGCACCAAGTCCAACCGCTGCCGTCCATCCGGCAGTTGCCCGTCCCATTGTCCGTGACCCGATCGCCCTGACCCTAACGATCGTCTTCTTAAGTCTAGTCGGACTCGCGGTTTGGCGGATGGCAAATCCCAAACGCATCCCATTCATCAACTGGGGAAATCGGCCAACGCAAACCGTCAGCAAACCACCCGAAAAATCATCCAACCTGACCACCAAAACCACTGCCACCAAACCACTCGCCGCCACCAAACCCACCGCCGCGCCCAAATTGCAATCCGAAAAACAGGGCATTCCCGCCGAACTCTACGATCGATTAACCGCCGAAAAAACGCCTGCCACATTGATCGATGCCGCCCTGAATCAATTAAGCGAAGAAGCCCGGCGGGAAATGGGCACTTACGATCGCCGCAGCTACGATCGCTGGTTTGCCACCTTAGCCTCCCGCAAAATCAGCCAACCCACCGTGGATATTCTCGCTGACACCGCCTTCTACCTCCGCTTCCCCACGCTCCAAACTAAAACCCTCAATCCCCGCAGCTTCGGCCAACTCTGGTACGCGATCGCCCGTGACCAAATTACCGATTTAAATCAACAAAAAAACCTCAAAGTGCTCACCACTGATAATTTTAACGAGTCTGGCCAATTAGCCGCTGGTCAAGGCCGGGTCTTCCAAGTGCAGATTAAACCCGGCGATCGCTTGCAATTATCGCTCGAAGCCCACAAACAAGATGTCCGCCTCTCCGTCATCGAGAACGAAATCGTCCTCACCCGTGGCTCACTCAACACCCGCTGGACTGCGCCCCAATCTTCCCGTGGCGCGACCTATGAAATTATTCTCACCCCCCTGAAGTTGGATGCCGTGCCCTACCAGTTACGCCTCCAGCACTAAACCGCCGCCATGTCATCCAATGGCAATCCCCGCAGCAGTTCCGTCACCGCTTCCACGATCGCGGGATAAAACCCTTGAGCAATCCGGCGATATTCCCCCGAAGCCACCTGCCCCCCCCAACAATGCAGGAAATACACCTCATTTCTGGGCAGCAATACTGGGGCCGCATCGATCGGTGAAGTATTATAGTTCACGGGCAATTGGGCGATCGGGAGTGGCAATTGGGCCAGCGCCCGGACAAAGGCTAACTGGTCTTGTTTTTGAAATTGGCCCCATTCCTGCTGCCATTGTTGAAATAATTGCTGGATGGCGGGGGTGTCGCGCCACAACATCACACCACTGTTGTAATGCGTGGTGCTAGCGGGCAGTGCGGCTAAGGTGTATTCTCTTTCGACCAAGGCAACATGGTCGCATTCCCCGATCGTCGGCAATCGATCGTGGGCCATTGCCATGTCCGACTGTGCCAAATAATCCCAAATCGGCGCGATCGGCTTTAGCGGCAGAATATCCGAATCGATATACAAGGTCTCGGTGTAGGGACTCAGGCTCGCGAGCTGCGTTTTGAGCTGGCGCGATTGGAAATTGCTACCGGGTGCCGAATTAATTGCGATGATCGTCATGCCATTCTCCGGCAAGGCAATCTGCGCCGCCAAGGGCCGATCGCACAGAATTGTGACCGGGATCATCGGATTTAATTGCCGAAACGCGATCGCGCTGATCAACGCCGCTTCGAGGTAGATGAGATGGTCAGTTGCACAGTAGATCGCACCGCGATGAATCATAAGAGGGAGTTCTGATATGGCTAGAAAACACATTAATTAGCAGTTTCCCATTCTATCATCTCTGATTGGCATAACCAGTGAGGTCAGCGACATCATTTGTGATACGAACCATTTTGCAAAATATTTTGGGCGCGATAAAGTTGCTCAAGCAGCAGCAGCCGCGCCATATCGTGAGTGAAGGTCATGGGCGAGAGGCTGATGCAGTGGCTAGCGGCCTTTTCCAGATCGGCGCTGATCCCCTCTGGCCCACCGATCGCGAAGACCAACGCCTCGTCCCGAGTTTCCTGGGCAAGAAACTCCGAAAACGCGATCGAATCCATCAGCTTCCCCCGCTCGGTCATGGTGATCAGCTTTTCCCTGGGTTTAATCAGCGCTTGGATTTCCTGGAATTCTTTGTCTTTATTGCTGTCCTTTATTTCGACGATCGTCAATCCCGGCAGCCGTTTGTGATATTCCCGAATCCCCGCATTGATCCAGTCATGTTTGACCTTGCCCACGGCGATGATTTTCACCTTACGGTTCATGATGCTTTCTTCAATCGCCAGAACGGCACTTTTTGGGTCACTTCGATGCTGGCTCCAGTGATGCCTTTTTGGATAAACAAATAGTCCTTACCCTGCCACAGCGGGATATAGGAAACATCCGTGGCGACAATCTGCTGAAGTTGGGCCAGAATGGTTTGACGTTTGGCCGGATCGCGTTCTTTCCGGCTTTCAGCGATTAATTGATTCGCCTTTTCACTAAAGTAGAACGATCCCCATTCCGGTGACTGGCCCTCCTTACACAACGTTTTGGCATCGCCTTCGCTGCATTCCAAGAACGGATACAGGTAAGTGTCTGGGTCGAAATAATCGCCACTCCAATCAAGGATAAATGCGGGATAAACGCTCTGATTCAGGCGATTGTACGCCGTCGTCGATTCGACGCTGTTGAGTTCGATGCGGAGCAGGTTGTCGAGGTGTTTTTTGACGCTGGCTTTGAGGGTGAGGGCGGCGAGTTGGTCGTTGGTGACGTTCGATCGATACCACAGATCCACCACCGCCGGATTTTGGGCGGTGAATCCCGCTTTTTGGAGCAGGGCTTTGGCTTTGTCGAACTGACCATCGCCGTAAGCCGTCTGAAACACTGGCGTCTGGCCCTGCATGTGATTCGGCATCAGACTGTACAGTGGATCGACTTGCCCGTTGAATACGCGGGATTGTAACAATGGCCGATCGATCACAGCGGCCATTGCCTGTCGAACTTCGAGTTTGTCCAGCGGCGGTGATTTCAGGTTGGGCACCAACACGTTAATGCTGCTCCCCGGTTGCTCGATCATTTGCCAGCCTTGGGCAGGGATCGCTTCACGCAAATTGCGGATTTGCTCGATCGCGAGTCCCTGCATCGCCAGGTCGATCGCCCCAGTCCGAAACGCATTGTAAACATTCGCGCCACTGGAGAGCAGTTGAATATCCACACCGGGATTCGACGGTTTGCCGCCCCAGTATTGATCAAACGCTTCAAGTCGAATTAAATCCGTGCCAAACTTAGTCAATTTATATGGCCCGGTACCCACAAATTCCTTGGGCTGAAACGAGTTTTCCTCGATTTTATAAGCCTGGGGCGAGACGGCGCAGGCTCCGGTGAAGGTCAGCAGCGAAGGAAAGGCGGTGAAGGGTTTTTCGAGGACGATCGTTAGTTCGTATTCCCCTGTCGCGGTGATCGACTTCGCCTCGGATAGACTAATCGGCGCAGACCCTTTATTCCCCTGCAATCGCTTCAGCGAAAATTCCATCGCCTTGGCATTAAACGGCGTTCCATCGTGAAATACCACTCCCCGCCGCAGGGGAATCTTGTAGGTCAAGCCATCAGCGCTAATCGTGGGCAACGCCGTGGCCAGCTGGGGTTCGAGTTCGTTGGTGCCGAGTTTGTAGCTGTAGAGCCGATCGCTGAGGTTATACAGCAACGTACTGGCAAAGCTGCTACTCGCATCCGCCGGATCGATCGTGCTCATCGTCGCCGTGGTGCCCAACACAATCCGATCGGCCCGATTCCCCATCGGCCCCGCTTGGCGACAACTCACCATCAACAGCGCACAAACCCCAAACAACACCAACGATCGCCACCACTTGATCATGCTCACCCACCTACAACGTTACCAGGCCAAAGACGTATAGGAGTTATACCGCATTCGACGGGGCAGTGGTTAGCGCGCCTCCAGTTCTGCCTTCGCCACCTGCTCAAACCACTGAATCACTTGACGAATATCCAACTGCGCGATCGGCACCCCCGCCTTTGCTGCCGCCTGATTCAGCGGATTAATCGCCGACAACACCAACTTCGTCCAAAAATTCCGAAAACTCGCATCCAAATTATTTTGCAAACTCGGATCGGCTTCGACCCAGGTGGCAATGGTTTCGGGCTGAAGATCGGCGATCGGGACACCGGATTCCAGGGCAATTTGCTTCAACGATCGCAACGCATAGATCGCCACCCGCGCATTAAATTTGCCATGGGCCGTGAGCAGTGCCGCATCGACGGTGTGGCATTCCTCGACGGTGAGAAATTCGGTGTTGGGATCCAGCATGGGATGGGGGGTGTCACAGTGCAGGCATCACCGATCGATGGGCGGACTCCGGCGATGCGGGGAACGCCCTTAATTATAGGACGAAACCCGTTCGATCATGGAATCGGCTGAATACGGCGCTCAATTAGTTCAAACGGTTTTCGCGCCCGTGGTAGACGTAAGAGTTGGTAGTGTGCTAGACCTGTGGATCTGGATCGAAGGCGCGAGTGACTGCTGAATATTCCAAGTCGGTCAACCACAGATTTACAACACGACCCAGAAATGCGATCGGTTAACGTGCCCGATCGTATTCCTGATATAAGCGAAACACAAATTGCCCCGCAGCAGTCCCGCGCAATGCCTCAATCCGATCGCCCATCTGATCGGGCAACTGACTAATCGCCGGAAACTTCACCCCATACCCATCCGGCATCACCATCGCCGCCGCCAGCGTCGCAAACGTCAAATCCGCCGCTGAAAACCGATCGCCGACCAAATACGATCGCCCATCCGCCAACAGTCGATCCACCGTATCGAAAATCTGACCAATGGTTTGATCCGCAGCGATCGCCGAGGCTTCACTAATGCCATACATCTGTACCATATTTGATCGCATCCAACCGAACACTACGGGAAATAGCATCGCCTCATGCCACGGCACGCCTTCACACCAGAGCGATCGTACCAAATCCGGTCGAGCCATAATGTAGGAATACGTCCAAAGCCGCACCGCCGGAGCCAACTGCGTATCAAAGGATTCCACCAACTGATCCACTTGCTGCCGCTGTTGCGGATTCGTTGGATAGAGTTTTAAATTATCCGGGGCGATCGTATCGGCGTATTGCAAAATCGCCTCCGAACTCCGGAAAATCCCTGTCGGTGTGATCAAAACTGGCACGGATTGCCCCCCGACTTGCTGCACCACAAATCGATTCAGCGGGGATAAATGATCGGCGGTGGCGGGGCGCTGATCCGCTCGATCGACCAACGATCGCGTCGCCAGCCGATGGAACGGCGGCATATGGCGTTCTTCGACCAACGGCACTTGGAGACGACTCAGCGCCCAGCGCGTTTTTTCGCAATAATGGCTGACTGGAATTGTAATCAGTCGTGCCGCGATGGTTCGATCAGACACAGCTTCCGCCCCTCAAATAAAACTATGGTTGATCTTAACATCGCTAGAACAAGCTATTCCGACTATCGGGCTGCGCAAAGGGCTGATCGAAAAAGCGTTGCACCATCGCGTTAAAGCGGGTCGGATCTTCCTGAGAAAACGCATGGGTTGCGCCGGGAACGATCGCCAACTGTGACTGCGGAATATTCTGAAAGATCGCCACCGTATGTTCGGCCCGAATCATATCCCGATCGCCCGCCATCACCAACGTCGGCACTTTAATCTTTTGCAGATCGGCGATCGGGATATGCGGTTGGGTCAACATCAGATTCATCAATTGCTTATCCTTCGACAATTGCGGGTCACGATTGCCTGTCGCGATCTGTTGATCGATGCGATTTTCTTGCTGTTTCACCCAGTCCAACGCCCATTGCTCCGCCCCCGATGGCACAAGATTTGCGCCCATTACGACCAGCTTCGACACCTTATCGGGATGTTTGATTGCGAGTAATAGCCCCAGAATGCCGCCATCACTCCAACCGACAATTTGCACCGATCGCAGTTGCAGTTTTTCGAGCAACGCATTGTAATCCTCGGTCATCTGCTCATAGGTCAGCCGCCCACTGCCCATTGCACTTTTGCCCTGCCCCCGCGTATCGACCACCAACACCGTCGCCCGATCGGCAAAAAACTTCACCTGCTCCGCCATAATCGCAATGTCACCCCCATTGGGATGAATAATCAAAACCACGGGCGGGTTCGGCACCTTAGTATTGCGATAGAACTCGTAGTAAAGTGCAATCCCATTGAGTTGGGCAAACTGACCCGCACGTGGATTATTGCCATAGGCGATGGTTGGCGGGGCCAGTAGCGGCGCGGGCGGAGCCGCGATCGAACGCGGTGAAACCAGCGTCAGTCCCAGCACTGCCAGGGGTAACAGTCCACGGATCAAAACAGACTTCGGCAATGGCATCGACAAAACTCCAGCTTGAGCACAGATTCAAATGCCTCGATTTTAGTCCAAACCGAGGCATTCCGTCGATCCCGGCGCGTGCGATCATCAAGCCAATTTGAGTCGTTGCCACCAACCAGACATCCGGCCCAACATTGCCTGACGTGGGATCTTCTGATCCGCTCGCATCAGTCCCCAACTCAACCCACAGCTCAATGCCAGGAAGCACCCAATGGCGATCGCCGGAGGTGCCCCCTTCAGGATCAACACCTTAATCACAAACATAAATGGATAATGAATCAGAAACAACGGGAATGAAATCTCACTGCCAAACGCAATTATTGGCGCAACGGGTTCGAGCCAAGGCAATTGCGTCCAACGCATCGCTGGCATCACCCGGACGCAATATATCCCCAACCCAAATTCAAATACGCGACAGAACGGAAACCAATCCAATGGCCGCATCGGCAGCACGTCATGCTGCCCCAGGTAAAACCGCGACAGACCGCTGATCACACATAACAGCCCGATCGTCCGATGCGGATGCGTCTTAATCGACTGCGACAACGCAGGAAACACCAAGTACAGGCTCATGATCAGGCCCAAAAACCACGAAGTCCCCACAAAGGGTCCACCCCATTGCCCGACAAAGGCGTAGCCCGCCGTCACACTTAAGACCAAATCAGCCAATCCCAATTGCGCTAAACCCGCGACGATCGAGCCATTCTCCTGTTGCGATCGCAGACAATAAACCGCGAACCCAAAGATCAGACTCAGGTAATAGACCGGATAAATCCGCAACACCCGTTTCGCCACGAACTGGGGATAATTAATCGGCTTCCGTCCGTACTGCATTTGCAATACCACACCGGACAACACCAAAAACATCGTCACCGCCACCCCCCCCAGGGTGACGTGATAAAAATTCGGCAGCCCAAAGGGCGCACCCCATGGACTGTCGATCGATTGGGCAATATGCGCCACCAAAATCAAACCGATCGCCGCGCACCGTAGCAAATCTAAGCTAATATTTCGCATCTGCTGCTCCTTGGTTTCACATCAGCCAAACCACTGCTGCCGAACGAGTCACATCGTTCCGCCAGTCAGTCGCAATTCACCGGTAATGCCCCGAGGGTCTGCACTCCTGTGTATGGTCGATGATTCAGACAAGGAGATCAATATATCGCAGGAAGGATTAACGCATCGGGTATACGCCGATCGCCATACGCCCGCATCGGCCGATCGGCGGCGGATTTAGCAATGATGACAGCGATGAATCCCAAAGGAAGGATGGCCCGTGCAGCAGACCAGGAATAAATCCACTCCAATATCGAGCCGGGATAGGGTCGATGAATCACCGAAAATTTGGCGTTGGGTTTCGACACTCTCACAGATGATCCGCAGGGTCTTTTCCTTCAGTTCCAGGTGAATATCACCTGGCTGCCAACCCGGAAAACTATCCGTCAAAAACTCGCTCAAAATGTGGGTGATTAGCATATAGGCAGTTTCTGAATAGAGGATATGTGCCACATCCGCTAAGGGCCAAGCCAAAGTGTGAAACTCAGGGAGCAAGACCGATACCGATGACCAGCAGCCGAAAAACCAGAAGCATGAACTAAAAATCTCGCGTCGCCCATGCGACCCGTTACCAATCAATTGATGTGCGTCAAAAACTTCTGAGGCATCGCGACCTGGAGGCGCGAGCCATGCGCTGCCTCAACTCACTCGGGAGGGATGGAGAGTTGGTGAGTGAGCCGCAAGATTTCCGCATCGGCGAAAATCATCGCATCATCGAACATGCTCGGAAAAAGCATAACGGTAAACCTGCTTAAAGTTGCTCGTTTCTGTAACAACACCACTACGCAGGGTGACTTGGATACCCATGACGACAATCGCCACACCCAACTTTTTCACCTAAGCTAATTGATTCCCGGTGGATTTGTCAATTACTCGTATTATTTTGTCAAGATTTGCTGACAAAATTAGCGTAACCAGTAGGTTGCCTGACTTTGTGGCCCAAAGGTGACCACATCCCCCGACTGGAGCGATCGCACCTGTTGCGGCTTGCCATTCACCTGAACCCCATTGGTGCTGGGTTTGCCCGCCAGATCGCCATCTTGCACCTGATAGGAATATTGCTGGCTATGGGCGTCGTCAATCCGCTGAAACACCGCATGGAAGCGGGAAATAAACCGCGACTGAAGATGAATATCGTTATGGGGGTCACGTCCGATCGTGTACTGCCGCTGGAACAGATAGACTTCCCGACTACCCCGATCGTCCTCAATCACCAACAGCGGCTGGAGCGGCGGGGTCACATCATCGCGCGATCGCCGCGTGGGGGGCGGAAACACATCCATCAAACTGGGATCCGCCAAACTCGGATCGAACGCCGCCTGATGCATCTCCGCAATGTTCGTCGTATTTTCGTTGCTGCCGCTGAGGTTGCAGAAATTGCGGGCGAGTTGCCGCCCTTGCTCGGCCATTTCGTCGTTCGGATTCAGCAGCAAAGCCCGATCGTAGCTAATCAAGGCCGATTGATGCTGGGCGAGTTCGACTAAGGCGCTACCTCGATTGCGCCAGGCCTCGGATAGATCGGTTTGGTGACTGAGCGCCTGGTCATAACTGTCGATCGCCACCTGGGGCTGTTTCAGACCGTAGAGCCAGACATTGCCGCGATGCAGCAGGGCTTGAACATGGTTGGGCCGCAATTGCAGCACCCGATCGTATTCGAGCAGCGCCGCATTGTAGTCACCCAGACCATAGTGGTGCACCTGGGCTTGGTGGAAGTGAATTTCGCCGCAGGCATCGCGGGCCGGTTCTAGGGCCAGGGCGTGGTCGTAGGAGGCCAGCGCAGCGGCATAGAGACCCAGCTCCTCCAGCACCAAACCGCGCTCATACCAGGCCTCCCAAAAGTCCGGGCGGACGGCAATCACTTGGTTATAAAAGGCGGCAGCGCGTTCGAGCTGGCCGCTCGTCGCGGCGGCCAGGCCTTGGCGGTACCAAGCCAGGGTTTCTCCCACAAGGGGAATGCGTCCGGTGTCAATCATAGGGGGCCAGAACTCAGTTACCAGAGAATGCATTAAATCGTCAGGCAGTGCATCTACCTTAAGAGATAGATTTGCCAAGATCACGGTTGCCAGTCCGGGTTTGACTGTGTTCAGCCTAGCGCAAATTACTGAGTCATTCCGTGTTCCTCGTGTCAAATTTGACAACAATTCATCCGGGCTTGATGTGCCGCCAAATCGGGGTGGGGCCAAATAAATGCGCCAGTCCGACGATGCATCGCATAATAAGAGCGGCCAGGTGACTGGTTTGCCGTAAAGCGTCAGGTAATGTCAATGTTCCGTGCGGTATTGGGGTTAGGGCGGTCAAAGCGCGGGCGGTGGTGGCTCGGGGGGTTGTTGGGATTATTGCTCAGTCTGTGGCTGACGCCGCTGGGGACGATCGCGCCCGTCCAGGCCCAAACCGATGCCTATCGCGAGCAGCGCCAACAGGTCAAACAGCAGCAGCAGCAGATTGAACAGGAACGCGATCGGGTCAAGCAACTGGAGCAAACCGCCGAGAAAGACCTGACGGGCATCCGCCAAACAATCCAGACCACTAGCGCCGAAATTGCCGCGAATACCACCCAACTCCAAACCGCCAATGACCAGCTCAAAGCCCTAGAAGGCAATCTCGGCAAAACCGAGGCCGTGTATCAAACACAACAGGCTTCCACCGTGGCCCGACTCCAGGTGATGCAGCGCCAACGGGGCGGCTCGGGTTGGGCCGTACTGCTGCAAAGTCAGTCGCTGAATGATTTTCTCGATCGTAAGGAGCGGTTGAAGCGGGTGTTTGAAGCCGATCGTAAGGTGTTGGTGCGGCTCAAGACCGAGACCGCAAAAATCGCTAAGCAGCGCAATGCGGTCGAACAGCAGAAAAACCAGATCGCCATCCTCACCCAGCAAAAACTCGCCCAAAAATCCGCCCAGCAACAACGCGAAACCTTCCAACGCCAGAACATCACCCGCCTCAAGACGGATAAAATGGCACTCGAAGCGGCGATGGGGATTTTGTCCCAGGATTCGATCAATTTGACCGAACTGATCCGACAGCGGGCACAGATTGAGCGGGGCCAACAGCGGATTATTAGTAATGGTGGGTCTCCCGCCCAAGTGGTGGTGATTGGCTCAGGCCAGGTGAGTTTTCCGTTGCAGGCAGAGATTACCAGTGAGTTTGGCTCCCGGATGCATCCGATTTTGGGCTATGAGAAATTTCATGCGGGGTTGGATTTTGGAGCGGATTATGGCGAGGTGATTCGGGCGGCGGCTCCGGGCTATGTGATCTTTGCGGGATGGTATGGCGGTTATGGCAATACGGTCATCGTCGATCATGGCAATGATGTGACGACTTTGTACGCCCACTCTGACGGGCTATATGTGGAAGAAGGGCAGGCAGTGCAACGGGGCCAACCGATCGCGCTAGTGGGTTCGACGGGCCTCTCGACTGGGCCGCATTTGCACTTTGAGCTGCGATCGAATGGCGAACCCGTTGATCCACTTCCATATATGTAGATCGGGAATGTTCTGTGCTATATTGAAAAGCCTGAGCGGTGATGCGAATCGCCCGAACAGGCGAGGGCGTGTAGCTCAGTGGATAGAGTATCAGGTTCCGGTCCTGAGGGCCGCAGGTTCGAATCCTGCCACGCTCGTTAGTTCAAACCCCCTGAAACCAAGTGTTTTAGGGGGTTTTTAGTATTAAAGCGCGATATGGACTTAAGCTCGCTGAAATCAAGACTCGACAAATTGAGTTAGATATTACCTCAGGCAACTTTGATTCCAGCTTGGATAAATACAGAATTGCGCCCCTCCCATCGAAGCCGGATCCAGTCACTAGGAAGAATTTTTTGGTCAGAGTTTAGACGATCTCTGGGAACGCTATACAGAGTTCAAACGTCCTAGTCTGCCACTGAATACGTTGTCGAAAAAATATTGTATGGCAGGACGTTGTATCGGCAAATTATTGCCGACACGATCGCTCGATGAGGCGATCAAAATCCGCGATTGGGTTGTTGCCAATAAGTCACCAGATGCTGCAAAACAATTATTAACATTGATCATATCTTGTTGCGATTGGTCTAAGAAATCAGGATTGATTCCTGAAAATCCTTTTGAGGGAATGTCGCAGGAAGTGAAGGTGCCAAAAAGTTCAACCAAAAGCGAAGAAGCAATCGATCCTTTTAGTCCAGAAGAACGTGATCTGGTCATTCAAACATTTGCCAAAGCCCCGCTTGACATGATTTTTGAGCGCTTTGTGCTGACTGTCACCAAATTGGTCTTTGTCATATTTCTGGTACAAATCCACCATGGTCAAAGCCTTTGCCGTTTCCTTGACCCGGTACTTCTTCAAGGTCGGGTCGTAGTTCCGACTGAGCAAATCCGCTTCAATCTGTCCGGCCAGTTGTTGTGCCACTTTCCGAGCCAGTGGCGCATCGGGTCCAATCGGTAATGTCGGACGTTTTCCCTGGTACGTCCACCGGAGTCTGACCCGTTCGTCGATCGTTTCAACCTTGACCAAAGCCTTTGCCATGGCGTACCGAATCCATACCACTTTCTAATGATCCGAGTCGATCTTAGCGCCTCACAGCCGATCATGCCAGGTGAGCCAAAAGCGCTAGAGCCGCTCTTCCTATTCGGTGAAAGCGGCTCTAGTAATGGATTTGAGGGATGGACGATACAAGATTCGAACTTGTGACCCCTTCCGTGTGAAGGGAAAAGTCTAGCCTTGAAACAACTGCTGGCAAGGACTTCTGTAAGCAGTTTTTGCGTGATATTCACATGATATTCAGCAGGTATTTTTCTCTCGCCAGTAGCGTACTTCCGTGATTCCTGTCTAGAGCCATTTTTAGCGCTTTTCAGGGCCTGATTTCTTCAGAATCTTGAGGCTCTCATCAAATAAAAACACTTATTTAGCTGCTTTGAACTAAATAAGTGTTGATTTTCTCAGTGAGTTGAGAATGGTTCTGTCAATCGTCAGTCAGATGGGTTAGAGAGTCTGGTATCTATGGGTTTTGTAGATTGACGATCGTGGTCATTCGACCTGTCAGGCGGTCAAAGCTTGGTGATTAAAGTAGGTCGTTGAGTTTGATTCGGCTGAGGTCTCTTAATGGGGGAAGGCTATTCACTGCTTGCTGAAGCGCTTCAGTCTCCTCAAATACATCGCGTAGACTGAGTAAATGGATCGTGTATCGCTTGTCTAGATCGGGGTCTTTGGCAAGACGTTGAGCAAAACCTGGGGTGTATCCTGCACCAGATAGCATGACGCCGATCTGAGCTTGATGTAAGCCGAGATTGCCATAAAATTCAGCGGCTCTGGAGGCATCTAATCGTTCGCGTTCCAGCTTGGACTGAAAGTAAATGCGTTTACCATTCAGGTCTCCCGTGCCATCACAGCCGCCATCTTGACCAACTTCTCCGGCGGTCAGGCCAAGATGCAGCGCAAAGCGTCGCCCCAGTTCCCCTTTTAGCGTTGTATCGGCGTAGATAATGCCATTGACTAGTGCTTCCGTGGCGAGAAAGTCAGTCATGGGCAACGGTATCCTGAGGGATGAGCCGATCGTAGAGAAGATTGATGCCAATAATTGCACATTCACTAATCGATTGCCTCATGCCAAGGCGTTCCAGCTTTTCTGTTGTCTCCAAAGAGAGAACCATCTTGAAGGGGAAATTACCGATCGGTAATCCTTTTGTCCATAAATCATCCGCAATTAGTTTTGATTCTGTAATATAAGCGTATGTGTAGTTAATCGCCGACTCAATCACTGTTTTAATTGATAGTGACATGCTACTGGATAGGCGCTTTAGCTTTAGCTTGGTCAGTTCATCGAGCTGTAGTGTGATTTCTTCGAGCGGCGCTAGGTCGTTGGCCTGCTGTCCGCCAAGTGCGATCGCTGATTGCCCCAAGGGGTCGATAGAACGAGATTGTCGGCTGGTCATGGGTTTTCGGCCTTCTAGAGTTTCAGCAGGTTTGAGAAATAATCCAATATATTGGCATACTCAGGATATTGCCAAATATACTTGCGGTCTCGGTAGATGGCTGTTTGCATTGGGTCTTGCAGATTGGGCATCGCGGGGGCGATTTCCCAGGGGAAACCTTGCAGTTCCGGCTGTTGAAGAATCGGTTCAATCTCCGTTGATTGAATACCGAGCGGCACAATTACGGTTCGAGGCGAATTACCAGTTTTCTCGGCTAGTTGGGCAATGACGGTGAGGGTTCTGGGTAAATTTCTCAGCGCTTTGATTTTCTGGGAGACATTTACAGGCACTAAAACCAAATCTGGTTGACTGCCCAAAATCATCTCAACTGAATTTTGCAGCGAACTATCCATATCTAAAACAATATGGTCGTACTGTTCGGGTTTGGTCAGCCGCCGAATTGCTTCACGTTTGCGATTCCAAATGACTGATATATCCTCTCCTAAAAATATATCCTTGTTTTGTGTGGGTAGGGCATTGCTGTAGAACTGCCAGAAATCCGCTTGGTCGTCACAGTCAATCAGTAAGATCCGACTGAGATTTGCCTGTAAGGCCCCAGCGACATGGACGGCCAATGTTGTTTTGCCAACCCCTCCATCATTGTGAGTACATAGAACAATCATATCAATTCACTCGTGCCTCATCTCTAAAGCTATCGTAGCGTAAGCTAGGCCGGATATTCGATGCCTAGTCGCCAGGATTGGATGATTTGGCAGGCGGCCTTTGCTTCGGCGTCGCTCACTTGGGGCAGGCGGTTGGTGATGTAGTCAGGGGCGATGCCAAACTGTTCACCCAGAGATTCCTCCAGGCCGTCGAGAATCTGTGGCGTGATTGAGGTCAATTGCCAGTCGTAGTCCTCAAAAAAACCGTCCTCAAGGTCTTCAATGACGCTTCTCCAAAGGCTGTAGTTGTCCGATCGACGGTGAAAGGCGTTGATTTCCTCATCTTCGCCATATTCGGCATCAGCCGCTTTCCACCGGGGTTGGACTAATGCCTCAAATATGGGCCAAACCATTTCACGGTAGTGGTATCGCGCATCATCAGAGAATTCTACTGGATACTCAATTTCCTCACTAATTGCTGCCTTCATGAACGCGAAGGGGAAATAGACAGTGGCTTCGAGCAGATTTGTCTGCCGTGGCGGCGGTATTTGAGGATCGAGAAGCGCCGACAGGCAGGTTTGGAGGAGAAAGACTTTTTGGTTGAAATTGGCCATGTCGAAGATCCGATCGCCCGTCACCACGTCAAGTTCATCAGCACATTCCCGTAATTCAATCAGGT
>JANOQX010000101.1:0-63713 GCA_031415035.1 Cyanobacteria bacterium VAR_4_metabat_243
CCACTTTGTTCAGTAGGCTGTGTACAATGTCCATAAGGCGATTTATCCTGTGCTTTTGTTGATATTGGCACCTTATCCGATGAATCGCTTTTTGTCGATTTTTACCCTTTTTCTCTCAAAAAGGTGTCCGGAGTATTGTTAGATGAGAAAAAGGGGTTAAACTGCAAATCAGTTGTGCAGAAAATGCAAAGATGGATAAGCTCAAGAGTCTGATGATTTTCCTGCGATCGGCCCAGCTTCAGAGCTTTTCCGAGGCGGCGCGGCAGTTGAGTATGTCCCCTTCGGCAGTGAGTCGGGCGGTGGCGCGGCTGGAGGATGACCTGGGGATTCGGCTGTTGCAAAGGACGACGCGGAGTTTGACGCTGACGGAGGATGGGACGAAGTTTTATCAGCGCTGTCAGCAGATTGTCGATGAACTCGAAGCGGTGGAGCTGGAGGTGAAGCAGTCGCAGTCGAAACCGAAGGGAACCTTGCGGCTGAATTTTTCCGTGGCATTGGGGAAAATGTACATTGCGCCCCGGTTGGCGGAATTGGCCCAGCAATATCCCGATTTGGTCTTTAACGTTTCGTTTAGCGATCGGATGAGTGACCTGATCGAGGAAGGGATTGATGCGACGGTGCGGGTGGGGGCTGGGAGCGATAGTCGGTTGGCGATGCAGGTGTTGGGGAAGACTTATCCGATTACCTGTGCGGCTCCAAGTTATTTGCAACAAGCGGGAATGCCGCAAACACCGGAAGCGATCGCGGGTCATCGCTGTGTAAATTTCATTTTGCCGCAGTCGGGGCGCGAGATTAGCTGGAAGTTCGAGCGGGATGGGATGGCGATACTGTTGCCGATCGTCAGTTATTTACAGTTTGACTATGCGGAGGCGTTATTGCTGGCGGCGATCGATGGGGCGGGGATTATTCAAGCGCCGAAATTCATTGTGGCCGAGGCGATCGCGCAAGGCAATCTGCAACCGATTTTGACGGATTATGCGGCTAAGGAACCAACGGTAATCACGATCGTTTATCCGCAGAAAAAGTATCTGTCGGCGAAGGTGCGGGTGTTTATTGAGTTTATGACGGGGCTGATGGGGGATTTGCGGCGGGAGGGAATTGTGGATTGAGTGGCTCCGTTGTCAGGAACGAGGCTGCTGTTGGGTGGTGCAGTGGATGCCCCCACCGCCAGCGGCAATCGCATCAATATTGAGTTGGACGATATCACGATCGGGAAATAGATCGCGCAATGTCGATTTGGCTTTGTCATCCGCGATCGGATCGCCAAACTCTGGTGCAATGACCGCACCATTGACCACATAGAAATTAATATAACCAGCGGCAAAATCATCACTTTTGAACTGAGGTCGAATGCGGCTGGGACTCTCAATTACAACGACTTCTAATTTACGACTCTCGACGTCAGTCGCCGATCGCAGTATTTCTAAATGCTTTTTAGTGACGGCATGGTCGAAAGACGCGGGGTCAGGGTCATACCCCGCCACGACCACGCCGGGACGGGCAAAGCGGGCATAAAAATCAGTATGACCATCGGTAATATCTTTCCCTCGGATTCCCGGTAGCCAAATAATTTTGCGCAGTCCCAAGAGTGTCTTGAGCATTGCATTGCACTCTGATTTGGTCATCCCCGGATTACGGTTATCGTTGAGGACACAGCTTTCAGTAATAATCGCTGTTCCCTGGCCATCAACTTCAATCCCACCACCTTCCAATATCAATTGAGTATTGATGGCCTGAATGCCTAATTTCTGAGTAACAAATTCAGCAACTTGAGCATCAAGATCATAATCTTGCTTCTGCCCCCAGCCATTAAAATTAAAATCGACCGCACCTAAACGTCCACCATTATCCTTAACAAAAACTGGGCCAATATCGCGCATCCACAAATCATCTAAAGTCGAAACGACTAAATTGACCGATTCACCACATTTGCGGGCAGCAAGATCATAATCGGCTTGCCGCACCAGCATCGACACGGGTTCATACTTCGCAATTGCCTTCGCGATCGTGGCCAGATTGTTCTGAACTTCAGGCAGTAATCGCTGTCCCCAAATTTTTCGACTGTGAGCAAATGCCATCCAAGTGCGATCGTGTGGCACTGATTCATCTGGCATCAACCAGCTTGTTTCTTGCGTTTCCGCCGCTTTAGGTTGAGTGCAGCCGAGAAGATTGCTCACGATCACTGCACCGGAACAACTCGCCATCCACTGGATTGCCGATCGTCGTTTCATAATTATTCTGTCTATTCGTCAGAGATATTATAAGAGAAATCGGGGCGATTTTGAACGGAAAAATCGGCGAATATCACTAGCGCCGATCGGGCTGTGAGCAAACTTGTGGATTGCGTGGGTGACGATCGTTATGTCGCCTTTTGCGCAAACACATAAAAAATCGTGCCATCATCCCAGATTCCCTGTTCAGTTTGCATTGCTTCTAGTTCGGCATCAAATTCAGCTTTCGCCTGGGCTAATTGCTCAAAGGTCAGCTTTGATGCGGGATGTGGATGCTGTCCCGGTGCCGGAAATGCGCTATTCCCAGCCCACATACTCTTCGCTCGCTCTAAACTGATGTAGCTGCCCTCTGGTTCAGATTTAATATCAATTTCCACAAAACCTGCTTGCTGGAGTAAGTCATGACACCGTTCAACAGTTCCAGTCGGTTTGCTTAATAATAAATCAACACCATATTTTTCCAGCACCCGTTGAGAGACAACGCCGCCGACAAAAGCCGTATCCGCAAAAGCATGGAACCCCAAGACGCCACCGGGTTTGAGCAATCGATGCCAAAGGCGCAACGCACCCAGTAAATCGGACATCCAAATAAATGCCGATGAGCAGAAGATATAATCAAAGCGATCGTCGGCAAAATCTAAGGCTTCCGCATCGGCAACCTGAAATTCAATGTTACTCAAACCCAAGGCTGCCGCTTTATGCCTTGCCTGTTCGATCATGCCAGTCGCTATATCAATCCCAATGACTTGCCCCGTAGAACCCACAATTTGCGCCGCCTCGATCGCTACCATTCCGGTGCCCGTTGCAATATCTAAAACCTGCTGCCCTGCCTGGAGATTGGCGTATTCAATCAGGCGGTGAGCGATTCGTGGATGCCAGCTTCCGTTGTCGTAACTGCTGCTTCGATCGGTATATCGGTCAGCGATCTGCTGCTTATATTGATCCAACTCGATCTGTCCACTCATGGTTTTTCAGGATAGAAAATAAATAATGTGCAACCGATCGTTGATTGGGGGATGTGACTGGAACCGATCGGGTGATGGATAAATGTTCCAGCGGGATAATCGCGAGTGCCATCATTGAAAACGCCACTCATTACCAAAACCTCCTCGGAATTATCTTGATGAAAGTCAACGCCTTCCCATTGCGCACCCGGTTCGATCGTCACCATAACCGCCTGTGCGCCATGTTCACCTTGCCATAGCTGCCGCACCCTAATCCCATTGAAAATGCTTTGAACCGGGCGATCATGCCCGTCCGACCAGACAATTGCGCTCATGACGATAGGCTCCTTTTCGTGCGTAACTGAAGCCTAACCTGCTAGAATCTATTTGTCAAAATGAACTTACTGAACATTCGATTCAGTTTTATCGATACATGGAATTTCGCCATCTGCAAACCGTTCAAGCGATCGCCCAAGAAGGCAGCTTCCTGAAAGCGGCGGAAAAACTTCAGTACGCCCAATCCACGATTACATTACATGTGCAGCAAATCGAAGCGGAGCTAGGCGTCAAACTGTTTTCCCGGCGCGGTAAACGCACGGAATTAACGGTGGCGGGAAGAACCCTGATTGAACATGCTGGTCAGCTACTCCAGCGCGCCGCTAGCTTACAGCAAACCATGACTGACCTCGTTGCGGGCGAAGCCGGACATTTACGGCTTGCGTCGATCGAACCCGTTGCCAGTATCAATTTGCCGGTGATTTTGGCGCAGTTTTGCCAGGCGCATCCGCAGGTGCGGCTAACGCTCGAAGTGGGTGTGACACAGGTGATTAGTCAGCGCGTTGCGGCGGGATTGCTAGATGTGGTGATTTGCTCGCCCCCCAGTGCGAATCTCGGCTTAACTTTTGAATTACTATTTTATGATGCGATCGCGTTGCTGCTGCCAGACACCCATCCCCTTGCCACATTTGACGAGATTTCTGTATCCTCATTGCGCAAAGAACGTTTGATTCTGACTGAGGAGCATTGTCCCTATCGCAATATCTTCGAGAAGGCACTACTTTCTGAGGGGGTTAATCCCTTCTCTGGGATTGAAGTGATGAGCCTGGAAGCACTCAAGCAAATGGTGCGTCATGGGTTAGGCATTGGGGTCATTCCTGCTGCTGCGATCGTGGCTCCTCCATCCAACACGATCGCCCGCCGGATTTCGGGACTAGACCTGAAATTACCTGTTGGCATAGGGTTTCAGTCAGAAGCCTGTTTCCCCGGCTCAGTCCTGCACAAATTGGTTTCAGCTTTGAGAACTGGCTTAAAAGCGATGTGACTCAGCAATTTGTTTCACATTCTCCATAATGCCGGGTAAAACTGTTTTAAATTGTCTACCTAGCAATCGACCAAATAGCCATCCAAGCAATCCTTGAAAGGATACTTCATGGGTGAAATCCGTCCCGTCTGGCTGAAGTTGAAGGAAGCGATGGACATTCAAGCGACACAATGGCAAGCTCACTGTGAATGTATAGCTTTCTCCGGGATTCAATTGTGAGATTTTAAAGGTGGCAACTCGCCCTTTTCTGGGTGTAAGCTTGCCGATCGCGCCCAGGGCAAAACTGCCTTCTAGCCGAGAATCAACCAGTTCCGTATCCCAAGCTGACCAATTTTCGACATCCGTCCAAATCCCCCAAATCTGTTCTGGCGGTGCGGCGGTCTTGAGCGTATGACTAAATTTCATGGGGCTTTACCTCCTTTCGGGATCAATTGCTGGACTTAGACTGTAGAATATTGACACTGTCAACATAACCTCAAATATTGACAGTGTCAATATCAAAATGGGTAGTATGGCAAAATATCATCATGGCGATCTGCGGCACGCGCTGATCACGATCTCGATCGAACTGTTGGCGGAAGACGGCGTTCATGGCCTGAGTCTGCGCAAGATTTCCCAGCGGGCGGGGGTAAGTCATAATGCTCCCTACATGCACTTTGCGGATAAGGAGGCGGTGCTAGCGGCGATTGCCGAGGAAGGGTTTCAGCAATTAGCGATGCAAGTTAAAGGGGCGATCGCGCCATCGGAACACAGCACAAGTCAACAGTTGATCGCGGCGAGTCGGGCTTATGTGGATTTTGCGCTCAATCATCCTAACCATGTAGAGGTGATGTTTCGCCCGACGGATGTGGCCAAGTACCCGGCTTTAGCTGAGGCTTCCCAGGTTGCGCTCGATCAGCTCTTTGAGATTGTTCAATCAGGGCAGGTGAAGGGTGAGTTAGCGGCTGGTGATACGCACAGTATGACAAAAGCCGTATGGGCGATGGTACATGGTGTGGCAATGATTTCGATCGCCTATGGTGCGGAAAATATCTCAACGGAAAAGACAGCGATCGAAGATAAAGTATCGGTACTTATCGGCTTTCTGTTAAATGGATTGGCGATCTGAGATTGAGGATGAATATATTTATCGGTAGTCGCACTGTTCCAGCCAGATTTCCGCGATGCGTTGATGCGAACACTGTCCTGCCATCAGTCGTCGGATGCGGGCCATGCGCTCGATCGAGGGTGCAGACCCTGGCAGTAGCTTATTGGGGGCGGGCAACATGGCGACCAGCGTGAGAAATTCATCTTGGTTGAGCGCGGCCAACGGCTTGTTAAACCACGATTCGGCACCCGCCTGAAATCCAGTGACGGCAACCCCATTTTTATCCCCCAAATAAGCTGTAGCAACAAATGCCTCTAGCTGTCGGGCCTTACTAATTTCCGGATGAACCACTAACCCCGCGATCAGCGTCTGCTCAATCTTCTGCCAGCCCGGTCGAAAATCGGTAAAGAAGAGACGTTTCACCAGACTTTGCGTGATGGTGGTGGTCGTAAAAGGATTTGGCCACTCAACGCCGCCATGTGTATAAAATAATGGGTCTTGTACGCGGACAATCGTTGCTAATTGTGCCAGGGTTAAGCCAGAAGGATTCTTGCCCGTATATTGCTCCATCTTGGCTGGTAGGCGGCGACGGGCTGAGGAAACGGCGTTGATCTCGTAACCAACTGCGGTCAAAATAATTACCACTGGGATGGCAAACAGCCAACGCCGGATATTCTTTTTATGCGGCATAGTTAATCACCTTAGCCTGTCTCTTGCTCCCCCATTATTGGGGGCTGGGGGGCGGTTCGGCATGATCTGTTACATTAATTTCTTGATTTGATATTAATCTGCCGCCATCTTGCCAATTGCCAAACAGCTTATTGGCAGCGGTTTTGTTGACGAAATTTTGGAGTCGCCGATCGAACTCGGTTGAATTTTTCCGCATTTCTTCAATATAGCCGATGCGGACTCGCCGATACAGATCCGGGAATGCCTGATAATTCGACCATACATCCGGGTTGGCCCGCAGCGTTGCCAGAAGATCTTCAGCAACCACAAATTCCGCATCCAGATCGGGCAGTGTGGCTTGCCCAGCTTCGGTCATCAGTTCCAGCCGAATCAACCTTCTTGCCCGCTCTTTGTTCAGTTCTGTCCAATTGCTGCGCCGTTTTCGCGGGGTGAATCGTTGCGCTAGCTCATGACTGAAATATCGCTTTGCGATCCCATCAATCCAGCCAAAACAAAGGGCTTCTTCCACGGCGTCAAGGTACGCGACGGTGGGTTGCTCAGGCCGATCGTCCGATAACACCCAAATTTCCGTCAGGGTTTTGTGGTTTTGCGCCAACCATTGTCGCCACTCAGCGCGATCGATTGGCTTGATTGTATTCGTAATCTCCATCGGACTCATTACCCATGATCAATTTAATACTCGCGGAATGCCTTCGGAGTCATGCCGACGATTTTGTGGAAATGCTTGGTTAAATGACTCTGATCGGCAAATCCGCAGGACAGGGCGATATCACTAATGCCGATCGTTGTCTGTCGTAGTTGATACTTCGCCCGATCGACTCGCTGCCTCACCACATAAGCATAGGGCGAAATTCCCATGGATTGTTTGAACATTGTGGCAAAGTGATGCTGTCCGAGTCCTGCGATCGCGGCCATATCCTGCAATCCAATATTTTCGGCGAGGTGAGCCTCAATGTAAGCGAGGACTGGTTGGAGTCGTTTGGGGCCGAGTCCGCCGCCAACGGGTGGGAGCTGGGGTGAGTCGTGGCAATAGGTGCGCAGTAAGTTGAGCATGAACAGGTTGCCGAGGGATTCGCTGTAGAGCTTGCCGCCTAAGCCTTGCTGTTGCATTTCGGCATGGTAATTGCGGGCGATCGACTCGAATTGGGAATTGCGATCGAACACGATCGGTTTTAGTTCTAATCGATCGGTATGAGCACAACCATTTTCCGCTGCGATCTGCTGTAAGTAAAGCGGATCAACCTGAAATACAATCGTTTCATCCGTGGTATCCCATGACCATTCGCAAGTTGTATTGTTAGCGGTTGCGAGCCATAACGCGCCTGAGGGGAAGACGCCATGATATTCCTGCTTGCCAAGACGGGTGAATTGGCGCGTACTCGGCTGTCCAACATTAATGCAAAGTACATGATGTGTCACTGCGGGGACAGCCAGATTACTGGGTGCATCGAACTGATGCTGCACAACCAAACCGCCCGCACCAATCGTCATTCTTTTCTTCACCCAGTCTTCTGGAACAAAGTCAGAGGGATGGACGGTTTGGGAACTCGTAGTCATTGGGAGTTGCGATGTTTGTTACAAGTAATACTAGTCAATGATCATAGCCTGATCGAGCCTGCACTCCTCAATAATTTTCTTTGCAAATCTTGAGGATTCGATCGCCAGATCAGACTAATTCCCTCCAGAACGTACAAGCACTCGATCGCGCAATCCTTTATGGTGATTTCGCTGACGAACAGGATAACCAACTAATGATCTTGAGCACGATCATATTCAATTCTGGCGGCCTCGACCGCATCAAAGTTCTCCGTTGACCACTCACAAACTGACTTGAGCACTCCGCTCATGGTTTCCCCTAATGTTGTCAAAGAATATTCCACCATCGGCGGCACGACGGGATAGACCTGGCGATGGACAAGTCCATTGCGTTCGAGGTCGCGCAACGTACGGGTCAACATCCGCTGTGAAATATCACCGATTTCGCGCTGTAGCTCACCATAACGCTGCTTGCCCCCAGACAGCACGTACAACACAGCCACCACCCACTTATCCGCCACCAAATCCAAGGCTTGGCGCAGATGCGGATGGAAATCCAGAATATTGGTCGGGTGATTGTTCTGATTAGGCGGTTTCATTGGTAATGTTCCTTACATACATTTTTGTGCGTACTTGTCATTCTGAAGGTGTCCGGTTCATAATCAGTACATCGAAGTCCAAGGCCCTGTCAACCTCTATTTAGTCACTCATTTGAAAGGAAAACATCATGACAACGATCGCAATTATCTATTTCTCTGGCACTGGCCACACGCATTTGATGGCCGAAGCGATCGCTGAAGGTGCCCAAAAGCACCCTGACACAACCGTTTCGCTCCTCCGCATTACAGGCGAGCAGATCGTCAATGGTCGCTGGAAAGATCAAGCAACAGTGGAGGCGTTAAATCAGGCTGACGCGATCGTCTTTGGCACACCGACTTATATGGGCGGCGTCGCCGCACAGTTCAAAGCCTTTGTGGATGGTGTGAGCAGTGCCTGGGCGCAACAGCTTTGGAAAGACAAGATTGCGGGTGGATTCACCCATTCCGGGGGACTGAGCGGCGATAAACAAGGGACATTGCTCTATCTCGCGATCAATGCAGCTCAGCACTCCATGGTCTGGATCGGGGCCGGGGAAATGACCCAACCCAACGGTGTCAATCGTTTAGGCTCCTACACCGGCGTCATGGGCCAAACCACCCCAGACTATTCCGGTGCTAAAGGTGCAGAACTGGACGAGGGCGATCGCCTTTCCTGTGATTTGTATGGTCAACGGATTGCCGAAGCAACAAAGCGTTGGAATTCGTAGGTTAGGTGCATGATTATTTGCGAGGTTTTTGATGATTAATACCAATGCTTGGACGACGAAATTAACGCTATTGCTAGCGAGTAGTTTGACCGTGATGGCTGGGGCGACGGTATCCCCGGCACTCCCAGCGATGAAACAACAGTTTGAAGGGGCCATATTGGATCCCGATTTACGTACCACCCTCGTCAAACTGGTGATTACCCTTCCAGCGTTGTTCATCGTGATTGGCTCCCCGATCGCGGGCATCATCGTCGATCGGTTCGGGCGCAAATCATTGCTCCTAATTAGCGCCATTCTGTATGGCCTCGCCGGAAGTTCGGGACTGTATTTGGAGAATCTCACCGCGATTTTGGCGGGTCGGGCTTTGCTGGGATTGGCCGTTTCGGGCGTCATGGTGAGTGCGACGACGTTGATTGCGGATTACTATGCAGGGCCAGCACGGGCGGCATTCATGGGCTTACAAGCGGGATCAATGGGACTGGGCGGTGTGTTATTTCTCACCCTCGGCGGCGCATTGGCCCAGCAAAATTGGCATTTCCCGTTTGGGATTTATTTGTTTGCTTGGCTGATTGTGCCGTTGATTATGTTATTTATTTTGGAACCGAATCGTGCGAAGCCTACGGTGCAATTATCAGATGCGCCCCTTCAATCAACCCCGATCGCGGTGCTGGCAATTATCTACGGCCTTACAACGCTGAGTCAAATTGCGTTTTATCTCATTCCGGTGCAACTGCCATTCTTCCTCGATGGTTTAGTCAAAGCGGCTCCAACCCAAAGTGGCATGGCGATCGCGCTCTGTACACTCTTCAGCGCCGCCGCTTCGCTGACCTACGGCAAACTCAAACAGCGCATGGAATTTGTCACATTTTTGCCGATTATTTTTGGGCTGATGGGCATTGGTTATTTGCTGATTGGGCAGTCATCCAACTGGGCACAGGCATTAGTCGGCCTCGCCGTTTCCGGGCTGGGTTTGGGGATTTTGATGCCGAATATGACAGTTTGGCTCAGTAGTGCGGTGGCCGATGCTGGACGGGGTAAGGCATTGGGGTGGCTTTCGACTTCGATGTTTTTGGGTCAGTTTTTATCGCCGATCGTCACCCAGCCGTTGACCAAATCCTTCGGGTTAGGTGGCACCTATGCGTTGACGGGTGGGATGCTCACGATCGTCGCATTAGTCTTCGCGATCGGCAAATCTCAAGTGCGTAATTTGACTCGTTCTTCTATCTCCCAACCATAATGACAACCCCAAATTTTCGCTCGATCGAACGCATCGTCGCGGCCAAACGCAATGATCTTAATGCTGGATTCACTTCCTACGACATTAGCCAACGGGAACTAGGGCCGACCATTCAGCCCTACTTGCAACTGGCGCATTACTTCATGTCCCAGCCGACCTTTGCCGAACATCCCCACCGAGGATTTTCGGCGGTGACTTATATGTTTGAAGATTCGGCTGGGTCATTTCTGAATGAAGATAACCAGGGAGACCGCAGCACAATCGCCCCCGGTGACTTGCATTGGACCCAAGCCGGATCGGGCATTCGCCATAATGAAACGCCGATCGAATTGGGCAAAATCTGTCACGGAATGCAAATGTTTATCGACTTACCGATCGCGGATAAAGCGCTTCCGGGCAAAGCCTTTCATCTCAGTGCGGCCCAAATCCCAGTTTATGAAACGCCGACAGGCGTTCGAGTGCGGGTGGTGGTGGGTCAATCTCATGGTGTGACTTCGCCCTTGGATATTACGACGAAGATTGGCTTGTTCGATGTCAGACTTCCGGCGAATGCGACAATCGAGCATCCGATCGCGGCGGATGAATCGGTCTTCCTGTTGGTGATTAAAGGTGACGGGCAGCACGATCAGCAACTGTTCCAGGTCAATGATGCGGTGCTATTTGGCCATGATGGCGATGCCTTATCGATTCAAGCTGGTTCCGAAGGATTGCAGTACATACTGGGGATTGGCTACCCAAATGCTTAATCCAAGTGATCCGCAATGTGGGCAATCAGTGAAGTAATGGACAGATCGTCACGGGCACATTGCGAACGGTTCTCTCATGCTCAAGCAGGGGCATCCGGGTTTGTTGTATTCTAAAACCGCATTCCCCGAGTTAACCCCATGTCGCCCCACCCCACCCGGCTCAATTTCAAAACCCTGTTGCGGTTCGGACTGATCCTGGCGGTGGCGTTTTTCTTAGGCCGGACGCTGTGGCAAAACTGGCAGGCGATCGCGCTGGTGCCGATCGGGCCGTCGGCTTGGGGCTGGTTGACGATCGCGCTGCTCTGTTCGTTGACGGCCCATGCTTGGGCCGGGGCTTTATGGGCGGCGATTTTGCGGGTGTTGTCGCCGCGATTGGGCGATCGGATTACGTCACGCTGGGGCATTCAGGTTTATCTAAAGACCAATCTGGCGAAATATTTGCCGGGGAATGTTTGGCATTTCTATGGCCGATTCAATGCTTGTAAAGCGGCGGGCGTTCCAGCGGGCGATGCCTTGTTGGGGATTTTGTTGGAGCCGTTGTTGATGGCGGCGGCGGGTTTGGTGGTGGCGATCGGGCCATTGCTGCTCCAACCCACGACGAATACCCTGCGGTTAATTGCCCAAATCCTCGCCCTCGGAGCCGTCCTCATCGGGATTCACCCCAAAATCTTAAATCGCGTCCTCCGCAAAGTCGGCGGTGCCAAACGCCAACGCCTCGCCATCGACCAAATTCCCCAATTGCAGCGTTATCCCCTGAAGCCACTACTGGGCGAACTCGGGTTCGTGCTGCTGCGAGGCACGGGCTTCGTGCTTACCTGGCACAGCATCCACAGCCTCACCCTGGCCCAATTGCCCTGGCTCTACAGCAGCTTCGCGATCGCTTGGCTCCTGGGCTTGATTGCGCCGGGACTGCCGGGTGGCATTGGCATCTTCGAAGCGGTGATCCTGGCCTTACTCAGCCCCGAACTCACTCCAGCGGCGTTGATCGTGATCGTGGCGCTGTATCGGGTGGTCAATACCCTGGCCGAGGCGATCGGGGCGTTGCTGGCCTGGCGATCGCCTAAATCTGAATCTCCGTCACTTCTTCGTTAATATCCATGTTCAACAGCGGCGCTGCCGCTGTGAGTTCGCCGCCGGGGGCGGGGAGGCTCTCTTCGTTGTGTATCAGGGCGCGAGTTTCAGCGGCTTCGGCTTCGGGGTCTTCATGGCGGTAAAGGCGCAGTTGGGAGAAGACCCGGTAGGCATCGAGATTGGCCAGCTCATCTTGCCAGGCTTTGCGTTTTTTGCGATCGGGATCCATTTGGATCAGGTTGTATTGGACGTTCTCGGCGTAGATCGTAAAGGTGACGTTGAAGATTTCGAGGAAGTTGACCACCCAGAGGCATTCCTTCTCGGGGAGGTTTTCGTAGTAGTGGATCAGGTCAGCGATGCGGGCTTCGAGGTAGAGCCGCGAGTTGCGCGAAATCAGGATCAGCTTCAGTAGGGTCACGACCAAGGTCATGGGATTGCCCTGGGACAGCAGCAGGACGAACAGCGAGGAGGGTTCTTTGCGGTTGTCGGTGGTGAGGAAGTCGATCACCCGGTTGCAGCTCCGCAGGATTAGGGCGTCGCTGACCCGCTGGGACTCGTAGCTGATATAGAGTTCGTCCAGTTGTTCGGACAGCCGGACTTTGAGCGCCTTGACGAAGGCGTTCTCGCGTTTGTCGGCGGTGAAGATCAGGTACTTGTGCAGACTGCGCTTGAAGTCGGCGTAGGAAACGTTCCGCACCTGTTCGAGGAAGATGTTCGAAAGACTGAGATAGCTGTAGTTACCGCGTTTGGCGACGACGGTTTTGACCAGGCGGAGGACGTCATCGCCGAGGGCGGTGGGGTTTTCGGGGGGCGTCTCGGTGGCTTGGATTGACTGCGATCGGGCAACGTACATGGCCAGATCGACTTTGAATTGATGCTTGAGTTGTTTGGCCAGGGCACGGGCGGCTTCGCGCTGCTCGATCGGGTTTTGGAGGTTGATGTATTGGGGGACGAGGAGATAGGCGGTGAAGCGATTGCTCCAGGGGGCGTCGTCTTCGGCTTGGCGATCGTAGCGGGCGACAAACAGTTTTAGATCGGCAAAATCCTGGCTGGCGCGAAAAGCATCGACCCAGAGCTTGAGGCGTTTGAGCGTGGGGGATGTGGTGTCGCGGAAGGTGAGGTCTTCATTGAAGGCGGCGATCAGGGCTTTGATCGAGGTGACTTGGCGGGAGGCGTCCCAGTTGTTCACCAAAATGTAGCAACAGCGCTTCAGCGTATTGGTGAATTCGGCGGCGTCGTTGGTGAAGACGAGTTCGTATACCGCATCGATCGCGCTGGAAGTGACCCCATCGACGTGGTAGAGAAACAGTCGCTTAAATTCGAGTAAAACTTCTTCGGGCGGCCATTTTTTGACGATATCCAGCAGGAAACTGTAGATCGTTTGCTGCGCCCGTTGTATCTTGCGTACCGATGCTGAACCGTTGTGGGCCAGCTCGCGAACGCTATCATTTGGCAATAAATCCCCGATCATTCGACGACACAGGAGCTAAGGGTGAGATTTTCTTTTTATAGGTCGATTCTACACGATGAACCGATTCGCCGTGCGTGATCTTGCCCACAAATTCGTCATGGCTTCAATAACCACTGTGGTTTGTGAACCTACCGTTTGTAAACATAATGATGAATGGGGGCAGAGGGACTTGAACCCTCACGACCTTGCGATCAACAGATTTTAAATCTGTTGTGTCTACCATTCCACCATGCCCCCAGATGCTTGTCCACCAAATTAGCCAACCCCGCAAACACGGCAATTGGATGATTCAACGTCCCTGATATATTGCATCACTAAATTGCAACTTCGATCAACCTTTTTACCAAATTTGCTCCGGTGGTCCCGATCGACCATTAGAATAGCAAAAGACAGGCCGCACCTGTCGCGCAATTTTCGCACCAAACGGTTAAGACTTATGCTGGTTTCACTTCTGTACCTAGTATTGGGCGGGGCTTATCTGCTCGTCCTGCCGCTGTCACTGTTCTGGCTGCTGAAGCAACGCTGGTACGTCGCGGGCTCGATCGAGCGGGTCTTCCTGTACTTCGGTGTCTTTTTGTTCTTCCCCGGACTGATCTTGCTCTCGCCGTTTCTGAACTTCCGGCCCAGCAAGCGCGTTATTCCTAGCTAAAACCTCCTTATTTTCCCCTGACCTATGCGGCGCATCGATGTCATTTTTGTCGGTCTCGGCGTCTTCCTTGTGGGCGGACTGCTCTACTGGGGCTTTGGGATTGCGGGATTGGATGCGGCCAATGCGGGCATCTGGAGCCAGTTTTTGCTGGTCATCGGGTTACTCGGTTGGGTCGCGACCTACCTGTATCGCGCCCTGACCCAGAATATGACCTACGTCCAGCAGCTCAAAGACTACGAAACCGCCGTTCTCGAAAAACGCTACGCCGAACTCTCCCCCGCCGATCGGGCAAAACTCGAAGCCGAAGTGCTGGAATTTAATCAAAAGCGCGCCGCCGCCGCCGAACCGCCCGCCGAATCGTAGGATGTGTTGCGCGCCCTCGGCGACAATGCATCGCCCGACATCATTGTAAAACTGCCATCCAACCCATGACCACCGCCACCCGCCCCTCGATCGCCGACACCTTTACCTACCTGCGCGATCGGGCACAATGCGCCCTGATCCCCTTCATCACCGCTGGCGATCCCGATCTCAAAACCACCGCCGCCGCCCTGAAAATCCTCGATCAACGCGGAGCCGACATCATCGAACTCGGTGTGCCCTACTCCGATCCTCTGGCCGACGGCCCGGTGATCCAAGCCGCCGCCACCCGCGCCTTGGCCAACGGCACCAAACTGGACGATGTGCTAGCGATGATGCGCGAAGTGGTGCCGACGATTAAGGCCCCAATCGTCCTCTTTACCTATTACAACCCGATCATCAATCGCGGCATCGACACCTTCCTGGCGGAAATCAAAGCCGCTGGAGCCAGTGGTCTGGTGGTGCCCGATCTGCCGCTCGAAGAAGCCGATGCCTTGCTCAAGCCCGCCGAGAAACACGGGATTGAGGTGATCTTGTTGGTTGCGCCGACCAGTCCGCCCGATCGAATTAAGGCGATCGCCGAGCGTTCCCAGGGCTTTATTTACCTCGTGAGCAGCACGGGCGTCACGGGAATGCGGAACCAAGTCCAGACCAAAGTCCGCGACATGATCATTCAACTGCGCCAAATCACCGACAAACCGATCGGCGTGGGTTTCGGCATCTCTCAGCCGGATCAGGCGCGGCAGATGATGGAATGGGGCGCGGACGGGGCGATCGTTGGCAGTGCGTTTGTCAAACGGCTGAACGAAGGCAGTGCGGTGGAAGGCTTGCGGTCGATCGGGGACTTTTGCCAAAGTCTCAAAGCGTCGATTACGCCTGAGGGGTAGGCCATGGCCACAGAGGATTTGCCACCGATCGCGGATGATTTGCCACCCACTGATCTGTCACCCACTGATCTGTCATCCACCGTCAAGCCGACCCCGACAGAATTGGCCCAGCGGGATCTGGAATTGGCCAAACGGGCCTTTGAGGGGGGCCGCTATCGTACGGCCATCGCCGCCTTGGAAGGGGCGATGGGACTGGCATCGCCGGGAACTTTGCTGCATGGCGAAGTGGCGATTTGGCTGGTGACGGCCTACGAAGCGGCAGGCGATCGCGAACTGGCCCGATCGCTCTGCGAAAAAACCACCAAACATCCCCAATGGGACAGCCGCAAGGAAGCCAAACGGCTGCTCTACATTCTCAAAGCCCCGGTGCTGCGATCGCGCGACGACTGGCAAGCCAAAATTCCTGACCTCGAGGGGATCGAACCGAAAACCGACGGCCAAAAGTGGGCTGCGCCCAAGTCCCCGGCGATCCGGCCCCCGCGCCCTGCGCCTGCGCCGAAGGGCTATCAAATTGCCCCACTGCCCGATCCGAACGTGGCGCGGGAGGATGGGGCGTTTGTCTGGGTGGTGCTAGGGGCGATCGGGCTGTTGCTGGTGGGATTGACTTGGTTTGGCGTGACGGGCCGTTAGCCGCCATGGGTGGGGCGAATCCACATGTCGTAGATCGACAGCAGGATTTCCACCACGATCAGAATGACGATGTACCACTCGACCCGATGACTGCTGTTGCGTTGGAGGAAGCCGAGGGCGGTTTCGGTGGTTTTGGCGATTAGGTCGAGTTTGCGTTCGAGGGCGAGGAGGCGTTCGCGCAGTTCGTATTCGTCTTCCAGTCGCAGATACAGCCGATCGAGTTCGGGGTAATCCCAGATCGGGTCGGGTTTTTCGCCGACTTCGACAGTGCCGAGCATTTTTTGTTGGATCAGCAGGGTGCCGCCGATGTCCCGCAGCAGTTCTTGCTCCTTCGGGGGACGGGCGGTTTGATTCTGGATCGCCTTGGCGAACACCTGCATCCGATCGAAGATCTTGGCGATTTCCCGTTCGTAGTATTCCAGCACCACGCTTTTGGCCAAGGCTTCGGCGACGATTTGGAGCCGGGCCACGTCGCTGCTGTGGAGCCACAGCACATCCCGCTCGATCCGCTCCTTGGCGGCGGGATTGAAGGCGAGATATAGCTCCTCCGAGAGGATTTCTCCGGGCAATTGGTCGGTGGGTTCTTTGATCAGGGGGGCGAGGGTTTCGAGCAAGCGGGCGGTTTCGGCGGGCATCAGGTTGAACAGCACCACGACGCCGTAGCGCAGCAGCACCGCATAGCCGTTGTTCCCGGCCCGAATCACGAGGGGATTGGTGCCGATTGGGTCGATCGTTTCCAGGGTTTTGAGTACCAGGCGTTCCCCCACGAGGCGGGCATGGACGCCGATCCGATCGGCTGCGCCCCAATCGATCGTCGGCTCAAGTTGGGGATAGGTGGGCCGTTGGGTCGGACTCGATACAGTCATCATGCAAAATCCCTCGATGTGCCGAAGTCATAAATAATCGTGTTGCTTCCTAGGATAGCGATTGTCCCGGTTCCCGGAGAAAGCTAAACTTGGGTACTTAGCAATTTGGATGTGCCCTAAGCTCATGCGTTTTTCTGCGATTAATTCGGTTTTTGGCGATATGGCGCGGGCGATCGGGCGCGGTTGGCGATCGGCCCGATGGTCTTCGACCGACCGGTGGTCATCGGTGCTATTGCTGCTGGTGTTGAGTCTGGGGCTAACGGGCTGTCTCGATGCCCAGACCCAGATTCGGTTCGACAGTCCCCAGCACGGCCAAATCGTGCAAAACATCCAACTGGGCAGCCAACTCGCGGCGGCCCAAGGCTGGCTCAACCAGCTCGAAACCCAAGCCCGGAAGCTGGGCGGCCAGGTGCAGCGCCCCGATCGCCAAACCCTGTCGATCGCCTTGCCCTTCACCAATGCCCAAGACCTCGAAACCAAATTTAATCAACTGGTGACGCCGCCCGCCGGGGCGAGTGATGACCTGCCGCCGATTGCGGCCCATCTGCAAGTCACGACCAGCAATCTGCTGCTGCTCCAGCGCGATCGGTTGGTCTACGACATTGACCTCACGGCCCTCGGCCTGCAAGCCCCGGATGGCTCCGTGCTGTTCGATGCGAGTCAGGGCTTGGATCTGAGCTTTGGCGTGGCGGGGCCTTGGGGCGCGGGCGGCCGAGCGGGCCAGAAAGCCAATGGCATCACCCGCTGGAACCTCCAACCGGGCCAAACCCAGCGGATCGTGGCGACGCTCTGGATGCCTAGCCCGATCGGGCTAGGGGCAGCGGCGATCGTTGGACTGGTGGCGGCGGGTACCTACTATCAACGGCAACGGACTTAACGGATGCAACGACCTACCAACCGCCAACTTCTGCGGTGGCTGCTGATTGGCCTGATTCCCCCCGTGATTGCCCTGAATACCTTTGTGGTGGGGCAGTTTATGGGGTTCTTTCGCGAGTTGCTCCAGATGATGACGGTGGCGGCGATTTTGGCGTTTTTGCTGGACTATCCGGTGAAGCTGCTGCGGCGGCTGCGGATCAACCATGCGGCGGCAGTGTTGGTGGTGTTTTTGGTGACGATCGCCGTGTTGACGGTTTTGGGGATTACCCTGGTGCCGATTTTGGCCGATCAGGTGACGCAACTGGCCAATCGCCTGCCCCAATGGCTGACGGACAGCGAAACCAATCTCCAGGGCGTGAATCAATGGGCGCGGCATTACAACTTTGACTTGCAGGGCTTGATCAGTCGCACCACGGCCCAGATCAATGGCCAACTCGAACAGCAGGCCCAAAATATTGCCAAGGTCGGGGTGGACGTGGCCCTCGGGACGCTCTCCAGCTTCGTCAATGGGATCTTCGTCTTCGTCCTCGGGTTCTACATGTTGCTCTATGGCAAGACCCTGTGGCGCGGTTTGATGAACTTCCTGCCCGCCGATCTGGCCCAGCCCTTTGACCGATCCCTGCGGCGGAATTTCCACGGATTTTTTCTCAGTCAGTTGTTGCTAGCGGCGTTTATGACGGTGCTGCTGATTCCGATTTTTCTGTGGCTGAAGGTGCCCTTTGCGCTGCTGTTTGCGCTGTTGATTGGGCTGGCGGAGCTGATTCCGCTGATTGGCGCGGCCTTGGGGATTGGCGGGGTCTGCTTGATCCTGCTGTTCCAAAATGCCCGACTGGCCTTTAGCGTTGGACTCGCCTGCATGATTTTGCAACAGATTCGGGACAATATCATTGGGCCTAAACTGATGGGCGAGATGGCGGGACTTAATCCGATTTATATCTTTATCGTGTTGCTGATTGGCCTGCAATTGGGCGGGGTGCTGGGGGCGTTCTTGGCGGTGCCGATCGCCGGGACGATCAAGGACACCGTGGAAGCGATCGCCCAATCGCGCCAACCCGCCGCAGCGATCGTGGCAGTGGCCGACAGCCCGGCTGAAAGCCCCGCGAACTAGGCCGATCGGCCATCGTCCGGCAGCGCCAAATGGGGCCATCCGCACCCATTCTCCCCAGCATTCAAAAAACTATGATAAATTCATTTGCACTAATCCACTTCTCCGCTACAATACGGGGCAAATTGGGGTTCCGCAAACCTGTCTCACCCCCCATCGCAATCCGCTAATCCATGGCGCAATCTCTAGCACGGGACGCAATTTCATTCTTGATGGATCTGGCCGAAAAGGGCGAGATCGATCCTTGGGATGTCAAGGTGGTGGATGTGATCGATCGGTTCTTGAATGAGCTGCTGCCCTTCAGCGCCATGAGCCGGGAAAACTACGCCACGAATCTGTCCCAGTCGGGGCAGGCGTTTCTCTATGCCTCGATGCTGCTGCTGTTGAAGGCGGATAGTCTGACGCCGCCCCCGGTGGCGGCCCTGACCGACGAGTATATGGACGACGGGGACTACGATGCCCTGCCCGATAACGTCCTGCCGATGAACCTCGATCGGTCTTTGCGGCGGCGGGCCGTGGCTCAGCCCCCGGTGCGGCGGCGGGTCACCTTGCAGGAATTGATCAACCAACTGGAAGTGATTGCGGCGGCGCTGGAGGACGATCGGCCCGCCACGGTGCGCCAAGCCCGGCCCAAGGCCCAGTCCCGATCGCAGGCGGTGAAGGTGATTGCCCAACTGGCCCACCAGGAAAACCTGACGGAAATGGCCGTCGCCCTGGATGAGTTTTTTGTGGAGTATTGGACGGAGCTGTCTCAGGGCAAGGAGTGGATCGACTTCGATTTGTTGGTGGAGTTTTGGAAGGAAACCAAGGCGGCGGAATTTTCGATCGAGGAGGATTTGCATGGGGCGGATCCCGATACGCATGAACGGGTCGGCGTGTTTTGGGCCTTGTTGCTGTTGGCGTCCCAATCGAAGGTGGATTTGTCCCAGGAAGAGTTTTATCAGGATCTGCGCGTCCGGTCGTTGGCGGCGGGGTTGGGCGAAATTGATCTGCTGGCGGCGATCGCGGTGGATTAAGCCAGAATTTGGTCGAGCGGGTCAGGCGGTTTGGCGAATTATTTCAACTCCGCCCAGAGAAATGGGCAAGCTAGAGATTGCTCCTGTAGGATGGGGCAGCAGTCATTTTTTTAAGTGTTACGCACATCGAGAGAACCCACTATGAAAGCCATGATTCTGGCCGCTGGTAAAGGTACGCGGGTGCGACCGATTACCTATACGATCCCCAAACCGATGATCCCGATTCTGCAAAAGCCCGTGATGGAGTTTTTGCTCGAATTGCTGCGGCAGCATGGGTTTGACGAAATCATGGTGAACGTCAGTCACCTGGCGAATGAAATTGAAGGCTACTTCCGCGATGGTCAGCGGTTTGGCGTCCAAATCGGCTATTCCTTCGAAGGCAAAATTGTCGATGGCGAACTGGTGGGCGAAGCCGTCGGTTCGGCGGGCGGGATGAAAAAAATCCAGGATTTTGCGCCGTTCTTTGATGGCACATTTATTGTGCTGTGCGGCGATGCGCTGATTGATCTCGACTTGACGGAAGCGGTGCGGTGGCACCGGGAGAAGGGGTCGATCGCCACGGTGATCATGAAGACCGTGCCCCAGGAAGAAGTGCCCAGCTACGGCGTGGTCGTTACTGACGAAAACGGCAAGATCAAAGCCTTCCAAGAGAAACCCACCGTTGAAGAAGCGCTGAGCAACAACATCAACACCGGGATCTACATCTTCGAGCCGGAGGTGCTGAACTACATCCCGTCGCTCACCGAATTCGACATCGGCGGTGAGCTATTCCCCAAATTGGTCGAAATGGATGCGCCGTTCTACGGCTTACCCATGGACTTTGAGTGGGTCGATATCGGTAAGGTGCCGGACTACTGGCACGCCGTCCGCAGCGTCCTGCGCGGCGAAGTTAAGAATGTTCCGATTCCCGGCAAGGAAGTCAAACCCGGCGTGTACGTCGGGCTGAATGTGGCGGTCAACTGGGACAAGGTGAACATTGAAGGGCCAATGTACATTGGTGCAATGACCAAGATCGAAGATGGCGCAACGATCGTCGGCCCGGCGATGATTGGGCCGAACTGTCACATTTGCAGTGGGGCCGTGGTGGATAACAGCATTGTGTTCGAGCATTCGCGCCTCGGGCCTGGGGTGCGGTTGGTCGATAAGCTGGTCTTCGGGCGTTACTGCGTCGATAAGACCGGGGCCACGATCGATGTCCAAGCGGCGGCCCTCGACTGGCTGATCACCGATGCCCGTCATGCCGTGCCGAATGTCCCTGGAGCCGAACATCAGGCGATCGCCCAGTTGCTCGGCGTCGAAGCGGCCAATCCCGCCGCCGTCGGGCGCTAAATTTGGATTTGCCATGCCCGTGATTGCCACCGTTCAGTCCACCCTTGCGGGTTATTTCGACGACTTTGAAACGCCCGTGGGTCGGGTGTTGAATTTTGGCATCACGGGTTTGATCTTGCTGTCCTGTGGGTTGTTTGTCGCCCAGACCTATGCGCTGCCGCCGTTGGTGCAGCAGTGGGTGGGTTGGATCGATAATGGGATTTTCGGATTTTTCACGATCGAGTATTTATTGCGCTGGTGGGCGGCTCCCCGGCGGCTGAAGCATTTTTTTAGTCTGTCGTCGTTGATTGATTTGGCGGTGCTGTTGCCCTTTGTGGTGGGGACGAGCACCTTTGGGTTTCTGCGAATTTTTCGCTGGATGCGGATCTTGCGGCTGATTCGGTTCTTTGAACAGCGGACGATCTTGGGCTATTTCAGCCAGGATGAAAGCGCGATCGTGGCGCGGATCCTGTTTACGATTTTTGCGATTATTTTTGTCTATTCCGGCTTGATCTATCAAGTCGAACATCGGGTCAATGCCGCGCAGTTTGGCACCTTTCTCGATGCGGTGTACTATGTCGTCTCCTCGATTTCCACGGCGGGGTTCGGGGATATTACCCCGGTGTCGCAGCTGGGTCGGTTGCTGTCGATCTTGATGATGATGACGGGGTTATTGCTGATTCCCTGGCAGCTCAGTGGGTTGTTTCGGCGGGGTGTCGCCGATCGGGAATGGCGGCAAGTGGTTTGTGGGGGCTGTGGGCTGGCGCGGCATGACGCGGATGCAAAGCATTGCAAGGTTTGTGGGACAGCGTTGGGTGAGTTGCCCGATCGGGCATAAGCTCTCCGTATCGAAACATACATTGAATCACGCGAAATACTTAGGCATCTCAGCGGGCCGGAAGTCGGTGATTTTCGCGATGCCCGATCGTCAATGGCCTTGCCATAGTGAAGCTAACCCGTGCAAACAGTATTTAGTGACATCAGTCGTTTTCCCTTATGCAATTCAATCGATCGCGACGATTTTTGTGGATTAGTCATGTGGCCCTGGCGGCGATCCTGGGATGGAGTGCGATCGGGTTGAATCCGACTCCGGCGGCGGCTTGCGGCGATATTTATGCCAATCCGCCGCATCAGGTGTTGCCGCCCTTTGGCTTTCAGAATGGGGTACGATTGGGCTTGAATGAAGCCGATACGCTAAAAATTCTCGGTGAACCGCAGGATCGCCAAGGCCCAGGGACGCGCTGTGGGTCGCCCCGTCAGCGGTTGAGCTATCAGTCTAAGACGTTACTCGTGCTGGATCTGGCCCAAGATGGCATGGAGTCGCCGGGCGGCGCAATTCGCTATATTCCCCCCACGGCGGCCCAAGCCCAGCGGCGGAATGCGGTACTCATCGGCGCGAAAACCGCACCGTTGGCGCAGCCTCCCGGCACGGGAATCGCCGCGAAACGCGAGCGGGTAATTGTGCGCTTTGCTACCCAGGATCCCGAATTGGTTTTTAGTCAGGATATTCGGGTGGGCGATCGGGCCGAGAAGTTGCTTCAAGCCTACGGTGAACCCCAAAACCAATCGACTGTTGCGGGATTTACGACACTGCGCTACCAGCAGAATCAAGAGATTTTGTTCGTGACGTTGGAGCAGGATCGGATTACCCGGATCGAACTGATGCTCCAGACGCCAATCGCGCGATCGGGCCGTGAAATCTCGCTGTTTGATCAGCCGAATCGCTGGTAACTCGCGGCCACCAAATTCGCCAAGACCAAGACCAACGCCTCCGTCCACTCGACGATCGCGCCGTAGGTATCGCCCGTCTGTCCGCCAAATTTGGCATTGAACCAACTGCCGACCCCGAGGGCGATCGCGCCGCCCCCCACCGCCATGCCACAGGCCCAAGCGACGGTAACCTGTCCCAGATACAGCGGCAAAAAGTTTAAGCCGAACACCAAAAGGAATAGCGGCACGATTTGCCAAGGCGACGTCAGGTAGGCTTTGTGGAATGCGCCCTGGCCTTCGGGGCGGAGGTAAGGATAGCGGACGATCGCCGCGAGTTGGCCCCAACGGCCCCAGGTGCAGGCGGCAATCAAGGCCCAGAGGTGACCCTGGGTGAGTGTCGCGATCGCCATGGTTTTGAGGCCCAACAGAACGATGCCCACCATCACCCCAAATGCGCCCGATCGGCTATCACGCATTACTTCTAGCCGCCGCACCGGATCGCTGACGCCCAAGCCATCCGCCGCATCCATTGCCCCATCCAAATGCAAACCGCCCGTGATCCGGAGCCACACCGCGACCACGATCGTTGCGATTAACCCCGTCGCTAGCCCCAATGCGGTTAACCCCTGCCACAGTCCACCCAATACCAGGGCGATCAGCAGCCCGACGATCGGGGCGTAGAGCGTCATCCCGTCAAATTCCACGGGCCAGGATGCGGGTAAGGGCACGCAGGTGTAGAACATCACCGAGGCGATCAGTCTTGCGAGGGATTTTCGGCAGAGTTGCCTGAAACGGTAAAGCATTGATGAATAAAGAAGTTACTAGTCCTTCACGCTAAACCACCGACTCCCCCGATTGAATTGCCCGAACTTGAGTGTTCTTAAGACTTAACAGTCCTGGCCCTTCAGTCAAGACTTGGTGAAAATTCCGGAAATCTTTAAATCCCTGTGACAGAATGCTAAGTATTGCACCGTTGCTTCCGGCTTTACCCCACCGTTCCCTTTTGATATCCGTCGCAAGATGTATTTCTTTTGAGTGAGGGTTCGCTACTATTTAGTGAGGGTCACCCCTAATTTCATTTCGTCAGTCCGATTAATTTTGAACGTGTGTAGAGCGATAGGCTTTCAGTTTATGAGTCAAGAATCCCAGTCCGGACGAACCCGCATTCCTGCACCTTGTTTAGTCGAATCCGGCACGATCGTCGATAAGCGCGACATGCAACGGCTCCTGGCCGACCTCAGCCGCGTCCGCTACAGCCACATCCAAGACGGACAAGTGATCCGCGAAGGCGAAGGTTGCATACTTGAAGTCTTTGCCGATCACAGCGGGGCCACCCTCGTCGCCAACCACACGCTCTACTTGAACGTGAACAGCTTCGACTACCTCGAAATGAACTGCTTCCCCGACGGCCAATCCTACTTCGACCTGATGCAAGACGATCGGCAACTGCGCCTGATGCCCCTGTCGAATCCGCTCCAGGCCCGCCCCGTCCGCCCGATCAACACCGCCGCCTTAGAGGCCGTCGTGGCCGACGTGCTATCCGCCAGTTGGGATGCCCAAATCGACGACGACGAATTAGGGGAGCTGTAGAATGTAGAATGGCGAACTGAGAATGTCGAGTGAATCAAGTTCTCAATTCTCAATTCCTCATTCTCAATTCTCACTCGGTGCTTGTTTTGAAGGATTTTGTGTTTGAATTGCAGGCTCAGTGTCCCGATACGGGGGCGCGGGCGGGGGTGTTCCATACGCCCCACGGGATTGTGGAGACGCCGCGTTTCATGCCTGTGGGCACATTGGCCAATGTCAAAACCGTGACGCCCGCCCAGCTCAAGGATGCCGGGTCGCAGATGGTGTTGGCGAATACTTACCATTTGCATTTGCAGCCCGGTGAGGACATCGTGGCGGGCGCGGGTGGCTTGCATAAGTTTATGGCTTGGTCAGGGCCGATGCTGACGGATTCGGGTGGGTTCCAAGTTTTCAGCCTGAGCGACATCCGATCGATTACCGATGAGGGCGTCAAGTTCCGATCGCCCCGTGATGGATCGATGATCAATCTGACACCGGAGAAGTCGATCGAGATTCAGAATACCCTCGGGGCCGATGTGATCATGGCCTTCGATGAATGTGCGCCGCCCGGAGTGGGCCGCGATGCGGTGGAAAAGGCGATGAACCGCACCTACGATTGGCTGAAGCGCTGTATGGCCGCGCACAAACGGTCGGATCAAGCCTTATTCGGCATCGTGCAGGGCGGGGAATATCTCGATCTGCGGGCGGAAGCAGCGCGGCAGTTGACGGACTTGGATTTGCCGGGGTACGCGATCGGGGGGGTGAGCGTGGGTGAAGCGCCGGAAGTGATCGATCAAGTGGTGAAACATACCGCGCCGCTGCTGCCGGATCACAAGCTGCGCTATTTGATGGGGGTGGGGACTTATCGGGAGATGGCGCGGGCGATTAGCTATGGGATTGATGTGTTTGACTGTGTGATTCCGACGCGTTTGGCACGACATGGGTCGGCCTTGGTCGATGGCGAACGCTGGGGATTGAAGAATGCCCGCTTTCGGGACGACTTTGCCCCGATCGATGCGGATTGTCCTTGCTATACCTGTCAGAATTTCAGTCGGGCCTATCTGAGTCACTTGCTGCGATCGCAGGAACTTTTGGGCTATACGCTGGTGTCGATTCACAATATTACGGAGTTGATCCACTTCACCCAGCGGATTCGGGCGAGTATCTTTGCGGGGACGTTTAAGCGGGATTTTGGGCGGTGGTTGGATTAGGCGAATTGAGCATTGCAACATTCGGACGGAGCGCATTGTGAAAACATCACGACTACTTTGGGGTTTGGGCACTGCGGCGATCGTCGGTGGCGTGGCATTCCTGGCGATCAATTTTGCTGGGCCGAAAAATAAGGGGGCCGATCGGCTGCGGGAAGGCAGTAGCGATTTGCAGAAGTTTGACAACAGCCTCACGTTTAGCAATGTCACCCTGGAGCAGGCGGACGAAAAGGGTCAACTCTGGTGGAAAATGAAGGCGGCCAAAGCCACCTATAGCAAGGATAAGAAGATTGCCACGGTGGAGCAGCCAGAGGGTGAGCTGTACCAAGATGGCAAGGCGATCTTCAAGCTGAAGGCAGTGAAGGGCGAAGTCGTGGAGGATGGCAAATCGATCGTGCTGAAGGGCGATATTATTGCCACGGATCTGCGCGATGGCACGGTGCTCCAGGGCAAAGAAATCGAGTGGCAACCGACAAAGGATCTGATGTCCGTGCGGAAGCAATTTGTCGCACAGCACAAGAAACTGAAACTGGTGGGCGAAGAGGGACGGTTCTACTCGCGCAAACGCGAAGCGGATATCCTCGGCCAAGTCGTCGCCGAAGTCAAAATGCCCAACCTGCGGATGAAAACCAAGCAGTTGAAATGGTGGATTGATCAAGAACGGCTCGAAAGTCAGCAGCCGTTGCAAATCGATCGGATTGAGCAAGGTAAAGTCACCGACCAAGCCGCCGCCCAGAAAGGCAGCTACAACCTCAAAGACCAAATCGCGACGCTCCAAAAATCCGCCCAAATCTTTATGCCCAGCCAAGGTCTCCAAGCCAAAAGCGACGAACTCACCTGGAACCTCAAACAGCAACAAGTCGATGCGAAACAGCCGATTACCTTGGTGAATACGGTGCAGCAGGTGACCTTAACGGGCGATCGGGGCCAACTGAATCTGCCCCAGCAAACGGCGGTGCTGACGGGCAAAGTGCGGGGCCTTTCGCTCTCGAACCAAGCCAACGTCGGAGCCGACAACCTCACCTGGTTTCTCAAAACCCAATCCTTTGAAGCCAGCGGCAACGTCACCTACCAGCAAATCAGTCCGGCATTTAGTCTCGTCGGCACCAAAGCCACGGGCACAATCCAGGATCAGCAAGTCCAAATCACGGGTGGGCCGGAAGGCGATAATCGCGTCGTGACGGAAATCGTGCCGAATTTTGTGGGGCAATGAGGTGATGCGGCGGTTTCACAACGAAGTCAATTAATCCCTACTTGCCGCCATTCCCCGGCAGGACATTTCGGCTCATCGTCCCCAGCTTCACCAACTCATCCTGACTCGGCGCGATCGGGCTGATGTCGATCGGTCGTTGGACGGGCGCACCCCAAGCCTGCTGCAACTGCCGCAGCAACACATCCTGCCGATCGCGCAAGCCCTCTAAATTCGTTCCCCGATTGATAATCGCAAACGACACCAAGCCGCGATCGTTGGTGGGCAACACTCCGGCCAACGCACTCACATTATTCAATGTCCCGGTTTTGACCACGGCATTGCGCGGTAGATCCCGATCGTCGATCGTTCCCACATCCGTCCCGGCGATCGGAAACAGGTCGGCAATATTTAGCTGATGCCGACTGGCATAACGTTGAATCGCCGCGAACATCCGGCTGGCGGCCTGGGGTGAAATTTGATTTTCTTCGCCCAGTCCCGAGCCGTTGATCAGGCGAATTTGGGTGGGATCGATTCCGGCAGCGGCGGCGGCACGTTCGATCACGACGCTTGGCCCTCCTAGTTGGCGGGCCAGGGATTCGGACATGAAGTTGTTGCTGTAGACGTTGAGCCGTTTGACCAGATTCCACAGGGGGAGGGATTGGCGGGTGAATAGGGGTTGGGCCTTGAGGGGGGCGGCGGCGGTGCGGACTGTTCCGGCGATCGTCACTTGGGGTTTGCCCGTGCCGGGGGGCATTTTGGCGTATTGGGCTTGGGTGGCTTCGGGCCAGGTGCTGCCCTGCATTGCCTGTTTCAGCCAGGTGCCGGATTTGAGTGGATCCGGGTCGAAGTTCATGACAAAATTTGGGCTGACGATCAAATCCCCGGTGACCTGGCGAATGCCGAGCTGATTCAGGCCATTGCCCAGGGCGATCGCCTCTTCCCAGACGAACATCGGATCGCCGCCGCCTTGGATGATTAGATCGCCTTGGAGGACACCGTTTTGGACGGTGCCGTTGGTCATGACCGAGGTGGCAAATTGGTGATTTGGCCCCCAGGTGGTGAGGGCGGCGAGACTGGTGGCGATCTTGGTCAGGGAGGCGGCGGGAAGCGGGGTTTGGCCCTGGTTGTTGGCCAGGTGGAAGAGGCCCGACTGGAGCCAGACGCCTTGCTGTTGGGGCGGCAGGCCGAGGCTGCTGAGGGATTTGAGATAGGCTTCGACGATCGCTTCGGCGGCGGGGTCACGGCTGTCACTCAACACCGCCCAAGGTTCGGAAATCCGCCGACTAATCCCCACGGGATCCTTGATTTCCAGCAGTTTGGGGGAGCCACCAAACCAACCAATGAGTCCTGAAGCGAATACTGACAACATGAACGAATCTCCGACAAAACGGGCCGACAAAACTGGGGGCGCAAAGCCAACGCGCTATGATTTTAGGCGACAATAAGCCGCTAGCAGATGTTTTAAATCGCATCGACGGTTTGTGGCAAACGTCACGATCCCCCGTGCATCCCCCTTAAAAAGGGGGGACTTTGAATTAAGTTCGAATCCGGTTCCCCCCTTTTGTTGGCGAAGCCTCTCCGAAGGAGTTAGGGGGGCTAGGGGGGATCACGGCGTTTGCTACAAACCGTCAGACTGTTTGCACACCACCTTTGATCGCTGGCCAGGAAAATCGATGACTTCAACTAATTCCACCCCCACGAATCCCATGGCCTGGGTGAAGCAAATGCCGATCGCCGTGGGGCTGATCGCCAGTACGTTGCTGGTGGTGAATCGGATTTTGACACCGAATTTGGTGCCGTCGCAGTCGCGATCGGATGCCCTGGGGATTATTATCAGTGCCGTGCTGATCCTGACCGGATTGCTGTGGCAAAACGTCCAAGCCAAGTCGCCGGAAGTGGTCACGCTGGAAGGCGAATCGGGGTTTGAGCTGGCGGACGATTTGAGTGAAGCGGTGCGGGCGGAATTGGCCTGGGCTTCGCTGTTGTTGTTGAATAATACGGCCACACGATCGGTCGTGATTTATTACCAGGGCAAAGTCATTCTCCGGCGCGGCGTCCTCGGTAAAAATGCCCAACTCACCCCAGGGGCGATCGTCAAGCGCGTGCTCGAAACCCAGAAAGCCGTCTACCTCGTCGCATTGAAGCTTTATCCGGGTCGGATCGAATTTGACTATCTACCCGAAAATACCCAGGGCGTGATTTGCCAGCCGATCGATGCTGAAGGCGTGCTCGTGCTCGGCGCAAATGCGCCGCGCAGTTATACGCAACAAGACGAGGCCTGGATTGGGGCGATCGCCGAGAAGTTGAGCTACAGCTTGAGTCGGGCCGCATAGCGCAAAATCCGTACTTGTGCGGCTCCGCCGATCGGCGCGCTTTGAGTTAGATTAGACAGGCACTTGAAGCTGCTGGGCCGCCAAATCACGATGGTCATTTTGTATTGGGTTTTGTTTGCGGTGATGTTGGTGGGGATCGTCGGGGCGTTTGTGCCGGGGATTCCGGGGCCGACGATTATTCTGGCGGCGATCGTGATTTGGGGGGTGGCGAGCCATTACTTTCTCGCCTTGCCGTGGCTGGCGGCCTTTGGGGCGATCGCTTGGCCCCTGGGAATTGCGATCGCGATTTTGGTGATCGGCATCGGCGTTGATCTGATGGCCAGTCAATGGGGGGCCAAAAAAGCCGGGGCGAGTAATTGGGGCGTTTGGGGGGCCGTGATCGGGATGATTCTGGGCTTTCTGGGATTCTTGCCCACGGTGCCGATCGGGGGGCCGATCGGGCTGATTCTGGGGCTGATGCTCGGGCCGCTGTTGGGCGCGATCGTCGGTGAATTTCTGTTCACCAAGGATCTGCAAAAATCGATTAAGGCGGGCATCGGGATCGTCGTTGGCTCCGTGGTGGGCAACGTGATTCAGGGTGTCTTGGCGATCGCCCCGGTGGTGGCCTTTGTCTGGACAACCTGGCCATTACTGAACATTGCAAAATAGCTGGGTGTCACGAGAGATGGTCATTCTTACGGAGAAAGATGGGCTAAGCTCGGGGGAAACATAAGCGTAACTAAGGAGGCTTTTTCCTTGGGTGCCGAGAATAATGTGGGCAAGATGATGCGTATGATTGCTTGCCAACGTTGAAGACAATCGCCGCATTTTACCGACTTTCAGCCTGGGAGCAAAGCTGTGCAGACAACGAAACAGCAGCAAATTTTAGGATATTTCATCGAAGAAGCGAAAGAGCATCTTGACTCGATCGAAAGTGGTTTGCTGAACTTAAAGCAGACCATGTCCGATGCGGAGGAGATGAATCAGATTTTCCGGGCGGCCCACTCGATTAAGGGCGGCGCGGCAATGCTGGGCTTCAACAGCATTCAGCGGGTATCGCACCACTTTGAGGATGCCTTCAAGCTGTTGAAGGAAAATCCCCAGGTGAATATCGATCGGAAGCTGGAAGATCTCTTTCTCAAGGGATTTGACGGGCTGAAGGCGTTGGTCGATCAGTTGCAAAGTACCTTCGGCCTGCGGGAAGAAGATGCGGATCAAATTGTTCAGAGTACGGAGCCGACCTTTGCCGCCTTGGGGCAATACTTGAATCAACTGATTCAGGCGGGCAGTGCCGCGCCGACGCCGACGCAGCCCCTGGTGGCGGTGGCGAATGCGACGGAGCAAGTCAGCAAAATCCTCAAGGTGATGCTGCAACTGTTCAAGCAAGGGGACAACCCGAAGAGCCGTCAGCAATTGATTGCGCTCTGTGCCCGGCTGATGCAAATCGCCCCGAAAAATCAACCCTGGATGCACCTCGGCCAAACCGCCCAACGGGCGATCGCCAATCAGGCGAATGCCTATTCGCAGTTAGCGCCGGTGATTATCAAGGAACTCAAGCAGGCCAGCGATTTGCTCCTGGCGGGGCGCAGCGGGGAAATCATTCCCAGCACGATCCTCCAACGCCTGACCCAACGGCCCGTCGCCAAGCTGCCGATGCCGGAAGATGCGCGCCTAGTGACCCAGGTGCGGGCGCGGCCGCTGCCCCTGGAGCAGGTGGAAAGCGCCACCAAAACCCTCAAAGCGACCGACGCCGTACCGGGCATTCGGCCCCGGACGATCAACATTCCGAACGAGCCACGGGCAGCGGCGCGGGCCTTGCTCGATGCCTTCAATAAGGATGAGTTGATTCAGATTGCAGAGTTCTTGATGAAGTCGATTCAATCGTAGGCACAACCCGTTAAGGCTAATTCATCAACCGCGATCGCTCCATGGGGCGATCGCGGTTTTTTGTGCGCGTGACATTTGGCGCTAGGCTGGAAATTGGCCCATTCAGCACAGGATTGCCCCACAGCATGATGAACCCGATCGGCGTAATTGGCACCGGACTGATGGGGGCACCGATCGCCCAGCGACTCCTCCCCCACACCGATCGGCTCACGGTCTACAATCGCACGCGGGCCAAAACCACCGAACTCCAAACCTTGGGGGCACAGGTCGTGGATACCGTGGCCGAGGTGTTCGAGCGATCGGACGTGGTGATCCTGATGCTGACGGATGCAGCGGCGATCGCGGCTTTATTATTCGCCGATGGAGTGCCACTGGCTGGACGCCTGGTGATTCAGATGGGGACGATCGCGCCCCAGGAAAGTTTGGATCTGCACGATCGGATCGTGGCGGCGGGCGGGCATTATCTCGAAGCGCCAGTCTTAGGGAGTATTCCCGAAGCCACATCGGGCACCTTGATTGTGATGGCGGGGGGCAGTGCGGTGGACTTTGAGCGATCGTGCGGCCTGCTGGAAATCCTTGGGCCAAATCCCACGCTCGTTGGCCCCGTCGGGCAAGCCGCAGCGGTGAAACTGGCGCTGAATCAGTTGATCGGCTCCTTGACCACGGCCTTTGGTCTGAGTTTGGCCCTGACCCAGGCGGCGGGGGTGCCGACCGATCGCTTCATGGAAATTTTGCGATCGAGTGCGCTCTATGCGCCGACCTTCGACAAGAAATTGGCCCGGATGCTCGACCACAATTACGCCCAACCCAACTTCCCCGTGAAGCATTTGCTCAAGGACATGCAACTGTTCGATCAGGCGGCGGGGGCGGCGGGCTTGCCGATCGGGATGGTGGAGCCGATCGTTCAATTGCTGCAACGGACGATCGCATCGGGACTGGGTGATGCCGATTACTCCGCCTTATTCAGTCAAATTGCGCCCGCTGATGCTGCCGATCGCGCTTCATAAAATCGATCCGATCGCGCCTGACCCAACTCTACCGATCGAAAGAGGGCAGGGGCAGTGATTTTCGCTACGTTAGAAGCACCGTAGGAATACGGCGGGGGGGATGCGTTGCTGGGACGGGGTTGAGCCTGGCCCAACGGCAGGCTTCACCTGGAGATTACCGGGAGCGTCTTTTTTATTTTTCAATAGTTTAAAAAACTTTGTGTAATTACACGAACCCTGATTTACCAGGCATTTGCGTGGATGTAATGGCATCGAAACCCGGCCAGCGGGCATTCTAAAGTTAGGGGCAATTTCCGTTCACACGGCATCGATCGATGCGGTGGGTTGAATGGGGAAATTTTTTGTGTTTTCCAATGATCGCCTCAAGACAAGCGCTATGCGAGTTTTAATTTACTCTTACAACTATCATCCCGAACCGATCGGTATTGCGCCGCTCATGACGGAGCTGGCCGAAGGTCTAGTCAAACGTGGCCATGAGGTGCGAGTTGTGACTGGAATGCCCAATTACCCGCAACGCCAGATCTACGACGGCTACCAAGACAAACTCTACGTGACGGAAGAACGCAATGGCGTGATCATTCAACGCAGTTTTGTCTGGGTCAAGCCGAAGCCCAACTTACTCGATCGGGTGTTGCTCGATGGCAGTTTTGTCATGAGTAGTATGGTGCAGGCCCTGCGGGGTTGGCGACCGGATGTGATCTTGCTGACGGTGCCGCCGTTGCCGATCGTCATTCCGGCCAACCTCCTGGGCTGGATTTATAAATGTCCCGTCGTGTTGAATGTCCAAGACATTTTGCCCGAGGCGGCGGTGCATGTGGGGTTGCTCAAAAGCAAAGCCCTGATTCGCGCCATGGAATATCTGGAGCGGTTTGCCTATCGCACGGCCCATACGATTAGTGTGATTGCCGATGGCTTCGTGGATAACCTGACTGGCAAAGGCGTGCCGCCGGAGAAGATTACCTGTATTCCGAATTGGGTCGATACGAATTTCATCAAACCGATGGATCGGCTCGACAACGTGTTCCGCCAGGAATACGACCTGGGTGACAAATTCGTTGTGCTGTATTCCGGCAATATCGCCCTGACCCAGGGCTTGGAAACCGTGGTCGAAGCGGCGATCCAACTGTTGCATATTCCCGAAATTCTGGTGGTGATTGTCGGTGAGGCGCGGGCCTTGGCCCAGTTGCAGGAATATTGCGATGCGAAGGGGGCGACGAATGTGCGGCTGTTGCCATTCCAGCCGCGCGAACGGCTACCGGCCATGCTCGCGGCGGCGGATGTCAGCTTGATCGTGCAGCGCCGCCATGTGGTGTCGTTCAATATGCCATCGAAGACCCAGGTGATCCTGGCCAGTGGTCGGCCCGTGATTGCGTCGGTGCCGAGTACGGGCAGTGCCGCCAAGGCGGTGGAGAAAAGTCGCGGGGGGCTGGTAACGGCACCGGAAGATCCGGCTGCCCTCGCCACCGCGATCGTCAGCCTCCAAACCCAGCCCGAATTGGCAGCGGCCTATGGCAAGCAGGGACGGCAACATGCCCTCGATCGCTATACCTTCGATCAAGCCTTGACGCAGTACGAAGCGCTGTTTGAGCGCGTCGTCAGCAGTGCCCAGACCAGTCGGTTCTTTGCCTTGCGGGGCAAGAAGCCCAGCGCCAATCTGGCCCCATAACGGGGCAATCCATTTTCCGTGTGAAGCAGTTTTTCCTGAGAGTCTCCCGATGAATACCCAGACCAAGATCCCCGTTTCCGTCATCATTCCGGCCAAAAACGAAGAATCGAATTTGCCCGCTTGTCTCGAAAGCCTCAGTCGCGCCGATGAGATTTTTGTGGTGGATTCTCAGAGCACCGATCGGTCGATCGCGATTGCCGAGGAATTTGGCGCGAAGGTGGTGCAGTTCGAATTCAACGGACGCTGGCCGAAGAAGAAGAATTGGGCCTTGGAAAATCTGCCCTGCCGCAACCAGTGGGTCTTGATCGTCGATTGCGATGAGCGGATTACGGACGAATTGTGGGACGAGATCGCCGAGAAAATCCAAAGCGACGAACATCAAGGCTACTACCTGAATCGCCGGATTTATTTCCTCGGTCAATGGCTGCGCCATGGCGGCAAATATCCCGACTGGAACCTACGCCTGTTCCAACATGACAAAGGCCGCTACGAAAACCTCAACACCGAAGACATCCAAAACACAGGCGACAACGAAGTGCATGAGCACGTCCTGCTCGAAGGCAGCGTCGGCTATCTCAAAGCCGACATGTTGCACATCGACTTCCGCGATATGTTCCAGTGGATCGCCCGCCACAACCGCTACTCCAACTGGGAATCCCAGGTTTACCTCAATACGCTCAACGGCAAAGGCGAAGGCGGCACCGTCGGCGGCGACCTGTTCGGCAACGACATCCAACGCAAACGCTTCCTGAAGAAAATCTGGGTCACCCTACCCTTCAAACCATTGCTGCGGTTTATCCTGGTGTACCTGATCCGCTTCGGCTTCCTGGACGGCAAAGCGGGCTATATTTACGCCCGCTTAATCAGCCAATACGAATATCAAATCGGCGTCAAATTGTTTGAGCTGAAGAATTTCAGCGGGGCCTTTAACAGCCAGCAAGCGAAGCCGAAGGTGGTGGCGAGTGAGCCATTGCCGATGCATGCGGTGCCCCAGCCCGAATCGTAATGACTACGGCATGACCCGCCGCGAATGAATTGCGGGCGAGTCAGGAAAGTACCCTGAAGGGCACTCCAACCAAGTCTGAGCCGGGTTTAGCCGGGTTGCCTGACTAGCCCTGCCGTTGACGCGCGGGGCGGGCTAGCAGCGTAGTCGGTCAAGTTTCGCATCCTACCGCCGAATCTTCTGACATTTGAGGAATGCCCATGCGTGATTTTTCTGAACCCCCGATGATTGATACACCGGAAGCCGCTGCTATGATTGCCCTGCATGAACCCGCCTGGATGGACTTGCGGACTTACGACCAGTCCGAGTTCGATCGGGGTCGTCCCGGCTGGTTCATCCTGCTGTGGTGGTTGGTTCAAGCGATCACCTTCCCCATCACCCCGCATTTTGCCAGTGGACTCCGCTGCTGGATTTTGCGGCAATTTGGGGCGACGATCGGCCAAGCTGTTCTCATCCGCCCCACCGCCCGCTTCACCTATCCCTGGAAAATCAGCATTGGCGACAACAGTTGGATTGGCGACGACGTGGTGCTTTACAGCCTCGACGCGATCACGATCGGCGAACATGCAGTGATTTCCCAAAAAAGCTATCTCTGCACGGGTAGCCACGATATTCAATCGAGTCGCTTTGACTTAACGACGGCCCCGATCGTCATCGGTAACGGCGTTTGGGTCGCCACCGATTGCTTCGTCGCACCGGGCGTGACGATCGGCGCGAACAGCGTCATCGGCACCCGCAGCACCGTATTGCGTAGTCTGCCTGCCACCCAGGTTTGTTGGGGGAGTCCCTGTAAAGTGCAGTATGCGCGCGATCGCTCAATGCTCAACGCCCAAACACTGTAACAACTGCGGCGAAAACACCTCATAGATCAGCGTCAACGGCTGGCCCTGGTGCCAAAACAAATAATGGCGGCCCCAGAATGGGCCGGGGTGATTGAAGGCTTGGGCGAGGGGTTCGCTGTCGCCGCAGTAGAGTCCCTGGACATCGCGGTAGAGTTCGGTGCGACGGGTGGCGAGACTGGCCCAAACGGGGAGCGAGCGATTTTGCAAATACTCATCGACGTGGCTGAGTTCCCACCAGGAAGCGGCATAGGCGAGGCGTTGCCCGCCGTTTTTGAGCCAGACTTGGCGGCGGATGCGGGGTCCCGGAATCTGTTCGACGGCGGCGGGGGCTTGGTCAAGGTCGTTACCGATCGGCGACATGTCGATCAGATCAACCTCCGTGGGCTGTCCCGTCATTAGCTGCAAATGCCGCGTGGGCGAGCCGTCACCTAATAAAAACACTTGCCAGGCGGGGGATAGTCGATCGTGGGGCACACCCGCCGCAACTTCCGTGGGGCTGGCCGACCAGACCGGGGCGAGGCGATGCCAGTCAGCCGATTGGGTGCGTTCGGAAGGATTAACGATCGGCGTCATGCCAGTTCACACAAGTTAACATTTCACCCTTTATCATAGCCGTTGGGGCGGGTGGATGGGGCGATCGTTAGGCGCGGCGACGGGTGGTGCGGGCTTGGCTGGCGCTGTATTCCAGGGCGGCTCCGAGGCCAATTAGCACGGCACTCAGCACCCAACCGACTTCAAAAAAGCCACCGCTCTGGTAGTTGGGCAAGCGGGCCGTGGCGAATTTGAACCAAGCATCGGCGATGTAGAGGCAGAAGACCCCAGCAGCAATCACGCGCCAGGACTGGGCAAAGCGCCCCCCGGAGAAGGCCAAAAACAGCGTCGTGGCGATGATCAGCAGCACCGTGTCGGCCATCAGATACAGGAAGCTCAGCAGCTCCTTCAAGGGATTCAACTGGGCCTCGATCGCGACGACCCAAGCGGGCGCGGCAATTTCGGGCGGCGTGACGGGCGCGGCTTTAGGCGCAATTTTGGGGGCGGGGCGGGCTTGATTCACGGCGAGTTGGGTCAGCGGCACGGCGGGGCGGTCAGCGGCCAGCGCGGGGGGCGTTTGGAGCGGATTGAGCTGGGCGGCGGCTTCGGCGGCTCCACCCGTGGAGAGCAAGACGGCCATGACTACGCCGATCGCGCCCACGGCGGCGATGATGCCGTACTGCCAAAGTTCCAGGTTCAAGCGGCGTTCAAACACCGCAAACCCCATGGACACCATTAGAAACACATAGCTCAGGACATAGAACAAGTCTCCTGGTGAGACATCGGCTTCGCGCTTCAGGCCCAGCTCCCAATAGGCGAAGAACAGGTTGCCGATGAAGTACAGCAGCATCCCCAGGCCCATCCCCATCCAGACCTTGCGGCTACTGACGATCATCGGGCTAAAGGCATTGCGCAGACACAATCCCGTCGCCACCAAAAAGGCCAATAGCTCAAAAATCGTCGTGCCATAGCCATACCATTCCGGATAGCCCGTATCCCCCGGACTCGACCCGAATAGCAGAAAAAACAGGACGGCTAGAAAGCCGAAGATAATCTCAAATTGGATGGCCAATCGAGTCAAAGAGGACTTTTTCACAGCGCTACTCATAGAGGCAGTCGAACATGCGTCGCGGGCTAAAGGGATTTTGAGGGCGTGGCAACTGGGATATGGCAACGGGGTGGGGCCTTACAGCCACAGCGATCCAGCGGGGGATTGTTTCAACCAGTCGAGAAACATCGTCCGATCGTGGGACGACAAATCTTCTAAGGACTGTAGCACCCGCTTGTTGAACGCATTGCCCCCAAAGTAGCTTTTGCCGAGTCGATGCACATCTTGCATCAGCGTTACGAGCTGGGCGGGCTGCCAGGGTGGTGGCTGGAGGCTGTTCAGCGGATCGTAGGTCAACAGTTGGATCACCGCGTCGGGGCTGGCGGTATTGGCAAACTGGCCCTGCTTGAAAATCTGCATCAGGTCGCGCTGGAAGGCTTCGCCTTGTTTTGCGCCCAGCAAGTCTTCGACATCAATATAGATCGCCTGCAAGATCAGCAGACAAGCCTGGGTAAAGACGGGCGACAGGGTTTCGCCGCTGTTGCGGTTGGGCTTGGGGGCCGACAGTTCGCCCACCAGTTGGTCGATCCGCACCTTGCCCCAAATACTGTAGCGATCGGGTTCCTCCAACAGCACACAAGCCTTGCCCTGGTTATCGGTCAATTCGCGCCACAAGGCCCGTGCCTCGTCTTCCTGGTTGGCCGGAAAGATATTCAGCAACCGAAAGGTGATGCCTTGATAGTTGAGGATGGGGATTTTTTGGTCTTTGGTCGGATGTTGGATGCTCGTGATCTCAACATCCTGACGCTTCAAAATAAACATAGATACCGCAGACGTCCTACAGCCAGGGATTCTACATTTTATATGGGAAACCCCAGGCTGCACGCAATCAATCTGGAATATTTGTGGATCGGCAAGTTATATTTGTAGGGCGTTCGGCTTAACGCATGAACGGTTGAGTTTAGGGTCTTTAGCTCAGTTGGATAGAGCAACCGCCTTCTAAGCGGTCGGTCACAGGTTCGAACCCTGTAAGGCCTGTATGATCAAATTAAACCTGTCGAATTTTTGACCTTCGGAGCAAGCGGATGACTCAACGGCTACTTGAATGGATCCCCCAGATTATGGAGCGGCTGGGCTATCTGGGGATTGGGCTGTTGATGTTCTTGGAGAATCTGTTTCCGCCGATTCCGTCGGAGCTGATCATGCCGTTGGCGGGTTTTACGGTGTCGAAGGGCGAGTTGAGTTTCCAATATGCGGTGCTGGCGGGAGTGATCGGCACGGTGGTCGGCGCGTTGCCTTGGTACTATGCGGGCAAGATTCTGGGCGAAGTGCGGATTCGGAACTTCGCCGATCGCTATGGCAAATGGCTGACGATTAGCGGCAAAGACATCGACCAGGCCAATCGCTGGTTTACCCAACGGGGGGCGATCGCGGTGCTGCTCTGTCGCTTGGTGCCGGGGGTACGGACGTTGATTTCGCTGCCAGCGGGGATTAATGCCATGCCGATCGGCGCGTTTTTGGTCTATTCGACGATCGGGACGGCCCTGTGGTGTACGTTGCTGACCTACGCCGGATACGCCCTGGGCCAAAACTACCAACTGGTCGAAACCTACCTGGGTCCCGTCTCGAAGTACGTTTTGATTGCCTTGGTGCTGGCCTTTGGGATCTGGATTTGGCGACGGCGGCAACAGCAAAAGCGATCGGGTTAATGGCGATCGTGCGCCGATCGCGATGACCGCCTTGGGATCAATCCCAAGGCGGATTCAGGAATGGCTCGACTACGGCCCCCACCCGCCCCGCGAATCAATTGCGGGCGAGTCAGGAAAGCACCCTGAAGGGCACTCAAACCATTTCTGAGCCGGGTTTAGCCGGGTTGCCTGACTAGCCCTGCCGTTCACGCGCGGGCGGGACTGGGGCGTAGTCGGATTAAGCACCTGGAACTTTTCGGCCCGGTACCTAATCCTGGTAGTCTATTGGCGGGGATTTTCGTGCCCTTTGTCGATGATCGCTCGACCATCTTTCTACCAGCCGCATCGACCTTGAAAAAAAACGCAAGTTACAAGCAATTGTTGCCCGACATCCGGCAACAACGTGGCACCTTCTTCCGGGCCTTCCTCTGCACGCTGGTTTTCAATGCCGCTTGGCCGTTGTTGGCGCACCAAGCCCAGCGGCTGGTGGCCTACGTCAACGATGGCAAAGTCCTGAGCATCATCGATCTGGTGCTATTCGTCGCGGCGATTTGGGCGGTGCAGAAGGTGGCGCAGTTTGGGCAGGATGCTTACAGCGCCAAGGGCGCATTCTGGGTGGCCCATGACTTGCGCACCAGGCTGTTCAAGCATCTCCAATCCCTCAGCATCAGCTATTTCGAAACCGCGCCGACGGGGGATTTGACCTACCGCGTCACGGAAGATGTGAATCGGATCGGCGATGCGATGCACAAATTCTTTCACCAGTTCATTCCCTGTTTGCTGCAACTGGTGACGTTGCTGACCTACATCGTTTGGCTCAACTGGCAGTTGACCTTGGCGATCTTTATGATTGCCCCGGTGTTGGCTTTGCTGATTAGTTGGTTTGGTGAACGGATGCGCCGATCGTCCTACCGCAGCCAAAAGCAATTGTCCGAACTCTCCTCCCAACTGGTCGAAATCTTCGGCGGCATTCGTCTGGTCAAAGCCTTCGCCGCCGAACCCGAAATGGATCGCCGCTTCAATATCGCCGCCGAACATAACCGCGAAGCGAAGTACCACATCGAACGCCTCCGGGCGATCGAGTACCCCGTCGTGGGTTTCATCCTTTCCCTGAGCGTGCTGCTGCTGTTTGTTCTAGCCGGTTTACAGATCAAAGACGGCAACCTCACAGGCGCGGAATTTGCCAGCTATGCCGCTGCGGTGGCGATGCTGATCGATCCAATCAATATTTTGGCGAATAACTTCAATGACTTTAAACAGGGCGAGGCTTCGGTCGATCGGATCTTTGAGCTGACCCGGATTCAGCCGACGGTGCAGGAAGCGCCGGGGGCGATCGTCATGCCCGAAATGCAAGGCAAGGTGGAATTTCGCCAAGTGGACTTCGCCTACGAACCCACCCGCCCTGTGCTGAAAAACCTGGATCTGACCGCCATGCCGGGCCAAATGACGGCCCTCGTCGGCGCTTCCGGGGCGGGCAAAACGACGCTGGTGAACTTGATTCCCCGCTTCTACGATCCGCAATCGGGCCAAATCCTGATCGACGATCGGGATATTCGCGATGTGACGCTATCGAGCCTGCGCCACCAGATTGGCATCGTGCCCCAGGAGACGATGCTGTTTTCCGGGACGATCGCGGAGAATATTGCCTTTGGTCAGCATGAGTTCGACCTCGCCGCCGTCGAAGCTGCCGCCAAAATCGCCAACGCCCACCAATTCATCAGCCAGTTTCCCCAGGGCTATCAAACCTGGGTGGGCGAGCGGGGCGTCAATCTTTCCGGCGGCCAGCGCCAACGCATCGCGATCGCGCGGGCGGTGCTACTCGATCCGAAGATTTTGATCCTGGATGAGGCGACTTCTGCCCTGGATTCGGAATCGGAGGCATTGGTGCAAGAAGCCCTGGAGCGGATCATGCAGGGTCGGACGGTGTTCATCATTGCCCACCGTTTGGCGACGGTACGCCGGGTCGATCGGATTTTGGTGATGGAGCAGGGGCAGGTGGTGGAGGCGGGGACGCATGATCAGTTGTTGGCGGAACAGGGGCGCTATGCCGGGTTCTATGCCCAACAGTTTGCGGCGTAGTCGTTATTCCAAGGCGACGGGAATCGATAGGACGTAGGATCCGGGGCCGTCGGTTAAGTGGCGCGATCGGATGTTGTAGCCAATTACTTTGGCCCAGCGTTGGGCAAATTCTCCGGCGGGCTGGGCAAACCAGACTTCGGCGACGAATCCGGTGAAGGAACGATCGGATTCGCGCCAACTGCAATCGATCGCGCCATATTCGATCGCGAGGGTCGCGACAAACTCATAGGGGACAGCCACCATAAAACTAGCCTCAGGGAAATTAAATCAAGTTTGGATTGCTCGATACCCTGGCTGGATTAGTTTGCCCAATTAATCCAATAATCCCTCGGTCAGGGTGGCGGGTTTGCGGGAATGCCACCATTCGCGCTGGGCGGGGGATAGCTTGGCGGCGTAAAGGGTGACGACGATCGGGTCGCGTTTGCCTTCTTGGCCGACGATCTCGACGCTGTAGGAGGGACTGTGACGGGTGGCCATATCCGGGATGAATTGTTTGCCGACGCGACGCCAGCTGGGTTCTTTGCTGTGCCACTCGATCCGACAGCAGGGCCAGGGCAAGTTGGCCCGATCGAACAGCCGACAGCAGGGACCCACGATCCGGTAGGTGAAGTGACAACCGGGACTTTGGATCAGATCGCCCGCTTGGAGCGGATGCAGGGCCGCATCCCGATAAACGCTGAGGGCTGGCACGATGGGGGGATAATATTTGGCAGAATTGGCATTGAGAGGAAGATTCACGGGGCAGCGTTCACAAACTCAAGATTGATTGATCAGTAGTTTAAGCCGAGATTCATTAATTTTCTACGTCACCAATGGCTTTTTCTGCGACCTGCGACTTATACGATCGGGGTCTGATCCCCTATGCCACCGCCTGGGCTTGGCAAAAACAACTCGTGCACGATCGCAAAATTCATCCCGATCGGCCCGACAGTTTGATCCTGCTCGAACATCCGCCGGTCTATACCCTGGGTCAAGGCTCTGATCCGGCGTTTCTCAAGTTCGACCCCGCCACCAGTCCCTTCGAACTCCACCGAATCGAACGGGGCGGCGAAGTGACCTACCACTGTCCCGGTCAGCTCGTGGGCTATCCGATTTTGAATCTCCAACGGCATCGGCCCGATTTGCACTGGTATCTGCGGCAGTTGGAGGAAGTGGTGATTTTGGTGTTGGCGCACTACGGGTTAACGGGCGAGCGAATCGACGGATTGACGGGCGTCTGGGTCGAAAATCAAAAAGTCGCCGCGATCGGGATTAAGGTCAGCCGCTGGATCACGATGCATGGGTTTGCGCTGAACGTCTGCCCGGATTTGGCGGGATTTGAGGCGATCGTGCCCTGTGGGATTGGCGATCGGGCGGTGGGCAGTTTGGCTCAGTGGTTGCCGGGAATCACGGTGGCGGCGGTCAAACCGATCGTCATTCAAGCGTTTGAGCAGGTGTTTCGGTTGCAGTGCGATCGGGACAGCGCGATCGGGTTGGGCGAAGCGGGGTTTGACACAGTCTGATGGCTTGTTGCGAATGCCACGATCCCCCTAAATCCCCCTAACTCCTTCGGAGAGGCTTCGCCAACAAAAGGGGGACTTTGAATTTCCGGTTCCCCCTTTTGAAGGGGGCTAGGGGGATCGTGTCCTCAGAAAACAGACTTTGAATCTCTGATTCCCCCTTTTTAAGGGGGTTAGGGGAATCGCCAAAACAAAAGAGACAGCCGTGAAATCGCCGTCCCTTTAAGGTGATTGATTTAATTTGATCTATCTTTAGGTTGCCCAGGATTTGACCGAATCATTATATTTTCTCAAGGATTAACGGCGTTTTGACGGCGATGACAGATTGTCGCAACATCCCGGAAATCACGCAGTATCATAGTCGCTGTGGCAGTGATGCCAGTTAGTTATGAATTTGGGCGATTTTGAGGAGGTTTGGGAATGGCAGTTTTGGGATCAAATTGGTTTGGAGCAAAGGGTGGCGGACGATCGTACTTGAATGCGGCTGGACTCGCGGCGGTGGTTGCGGCGACGGTGATCAGCAGCGGTGCCATTGTCCGCGCCCAGGCCCCGGCGGTACTGCCGGAAGTGCCCGAATACAATCCGATCGCCCCGCCGCCTGCGGTTGATCCTCTGCCCGACGCCCGATCGGCGGATGAATCGGCTCCCGTCGTCACTGACCTACGGATTCCGGCGCTCCAACGCGACTATCGCGGTAACCTCTGGGTCGGCGGCTGGCGTGGGTTGGCCCAAATCGATCCGAACACGGGCAAAGTTCTGGCCAAAGTCAGCGTCCCCAGTGACGAAGTCAATGCCCTGGCCGAAGACAAATCCGGTCGCCTCTGGGTCGGCACCTACGAAGGCCTCTGGCGCGTCGATCCCCGCACCAAAGAAATCACCGCCGCCAACTACACCCTGCCCTCGAACCGCGTCCTCTCCCTGCAAATCGACCAGCGCGGCTATCTCTGGGTTGGCACCGATCGGGGCTTAGCTTTGATCAGCCCCGACAAGGGCTTGCTGATGACCACGATTCAGAACCTCCCCGGTGTGAGCGCCAATGCCCTGACGCTGGATGCCAAGGGCAATCTCTGGGTCGGCACCCTGGAGGGCGTGACGCAGATTGACACCGCCAAAGGCAAGGTGTTGTACGAAATCAAGGAACTCCCCGGTGGCAGCGTCCAAGCGATCGCCGCCGATCGGTTTGGCGGGATCTGGGCAGGCACCACCAACGCCATGGTGGAAGTCGATCCCAAAGAGCGGACGATCAAACGCAGCGTTACCCAACTTCGCGGTCGCGACATCGTCTCGATCAAGTTTGATCAAGCGGGTAGCGCCTGGGTCGGCACCGGAGCCGGACTCTTCCGGGTCAATCCCTACAACGGCCAGCTTTTGGGCCAAATCGGCGGCTTACCGAGCGATCGGATTCTGGCCGTCTCCCCTGACGCCGGGAAGAAACTCTGGGTCGGCACCACCGAAGGGCTGGCCTGGGTGCATATGCAGACCTTCCGCAGTCGGGCACATGCAACCTTTGGCCCCGATTAGGGCGCGATCGGAAACACCTGTTGGGTCAAATAATGGGCCACGATCGCCATGCCGATCGCGCTGAGTCGATAGATTGTCGAGAGCCAGACGCGCGGTGGGTAGGGCGGTAGCAGGGTGAGACCGATCGTGATCGGGAGAACCACCCGATTGGCGATCGCCAGTCCGGCCCAGAGGACGATCGCCCAGTGAGTGTTGGGGCTGCGGTGCCAGAAGTTGAGCAGAATTAGGCCAAAGGTGCCGTAGGTCAGCCAGGGGACGATTGCGGGGACGATCGTCCAGTAGCAGGATTTGAGGCTGGCTTGGCGTTTGCTGTAACTTTGGCGACGCAGTACCAGTGCGACCAAGCTGATCAGTTGCAGGAGCGGGAATAGCAGTCCCAGTAGGACGATGGAAAAACTGTCGATCGCGGTCGGCATAGCGGTGGATGCGGTTTAGGGGCGGTGGAGCGAGGGATTACGATCGATCACAATCTGGCGTTTATCGACCATCGTGATAAATGCGGGCAGATTCGGGCCACATCGATCAGCGACCCCCAGTTCTGATACAACCTGTGGATAGACTTTTCCCTGCGCCATTTGGTAAGCAATTTCTTCGACTTCGGCCCAAGTGAGCTGGCTTTCCGCATAGGCCAAAACCATCGTGTTCAGCGTCGCCGTCCACTGGTTGCCTTCTTCGGGGGCCATCATCGCGTGGGGGATTTCCAGCGCGATCGGGAAGCAATGGTACCAACTGCGCGGCTGGTGCGATCGGCTGGCGTCAAACAAGCCACGATGATCGGCGTTATCCACGGCCTGGTCGGTTTCGGTCGAAACGATGAACAAGGGCACGGTGGTTTGACTCGCGGCTTGTTCGAGCAACGTGCGACCCAGTTGCGGAAAGATTTTTAGCGCGGGGAAGCGAAATCCCGGATAACCCGTCCGATCGGCAGCAGCGACCCCATCCTGCCAAGCAAAATACCCCTGGGAACTATTGCTGATCAAATCTACAATTACCGTGGCATTGCTCAAATAGGGGGCAAACAGCAAGGCCCGCGCCACTTTGTCGGGATGCGCGATCGCGGCCCAAGTCGCCAAGGCCCCACCCGCCGACAAGCCGCCGACAATGATTTCCTGCCCCAACGCCCGCGCCCGATCGAGCCAACCTAAAACAAAATCCTGATACACCGCCATATCTTCCGGCAACGGCGGCGGATTATCGGCCCCCCAATCGCCTGCCTGACCGTGACCTGGCAGTAGCGGCACAACGACGTTGTAGCCTGCCTTGTAGAGCCGATCGCCCAGCGTGTCAAACTGATAGGGCGCGGCGGTGAGTCCGTGAAATAGAACGAAAACTTTGGTGGTGGGTTCGCCGTGGAGCCAGAAGCGCGATCGACAGCGATCGTTCCGCAAGGGCAACGCGGCTTCCTGGGCGGCAACTTGGGCCACAAATTCCGGCATGGTCATGGGTTCAACTCTGGTGCGATCGGCTTAAATTATGCCACCCTGCTTTAAAACCATAACCGCATTTCCCAAAAACCGCCCTACGCCGTCAGCATTGTGCCAATCCCGGTATCCGTGAAGGTCTCCAGCAACAGCGAATGCGGCATCCGGCCATCGATGATATGGGCACTGCGCACCCCTTGAGCGAGCGATCGGATGCAGCAGGTAAGCTTGGGAATCATGCCGCCGGAGACGATGCCGGAGTCGATTAACTTGCGCGCCTCCCGAATATCCAACTGGGCAATCAAACTTTCCGGATCATGAAAATCGCGCATCAATCCCGGCGTATCGGTCATCAGAAACAACTTCTCCGCCCCTAACGCCGCCGCAATTTCTCCCGCAAAGGTATCGGCATTGATATTAAACGTCTGGCCCGTTTCATCCGCCGCCACCGATGAAATCACCGGAATATGCTGCCGACTAATCAAGGTTTCGACGATGTCCGTATTCACCCCCACCACATCGCCCACAAAGCCAATATCCGTTTGATTCACCTGCCGCGCCGTGACCAAACTCCCGTCCTTGCCGCAGATCCCCACGGCGGAACCCCCGGCTTGATTGATCAGCGACACAATTTGTTTGTTCAATCGTCCCACCAGCACCATTTCGACAATATCCATCGTCTCGGCATCCGTCACGCGCAGGCCATCTTTGAACTTGGCTTCGATGTTCAGTTTGCCCAGCCAGGTGTTGATTTCCGGGCCGCCGCCATGGACGAGTACGGGCCGAATTCCGACACAGGCCATGAACACGATGTCGCGCATGACTTGGGCTTTGAGCCGATCGTCCTTCATGGCCGCCCCGCCGTACTTGATGACGATCGTCCGTCCGGCGAATTTTTGCATGTAGGGCAGGGCTTCGCTTAAGACCCGAACCCGGGCCGCTGCATCAATTTCGAGGGCGGGAAGCTGGCTGGAAGATGTCGTCATAGCTCAATGGGGCGATCGTTCATCAATCAATCTACCGCGAGTCATGCCCACAAGTCACAGGACAATCCTGACGCGAAAAGATGATTTCGCAGGATAATGGATTTAGCCCAGGCCGTTCAAGCCAACTATTTGCCAGAATCATCCAGGATGTCGAAAGCGTCGTTTCAAACATCACCGTTGACCGAAGTCATTTGTGGGATCACATTCGATGCGCCGGATTTTGCGTCGGTGCATTTCGGCCTCTACTGGCAAAGCATCCAAGCGCGATATCCCAGTCTGCCCAAGGATACCCAGCCGATCGGTGAGATGCCATTACTCGCCATTCCCCCCAAACTCCGACGCGTTTGGTTTGAATCGATTGATCAAGCCAAAGTCGTGCAACTTCAGTCCGATAAATTCTTATACAACTGGAGAAAAGTTTCCCAAACAGTTGAATACCCACATTTTCAGGATGTTTACCAGGGATTCTCAGTGGAATGGCAGCATTTTGAGGATTGGTGGCGTCAACTTTGGCAAGCACAGCAGCTAGCACCAACGTTTCCAGGACTCGATCCAATTAAGACAACACAGTATGAACTCACCTATCTGAACCAGATTGGCCATGAACAGGGCTGGGATAGTTCAGCCGATACCCAGCGTATTTTCAAGTTTTTGGCGGGGAACTGGAGTGGTTTTCCCCTATCTCAACCACAGGCACATCAGTTTAACCTTGAGTTTGCACTGCCAGAAGGAATGGGCACTCTATCCATATCCATCAGTCAAGGGATAGAATTGGAAAGCAATCTGCCAGTGTTGATCTGTGAGTTGACCGCACGCAGTGCGAATACCCAGCTCCCGATCGATCATTGGTTTGAGGCCGCACATGAATCAATGGTGCAATCCTTCCTTCACATACTCAATGAAGATGTCAAGACTGCTTGGGGGTTCACATGGTTAGCACCGTAGGTCGATCGAATTCGCTGCATCAACCCAGTATTCCAACGGCAATGCGAAAGCCGCTGCAATCAAGTTCAGTGGATACACTCCATGGCGATCCGGATTTACTGATCAAAGAATATTTTCGATCGTCACCGGAACAGCGGGCGGCGTCGAGGCGGATATTGGCAAACCGCTTTCGCTCATTCAATGCCATTCCGATTGTGCTGGATTGGGCCAGTCAGCCCAATGTCAACGATGCATTTGATGGCGCGGTTGATCTACTGGCAGAGTGTCACGATATCGCCCTCTTCAAAGATGCATATGAGTACTTGCTAGCGTTAAGTCGGTTGTTTAGTGATGCGCGCCACCGCCAAAAACTCGCCCAATGTGAGCAATATTGGCAGGTGTTTGTGATTGGGATTGGCTGTGCGTATCATTTGGCCGCAGCCGAACGGCTCCGGTTACTTCAGAAAATTGCTTCGGCTTCAGTGTTCTTGCCGTTGCTCAATAGCCGAAGTATTAAGGCCTGTATCATCGACGCGCTCGAGAATATTGCCGATGCGGACGGCGATCGGCGCTGGATTGAGGAATATTTCCAATGGCTAACAAAAAATGATCCGGATGTGTACATTCAGAACTATGCGATTGAAGCGCTGTCAAATTTGGACTGACCTTTCTACCCCCTGCTAGGCTGGCGTGAGTACGATTCTACCAACCCTCGAAGACTTTGGAATTTGTGCGCCAGTTTTCATTCGAAAGTTGGATAAACGGGCTGACTGGCATCCGGATGTGGAGGATACAGCGCGTGCCCAGGTGATTGCGCAACGAATTTTCCCGAATTCCGATCGCAGTGTCTTCAGCCTATTTAGTGTGGACAGTGTCGAGGCTTTCTACAGTGCCATAACGGGTTTGAATGCTTTACGATCGCCACAAAACAACAATACTGACTTCATCTGGATCCGACCAGACGAGTTGGCTGACGCTGGCATTCCGATCGTCTCCGTCGTTGAGGGCAAATGTCGGCAGTCCAGCATTTTGCACTATGACGCTTGCGTTTCGGCCGAAGCGGCGGTCAGGCTTTGCCAAAATCTACTGGTTGCAGGGCGGCAATCCCACCGCTGCCCCAAGAAAATGACCCAAATAATATTGGATCAAAGGCGGAGTATTGGCTGTTATGCCTTGGTTGCTGATTCCCCACATTGCCACTGCGAGGACAGGGCTGAATTGTGAACGATTACTATTAATTGGCTTGGAAGGGGTGGGCCTGATTCAGGCGTTGGGTTTCATCGTCGGCCTGGGCTTTGGCGGCGCAGGCTTGGCTGATGGATTTTAAGACCCGATCGGTGATTTGGGTCGGGCTGTCCGTGGGGCCGATCGTCACCGAAATATCAGCCTGGGCATAGAGCGATCGCCTTGCTTCATCCAGGTTTTCTAGCTGTTCCCGCAGGTCGCCGCTTTGCAGGAGCGGGCGGGTGGTGTCGGCTAGGAGTCGATCGTGCAGCAACTCCACAGGCACATCCAGCCACACAATCACCCCATTACGGAGATAGCCCCAATTCTCCGGCTTCAGCACAATCCCGCCACCCGTCGCGATCGTGGCGCGAGTCAGGGGCGACAAGGCCTCCAGAGTATTGGATTCCAATTGGCGAAAGATTGCTTCCCCGGATTCGGCGAAGATTTGCGTGATCGGCTGGGCCGCAGCGGTGGCGATCAATTGGTCGGTGTCAAAGTAGCGATAGCCCAAGGCCTTGGCCAACAATTGACCCACGGTGGTTTTGCCACAGCCCATCATGCCGATTAAGTAAACGCTCGTGCCTTGGAGCCAAGTGGCGGGATCGATCATGGGACGTTACGACTCATCTTCAAGACTGCGGGAAGGGGGCCGAATCACCCGAAAATCGGCATCCACCACTTCTTTGGGGGGCGCGGGAGGCTGGTAGGCACTGCGCCCGGATTTGGGCGATCCCGTGGTGGGAGTGGGCGGTGTGGCGGGATTGTTGCCACCAAAGCTGCTGCCCCAACCGCGTGAATCCGCTGGCCCGGACGAACCCACCGATCGCATCACCTTGCGCTCGGTGCGGCGGCTCCAGAAGGCCGTCCACTGAATCAAGCCACTGAGAAATACACTCGTCATCGCGCCGAGGCCCAAGGCTCCCAGCAGCCACGACCAGAGCGGCAGCGAAATCGTCTTCTGTCCCAGGATCACCAGCGACGCGAGGGCGGTGTTTTGCACCGCCACAGCAGCCAAACCCGCCAGGAGCAAGAGCCATACAATCAGTCGGAATAAAGCCATAACACCATAACGTGCAGTGACTAACAGCTTATCGCAATCTGGTTTACCTACCCTGGGAGGAGAAAGCCTAACCCCAAAAACAGACCCAACCAGAAGTGCATTTCCACAGCGATCAGCCGACATTTGAGCAATTTCTCGGGTTGGCGGTAGTCACGCCCGATCGTTTCGCACAACCGCTGGGCCACGGGGGCACTGAGCAGTCCGAGCATTGTCCAGGCCGGGAATAGTTTGGTCAGGACGCCGATCGTCAGGATCGCGTAAATCGTGCCACAAATCCAGGGCAGTAAGGCCGCCGATCGGGCTGCCCCCAACCGCACCACGGGCGATAGTTTGCCCACGGCTTGGTCTTCTTTGATCTGATTAAAATGGGAGGAGAACAGGATCAAACTCGTGGCCAGTCCGACCACCAGCGATGCCAGCAGGTTATTCCACGACCAGCTTTGGGTTTGGCTGTAGTAGGCGGCACTCCCGGCCAATGGCCCAAAGGCAATCAGGCAAAGGATTTCGCCCAGGCCTTTGTAGCTCAGGCGGAAAGGCGGGCCTTGGTAGATGTAGCCGATCGCGCAGCAACCCAACACCAACCAAATCACCATCGGATCCTGCTGGAGCCAGGCGATGGCGCTGATCCCCGCCAATCCCAAGACCAAAAAACCATTGGCGATCCAGAAGATCAATGACTTGCGTCCAGTCATATTCACCAGGGAATTGCGCTTATTCACATCGACGCCCGTCGCGGCATCAAACACATCGTTGCTGAGATTTTCCCAGGCCAAGATGAAAATCGCGGACAGTAGAAATAAGCAAAAAATCAGCGGCTGGGCCGCATTTGTCTGCCAAAAGGCCAGCGCTGAACCGACCCAAATCGGCATGATCGCCACACTGTACATCGGTGGTTTGATCGCGGCCCACCAGAGTCGGCGATCGGGCGGTGGCGCGATCGGACTGTGATTTTTCGATGGATCAGCGGATGGCCGATCGAGACCCTGCGTCGTCATTGCCCCAAACCCTCTCACTGCTAAAACATCACAAAACTGGCCGATGCGACTTCGACGCTGCTGCTTCTAGTCTCCCATTCTCGCCCGCTGCCTCGGCGTTTACGTTGTGTTCTGTTACAAACTGGACAGCGGACGCGGAAACCCATATAAGATCAAATCAATCTGCTGATCGATGACTATGCCTGTTTTTGCACAACCATTTTTGGCCTTAGCAAGTGCCGATCGGCTCGCTGATTTTTTGGCTGAATCTTATTTAGCTTTCCTCGATCAGAAGCAGCCGCGCATTATTGGGATTCGCTTTCCGATTGCGGCGTTTAATCCCTTGGCGATCTTGCAGCAGTTCGAAGCACTGTATCATCACCACTTTTATTTTGAGCATGAAGCCGATTGCTTTGTGGCGTTGGGGAAGGCGATTCAGTTGACGGTGGAGAGTCGCGATCGGTTTGCTCAGACGCGGGATCTGATCACGGATCTCAGTGGTCAAATTTTGGCCGTTGACGCGATCGGGCAGCCGGGGCCGGGGCATAGTCGATTTTTCTGTAATTTTGCGTTTTTTGCCCAGGGTGAATCCAGTGGGCATCGCGCCAGTCCGGCGGCGATTCTATTGCCCCGCTGGCAGATTGAGCAACAAACGGATGACGCGGGTCGGGTGACGGCTTGGGCGATCGCGCATTTCGTCCTGCATCCGGAGTTTTCGCCGGAAACCGAAAGTCAGCGGATTTGGCAGGAATTGATGCTAATCCGATCGACGCCTGTGGTTCCGCCTGCGGCCCGTCTCCCTGATGCGATCCGGTTGATCGTTCCGGATGCGGCACCGTTGGGATTCGCGTTGGGCGTGAAGCGGGCATTGCATTCGATCGCCGAAGGTCAACTGGATAAAATCGTGTTGGCAAAGGTGTTAGACATTACGGCTTCCCAACCGTTTAATCTGATTGGTTCGTTACAAAATCTGCGCGATCGGTATCCCAACTGTTATCGGTTTTCGGCCAGTTGTGGCAGCGGGGAAACGTTTATTGGGGCGAGTCCAGAGCGGTTGGTGGCAGTGCACGATCGGCAATTGAAAACCGAAGCCTTGGCGGGTTCTGCGCCGCGAGGAGCGACGATCGGGGAAGATGAAGGCTTTGCGGCGCAGTTGCTCGATAGCGACAAGGAAGCGCGGGAACATCAGTTAGTGATTGATTTTATTACGCAGCGATTGGCGAGTTTGGATATTCAGGCGCAGTTGGCGGAGCCGCGTTTGTTGCGGTTGCCGAATATTCAGCATCGGCATACGCCGATTACGGCGACGATGCCCGCCCAGGGGCATATTCTCGATGTGGTGGGGGGATTGCATCCGACGCCTGCGGTGGCGGGGTGGCCGCGTGAGATTGCCTGTCAGCATATTCCGCAGTATGAGGATTTCGATCGGGGCTGGTATGCCGCGCCGATCGGTTGGGTCGATACCCAGGGGAATGGCGAGTTTGCGGTGGGGATTCGATCGGCGTTGCTGAAGGGGAATACTGCCCGGTTATTTGCGGGGGCGGGGATTGTGGCGGGGTCTGACCCGGAGAAGGAGTCGAATGAGGTGCAGATGAAGTTGCAGGCGTTGTTGCAGGCGTTGGTTTAGAGGCTTTGGCGATCGGTTAGAATGGTGTGATAACTGTTCTTCACGTTAGAGCCGTAACCATGACCCCACAGCTAGAGCAAATCTATCAAGACTTGAGTCAGATTACACCGATCGAGCGTTGGCAGATCCTTGAGCACCTGGTCAGTCAGTTTAGAAATGTCCTGGGTGCCGATCCGGTTGCGCCCGTCACCACACCCAAGCAATCGGCTGAAGCGATTCTGGCCGCGACTAAGGGCAGTTGGGGCAACCAAAGTATCGATGAAATCGATGCAGAGCTGGCGCGGCAACGGCAATTTGACTGGGGCGAATAGCGTGGCGATGAAATATCTGTTTGACAGCAACATTCTGATCTATCACCTCAAGGGCCAGTTGAATCCATTGGGTACGAGCCTCTTAGCCGAAGGTTTGGCGGGTGAGGGCGCTTACTCAATCATCACGAAGATTGAACTTCTAGGATTTAACCAATCCTACTCAGAGGAACTTCAGGCAAGGCATTTGATCGCGACACTTCAGGAATTTGAACTGACTGATGCCATTGCCGATCGAACAATTCAACTGAGAAAGGCGCACAGAATAAAATTGCCCGATGCATTGATTGCTGCTACCGCGATCGTGCACCAATTAACTATCGTGACTCGAAATACCAGCGATTTCAGTGCGATCGCGGGACTAAATTGCATTAATCCGTTTGCTTGATGATCGATCGGGTGGGTGGATACTCAGGGGAATGGCGAGTTTGCGGTGGGGATTCGATGACCTTCGGTCGGTCGTAGACCATCGGCGATGGTGAAAGTAAATCAGGCGCGGTTGTTTGCGGAGGCGGGAATTGTGGGCGGTGCCTACCTAACTAATTCTCTGAATGTTTTGGTTGCATGATCATGGTCGGCCCCATTCTATTTCTTGAATAAGATACTTGTCATTTTCTTTGCTAACAATCACTGCCACGCCTTCTCCACCCCCTACCCCACAAATTGAAACGTAAATCCATGCGCTGTCAGGACTCATATTTGGCATTGTAGTATCAACGACTTCAACTAAAACTTCTTGAGGGGGTATCTCAAAATATTCGACCATTTTTCCATAGGTCTTTTGAAGAAGGCCAGGAGTCCAGTTATTACAAAGAGTAGATCCTAAGAAAGAATGTGCGTTCTCAAACTGATTATTCAACAGAGCTGTTGAAAATCCCAGAGCAACTTGCACATGTGGTGTTTCTAACTCTTGTACATTAACTCCGTGTTCCATATTTTGCCTTGTATCATCGTTTGGTCTAGCCTAACCATTGTAATCCGATCGCCCCGAGCCGTCAGCCAATGCGATCGGCCAGTATGCCGTCAGTGGCCACCCCATCCAATCCACGCTAAAATCAGATGAATGACCCGGAGGCAGGCGGAATGTCACAAACCAACGCGATCGCTGATGACTTTGATGCCCCAATGGAAGAAGTCGCCGATTACCGATTGCCGACACCAGAAACCGAAGACCCCTGGATGAGACATGCCGGAATGTTCAAAGATGAACCCCTATTCGATCAAGTCCTCGAAGAAATTGCCATCTATCGCCGCGAACTCGACGCCGATCGGCCAGAACTCCACACCGACGACGTTTAAGCCATGCTCTGGATTCTGGACACACCGATCAAATCTCACTGTTCCAACGCGGCAATTCCACCGTCATTCGCAAAATCCAATCGATCGCCCGCCCGGAAATCGCTGTGACGATCGTCAGCTACGAAGAACAAATCCGGGGATGGCTCAAAATCGTCAGCCGCTCATCCAGTGACTTTGAGCAACTGACCTTCGGCTATGGCAAGCTTAATGAAACCCTCGATTTTTACCGAACTAAAACCGTTCTAGACTTCAACACCACTGCGGCCAATCAATTTCAGCAATTGCTTCGCCAAAAAATTAGAGTCGGCACACAAGACCTGCGAATTGCGTCAATTGCACTTTCGGTTGGGGGTACAGTTGTCACCCGCAATCAGCGCGACTTCCAACGGGTTCCAGGCTTACCGATCCAAGACTGGTCAATTTAATCGCCCGATCGATTCCCAATTTCCGATCGCCGTCGATCGACCCTGCTGAAGGGGAATCAGGCGCGGTTGTTTGCGGGGGCGGGGATTGTGGCGGGGTCTGACCCGGAGCGGGAGTTGAATGAGGTGCAGATGAAGTTGCAGGCGTTGTTGCAGGCGTTGGTTTAATCGGTTCGACGTTAATGACCGAGACGAATCATTCGTATCCCAATGTTAGCAAAACGGTTTCTTCGAGTTGGGCGATGGTCGAAGATGCCAGTTGTCCCAGTTTTTTGATGAGGCGGGTTTTGTCAAGGACACGCATCTGGAAGCAAAGGGCCACAGAATCTTGGGTGAGGCCACCTTCACCTTGAGGAATCGCTAGACAGATGGGAAGGCTGGCTCGAAGCTGATTGGTGGTCAGTGGAATGGTCAGGGTTGTACTGGAATATCGGGAGACAAGGTCATTTTGGAAAATGATTACGGGTCGAATGCCTGCTTGTTCGGAGCCTTGGGTCGGGTTGAGGTTGGCGAGCCAAATTTCGCCCCGTCGAATCATGGGTTGGCTCATGGTTCGTCTTCCTGGGCAAGTAAGCTGGCGTAGTCGTTCATGCCAGCTTCCGCCATTGCCCGATCGTCATCCGCAAAATCAGCCAGCGCGGCAAATTGGCTGGGTTCGACTGTTCGGTGGGAGCGATCGCGGAATTTCAGGAAAGCGATAAAATCAGCAACTTGCTGGAGTTGTGGGGAGCTGAGGTGATCGAGATCTTGCTTCAGATGTTCGGCGGTGGATTGCATGGCATGCGATTAAATGATGTGTTGCCCAATTTTAGCGCATCGCGTATGGCGTTGGGACAGTCGATCGGCCTTGCTGAAGGGGAATCAGGCGCGGTTGTTTTCGGGGGCGGGGCTTGTGGCGGGGTCTGACCCGGAGAAGGCGTTGAATGAGGTGCAGATGAAGTTGCAGGCGTTGGTTTAGGGGCTATGCCGATCGGGTGGAAGGTATTACGTTTGCCTTGGCTTTTGTGATGACGCAAGCGGCGGTGGATACGATCGCGGCGGCGGTGCAGAAGCTGGCAGGTGATGGCGTTGTTTGGTTTGCTTATCCCAAAAGCCGCTCGAAAAAATACCAGTGCGAGTTCAATCGTGATACGGGCTGGGCGGTCTTGGGTGCAGCGGGGTTTGAGGCGGTGCGACAAGTGGCGATTGATGCCGATTGGTCGGCGCTTCGATTTCGGCGGGTCGATTTTATTAAGACAATGTCCCGTGATCGATCGCGGGCGATTACCGCTGAGGGCAAAGCGCGTATTGTGGAGGATTAGTGCGGGAGCAATGGCCAAATATCGCGTTATTCCCCGATCGCTTGATTAAATCCGGTGGTTAGGCGTCCGATCGCTGATCCAGTTGATCCAACAACGCCAATCCCCGCGCCCGATGGTCTACGACCGACCATTGGTCATCGCCCCTTGCCGCCAACGCTCGAAACCGATTGTAGGTATCAAACTCAGTAAGTGCGATCGTGGACAATTCCTCGATTAATTTATTCATACTAATTCCCCGTGATTCAGCTAATTGCTTCAGTCGATCGTGCTTCTCATCGGGTAGACGAATGGTTAAAGTGGCCATAACTTACCTCGCAATCAAGGCCCAATCAAGGCACTAATAAACACACTGGTATCAACTACAATCTTAGAACACATGACTGAATGGTAGCAGATATGCTGTCACATGACAGCATATCGAGCGTTACACTATTCCTACATTCTGGTTCCCCAAAATGCCGGTTGTGAGTGATCGTCTCTAAAATACAAGTAATCATGCTCATTCAGTCCGGTGAAGCAGCACCGATCGCCCCCAAACCATGACCCAAGTTGTAATTATCGGTGCAGGCCCAACGGGATTAACGCTAGCCATGCTATTGGCCCAGCGGGGCATCAGCGTCAAATTAATCGAAGCCTCCCGCCGCTTTCGGCGGATCTTTCGGGGTGAGGGATTGATGCCCAGTGGGTTAGCCGCGATCGCCCAAATGGGTTTGGCGGATATGGTCGAAACGATTCCCCACCGCCCGATCGATGCCTGGGAATTCTATATCGAAGGTCGGCCGATTTTTCGGGTAGACGAACCAATGGAAGGCAGTGGGCCACCCTGTACCCTGATTTCGCAGCCTGCTTTTCTGGAAGCGGTATTGGAGAAAGCGAATGTCTGCAAAAACTTTGAATTCATTCAAGGTAGTGGGGTGCAGGATTTGGTTTGGCAATCCGATCGGGTATCCGGCGTCAAGCTCGGCGATGGGCAAATTATTCGTGCCGATCTTGTGATTGGAGCCGATGGTCGCAATTCGATCGTGCGTCAGAAAGCGAATCTCGCATTGAATCAAGACGCTCAGAATTTTGATATTCTCTGGTTCAAACTCCCATCCAGTCCAGATTTTAGCGAGAATGTATTTTATTCAATTCTGCGCGATCGGGATGCGTTTGGTGTATTCCAAAGCTCCGAGGGCAAGCTTCAAGTTGGTTGGTCGTTGCATCAGGATAATCCGATTGATTGGCAATCGATCGAGTGGCCGGAGAAACTTGCGGCGAATTCCCCGGATTGGTTAGCAAAACATTTCCGGGAACAGAAAGATGCAATCGATCGCCCATTGTTATTTTCGATCATGGTCGGTCGTGCCGCTCAGTGGCATGTGCCGGGATGTCTGCTATTGGGGGATGCGGCTCATCCGATGTCGCCGATTCGGGCGCAGGGCATCAATATGGCCTTACGCGATGTGATTGTGGCGGTGAATCATTTGGTGCCGGGTTTGCGATCGGGCGATCAAAGTGCAATTGATGCCTTGTTGCCGTTGATTCAAGCCGATCGGGAACCGGAAATTATCCAAATCCAACAACTCCAACAAGCGGAAGTCAGCCAAGGCGAATTGATGCGGCACAACCCAATTCTACGCCATGCGGTGAGTCGGTTGGCCCCGCTCCTCCGCATGGGTATTCGTAAATCCTGGCGCGATCGGCAACTTCAGTTACGCCGAGGCTCCGCCCAAGTCACTCTGGACAAAGACCCGGCTGAGAATTAAAGGCCATTGGCGGCATCGATATCCCAGTTCCGATCGCCGTTGACGTAGGGTGCATTATTGGTCACACCGGGGAGGAAGTTGCGGATGAAATCGGAACCGGGACGAATCGAGCCTGCCTGGAATGTGGGGCCAGCCAATGTCCCACTCAGGTCAAAGTTCCAAATCACGGAACGATCGCTGATGGTGTCGCGCCAGACCAGATCCGACTTGCCATCGCCATCAAAATCCGCGATCGCTTCGATCTGGAAACCAGCGGCGACGATCGCGCTATTGTCCGTGGTTTCGGCGGGGATGCCAGTGCCGTTGAACGTCCAGAATCGGGTGACGTTGGCGGCTTGGTCGCGCCAGGCAATGTCTTGGATGCCATCGCCATTGAAGTCACCGATGCCTCGCAGTTGGAAGTTACTGGTCACGGTCGGTAGGACTTTGCTCGCTGCGAGATCAATGACTGAACCATTGATTTTCCAAAGTACGGTAACGCCTTGGGTATTGCGCCAGAGAATATCGACGTTCCCCTCGCCGGTGAAGTCAGCGAGTGCTTCGACGTTCCAGGAATTGGCGGCTCCAGTGCCTTGACCCGCTGGATTGAGCGAACTGGTAAACACCCCCGCTCCGACGAACTGACCAGTGGCATTGGTTTCCCAATAGACCAATCGATCGAGGGTGCGACTGTAGAAGATTAAGTCAGCTTGGGCTGTCCCGGCAATATTCTCGATCCCGATCAGTTCCCAACCGGCTCCCGGTGTGGCGACTTGCCCAGCGGCCGCCCCAAAGAAACTATTAAAAGTCGGCGTAACGGCGGCTTTGGCCCCCGTGGTCAGGCCGTTGGTTTTGAGCAACGGGAGATAGCCCAGTTGTCGGGTCGTGACATTCTGATAGATCTGATCTTTGAAACCATCGCCGTCCATATCAGCGGTACCTTTCAAGCGCCAAGCGGGCGTATCGTAGGGACTATTGATTAATCCGGCGGACACGAGTTTGGCATTATCTTGGTACCAGAAGACTTCGAGACCATTGGGGTTGCGCCAGAAGATTTCCGATCGGGCTGTGAGCGGCTGATCCACGACCCAAAGTTCGCGGCCATTGGGCGCATTCTGGGCGCTGAAATAGAGCTGATTGCCCACGGCGGTTAATTTGGTCGGCATCGCCCCAAAACTACCTGGCAAAATATCTTCGACTAGCACCGTCCCTGCCGCTGTCCCATTACTCTTCCACAATTCCTCCCCTGTCGCATCATCAAAGGACGTGAAATAGAGGGTGCCATTGGCGTTGGTGAGATTGGCGAGTTTGTTGTTGGCACTGCCGATCGCGGCGACTTGCACGGTACCCGCTGCGGTGCCATCACTTTTCCAGAGTGTTCGACTATTGCCGCTGCTATTATTACCACTAAAATACAGCGTCCCGTTCACATTCGTCAGATTTACTGGGCTAAAATCATCGCTACCGACCTGGATATCTTTGACCAGCACCGTGCCCGCCGCTGTGCCATCGCTCTTCCACAGTTCTTGACCATGTTCGAGATCAAACGCCGTGAAGAACAATGTCCCATTCACATTGGTCAAATTCAGCGGACTTGAGCTATAGCCAATGCCAATATCCTTCACCTCGAAGGTACCAGCGGTCGTGCCATCACTGCGCCATAGTTCCCGCGCATTCGACGCCGTATCGGCCACGAAATAGAGGGTATTGTTGACGTTGACAAAATTCCGAGGATTCGAACTGGTTGCCCCGAGCCGAATGTCTTTGACGAGGACGGTGCCCGCCGCTGTGCCATCGCTCTTCCAGAGTTCATCGGCGGTGAGTCCATCCGTGGCGACGAAATAGAGGGTGCCATTGACGTTTGTCATGTACGGCGGGAAAATCTGCGAATCCCGAATTCCCGGTCGAATGTCTTTGACCAGGGTGGTGCCTGCCGCTGTGCCGTCGCTTTTCCAGAGTTCTTGGCCCGATATGCCATCACTGGCGTAGAAGTATAAGGTGCCATTGACATTGGTTAGGAAGAGCGGCGTCGAACCCCCTGGCCCCCCAAAAATCTCTTTGACCAGGACGGTGCCAGCGGCGGTGCCATCACTCTTCCACAGCTCATAGTTTTCGGCCTCATTGGCGGCACTGAAGTAGAGTGTCCCGTTGACATTGGTTAATTCGGTGGGATTGGCGCTGCCGATCGGTCGGATATCTTTGACCAGTGTGGTGCTGGCGGCGGAGCCATTCGTCTTCCACAGTTCGAGGCCGGTTTCGGCTGTTGTGGCCGTGAAGTAGAGTGTGCCGTTCACATTGGTCAACTGTTGGGGCGAAGCACCACCCACGCCAACAAACAAATCCTGGACTAAACCCATGACAATAACTCCGGTGATTTCTCAGTAACGATGTGGCTCAGGCGTGCCCACGATTCCATCAATCATAGGCGCTGTTCCAGGCAAGTGACAGTGCCTAAGTCGAAAAATCCGCCAAATCAGTGAAGATTTGGCGGTGATGCGCGATTGTTTGAGATGCGCGATCGCCTTGGCGGCGGCGATATCCCAAGTGCGAGCACCGATCCCTACTTCAACATCGCAAACCCAAACGTCGCATTAAACTTCTGGCACCAGATTACCGCCGACTGATATGCCGCCACATCCATCCCCGCTGGAATCGCATACATTTGCTGGCCCGCCACCTGCTTCAGTTTGCCCAAATTCACATAGTCGCCTGCCGCATAATTCTTCGGGGTCGCTTCACGATGCAACAGCACATACAGATCCGGCCCCGGATCACTCCTAAACGCCGCATCCAACATCAAATACTGCTTCCCATCCTGCCTTACCACCACGGCAACGGCACGTCAAAGTGATAATATTCGACAGACTGTAATCCCTAAATCCGACAAATCCTATGGCGATCGAGACTTGGTTCCCGTTAGCAATCTATGCCGAAGATCTACCCGATGCGGCCCAACACCAACAACCCATGCTGGAAGCGATTTTGGCACTGGAAGCATCCGGCTACGAACGCCGTGCCTATCTCGATATGGCCTGGACTGGCGATCTCCACGGGGTGCAACAGATTCACCTTGACCCGCGCTTTGCCTGGATCGTCGCCCAAGTCGAACAGCATACCCGCGAATATTTGCAGGCGATCGGCGTCGATCTGACCCAGATCGCGCTGTTTATCCAACGCGCTTGGCCGATCGTCGCCCGCCAAGAACAAGCCGTTGGCGATCACGTGCATAATACCGCTCACGTCAGCGCGGTCTACTACGTGTCCGTTCCCGATCCAGAAATGGGTGAACCCGGTAGCTTAGTCTTTCTCGATGACATGCGGGTGAACGAAGTCTGTCCCGGACTCGGCAGCGAAAACACCAACATCGTCGATGAAACCAATGACTTGAACCAACTGCAAGTCGCCTATCCCCCGATCGCGGGCCGACTAATCCTCTTCCCCGCCAAGCAACGCCACGGCGTCACGCCGAATGAAACCGAAGACCTCCGTATCTCGCTCTCCTTCGATATCGTGCTTACCGCCGCGCCCGGTGAGTCCGCTGGTTCCCATGAATTTCTGATGCCTCCATTACAACAATGGAAGGCCTTTAGTATTTAGCGAAGAATCGCGCCTTCCTACGCCGCCGTTGGCGTTTCCGGATCAGGCTGCGTCAACTGCACATTCGTCATATTTGCCTTATTCAGGTTAGTCTCGTCGAGATTGGCCCCGATCAAAATCGCATCCGTCAGATTGGCGTGAGTTAAATTTGTCTTGTTCAAGTTCGCGTTGGTCAAATTTGCCCCGCTGAAATTCGCGCCACTCAAATTCGTGTTCCGGAAATTTGCCGCCACCAAGTTCAGATTGCGGAAATCCCGTTGTCCTGCGGCATACCGACTTAGAAGCTCTTTCGTATTCATAATGTCCCAGGGAGAGTGATTTGACGATCCCGACTGGATAAAATGCCCGACCGAGGTGAGAACCCAAAATTTCACCTGGTGCAAGCCGATTCAAATCAATCAACGTCAATTGCTAAGGGCCGATCGCCACAGTTGCCGAACGTTGATCGCTCGAACCTTGATCAACTAGTAGCGAAACTTCCGTTTCCGCTGTTTGTGGTTCGCCAAAGCTTTGCGTTTCCGTTTTTCACCCGGTGTTTCGAAATGGCGATTTTTGCGCATGTCAGGGAAAATCCCTGCCTTCGAAACTTCACGCTTAAACCGTCGCAGTGTTGATTCAATTCCTTCGTTTTCCCCCGGTACAACTTGGGTCATCGAATGTCCTCATGATTTGACTGCATTAAATTAGCTAAACAAAAATTCCCGATCGGGCGATTCCAACCAAAAAATAAAGGCTCAGGCATTGCTGTCTGAGCCTTTTAAGACAGATTAAGTGGCTAGGGCGGCGACAATTGACACGAACGCCAAATCCCGTAACCTAGCCAAACTCAGGATCAAATCCTAATCTTAGTAACCGCGCGAGAAGCTGTTGTTCTTGCCACGGCCGCCGCCACCACCGAAGGAACCGCCACCACCACGCTCTTCGCGGGGCTTCGCTTTGTTCACTTTCAAGTCGCGACCCATCCACTCAGCACCGTCAAGTGCTTCAATGGCTGCGGTCTCTTCAGCATCTGTGCTCATTTCGACGAAACCGAAACCGCGCAAACGGCCCGTTTCACGATCGGTGGGAAGTTGCACGCGCTTAACCGAACCGTACTCTGCAAATGCAGCGGTCAAGTCAGCTTCGGTGACTTCATAGGACAGATTGCCTACATAAATTGACATAAATTGACTCCAAAATTTAAGTGATGTGGAGAGTGAAATTTCGGAGAGAAGCCTGTCAATGGAAAAACGCGATGATTCGCTAATACTAGAAACAAATGCTGCAACCGATCTTTGATACTCTGCAACCATTCTAGCACTTTGGGCCAATTCTGGTTCAAATCATGTCGCAATTGCTGGAGCGGTTGGATTTCGGCGCTGATCCCGACGGCTCGGATCACCCGTCAAGTCCTGCTGGTTGGGGGTTGTGGCGACTTGGAGCCGTTTGCGCGAGCGATCGCGATCCGCCAAAAAATCCATTACATCCAGCATATGCCCCGCCACTGGCTCCGGCCGATCCGCCTGCGGCCCATCCCCCGGCCCAGTTCAATTCAACATAAATCGGATGTAGGGCGCATATAACTCTGGTTCGAGCAAAAACGAATCATGTCCCTTATCCGAATGCACCGTAATGTAGGTCACATCCATCTTTCCGGCTTCGAGGGCCTTGACGATCGCCAGTTGCTCCTCGGGATAAAAGCAGACATCCGAATCAATGCTAAAGATCAGATATTTTTGGTGTTGGCAGAGCTGGAACAAGTCGGCTCCGATCACGCCCAGGCGGTAGCGCTGCCACATATCCATGATCCGCAAATAGCTATTCGCATCAAATCGATCGGCAAACTTATAGCCCTGATACAGCATGTAGGACTCGATCGGATGGGAGAGCGAATAGAATTGGCCAATTTTTTCATCCGTCAGAATTTTTTGTTTGGCCCGATTTTGCAGGACTTTCAGGGATACAAAGGTTTTGTGGGCGATCATCCGGGCCAAGGCCAGTCCTTCCTTGGGATAAATGCCCTCGTAGTAGTGGCCGCCATTAAAGTGCGGATCGTTCCGAATCGCGACAATCTGCTCGAAGTTGTGAATCCGCTGCAACGCCGTGGTTTCGGCTCCCGTCGCGATCGGTAATACAACTTTCACCATATCGGGACAGTAAATTGCCATCAGCATGGCCATCATCCCGCCCAGCGATCCCCCGATCGCCGCCTTCAAACAACTAATCCCAAAATGCGTCAATAAATACAGCTGACAGCGAATCACATCCAGCGCCCCGATCGCCGGAAAGTCGCCGCCATAAATCTTGCCTGTGGCCGGATTGATCGATCGCGGTCCCGTCGAGCCATAGCAACTGCCCAGATAATTCGCACAGATCACGAAATGGGTATCGGTATCGATCGCCTTCCCTGGCCCAATAAATTCGTCCCACCAGCCCAATACACATTCATCCGTCCACAGGGGCACGCCGACCACGGCCGTGTTGATCCCCGCCGCATGTTGGCTCCCGGTCAACGCGTGGAACACCAGCACGGCATTACTCGCATCGGCATTGAGCTGGCCGTAGGTTTCGTAGGCGACCGTCACACCATGTAGAACTTCGCCCGATTCCAATGGAAACGGGGTCGAAATGTTGAGAAATTGGGTTTGAACCAAGCCAATCGTCATGGAAGCGTACAAAAAATCATCAAATGCGGAACCCCCTAAATCCCCCTTGGAAAGGGGGACTTTGATTTCGCTCTTTCCCCTGAAGGGGAAAGAGGCGAA
>JANOQX010000102.1:0-15907 GCA_031415035.1 Cyanobacteria bacterium VAR_4_metabat_243
TTTGCCAACCTGGATCAATTGCGCCTCGCCGTCCGCGAGATTCTCAGTTACATGACACCCGAATGGATTGCTTCAATGACTCAATATCCTTTCATTATGAACGCTTTATCTGATGCATCAATTGTTTGATTTGGTATAAGGGAGTTGCTATTTGGCTCAAGCCAAGAATGCCAATTGTAAGAAAATACGATACGATTAAGGAAGTATCCTGGTTTGACGCGCTAGGATGCGTTCGATAGTGTGGCCTTTGGACACTGCCTCTCCGAATAAGACTCAATATGTTCGTAGAGCAGTTACGGTTACGTTTCGATACCACTCATAAGAATCGCTGGTTGAGAGGACTTTAGGTTTTCTGAGTGTGTTCGGTAAATTGATCACCCCTGTGAGTGTTGTTCTAGCAATAGAGCGATGGTACTTTCTCATAGGCCGGATTTTCATGCCGACCACACTAACTCGAATAGTTCGTTAATTTGGCAACCGATCTGGCTTCCGAGAGACCTTGTACCACGCTTCTACATTGCTGTAGCCCCTCCCAGGATTATCCAAATCCCGGAGCACTTTCGGATGTCCGATGAGAATACTGAGATCGAGATCAGCGTGAGCCGCCCCAACTACTGGGCAGTCAACGTCAAGCTCTCGAAAATTGCCTGGAAAAATCTTACCCAGGCTTGCAAGCCGCCACTGTCGTTGATCGTGGTGGGTAGCATCGCGATCGGCGTTGCTTTGGCGAATGGTGGCGCAATTCTGCAAAACCCGACCGTCAAGGCGATTTTGCCAATGTTCAAGGGCGAGCAGCAGCGCTAATACGGCGCAAGTGTTGACCATTGTTCAACGACCAACGGAAGCCCGGGCACTGCGAATGCCTGGGCTTTTTCTTGTTTTTCGCGATATCGCCCTGCCACTCAGCCCCATTCTATCGCGATAATCCCGCCCCGCTTCGGTGTTGCGTCAACCCAAGCCCCTACTGCTTCGCCGCCAACTGATACTGCAAAATCTCCACCTGTTCCCGCAACTTGCCAGGATTCAGCACCGGATCACAATCCTCAAACGTCACCCCATCCGCATCCAAAAACTGCGACAACGCCATCTCAATCACAAACTCCGTCGAAAACTTCCGCTCTGCCGCGTAGGCTTCCAGGGCTGATCGGATCTTCTCCGGCACTTGAATCCGCAATTCTGATGTGGTGCTTGATGTTTGCATAGTTAGACCTCGCGTGAGGGATATTGAACATTATAGGGAGGCCGTACAGCAAGAAGCAAACGGCCTTCGATTTTGAGCAATTCCGGGGCAAAGGATTCATCGGATAGTGGTGCCGCCGCAATCCGCAAATCCTCTGTCTCATAGCGATCGATCAGCGCATAGCTCAATGACTTATGCCCACCCTGAAACCGCATTCGGATATTTGCCGTCTTCCCGATATACAAAATCACATCCCGCCGCCGTAAAGCGTAGATGCCCTCTGCCTGAGGTAAGTTGCTGAAGCGCTTGATCAGCGGATAACAAAGCTGGAAGTCAGCCTGCAAAACGCCCAGAATTCTCGCCACCTCAGCATTGATTTCGTCGTTGGTTGGTCTACTCATCGTATCCGACAGCGCTTACACGTATTTCGCTAACAAACATTGCAACCGGGTTTTCGCCGCATCCGACACCTTATCCAACGGCGTCAAAATCCCATACTTCAATGCCGTATGCGCCTCCGATTCCGGCGGATTCGCACTAATCCGTTTGACCGCTTCCCGCACGACCTTCTGGGCATTTTCGGCATTCTTGTGCAAATTCCCGACGACCATTTCGACGGTCACACTGTCGTGATCCGGATGCCAACAGTCGTAATCTGTCACCAACGCCAAGGTCGCATAGGCAATCTCCGCCTCCCGTGCCAGCTTTGCCTCCTGCAAATTCGTCATGCCGATAATCGTCGCATCCCAACTGCGATACAAATTCGACTCCGCCTTGGTCGAAAAGGCTGGCCCTTCCATGCAGATGTAGGTGCCGCCCTCATGAATGTCAATGCCGCCAAGATCCAAACTTTGCGCCGATTCCGTCAGGATTTTGGCCACCTTGGGGCAGACGGGATCGCCGAAGGTAATGTGGGCCACGATGCCTTCCCCGAAGAACGTGGAAATCCGATTGCGCGTCCGATCGATGAACTGGTCGGGAATCACCATATCCAAGGGTTTCGCCTCAGCTTTCAGCGAACCCACAGCGGAAGCGGAAAGGATGTACTCGACTCCCAGGCTTTTCATCGCGTAGATATTGGCGCGGAAGGGGAGTTCGGTGGGGAGAATCGTGTGGTTGCGATTGTGGCGGGCGAGAAAGACGACAGGCGTGCCATCGAGATTGCCCTTGATGAACGCATCCGACGGTGCCCCAAACGGCGTATCGACCTGGATCTCCTCCACGTCCTTCAGCGCTTCCATTTTGTAGAGACCACTACCGCCGATGATGCCGATTTTGACTTGAGACATAGGACTAGGGAGAGATATTTTTAGGTGCCAAGATATCAGGGTAAGGGGTTTTGGGATCGAGGTAAAGGGTCACCGGGTTAGTCGGTGGGCAGTGCCCACCGACAATTTCCATCCAATCGTCGGGTGGGCACTGCCCACCGCTGCTGCCCACCGCACTTTACGCCAACAACCAAAACCCCGTATGCGTCATCCCCGACGTATCCGGCTGAATCAACAGAAAATGTAACCCCTTTGCCGCCACCTTCCGTTGCTCAAACACAATCCCCGCCGCCTTCACCTCCGGCTCCCCCGAAGTCGTCAAAATCCACCGATCGACCGCCCCCGCAAACAAAATCAACCCATCCAGCTCCGCCGCGATCGCCTGCAACGAAACGGGCTTCACCGACTCTAACCACTGCGCTAACTGAAGCGATCGCCGCCCCGCATTAATCACCACCCCCGGAATCGGCAAATCCGACGCCAAACCCAATTTCAACGCCGACGGAATCCCCGCCACATGCAGACAGCGAATCATCCGCCCCGCATACAAATCGGGCAAATCCACGGCCTTCACCGAAGCAAATTGCCAATCATCGCCCCAGAGATGGTCGGGCAGGGGAACGGGCGGAAGACGATCGCTCATTGGGCTAACTCACATAAAAATTCAAAATCAACGCGGCAAAAAAGGTCATCGCCGCCGCCAGACCAAAGAGATAGGCGATCGCCCGTGGTTTGAACACCGAACTCAACAGCCCAATCCCCTTCAAATCAATCATCGGCCCAAACACCAGAAACGCCACCAGCGAACCCGTCGTAAACATCGACGCAAAGGACAACGCAAAGAACGAATCCACCGTCGAACAAATCGAGACAATCCCCGCCAACAACATCATCGCCGTAATCGAACTCACCGGGCCTTGACCCAAACCCAGCACGAATTCACGCGGGATGAAGATCTGGACGATCGCCGCGATCGCGCTACCGATCACCAACACCGCCGCCAATTCCCGCAGTTCCACCACCATATTATCCAGCAGCAATTTCCAGCGATTCGTCCCATCCATCGCGGCTTGAATCCCGATCGCGTCCGTGGGTAACGCCTGATCCGATTTGCCCAAAAAGAACGTCCCGGATTGCAGCAGGGGATTCTGGCCGATTTGCAAACCCGCCACGTCCGATCGGGACTCCGTTTCCCCCAAATAATTCTGCCTTGCCGTAATCGCCGCACTCACCGTCGGCTGCAAAAACGGTCGCAAATCCTTCTGGCAGCTAAACACCCAGCCCACCACCGTCGCGATCGTCAACGAAATCCCAATCCGATAGAACAAAATCTCTGGCTGATCCCGAAACGCCGTCCAAGTCACCCAAAACACGATTGGGTTGATCGTTGGGGCCGCGAGGAGAAACCCGATCGCCACCGGCGACGGCACCCCCTGCATCAACAACCGCCGCGCCACCGGAATATTTCCACACTCACACACCGGGAACAGAAACCCAATGCAGCTCCCCACAAACGCCCCCAACAGCGCATTCTGCGGCATCCAGCGCAGCAGCCACTTCTCGCTCACAAAAAACTGCAAAATGCCCGAAAACAGCACTCCCAGAATCAGGAACGGCATCGCCTCAACCAAAAGGCTGAGAAACAAAGTAAAAGCGCTGTTGAATTGGGTCATAGGGGAGGGAGTGGAGAATTGAGAATTGAGAATTGAGAAATTTCTTTATTCAACATTCTCAATTCAACATGCTCAATTCGATCGGCTCTGTGAGTGTAGCAAACCTTGCCCAGCCTATGACACCGACCCGCAAAAGGACAGAATAAACCGCCTTATTTCGCTAAATTCACCGCATGCAAGCCGCATTCTTTCTTGGACGCTTCTTCCCACCACCAGCGACCTTCGCGCTCGTGCTGGTTGGGCAGTACTGGACGGGTACAAGGCTCACAACCAATGCTGACGAAGCCTTTTTCGTGCAGCGGATTGAAGGGAATCTCGTAAGCCCGGAGGTACAACCACACTTCCTCCGAACTCCAGTTGGCCAGGGGGTTGTACTTAATCAGTTGCCGATCGGGCGTGCCAAAGCCATTGTCGATCTGCACCACGGGGACATCGGCGCGGGTGGGGCTTTGGTCTTTGCGTTGGCCGGTGACCCAGGCATCGACGGTGCCGAGTTTGCGGCGGAGGGGTTGGACTTTGCGGATACCGCAGCATTCTTTGTGGTCGTCTTCGTAGAAGCTGTAGAAGCCTTTTTCGCGCACGAGTTTTTCGATGGCGGCGGCATCGGGATACATCACTTCGATTTGGATGCCGTAGTGTTTGCGGACGGTGTCGAGGTATTGGTAGGTTTCGGGATGGAGGCGGCCCGTGTCGAGGCTGAAGACCTGGACATTCTTCTTGAGTTTGACGGCCATATCGACCAGGACGACATCCTCGGCCCCACTGAAGGAGATCGCAATGTTGTCAAATTGCTTCAGGGCTTGTGCGAGGATTTTCTGGGGGGTTTGGCCGGCGAGTTCGGCATTGAGTGTGGCGATCGCCTCGGCGGACATTGGGCTAGTGAGTTGCGCCATGGGTTTTCTCTAGGGATTCGGAAAATATTTGGGTGTTCAAACTTCCTCTGAGCATCGCATGGCGGCGGTCGATCGGACAAGGGTAGGGAGCATTATGCGTATCTACAGCGATAAACTAGCCCCGTGTTTTCTGAGCCACTCCTTTCTCTCACGGTAATTTGGCATTATCTTATCCACTTCATTCCAGAAGGCATCACTATGATTGGGGTGATGAAAATGGCACAGCTCATGCACCACAATGTAATCAATAATTTTGGGCGGTGCCATCATACACTTCCAGTGAAAATTCAGCAGGCCACTGGTACCAAAGCTCGCCCAGCGGTAGCCCATATCTTTAACTTTAATCCCCATGTTCGGAACGCCGACTTTCGGGGCGAAATAGTTGACTCGTTCGCCAAAGCGGGTTTGCCCTCTGTCCGTAAAATAAGAGGCAAAGGCTTGTGTCGCGGCGACTTTGCCGCCTTGTTCAATCACTGCACGATTTAAGTGAAAGCGGCCTTCTTTCAACTTCAAGGCACAATCAAGATCGGACGCCAAGGCCAATCGATAGGCACGGCCCAAGTACAAAAAGGTTTCGCCGTTCACCCACTCGCGCACCACGCTGCTGGCATTGAGATCTTTCCATTCGGCCAGGTTGCGATATATCCATAGGCGTTTACTTTCGACGACCGCATCCACCTGTTCTGGAGTGCAGTCAATCGGCGGGCGCACTGTGACTATGCCATTACGCTCAATCACAATATCGGTGGTTTTGCGGGGGGTTCCAGGTAGTAACTGGTAGTCGATATCTCTGATGCGACGGGCATTCATGGTAGGTCACTGGGATCCTTCAGCGGGGGCTTTAGTAGTTCATCATGACGGTTTTTGGCGAGCTTCATAATCTCGATCGCCATCCGTTCACGTTTGGCTTTTAACTCGGCAACTCCAGTGAGGGCGATCGCCGTTTTAATTTCGCTGCGGGTTTTCTTTTGTTTGTCACTATTGTTCCAGAAATCAATGCTACCAATGCTGTCTTGCAATGTTTCGATAATTACTTCCATCAAAAGTTTTAGTTTCGGCTGGGCATTGGGGGGAACGTTCCCATTGGTAAAGGCTTGGTTGGCAATATGTTCGTAGAAGGTGGTAGCCTCTTTGCTCATGCCGTCTTTCCCTTGCTGCCGCCCAACAATTGCCTCTGTGCGCAGTTTTTCTAGCTCTACGGCCAGCTTTTCCCACTGATCTTGGTATTGATCAATCAGGTTCTCGACCTTCTGCGACAGGCTTTGGTAAAAGGCCGGATCTTCATCATTGTGAACGGTGCAGTGTTTACGGATGGCATGTTCCATTTCGCTGGCTTTAGCTTCAGCGTTGCCGCCTGCGTGGTGGTTAAGTTGGGCGATAAAGTCAGTGGAGAGCAATTCAACGGGTGGCACTTTGGGGTTGATGCCAAGGCTGATCAAATGTTCGTTGATCAGGTCGCGGACTTTTTGGCCCGCATCGCCCAGATCAAGGCTGGTGTCTTTGTAGCGCTCTTTGGTAACACGCAAAATGTAGCCGAGGCGTTTGGCCGGAACGCGGTAGGGGTGGGCGATCGCGTTGGGTAGAATGATATCCAGGCTGGTTAAGAATTTTTTCAAGTACACATCAAAATCCGCCCGGATTTTTTCGTCTTTGAGCAACTTGACGGCCTCATGGACTATGGTGGCATCGGCTTCTACTGTAGACAGTGTGCCTTCCACAAATTCGCGGAGGTGGGCAACTTTATGGTGGGCGAACAACTGCAAAAGACGCTGGTAGCGTTCTTCTAGAACAGGCATTTCGGAGGCAATATTCTTCAGGCCAAGGGCGAGTTCTTGTTGCTCATCGGCGGCGGCGTAGAGTGTGAGGGCGTCGGTGAGGTTTTCGGTGAGACCAATGTAATCAACAATATAGCCGCGCTGTTTGCCTTTTTTAACCCGGTTGGTGCGGGCGATCGCTTGCAGCAGCGTGTGTTCTTTAATTTTTTTGTCGATGTACATGACCTGCTCGATCGGGGCATCGAAGCCCGTGAGTAGCATGTCGCAGACGACTAAAAAGGCAATGCCAGTGTCGATTTTGTCAGGGTTGTCAAAGTCGAAGGGTTTGCAGAAGTTCTCGACGGCATTCCAGGCTTTGGTCTGTTTGCGGGCAGCGGTGATGTAGGCGGCTTCGTTGTTGCCGTCACCCGAGATGACTACTGCCGCCTTAAGCAAGCGGATTCGCTTGATCAACACTAAATCGGGTGTGGGCTGCTGCATGAGCTGCGCTACGGTGTTGGATAGAGCTTGGTCGATCGCGGTTTGGTAACGTACTACTGCCAGTTTGGAATGGCAGACGACTTGGGCTTTAAAGCCGTTGGGGAAGATGTGTTCTAGGTAGTGCTGCACGAGGTCTTTGGCGATCGCCCCGATCCGTTGTTCGGCCTCCAACAAATCACCAGTGGCACCGTATTTTTTCTTGATTGCGGCGAGTTCTTCTTTGCTCCGGTCTTTGAATAGATTTTCAAATTGGGTTTCAAAGTCGTGTTTGTCGTTGAGGGCAGCATCGGCGGTGCGACCTTCGTAGAGAATCTGCAAGGTGGTGCCATCGGCCACTGCATCCATCAGGCGGTAGGTGTCGATGTAGTCGCCAAAGCGGTTTTGGGTTTTCTTGGTGCCATGACGATCGGTGATCAGCGGCGTACCCGTGAAGGCAATGCGGGCGGCGTGGGGGAAGGCTTCAAAAATGTTGTCGCCAAGGTCAGAGCCTTGAGTGCGGTGCGCTTCATCGATCATCAGGACGATGCGGGGGGAGTCATTGACAATGCCGAAGGTTTGGCGGGTGGGGATGGCCTGGTAGGTGCCAAGGGCTTCGGCGACTTTGAGCGGCAGACTTTGGTCGCGCTGCTGAAATTTGTGCACCATCACCATGTTGATATCGGAGGTGTCGCTAGAAAGCTGTTCTCGTAAAGCTTGGCGGCTGTTGATCGTGTAAATGCGACCGCCGATGAGGCTGGCGGTTTTGGTGAGTTGGTCTTCGAGATCGAGGCGATCGTTGATTAATAAAATTTTGTAGTCGTTGAGATCCTGAGAGGCGCGCAACAGGCGGGCAACGAAGACCATGGTGAGGCTTTTGCCGGAGCCTTGAGTATGCCAAACGACGCCACTGCGATCGGCGGCGGTTTGACCCTGACGCAGTTGCTGAATAATTTTGTGGGCGGCGCGAAATTGTTGGTAACGGCAGACGACTTTGATCCGGGGGCCGCTGTCGGTGTCCATAAAGAGGCTGGTGGTGCGGAGGATTGACAGCAGGTTGGATTGGCTCAACATGCCGTTGATCAGTTGTTGCTGCTGATCCATGTCTTCGGCGATGCTCTCGGGCTGGGGGTACTGGGTTTTCCAGGGGTAGAAATGTTCTTCGCCGGAGGTGATGGTGCCGTAGTCGGCTTGGAGTCCGTTGGTGCGGATAAGGAGTAAGTTCGTGTGGAAGAGGCGGGGTTCGCCTTCTTTCAGTCCTTGTTGGGCGGTGTCGCGCCGCTGGTTCATGTAGCGTTGGAGTTGGGTGAAGGCTTCATTCATGGGGTTGGCGCAGGTGGCGCTACCTTTTTTGCATTCGACGACGATCAGGGGGATACCGTTGATGAAGAGAACGATGTCGGGAATGATGCAAGCCTTGACGCCGCCGGGGGTGTCGATCCGGAATTGGTTGATGGCGTGGAACTGGTTGTTTTGGGGATGATTGAAGTCGATGAGTTTGACGATCGGGTCTTGTTCGCCGGTGTGTTCGTTGGTATCGACTTGGGCTTTGAAGAGGAGCTTTTGGATGGCTTCGTTGGCTTCGAGGAGGGTGCGGTTGGGTTGGCGGCGGATTTGGTCTTGGAGGTCGTGGAGTTGTTTGGGGGTGAGCCAGGGGGTGCCGTCGGCGTTCGTGTTGAGGGCGCGGACGGATTGATTAAAGATGTCTGGCAGGAGCCATTGGCGAAAGTTGACCCGCAGGCTTTTGCTGGGGTCTTGGGGAATGCCTTGGCCTTGGTCGATGATTTTCCAGCCGAGGGTTTGAAGTTGGTGTAGGAAGGGTTGTTCGACTTCAGTGTATTCCGACATGGGGCTGGCGATGAGGTTGGGGTGGCTGGAGATTAAATTAACAGTGCCTATTGGGGGGCTTGGGGGGCATCGTCGCCGATGAAGACGACTTGATCGTTCTGCCAGCCCACGTAGTAGTGTCCGAGCCGTTTTTTCTTGTCGAGTTCTTTGGCGACGGCAGCGCGGAGGGCGTTGAGGACGACGATCGATTCGGGTGACGGGGGAACTGATTTGATGATCATGGTGTGGTCTCCTTGAAGGTGATGAGGTGCTGGTAGTAGGCGGCATTCACAATATTACGTGATTCGCCTTCTTGTTCAAACACCAGTTCTTGCTGCATGTCGTTATTCATGAAGCATTGGCAGAAATCGACTTCGGTGCTGAAGCGGTCGAGGAGATTGGTGAGGCTGCGGGGAAAGCGGCGTTGGATGTCGGCGAGAGGGATGTTGTGTCCGCCATGGCGGACGCGCTCGGCAACGCGCTGACGGGAGATTTCGGGGCTGAGTAGGGCCAGGTAGATCAGTTCGACTCGCCAGCCTTGGGTGCGCAGACGGCGGATGAGTTTGAGGTAGCTGCGTCCGGAGAGGGTGGTTTCGAAGGCGAAGTTTTCTTGTTGTTGGATGCAGGTTTGGATTTCTTTGAGGAAGAGGCGGCTGGCGGCGAGGAGTTCGCGTTCTGGGGCCAGTGGCGATAAACCAGCGGCAATCAAATCGGCGTTGATGAATCGGTTACATTGGGCGATCTGGGGGAGATATTGGAGGGCGAAGGTGGTTTTGCCTGCGCCGTTGGGTCCCGCGATGATCCAGCAGGTGGGCATTAGGTGGCCTCCTGGATCGTGACTTGGACTTTGCCGGTGAGGAGATCGTGCATGAGTCCGGATTTTTGCATTTTCAGCTTATTTAACTGATTGATTTCATTCTCTATCTTGCCCGAAATTCTATTGAGTGCTTCAGCAATCTTTAATTGCTCACTCTTAGATTCAGGATAGAAAATCCAAAGACCACGAATGTCTCCAACTCTCACATGTCCAACAGTCGAACCACCTGAGATTAGATCGAGTCGGTTCTGTACAGCTTTAGACTGCAAAACATAAAGGAAATAATCATTTATGATTTTAGCTGGGTCGGTTCTGTAGAGCATCATTCGCTGGCCTAAACATGCAGATTGATGACGTTTGGGTATTTTGCATACCTCGCCAACGGGAGCCTCTCTTGTTATCACAATATCTTCAGGCTCAGGTTTTCCTCTGGCAGTCCATATTGAGTAAGAATAATAGTCTGTAAAAACTAACTCATCATCAATAAATAAACCGTTTCTTACATTTGGCGTTCTGATTACTGGATAACCATCAGGCATAATTGGTGGAGTACGATTTTTGCAATCAATTACTTTTTCACAAACGTCTAAGCAAGTAGCAAAAATCCACTCCTTCGGAATCCAGCCGATCGCACTCTCCCAATAAAGCTCCGGCGCTTGCTCTCGCGGCGGACGCAATTGACCATCAGCCCCAATGCCACGGGTAAACAGGTCATGCATCAGCCCCGCTTTGATCTGTTGGTATTTTTCGATGAGGGCTTCTGTGTGGGTAATGGTACGATCGATCGTGCTTATGATTTTGGCAATCTTTTTTTGTTTATCTATTCCATCTGGCAGCCAAATTTTTTCATCTTCGACAATTTTCGTATTTAGATTTACTTGCGTACCAGGTTGTCCACGACTTTCAAAAGCCTTTTCATGAAATTGAAGCTGATAAAAGAGATATTCCGTATCAACATCAGTCAAATCATATAACTGCACAAATCCATCGTGAATACAAGCTGCCATATCAACAATGATTGGCTTCCCAACAGTTGCGCAGATGGACATAATTAAATCGCCCTTACCCACTGTGACGCTTTTTGATTGTCCAAGTGGTGAAAGATACTGTTCTGTAATTCTCAAATATTTATAGTTGTATTTAGTAACATCGCCAATTCTTACCCAGCCGACATTACCACCAAAATATTGTGGATCCCAGATAGGACGCGGAGATGCTCCTCTCCTAACTTTGGCAAAAGAGCCAATACGCCTAAGCTCACTCATAACCCAACTCCACCAAAAACGCCTGCAACTGCCCCGCCGCCGCATCCCTCTCCGCCTCGATCGCCTTCGCCGTCACCGCATACTTCCCCCACAAATTCTCAACCGCCCGCACACAAGCGCGCTGATCTGCCCGCAAATAAGCCCCATAAATATCCATCAGCGTCACCCGCAACCGCTCAATAATCACCCCCCGCGCCGCCTCCACCGAAATCTTCGATCGTGCACTCATCACCAACTCATCCCGCTTCCCCTCGATCGCCTTGACGGTCGATCGTAGCGTCCTCACCTCATCCTCCAGCACCTTATGCCGCGCCAACTGCCCCTCCAACTGCTCCGCCTGATACTGCTGCTTCGTCCAATCCCCCAGCCCCGGATCCCGCTTCCACAACCGCGCCAACCCCTTCGCCTCCTTCAAACTCGCCTTCAGACGCTTCACCTGATCCGAACCCATCACCCCCGTCTCTTCACTATCCTCAAAATCCTCCTCATCCGCCGCCCCAAACAACGCCTGCAACTCCGCCAGCCGCGTCTGACACTGTTCCAACTCCGCCAACACTTGCGGAAACTGACTCAGCAAAATCTCTCCATCCGGAATCAATTCCGCCCCCCAACCACTCGCCGCGATCGACTTAAAATCTGCCTTCAACCCATCCACATAATTCGCAAACGCCCCCCGCACCTGAAACGGCGTCAGCAAGGACTGCTTCACCAAAACGGCCTCAATACTCTTCAACAAATCGCGCCGCATCACATACACACCACCCTCCACCGCCGCCCCCGCCGGAGCCAACGCCTCCACGATCGGCAAACTCTTGCGCCACCAAGCCGCCAACGTTTTCATAAACGCCTGATGACTCATCGTCACACTCTGATGCGTCGCCACAAACGCCGCAATATCCCGCTTATCCCCGATCGCCCCCGCAAAATCCAAATACACCCCATCCCGACTCACAAACAAATCCTCTCTCAAAGCCCCATAATTTTGCCAAAACCGATCGAGACTTTCCACTTCCACGATCGGCACCCCACCCTGCAAATGCGCCCGTACATCATGGGGTTCCGGCGGCGGTGCATTATCCACATAGCGCCGAATATTGCAATTGTACTCCTCCGCCCTGATCTCATCCCGAGACACCAGCCGCGCATAACTGGAAATATCCTGACCCGATCGGTAAGCATAGATAATCTTGTCAATATCCTCGGGCCGCAGATGGTTTTGGGCCTTGCCTTCGCGGTACTCCCGATCGGCATTGATAAACAACACATGATCCCGCTCCCCCGCCCCCGCCTTATTCATCACCAAAATACAAGCCGGAATCCCCGTCCCATAAAACAAATTACTCGGCAACCCAATAATCGCCTCCAGATAACCCCGATCGATAAAATGCTGACGCGCCGCCCGCTCCTCGCCCCCCCGAAACAACACCCCATGGGGCATCACCGACGCCAACCGCCCATCCTGCTTCAGCACCGCCAACATATGCTGCACAAACATCAGATCCGCCTTCTTCCCCTTCTCCGGCAGCATCACCGGAAACCGACCAGGAAATTTCAAACCTTTTTGGATGTAGTTTTGGCTAAACGGGGGATTGGCCACCACCCGATCGAACCGCTTCAGTTCATTGCCCACATCCAAATGCTGCGGTTCGCGGATCGTATCTTCTTGGCGAATATCGGCATGAGAAATTCCATGCAGCAGCATATTCATTTTACAAATCGACCAAGTCGTCCCCATTTTTTCCTGGCCATAGAGCGCCAGTTCATCCGCACTGCCCCCATTTTCCCGCAGATAATCTCGCATCTGAATCAGCATCCCCCCCGAACCCACCGTGGGGTCATAGACACTCATTCCCTCCTGCGGATCACACACCTCCACACAAATCCGCACCACCTCCGCCGGGGTGTAAAATTCCCCCGCCTTCTTCCCCGCCGAGTCCGCAAAATACTTGATCAGCCACTCATAAGCTGCCCCCAGCAAATCCGGAAACTCAAAATCGCTATCCTTCAGGGGAATTTTCTCAAAGTTCAGCAAAAAGTTTGACAGCGTATCGTCATCCAGCGTTCTCTGGCCAATCTTGCGGTTAAAGTTAATGCCCTTCAGCACATCTTGCAGCGCATCGGCATTTTCGTCTTCGATCGCTTCCAGTGCCTTATTCAGCGCCGTGCCCACGTTTTCTTTGACATGCTTCAGTGCGGGATGTTGAATGGTTTTGGGTTTGTCATCTTCGACAACTTGTTCCTGCCAGCCCTGATTCCAACGCGCACGCGGCGGCACATAGAAATATTTACCGGAGTAATTATCCGGGTCGATCAGCGCCTCTTCGATATCTTGATCCGCCATGCCCTGCTCCGCCAACTGCTGGCGCAACTCCGCCTGACGCTGTTCAAACAGATCGCTCGCCCGCTTCAAGAACAACATCCCAAAGATGTATTCCTTGTATTCGCTGGCATCCATGCTGCCCCGCAGGTCATCGCAAGCGGTCAGCAGTAGGCTTTCTAAACGGGAGAGCGTTAACTTCATCAGTTTCCTAAACTAGATCCAATCCATTCTAGATCAATATTTTGCACTGTAATCATTGTTTTCTAAACCGACTCAAAGGGATTGAACAGGGTGACACCGATCGCCGCAAAATCCCGCACATTTCGGGTGACTAGCGTTAAGCCGTAGACCAATGCCGTCGCGGCAATCTGCTTGTCCAGATCGTTTTCCGGGTGAGGCACACGTAACCGCCCCCAGACCTGCGCCGCTTCTTGCCCAAAATCGAGAATGTTTTCCGCATAATCATCCAACATCATTTGCAGCCAGGTTTCGAGCAACTGCGCTTGGGCACGATCGCCCCGATGTTGAATCATATCCACCCCACGCCGCAGTTCCCCGATCGTGATCACGCTGATATAAGCAGCCGATTCCTGCTCTGCCATCTCCCGGAAAAAGCGGGTGACACCGGGGTTCGCCCGATCGCGTTTACGCAATTCGCTGATGATGTTGGTATCGAGTAAATACATCAGTCGAATGGGTGCGTAGTCGGTTGATCTTGAATTCGGGCAAAATCGTCATCGGTGCCGACATCGGGAATCTGACTTAAAACTTCCAGAAATGATTTTTTCTGTGGACGCAACAACGCCTGCGCCAGGATGCGCCGATGTTCGGCTTCAGCACTAACGCCGTGCTGACTGGCTTGGACTTTCAGGGCATTGGCGATCGCGTCATCAATATTTCGCACGATCAAATTCGCCATAATTAATCACCTCAGAAAGCGGGCTGATCTTGACAAGATGATAGCATTGATAGCAGGTCGATCGCCAATCGCTTATTTTTTCTGGCGATTCTGGCGCCGTGATTGCTTCTGCGTCTTGCGTTTCGCCGTTGCCTTGGTTTTTGGTACAATGCTGCGCCCAATCGCAAAACCACTCGGCTCCGGCGGTACAAATTCCCATGGATGCGTGATGACATTGCGCGATCGGTGCGGCAGTTCTGACGCATCCTTCAGTCCCAAATGCACCTGAGCATCATCCCAATCCCCAATAAAGTCTTCATTCACCCGCCCCGATTGATACGCCTGTTCAATCACTGCGGCGGATTCAACCGCCTTCAGATGAACCGCCAGATCGGTCACTAAACAGGCATTGAGTTCCGGATTGTTTTTGCTAAATCGGGTTAATTGCGTCGTGAGTACGGTGATACATTCCGTGCGGCTGGCGGGATGTTGTTTGCCAATTTCGCTGATCGACATCACGGCATTTTCCCGTGTATAGGTGCTGTACTTGGTGTTGCCGAGTGTTTTGGCGAGTGCAGGCAAGGCCACCGCGCCGATATGCCCAAATATTTCTTTAATTTCCTCACCCAACCAATCCCAATTCTCCTCACTCCAATCCTGAAGCACCGTGATTAATGGCGCGACCGCAGCCACTGTGCCCAGCACAGCCAACATCCGCCAAGCCTGGCTCGGTGCCCAAAACTCACTATCCTCCTCGCTATAAAGCAAATCTTCATCGATCGCCATCCGGGCCACTTCCGGCAGATGCTCGATCGTGATCCCTAGATTGGCATAGCTTGACCAATCCTCAATTTTCGACGAGGGTGCGAGTTGGAAGAGCTGGTTCACCGGACTGGTGTAGTTGTTGGATGACATACGGACTGGTGCTCGATGTAGGTGAGATTTGCTGGGACTGCCTCCAGTATAGTCATCTTGATAATTCTCTCGGCTTCCTTCATCAATTTGTAATCATCGATCGCATCAGATTGATTAGGCGGGCGAAAAATCCGCTGCACCATAGACGATAACGGTGTTTTTTCGAACCTTGGCGGCATACATTGCCGTATCGGCATCCGCCAAGATTTGGTCAACATCGAGTTCTCCTAAGTGATTCACAATTTGTCGAACACCGATGCTACTGCCAATCATAATTCGATTGCCGTCAATCCAAAATTCAGTTTGAATTGCTGACAATATTTTCTTGCCAAGGATGACCGCGCTACGCATATCCGTTGTACTCTCGCTAAGTACCACAAACTCATCCCCCCCCCACCGAAACACACTGTCACTGGCCCGCAGCGCCGCTGACAGTCGCGCGGCAACTTCCACCAATAAAGCGTCCCCCACCTTATGCCCATAGCGATCGTTGACTTGCTTAAACTCGATGTTCAAGTTTTTCATAAACCACCAAATGGTACAGTGATACTGGATTGATGTATAGGTGTGATGCGATGTGGTTGAGCCAACCCTTGCCGTTCATTGAAGATTTTATTGAT
>JANOQX010000103.1:0-8311 GCA_031415035.1 Cyanobacteria bacterium VAR_4_metabat_243
CCACTTTGTTCAGTAGGCTGTGTACAATGTCCATAAGGCGATTTATCCTGTGCTTTTGTTGATATTGGCACCTTATCCGATGAATCGCTTTTTGTCGATTTTTACCCTTTTTCTCTCAAAAAGGTGTCCGGAGTATTGTTACATAGCAAAGCCACTTTGAAATAAAAGATGAATGCTGTCGAACAATCATCATGGATGCGCAATTGCAACCATCTAATTCTAGCGGAACGACAGCAGTCACTCCAGGATCGCCAACACGAACAGTTACAAGATCTCCTGATGAAAGACGTGATGCTCCTAGCATATTATTGCTAGCCTCAGTAATCCGATTAGCAGATTGCCCGTTAATTCGATCTTCCTCAACGTGTGAACCAACAAGCATCGGAACAGAGCCATCTTTGTCAAAATATGATGATGGATTGATGACAAGGCCAACACTTAGGGACGGAGATATTTTTTTAAGGGGCTTGACATCCCAATCCTCAGGAATCACCCCAACCTCAGTCTGCTTATACCCCTTCGGCACCTTCTGACCACTCATCCCTCACCCTCCAAATCCCACGAAAACGCCGTCTCAATCGCCTCAATACTCGGCAAGCACCGATCCAACCACGATCGCAGCACCCTCACCAGCTCACCCCATATGTACAAAAGACTCTTTTTTACCCATGAGACCAATGTCATGGGTAAAAAAATGCAATTCTTACCCATGACTACCTCCCGCCCTATCGCCAACATTCAGCAGCAACTCATATAGCCCAATATTCAGATAGAAATTATCTTTCACAATCCGCTGCTTCTGCAACACCCCAATCTCGACCAACTCATCAAGATACTTCGCCGCCGTCTTCCGCGTAATCTTCAACTCATCTACCACAAACTCAATCTTTGTATACGGATGTCGAAACAAATTATTCAACAAATCCTGACTATAAATCTTGGGCAACTCCGATCGAATCTGCTGCTTCATTACCTGCATCAAATGCGTAATCGCCTCAACTAGCTCGATCGTCTGCCGCGCCGTCTGCTCCACCCCTTCCAGCATAAACAAAACCCAATCCTCCCAGGCTTTTTCATCATCTCGCACCACCTGCAACAGCCGATAATACTCCGCCTTATTTTGATTAATATATCGACTTAAATACAGCACCGGAATCTTCAACAACCCCTGCTGCACCAAATAAAGAATATTAATAATCCGCCCCGTCCGGCCATTACCATCATAAAACGGGTGAATACTCTCAAACTGATGATGAATCACCGCCATTTTCGTTAGCGAATCCCAATCACAGAGCGCATCATCATTAATAAACTGCTCCAAATTCCCCATCAACGCCGCCACCTCCTGCGCCCCCTGCGGCGGCATATAAACCACATTTCCCCGCCCATCCTTCAATGCCGTCCCCGGCAACTTCCGAAACCCCGCACTATTTTCCTCAATAATCGCCTGAATCTGCAAAATCTGATTATTCGTCAATAATCCCTGCACCTTCACCTGCTCAAACCCCACCCGCAAAGCATCCGCATAAAAATGCACCTCCTTCGCCGCGATCGTCACAAACATCCGACTCGCCAAATCACTCCGAAACAAATCATCCTGCGTCGTAATAATATTCTCGATCGCTGAACTATCCTTCGCCTCCTGCAACGCCAAGGTATTAATCAAAATCGCCTCATTCGGCATCGTCGCCGCAATTCCCTTCAGCTCCGCCAACGCCCGATGGGCCAGCGTCAGCTTCTTCAGCACCGCCTTCGTCTCAATCTCAAAATCTAACGGCAACAATGGCAACCAACCACTCATCCCTCACCCTCCAAATCCCACGAAAACTCTGCCGCAACTTCCACCCTCAACTTCCTGACCCATCTTCAATCATCAGAAGGTTTTCAAAAGGCGATGTTCGCTTCCATCGATATGTATTAAAATCCCACTGACCCACTGAAAAAATTCGGCCCGAATTTAAATGCTCAGCGAGTATAACCAACGAAGCATCAGCCAAATCCATCGGCAAATCCGCATACTTCCCCATCAGCTCAGCAATCCGATCGCCATGATGCGCTTCTAAATTAAAAACCTTAAACAGCCCACTCTGAAAACTATTGATAAACTGCATCTGCGCCTGATTGCCCTTCCGCGTCAATAATAAATAGCAGGTTTCCGTCACCACGCACCAAGTCGTAATCAGCGGCTCATCATATCGCTTCAGTGCCTGCTTCGCTTGGGGGTGATATCGATCGCGCCGATCAGCCAGCGCCAACCAAAATCCAGTATCAACGATGATCATACTTCGCCTCTAACGACTCCGCCAAAACCGACTTGTAGTTAACCGACAAATCCGTTTCAACATCACAGCACCCAATCAACCCACTCTGCTCAAACCGATCGAAGTTACTTTCACTTTCCGCCTCCGAAGCCGCCAAAGCGTAACGCTTTTTCAGTAATTCAATAAAGTCAACCAGTAAATTCTGTGCCTCCTCCGGTAAAGCATCAATATCCCGCTGCAACTGCATCATCTGAATCATTCAACCTTCTCCCTCACCGAACTGGAATATCGATCGCCATCAACCCTACCTCCACAGTGTAACTCACTCAATAATGCCTCATCCCTCACCCTCCAAATCCCACGAAAACTCTGCCTCGATCGCCTCAATACTCGGCAAACTCCGATCCAACGGCTCCGGCAGCGCCCGCACCAGCTCATACTCCGCAATCCCCATCGGGCGATTCGTCCCCGAAAGCGCATACTCCGCCACCAGCTTATTCTTCGTCTTACACAACAGCAACCCGATCGTCGGTCGATCGTCTTCCGCCTTCATCTGCGCATCGATCGCGCTGAGATAAAAATTCAACTGCCCCGTATGCTCCGGCCTAAACTCCGTCGCCTTCAGCTCCACCACCACATGACACTTCAACCGCGTGTGGTAAAACAACAAATCCACAAAAAACTCCGCACCTCCCACCTCCAGCCTTACCTGCCGCCCCATAAATGCAAACCCCGCCCCCAACTCCATCAAAAACTTCGTAATATGCCGTACCAAAGCCTTCTCAATATCCTGCTCCTGCGCCTCATCCCCCAAACCCAAAAAATCAAAATGATACGGATCTTTTAACACCTGCGCCGCCAAACCCGCCTGCGATGCTTCGAGATGCTGATCAAAATTCGTCAGTGCTGCCCCCTGCCGATCGTACAGATGATTCTTAATCTGCACCTCTAGGGTCGATCGTGACCACCGCTCTGCCGCCGCCTTAATCGCATACCATTCCCGCTGGGCCGAGTCTTCAACCTTAGTCAACAGCATCACAATATGAAACCAAGGCAATTGGGCAGCAGCTTGCTGCCCAATTTGACGATCAGGGCATTGTTTTGCAAAAACACTCATATATTTCAGGTTTCGACTCGAAAGGCCCTTCATATCAGGGAAGGCTTCGCGCAAATCAGACGACAGTCGATCGATCACCTTCGCCCCCCAGCCCTGACGACCTCGGCGTTCCAAAATTTCACATCCGATCGAATGATAGAGCCGAATCTGCTCCTCATTGATCGCCAGCACCGCCCGCGACTGCGCCCCCCGAATCCGCAACTTCAGGTCAGCCAGCCAATCCCCATAATCCGACGGCAACAGATCACTCATACCCCAAACCCCATCTTCGCCAAATGTGCCGCCACCTTTTCCTCCAGCGCTGCCACCTGGCCCACCATCTCCGGCAAAGGCCGCTCATACCGCTCCGCCAACACCTTCACCCTTGAAGTCAATCCCTGACTCACCCGATCCATCTCACCCCCGATCGCCGCCCCAATCCGCGCCAGCCACTTATCATCCACCACCAACGCCTTCACCTCATCCACCGTCAGCACAGGATACTTGTCATAGACCAACCGATCGAGCGCCTCATCCGCCCCCTTAATTTCCTTCTTCAACACCGCCGCCCGATCGGACACCTTCAACCATTCCTTCAAAACCTTCTCCTCCGCCTTCAATCCGGCGTCCCCCTTAATCTCCTTCAACCGGGCCGCCACAGTCGCCTTGCTCACCTTCTCCAACTCCCCAAACGCCCCCTCATCTCCACCATGCTCCTCTTCCATCTCCTCCATCTGCGCGATCGCCGCCTCTAGCTCCGCCTGCTGGGCATCGATCGCCCCCTGCTCCTCGGCAAAATACCGCGCCACCATCAACCCCTTCGGCACCAAATCACAAGCCCAACCCTTATCCACCTCTTTCCCCGCCTTATTCTTCTCAATCACCCGATAGGTCGCCGCCTGCCAGCCCTCCGCCGCAATCAAATAGCAGTCATCCTGCATCACCTCCGACCAATAATCCATCAAATGCTGATACACATCATACTGATTCACCAAATCCTTCCCCGCATAATGCTCCAGCAAATCCTCCGCCAGCTTCCCAATCACCGCCTTCGGGTGACACCCCACATCCAGCCCCTTCAGCATCAACCCACTACGCGATCGCCAATCCTCAAACAACGCCGCCATCCCCTCCACAAACGCCACAAACTGCTTATGCCCAAAGATCGCCGACTTAATCCCATCCTTCGGCACCGCCAAATCCAGATATCCCGATCGATTCGACTGAAATAACGCCGCCTTCAGCTTCGGACAAACCGCCCAATATTGCCCCAACGCTTCCACATCCGCCACCGGAATCCCCCCCTGCAAGTGCCCCGCAATATCCTGCACATCCTCGGCCTGCTGACTATCGATATAACGCGGGATGTTCAGGTTAAATTCATTGCGTTCAATTTCGTCGATCGGCACCATTCGCGCCAACTTCGGAATTTCCAACTGACGATTAAACACATCCACAATCCGGTGAATATCCATATCCCGCAATCGATTCTTATTCCCATCCTTCATATAACCCGCACTGGCATCAATCATAAAGATGCCATCACGCTTTTCAGCATTCGCCTTATCAATTACCACAATACAAGCCGGAATCCCCGTCCCATAAAACAAGTTCGCCGGAAGACCAATGATCCCCTTGATATACCCCCGCTCAATCAAGTTCCGCCGAATCGCCGCCTCCGTATTCCCCCGAAACAACACCCCATGGGGCAAAATGCAGGCCCCTTTCCCCGTACTTTTCAGCGATCGGACAATATGCAACAAGTAAGCATAATCCCCCTGCTTATCCGGCGGAATGCCGTACGGCGTAAACCGATCGAACTCATCCTCATCCGGCTTAATCCCCGTACTCCAGCGTTTATCACTAAACGGCGGATTCGCCACCACATAATCAAATGTCTTCAGCTCACCTTCATCCGTCTTGTACAACGGATTCGCCAACGTATTCCCTTGCTTAATCTCCGCCGTCGGGTTGCTATGCAAGATCATATTCATTCGCGCCAACCCCGAAGTCGCCGCATCCTTCTCCTGGCCATACAGCGAAACAGGCGTCGTCGCCGCATCACTCACCTTCAATAGCAGCGAACCCGATCCACAAGTCGGGTCATAAACCGTCGTTTGGCTACTGGTCTTCGCTCCACCAATGCCAATAATCTGGGCAATCACCCGACTCACTTCCGCAGGCGTATAGAACTGCCCCTTGCTCTTCCCACTCTCTGTCGCAAAATGCCGCATCAAATATTCATAGGCATCGCCCAGAATGTCATCCCCATCGGCCCGATTCTTACTAAAGTCCAGCGCCTTATTCTCAAAAATCGCAATCAGATTCGTCAGCCGCTCAATCAGCTCTTTCCCACTACCCAACTTCGCCGCATCATTAAAATCAGGCACATCCGACAACTGATTCGCCGCCGCCAATGGTCCAATAATCTTCTTATTAATGTCATCGCCGATACTCGCCGTCCCCTTCAGCGCCACCATATCGGCAAAGCTCGACCCCACGGGCACCGTGATGGCAGCAAACGGCTGTCCAGCATACTTATCGCTCACATACTTGATAAACAGCATCACCAGAACATAGTCCTTATACTGGCTCGCATCCATCCCACCGCGCAATTCATCGCAGCCAGACCAGAGTGAGCTATAGAGTTCAGATTTTTTTAGCGCCACGGTGTTTCTATCGCTACAAGGAGAAATACGATCGTCCTCCAGCATAGAGCCAAAGCACAACCAGCAAACAGTCTGTCATCTTACATCAATCTAAAAAGTTGAATCAGGATAAAGTCGCAGTTTGGAGTTCCTTCAGGGTCTTGCCTTGAGCGTCTTTCCATTCGACACGTCCATTTGCCGGGTAACCCAAAATGACTCCGGCAGCAGTAGAAGGGGAAGTAAAAGGGTAGTTCTGGGTGAACTGGAGGGTCTTGCCGTCTTTATCGGCGAGAATGCCTTGCTTGAGCAAGTCTTGGTGCAAGGTACTGAGGAAGGGGTGAATAGAAGAGGTTTCGGTATTGCTGGCCAGTGAGCCTTGCCGAACAATAAAGCCCTGGGGGTCTTCGTAAGCCGTGGCTTTGAGGTTAGGACGATCGAGCGCCAGGAGATTCTGGGGTTGCTTCAGCGGTTGGATTGGCTCGAAGGCATTCAGGCCCAACAAGGGGAAGATACTGAGCATATCCAGGAGAAAGCTCTCAGTATCAGCGGCTTCCGCTTCGGAGAGGCTTGGAGGCAGCGAAGACTGGACATTATCGAGCTGGGATTGTTTGGCGGTCGCGGCGAGTTCGAGCAGGCGGGATTCGAGGTATTTGATGTGGGCTTTGTTGAGGCTATTATCTTTGGACGTGAAGAAGATTGCCCATTCCCAGAAGTCCTTGGTGCTTTGGTGGCTCGTGAGACGGGCCGCAACAGGATCGCCTTCGCCAATGTAGAGGGTGGGAAGGCTGCTGTTATCGGGATTGCCAATGAGGATGTAGACGCCAGTTTTTTGGAACTCAGGGCGTTGGGCCGCTTGTTTGAAGTTGGGCCGTTTAAAGTAGATTCCGATCCCTGTCCAATTGGATTTTTCGACGACGCGCAGGCCATCGGGATCGCCAGTGGGCAGGAAGATTTTGATGGAGAAAGGTCGTTGATGGAAGTTAGACATGCGTGTCGCAGTTCACGATCGGGCTATCGCATGATACTCGGATCACGATCGACCGTCAGTAAATCGAGATCAGGGGTTCGGGGGCAGCGCGTCAGAAAACTCCAAAAAGACCGGGGGTTCACCCAAACCACCAGCCCCAGAACCCCACAACCCCTTATCTTTCATCACCCACCCACCACAGCCGAATCGTCGTTAAGCCATTCCGCATCGTTTCCGTTTCCACCCCGATCGCCTCGTCATCCATCAGCAATTCCTGAAACTCCAAATCGTCACAGACTAATCGCTGGGCTACTGACAGCGTTTTCTTAATTTTGGCAAATGTCGTTTTCCGGCCTTCCAGTTTGCGAATTTTGTCGATACACAATTCCGCCAAGTCTAGCTTGATTTGAAACGCGTCAACCGGGGCGGTTTCCTGGCTAGCTGATCTTTCAGCCGTTACCACCGGATCAGCCACCGCAACCGATGGGGCGATCGGCGGGGCACTCACCACCGGATTACACCGATCATTCCCCGGATTCACCAGGCGCGGCATCGGTTCCCAACGATTAAGGGCCGTGTGAAAATAGCTGATGCCTTTGTCGGTGTCGCGGTTGGGCAAATGTTCGAGCGCCGTCGATCGGGAACATGCGGCGACAAATGTGTTTTGGTCGTTAATCAGCTTCCGATCGAACACCGATGTATTCGCCGTGATGCTGCTGATAAATCCAAACTGCGAACCATTCCCGACCATCAGGAATTGAATATTGGCACGGGTCGATGTTGAGATGCCCAATTCATCCAGGGTGATGCCTTGGGCCGTCGATACGAGAAACTTCCCAGCGGCGTTCCCCTGTAACGCCAGGTAGCGGAGGTAATGCGCCACCTCGCCCCATTCCGGCTTCATTCCGGCGGCGATGTAGCTCCCCGCAATCCCATTCAGCTCGGAGAAGGCGACGAACACCATGCCAGGGAATTCGCAGGCTTGTTTCAGCAATGCCAGCAAGCTCCGGTGGTAGTCGTTCACCCGGTCGAGCATCGAGATATGGATTGTGCGATCGTAGATCCCCTCCGACCACAGGGGCAATTCTCCGGCGTGATTCTTCCCGTCGATCCCCACATACAAAGCAGTTGGGTAACGTTGCTTCAGCGCGGCCATGACCGAATAGAGCGTAATGTCCTTTCCCGCCCCACTCATGCCGCTGACTGCCTGACAGAAGTGGTTAAAAGGCAATCAGGCCGGGAATGTTGCTGCAAGGAGGGGAAGGCTATGGGAAGCTGATTGTTACCACACGCCCAGCTTGATCCCATGCAGCATTCCCCCCAACTGTATATTCAACTA
>JANOQX010000104.1:0-14433 GCA_031415035.1 Cyanobacteria bacterium VAR_4_metabat_243
TTGACGCCAGCCGCAGGTCAGCAATTTGGCTCCCTGTTAATGCCGCCTCGGTTACACCAATCATTGGTCAATCCCATTCATGCGACTCTACACTGATTAGTCTAGCTTGAAACGGGACTTTCTGAATCAGAAATCACCTTAGTTTCAGGAAAATGGTTCAACCAGGGGGTAGATCACTGTAAGTTCCCCGCTGTAGTGAGGTTGATGCCATGAAAGGTTTTCCGATACGATGGGCGATGGTCTCCGACCGACCAAAGGTCATCGGTGCGATGACGTTTACCAGTTTGGCGGCAATTGCGATGAGTGCAGTGAGTCAGCCGCCCGCCCCGAAGCCACCACAAGTATTAGTCAGCGCGAGTGGGACGGAGCCATTCTGGCAGGTGAGTGTGACCAGACAGGGCATCGAATATCGCACGCCGGAACAAACGACGACGCTGAAGTTTGCCTACAGTGCGCCGATCGCGGCCCAAGGACGACCGACAGATATGGTGCAGGTTTATCGGTTGCAGAGTCGATCGATGAATGGGTGGCTGATGATTCAGAAGGCGACGGGCGATCGATGTAGTGATGGCATGTCGGATAATCTGTATCCCTATAGCGCGATCGTGATGCTGGATGGCAAGGTGCGATCGGGTTGTGCGAGTACGTTGGCGGCTCCGATCGTATTGGGGACGCAACGGTGATTGGGGCGGGTTGGTCAAAACCTTTCGGAGGCAACTAAAGATGAACTTTGAAATGATGTCGATCGCTGAACTGAAAGCCTATGTTTTGGCAAATCGTCAGGATGATGCGGCGTTTCATTGCTTGGTCGATCGGTTGGAGACGGATGGGGGTGATAGTCCACTCTATCCGGCACCGACAACGCTGGAGAATGTCGCAATTATGGAAGCGGCGATGCGGGAACGCTTGGCGGGCTAAGTTGAAATTTCTCAATTCTGCATTCTCAATTCTCAATTCTCCCCCCGTTTCTCCAGCTCCGCCACGGGCAACAACAACGTATCTTCAATCTCTTCCCTGACGTTGAGGCTGACGTCGCGTTCGCTGTTGAGGCATTCGACGAGGAGGAGGTTGGCATCGTAGTATTGCTGGAGGAGGGTCTTTTGGTCGTCGGTGAATTGCCAGTCGTGGCCGATGTTGCGATGGGCGATTACGGTTTGGCAGAGATCTTCAGTCCATTGTTGACCGTTGGGTTTCCACCACTTATTGAAATTTCCTCGATTTTCATAGGAAGAATCGGGGAGTCGATCGAAGACCTCTTGAAGGGGGTGATTTAATTCGGAATAGAAGGTGCGGGCGAGGGTAAAGCGGAAATCGGAGTCAAGATGGCATGAAAAAACAAGATCGCGGGTAAGGGCGCGGGCACTGGCACCGGCTAGGGCAAGATCGAGAGCGAGGCCGGGATCGAAATAGCAGTCGAGGTCAAGGTTGGGATCGAGGTCGAGGAGTCGGGCAAGGTGGAAATAGAAGGTGGAGGTGATATCGCCGATGTTGTCGCGGATGTTATCGCGGACGTTGTAGATATCGCGGGCGAGGTCAAAATAGAAGGTTCGTACCGCAGCCGACTTATAGAGAACTTGCAGCGATGATGATGATTTTTGGTTAACCCACTGTAGAAACTGCTGAATTTTATTATCCTGAACCAAGTGCAAATCAATTTGCATTTTCATTGCCAGTAGCAATTCGTCGGGATTTCGCATCATCCCTACGGTTAGCAAAAACACCTCCCTCCAGCGCTTTTCAGTAATTCGCGCCACTAAGAAATCAACTTGCTTGGTCGTTGTGATTTGTCGTGCGGTAAAGTATTCCTGAAAGGTCAAATGTGAAAAGGAATAAGTCCGTTCTGCCCGTTCTACCAGAATTCCATGATGCGACTGAAGCGACTTGATGAGAATTTTGCAAAGAGTTCCGCAATCAATTCGAGACAGTTGGGCATAGGCGCTGTCCGGCGGCAAGGTTTGGATAAAATCGGCAATATAGCACTCAAGCTGCTTGTACTCAATCAGATTTCGTTCAGTGAAAGAGGCAAAGGCGATATAACTGAGTAGTTTTTTGATAAAAGGCAAGTCTATATTTCGATCGATTCGATCGCGTTGTACATCTCGCTTTTTATCCCAATCTTCTAGCAGGAGGTCTATACCCTGTTCGTATAAATCCACTCGTTTTGTCGGAAAATCCTTATCTCTGTCAAATATCCAACAGAGTAACGTCAGTAGTATGGGGGTTTTTGCCAACTCCTGAATCGGCTCATTGGCCCCCAATCGTCGCACAAAAGTCTCAGCACTTAGCAGATCATTCTTGGCCCGAAACCAGTTTTCCGCAAAGGTGGCAATCTGCTCCTCGTCAAAGTCTGCTACTTCTACATCGGTAAAATTCACAAATGTATATTCCTGCGCTGCAATCCGGCAGGTCATGACACATTGATTTTCAACAGATTTGCGAGTTATAGAAAGTATTTCGCTCCTGACGCGCTTTGTATCTTCTTCCCGAACTTCGTCAAGGCCATCGAGAAAGATCAAAGCTCGACCTGAGGAAAGAAGCTGATCCATGGTTTCAACCGTTAGCCCCTCGGCGAGGTACTTCAACAAACTCGGCGATTTCTCCGCCTCCGCAAAATCCTTCAATGTCACAAAAAACGGCACTTGATCCGCCGCAAATCCACCCGTAATGCACTGCATCGCCAAATATTTCAAAAACGTCGTCTTCCCCGCCCCCGGCTTCCCCAACACCATCAACCGCCGATGCTTCTCCACCGCCTCCAATCCCGGTATTCGCTTCTCCCGCACCCGCCGATTATCAAAATCACAATCCTCCAGCATCTCCCGCTCACTCCGCAGCCGCGATTGCCTTTCCAGGATGTTCACGTTGGTATAGATGCCCCGATCGCCCGTTAGCTCGATCGGTTGATCCATATCCAGCACCCGCATCGTGCCGCATTGTTCTTGAATTAATGGGCGAATTGCCGATCGGACTTGCTGAACGATCGCGTTGATGTCGTCAATTTTCTCGATCGGTTGTTCATCCGGTTCGCACACGTCTTCCCACTTCAGCTTCAACTCACGGCAAATCTTCTTGAAATGGCTCTGCCCCACTGGACGGAGTTTAAAGAAATTTGTGACTGTTGTAGGAGACATGACCAAAGTGGCAGCCAAAGTACGTTTAATGCCGCCCGCATCGTGCAATAGCAAAGCCTTATCAGCTTTGTGTCCACCTTCGATCGACAACTGAAGGGTTTTCTGCGTGGATTGCTTCTGAGCGGCCATGGGACACCTTTATTCGCTGAGGCCAGTTTAACCACTAAATCAGAAGTTGGACAATCTTGAACATAACTCGGACAGAATACCCGACTTGCTTGAACAAGCCACCCCACAGCAGTTTCGTAGTATTGGCTTGTTCAGTTCAAAGGAAACAAATCATGAAATCCAACAAGCCCGACCCCGATCGTGAAAAAACCTGGCAGATCATCGAAGCGATCGTCATCTTCATCGCCACCTGGCTCAATCCCCAGGCCACGATCGGTATCCTTGCCCTGAAGCTCTGCTTTCAAATCCTCAAAAACCTCCGCTAGTAAGCGAAGTCACGTGATCGATCGGCGGGTGTATGATCGTCATCAGCGCCCGCCCTTGCACCACTAGAGAGGCCCGTCTCTATGACCCAAGCTAAAAATATTTCCCACCCGATCGACGACAGCGACGACATGCCGCCAGAATACGACTTCAGCAAAATGGGCAAACCCATACGCGGCAAACATGCCCAAAAAATTCGTGAAAACGGCTACTCCGTTACCGTCCACCATGAAGACGGCACTTCCACCACCACGTATGTCACGCCCGAAGACATCGCCCGCCGCGATCGGCGTGATCCACTGGTGAATCAATCCGCCGAAGCCTGAAGCGCGATCGGCCTACTCCTCGATCGCCGCTTCCCCCGGCCAAAAATCCGCATCCAACACCGCATCCCACCCATAGGGACAATCGATCGGAAACGTCCGCTCCGGCAAATCCGTCTCAGATATCGCCAAATCCCGCCCATTCAAATAAGCCAACCCCAACGCCTCATCCCGATCTGGCCTCAAACTCGGATTCTCCAACAACAACGTCGCAATCTCCCGCCGCTGAATCCGCATCGTCGCCCAACCACTCCGACTGCGATGCGACACCTGAAATTCCCACTTCAACAAATGACCCAACAGCACCGCCAACCGATGCCGCAATTCCTGCCGTTGCTGCCGCGCCAAAGCCTCAATCTCCTCAATCAAATTCTCAATATCCAAATCATCCCAAGAACGATCGCGCAAAGCCTGCCCCTGCGCCACCGCCCAAGCACAAAAATCCGTCTCATACAGACGGCCAACTTTGCTAGCGACGTATTCAGCCACAGGTTCAGAAACTTGCATAAGCGCTCACAGGCGACAATCCCCCGATCGTAACCCAAATCCCCCCAAACCACCAACTTAACCAACCCCTAACTCACACTAAAGCCCGATCGACTCGAACAAATCGCCACTCCCCCATCGATCGGCAACAACTTCACCTCCAGCCCCGGCATCTGCCGCTCCCACTCCGCCAAAATCCGCTGCTCACCCGCCCGATCGATGTCGTCCAACACGATCGCAAAATCCCCCGCAAAACTCGGCTGAAAATACACCGCCGCCGGATATCGGGCAAACTGCCGCGCCACATCATAAGCCGGAGGCCCATCCACCACCAACAGATCAATCTTCCGATCGCCCATCGCACTCGCGATCACCCCCCGATCGTACCAATCCGCCCCATCCAAACTCAACTCACAGCCCACTAACGGCGCATGAATCAACGTCACATAGGCTTCCAAGCCCCCCTGCGCCAATAATCCCCGCACCACCGCAATCCACTCGGCATCATGCTCGATCGTGTAGAGATGCCCCTGCCCCCGCTGCCGCATCAGACTCGCGATATACACCGTCGTCAGCCCCGCCCCGCACTCCACAACGAGCGATCGCTGATTGATCACCATCTCATTGAGGATCTTCACCACCCCACTGGGCCGCATCGCATAGCCACTCCAAGGCAAATACGTCTGACTCAACGGGGCCAACGCCAACATCGCCAAACTATCCTTCCCATCCCGCAACTGCGCCTCATTCAGCGTCAATGGGTCAAACTCACTCGTCATAAATATTTGCCAGTGAAGGGAATGCACCCGCTCAGTATGCGCCAATCCGGTCATCCCCCAGTGCGGGAATCTCCCCTCACCCCATTACTGCAATCCACCCCCACCCGATCGACCCACCCCCCCGCAAAAAATGCTATGACTGAAGCAAACCCGCCAAATCTCGGTCATCAAGCGGGCGACAGCAAGATAGAATGATGTCCAGTTTGTCTCAAATCAACCTTGTATTAACTTTCAGCCGATCGAGGAGCAACGGGACGCATGGGTAGAGTCGTCGGCATCGACTTAGGAACAACCAACTCGGTCGTATCGGTGATGGAAGGCGGCAAACCCGTCGTCATCGCCAACGCCGAGGGAATGCGGACAACTCCCTCCGTTGTCGGCTTCAGCAAGGATAAGGAACGCCTCGTCGGACAACTGGCGCGCCGACAATCCGTGCTGGATCCGCAGAATACATTCTATGCAATCAAACGATTCATCGGCAGTCGCTACGATGAGCTGACGCCGGAATCGAAGCAAGTGCCCTACACGATTCGGCGGGGCGATCGGGACAACGTCAAGATGAAATGCCCGACGATGGATCGGGACTTTGCGCCGGAAGAGCTGTCGGCGATGATTTTGCGGAAGCTGGCGGATGAGGCCAGTCGGTATCTTGGGGAACCCGTGACCGGGGCAGTGATCACGGTACCCGCGTATTTCAATGACTCCCAACGGCAGGCCACGCGGGATTCCGGGCGGATTGCGGGGCTGGAAGTCAAGCGGATTTTGAATGAGCCGACGGCGGCGGCGTTGGCCTACGGCCTCGATCGGCGCGAGAACCAAACCGTCCTGGTATTCGATCTGGGGGGCGGAACGTTTGACGTGTCGATCCTGGATGTGAGCAATGGCGTGTTCGAGGTGCTGGCGACGAGTGGGGATACCCAGTTGGGCGGCGGGGACTTTGACCAGAAGATTGTCGATTGGTTGGCGACGGAGTTTCAGAAGGTCGAGGAGGTTGATCTGAAGCGCGATCGGCAGTCGTTGCAACGGCTGATCGAAGCGGCGGAAAAGGCGAAGATCGAGCTGTCGGGCGTGGGGATTACGGATATTAATTTGCCGTTTATTACCGCCACGGAGGCGGGGCCGAAGCATATTGAGACGCGGTTGAGCCGATCGATGTTTGAGGAGCTGTGCGTCGATTTGCTCAGTCGGTTGCGCGAACCCGTGAAGCAAGCCGTGCGCGATGCGGGCCTTGGGCCGATGGACATTGATGAGGTGGTCTTGGTCGGCGGCGGCACACGGATGCCGATGGTGCAGGACTTGGTGCGATCGATGTTGCGGGTCGAGCCGAATCAGAATGTCAATCCCGATGAAGTGGTAGCGATCGGGGCCGCCGTTCAGGCCGGGATTCTCGGCGGTGAGCTGAAAGATATTTTGCTGCTAGATGTGACGCCCGTTTCCATTGGCTTGGAGACGATCGGTGGGCTGATGAAGAAGCTGATTCCCCGCAACACCACGATTCCCGTGCGGCGGACGGATGTGTTCTCGACTTCGGAGGATAGTCAAACCTCCGTGGAAATTAATGTGGTGCAGGGTGAGCGGGAACTGGCCACGGGCAACCGATCGCTCGGACGCTTCAAACTCATGGGCATTCCGCCCGCACCGCGTGGGATTCCGCAGGTGCAGGTGTCCTTTGACATTGATGCGAATGGGATTTTGCAAGTGACGGCGATGGATCGCACCACGGGGCGTGAACAGAGCATCACGATTCAGGGCGCTTCGACCCTGAGCGAAGAGGAAGTCCAGCAAATGGTGCGATCGGCCCAGGAATTCGCCGAAACCGATCGCCTCCGCAAAGAAAAAATCGACAAACGCAACCGATCCGAAACTCTGATCGTCCAAGCCGAGCGGCAATTGCGTGAAGCGACGTTGGATTTTGGGATGCAGTTTGTCAGTCCCTACCGATCTCGGATCGAGCCGTTGATCAAACAACTGCGATCGGCCCTCGGCGGCGAAAACGAACGGAATATCGACATCACCCAAGCCGACTTGCAGGATGCGTTCTCGGACTTGCAGCGGGAAATCTACGATCGCAACCAGGAAGAAAAAGAAGACGGCGGCTTCTTCAAGGCCGTGAAGGACTTCTTCTTGGATGAGGATGACGACTATTACGATAACGGCTATGGCGGCTATGGTGCAGGCGGCGGCGTGCCGCGTCTGCCCTATGGTGGCGGCGGTTATAGCGGCGGCAATGTCTACAACGATTACAATCGCGGCTCCTTTGACTACGGACGCGGCAGTGCGGGCAATCTCCCCGGCGCGGGCGGTTCGTCCTATGGCCGGGATAGCTACGGTCAAGGCAACAATCAAGGCGGCAATCAAGGCGGCAGTTACAACGATCGGGATAACTACAACCGGAATAACAACGATCGCGACAATTACAACCGCAACAATCCCAACGACAATCGCCGGGACAACTACAACCCCGACGATCGGTATAACAATCAGGGCGATCGCCAAGACAATTACAACCGCGATTCCGGCAGCCGTGATGTTGGCAACCGTGATGCAGGTGGCCGTGATGCGGGCAATCGCGACTCCGGCAACCGTGACTCCGGCAATCGGGGTTCCCAGCCACCCCGCGCTCCGTACCCGGATCGGGGCGGCTATAATGAACCGCCACCCCGCAATAACACCCGTCGTCAACCCGATCGTCCGGACTACAGCCGCGACAACTGGGATGATGAAGATAATTGGTAACCTTATCCCTCTAGACAATTTCCATGCAGAACTTTCGTAACTACTACGAAATCCTCGGTGTGAGTCGCGACACGCCCAGCGACGAGATTAAACGTGTCTACCGCCAGTTGGCGCGCCGCTATCACCCGGATGTGAATCAAGGGGATACCGACGCGGAAAATCGGTTTAAGGAAATCAATGAAGCCTACGAAGTGCTGTTCGACAGCGAACGGCGGGCGCAGTACGACAAGTACGGCAGTTTCTGGAAGCAGCAGGGATTCCAGAACGGCCAGAAGCGGCCTTGGGGCTGGAATGGCAAGCCCGACGCGCCCGCAACGCCGCCCGTCGATGAACCGGATTTGAATTTCGGCGAGTTCCGGGATTTCAATACCTTTGTGGATGAACTGCTCCAAGGTCGGAGCCAAGCGGCCAAGCCGACGGCGGATTGGTTGGATAATCCGCTGCCGCCCCGCCGGAATAACCCACCACCAAATCAAATGCCGTCATTCTCCTCGCGCCCGATCGAGGAGAACCGCGACGAATCCAGCGGCAATGATTGGGAAAATACTCAGCCGAAGCCCCGCCGGGATAGCTGGGGTGGTGCCGAACCGATCGGCAATTCATCCGCCGATCCGCGTCGCCAGGAATTCACCGCCCGTCCGCGTCCACCCGAACCCGATCGCGAACCCCAGCGCCAACCCGGCTCCCGCGAAGCCCAACGCCGCGATGGTCGGCCTGACTTTAACGATCGGCCCAACGAGGGGCAAAGACCACCCGCCGATCAGCAGCCAAACCCCGACGACCGCTACACCCAAGCCCCCAGGCCCTTCCCCAAGGATGTGGAAGCCGAGCTGACAGTACCCCTAGAGAAAGCCTATGCGGGCGGCCAGGAGCGGATTCGGCTGGAAGATGGCCGGATGCTCGAAATCAAGTTACCCAAGGCGACGGTGGGCGGTCAGAAGCTGCGGCTGAAGGGCCAGGGCATTGCGGGCGGGGATTTGTTTTTGCGGATTGATGTGGCACCGCATAAGTTTTATCAGCTGAATGGGCTGAATGTGATGACCCAGATCCCGGTGACGCCAACGGAGGCGATTTTGGCTGTACCGATCGAGGTACCGACATTGGATGGCTTGGTCAAGATGAATTTGCCAGTGGGGCTGAAGTCCGGGCAGAAATTGCGATTGAGTAATAAGGGGTATCCGAGTCCTGAGGGCGATCGGCGGGGGGATCAGATTGTGGAATTGGTGATTCAGATGCCGACGGTGTTGCCCGAGGCGGAGAAGGCACTGTATGAGCAGATTCGGCAGGTGGAGAAGAATCCAAGGGCCAATTTGGTTTGATCGAGATTGCGATGACCGCCCGCGAATCAATTCGGGGCTAATAGCGAAAACCCATTGAAATGGGTTGGATCAATCCTATCGATCGTTTCACTCAAGCCCAGTCCACTTTCAGTGGACTTGCGCTCTCAGCCCCGACTTACAGTCAGGGGCTGCCCAGAATTTGATCTCACTTCCCAATCTATCAGGAGCCGCATCATGACCAATAAACCATTCGAGAATCCCGCAGTTGATCAACGCCTCTTGGGCAATTTGCGGCGGGCGCGCCTCGAAATGGAAGAAGTTGGGCTATAGCTTGATGAAGTGCTGGCCCGGTTTGATGAGGCGATCCGCCAGCAACGATTGAAGCGCGTCCAAAAATCACTCAGTCTCCTGAATGAGTAGATTCCATTTCGGCGCAGGTGCCGAATGGGGAGCCGGAGGAATACAATCGGTTGTAGGATTGGGATACAACTCACCACTCGATCGTACCTTATGCAAAATGCATCCTTAACACCATTACAACTTCTAATGATTGATGCCGTTGACGTGGTTATGCTGAAAGGCATCGACCAACTGAGCATTGTGGGAATATTAGTCTGACACAAACATCCAATGCAGAAGGCTCACTATTTTAATCAATCTTGGCAACACCCGATCGAACCGATTCTACATTCACATGAGCATTGAGGAAATTTGTGAAAAGCGAAAAAGCCAAAATGCTAGACGGGGAACTCTACAATCCGATCGACGACCCCGAACTCATCGCCGATCGTCGCCGCGCCCGATTATTATTGGAAGCCTACAATCGCACCAGCATTGACGAATTGCCCGAGCGCGATCGATTGCTCCGCGAATTAATCCCGCAAGTGGGCCGCGAACTCTGGATCGAACCACCGTTTTATTGCGACTACGGCGAACATATTGCGATCGGGGATAACGTTTATTTCAACTTCAATTGCGTGATTCTCGATGTCGCCCCGGTGACGATCGGATCGCGGGTATTATTCGCGCCTGGAGTGCAGATTTATGCCGCCACCCATCCGGTCAGCCCCAGCATCCGCCGATCGGGGTTGGAATTGGGAAAAGCCATCACGATCGGCGATGATGTCTGGATCGGCGGGGGCGCAATTATTTGTCCGGGGGTGTCGATCGGGGCAGGGACGACGATCGGGGCCGGAAGTGTGGTGACCAAAGACATTCCGGCTGGGGTCGTGGCGGTGGGGAATCCCTGTCGGGTGTTGCGGGATGCGGGGGAATGAACGACGGGATTACGACGATCGACGATCGCTGCTGGATTTGACGACGGGACGCGGACGGGGGGCACTGCTGGCAACCCGATCGCGCGGTGCTTGGTGACTGTCCGCCGAACGATACCCATCACGGGGCGGCTTCCGACTACTATCGCGCTGGTGGTGACGCTGTTCGCGGGGCGGCTCCCGATCGGCAATCGCCGCTGCCGAACCCCGTGCCGGTGGCTCAAATCCGGGCACCACTTCAAAGGGCAACTTGCGATTAATCAATCGCTCGATCGCTCGCAACAATTTCACTTCATCCTCCGAAACCAGCGACAGTGCCCCACCGCTCGATCCGGCCCGGCCCGTCCGGCCAATCCGGTGGACATAATCCTCCGGCACCTCCGGCAGATCAAAATTCACCACCTGGGGCAAATCATTGATGTCGATCCCTCGGGCGGCAATATCCGTCGCCACCAACACCTGCACTTCACCCGCTTTAAATTTCGCCAGAGTTTTGGTCCGCATCGATTGGCTTTTGTTGCCGTGGATCGCCAGGGACGAAATGCCGCTGCCGATCAACTGCTTCGCCAACCGATCGGCCCCATGCTTGGTTCGCGTAAAGACCAAGACCTGATACCAATTATGTTCTTTGATCAAATGGGTCAGCAGCTCGGGCTTCTGGGTGCGGGTACAGCGATAGATCTGCTGGGCGATCAGCTCGGCGCTGGTATTGCGGCGGGCCACTTCGACCAGGGCGGGATCATTCAGCAGCTTCGATGCCAAATCCTTGATCTCGTCGGAGAATGTCGCCGAGAACAGCAGATTTTGGCGCTGTCGGGGCAGGATTGCTAAGATCCGCTTGATGTCGCGAATGAAGCCCATATCCAGCATCCGATCGGCCTCGTCCAAGACCAGGATTTCCACATGGGACAGATCCACGGTGCGCTGCTGAACGTGATCCAGCAGGCGACCCGGTGTGGCGACGAGAATATCCACCCGACTTTTCAGCCGTCGGATTTGGGGATTGATATTGACGCCGCCAAAGACAGTCATGGAGCTGATATTGAGAAATTTGCCGTAATCGCGGACGCTTTCTTCGACTTGAGCGGCAAGTTCGCGGGTGGGCGTGAGGATTAGCGTGCGGACGGGCGATCGACTGGGGCCATTGGCCGATCGAGCGGAGAGCCGTTGCAAAATTGGCAGAGTAAATCCGGCGGTTTTGCCTGTCCCGGTCTGGGCACCCGCCAGCAGGTCGCGCCCGCTCAGGATGACTGGAATTGCTTGCTTCTGGATCGGGGTGGGTTCGGTATAGCCCTTTGCCGTGACCGCGCGGACGATTTCCGCTGACAAACCAAGTTTAGAAAAAGACATGCGACTCCACAAACATCATTGGACTTCCGTGCCGAACCCCGATCGCGCTCGATATTAGGGACTTACCGGCTCCTCACCTTCGTCAATCCATTTGTCGATGTCGGCCTTAATCAGAGTTAAAGTCAAGGCAGAGTGAGGTTTCTCGTTAATTGTAGTGTGAAAAGCGGCGCGCTTACCGTGACCGACGGATTCAATTGCATGGCCGCGATAAACGAGGTTGGACTTCTTCATGGTGACTGGCGCAAATGGGATCCCCACCATCCCATGGACGGGCCAGAATGGCAAGTGTAGACTGTTTGGATCAACCGAGGAATGACGGATGCGAGTGACTTGGAATGAATTGGTGGTCGATCGGGCAACGATCGAGACTGAAGGCTTGCTAGATACCTGGCGGTGGCTGGTGGATGTCTCGTGCCAAGTGATTTTGATTGGGGCGCTGGGCGATCTGTTTGTGCAAAACGCGATCGGGCAGGTGTTTTGGATCGATACGGGTTGGGGGCAGTTGACGCCAGTGGCGGCGGATGCGGATGCGTTTAAGCAATTGCTGCTACAACCCGAAAATCTTGACCAATGGTTTGTGCCGCAACTGGTGGGGGATTTGCTCACGTCGGGGAAGCAATTGCAGCCGGGGGAATGTTTTGGTTATCAGGTGCCGCCCGTGATCGGCGGGGCGATCACGCCGGAGAATTTTGAGCCGATCGATGTCAGTGTATATTTCGATCTTTTGGGTCAGATTCAGCAACAGGTAAAAGCGTTGCCGTCGGATACCGCGATCGATGAACTGACGATCAAGGATATTGACGCATGAATCGACGTTTATTATTTCTACCCGGTGCGGGAGCCGATCCGGCTTTCTGGCGGCCCTTGGGCGATCGATTACCCGCGACTTGGGAGAAAGTCTATTTCGGCTGGCCGGGGTTAGGCGCACAGCCAACGAGTCCCACGGTGAATTGTCAAGCGGATTTGGTCAGGTTGGTCGAGGCGGAAATCGGCGATCGGCCAGTGGATTTGTTGGCGCAGTCAATGGGCGGTGCGATCGCGCTGCAGATTGCCCTGAAATATCCCAAAAAGGTGCGGCGATTGGTGTTGGCGGTGACTTCGGGGGGCGTTGATATGAGTGGGGTTGGGGCGGCGGATTGGCGATCGGATTATCAGCAGGCATTTCCCCAGTCAGCCGCTTGGATGTTGGAACCGTGGCCAGATTTGACGAATGAAATTGCCCAAATTACACAGCCGACGTTGTTGCTATGGGGCGATCGTGATCCGATTAGCCCGATCGGGGTGGGGGAAAGGCTGGCGGAGTTGTTGCCGAATGCGGTGCTGAAGGTGATTCCGCAGGGCGATCATGGATTTGTGTCCGATCGGCCTGAGGCAATTGTGGACGATATTTTAGGACATTTAATGTAGGGGAGCGTCCCAAGGTTTTTCACCAAATTTGCTCAGGAAGCCCAGCATAGACGATCGGGAAAATTACCGTCTCCATAGCTTCTTAAGACTTTCACCGATGCTCTCTGAAAAATCGCCTCGCTTGTTGGCTTGGTCATGGCGATCGTCCCGAGCTTTTTATCTAAACGCAATTCACCGCACGCTTCGGGAGTAGCCGTGTCGTGAAACGAGTAGATCACCTCGACCGCGTTTTCAGTGACCTTTTCGATCAAAATATTGAAAGCCATAATGATTTAGAAGATATCACAACCGTCACTACGCGATCTTCGCCTGCCCCACCCAAGCCACATTAAACAGCAATCCCCGCCGCTCAAAATACTGCGGCAAATTGATTTGGACAAATAAATCCTTGAGTTCCATCGCAATTTCGTCCGGCGGATCGCCCGCGAGGGCCGTGGTAATCAGTTGTTCCGCATTGAATGTCATTCATAGCGATGAGAGGTGAGCGCAAGGTGTACTGAATTCAACAACGACGATCGAGGCAGGCAAAGGATGGGCAAATCGTTTTACCTGTGCCTGCTTTAGTTTAACGCGCGCATTGATCAGACGACGTGATTTTAGGCGCATCGGCTCGACCCACAGTGACTTTGATGATTGCCTCACAGCTATCACTCACGACACCAAACATCATGCAGGCTGCCTCAAACTCTGGCTACCAATCCGGAACACTGACCGATGTCCAATCCGGATCACCCAAGGTTGCGCGTCAGGATAACGATCGTACAGTCGATCGACCGCAATCCGAGGCGCTTCAGCCACTTCAAAAGCCCCAGTCTCAATGTCGATCGCGACCATCTTCCCATGATTGCCTTCCTCGACCTGAGCGCGCACCGCTGATTCATAGAGCGCATCGCCGCGCTGGGCAAATTCTTCTTTGCTATATCGGGGCTGCCGGACTGCCATGAGTTTGACCTCGTTGCGACTTCATTGCTTCATTTTAGCTTGGAGGCGCGATCGACAAACTCCGTCTCGACCCAATTTTGTTCCGTTGCCGAGGGCTGCTGAGACGGTAGATTTAGTACGAGCATCTTGTCTACATAAGACAAGACACTCACACCTGAGTGCCTGACAAATCTATCGAAAACACTGTGGTATCAGGTCTGACAATCCAGTTGTCGAATGCGAGTAAACCAGATCGTGTCATAAAATGCCTGTTCGGCTTTTTTCGAGGCAAAACAAGGTTCTGGATCGCGGGG
>JANOQX010000105.1:0-5309 GCA_031415035.1 Cyanobacteria bacterium VAR_4_metabat_243
TTGACGCCAGCCGCAGGTCAGCAATTTGGCTCCCTGTTAATGCCGCCTCGGTTACACCAATCATTGGTCAATCCCATTCATGCGACTCTACACTGATTAGTCTAGCTTGAAACGGGACTTTCTGAATCAGAAATCACCTTACGTGACTGATTCTGCAATTTACGTTTAGCCGTCGCCTTCGTTTTGGACACCTTCCTCACACCCAACCCGAATTCAATCGGCGCTAATTCATCCAATCGCAACGGACGCCTGCTCCACTCACCCGATCGCTTGGGGACTTCTGATCGCTCCTTCAGACCCAAATAAACCTGGGCATCATCCCAATCCCCCATCAAGATTTCATCCACCCGTTCGGCCTGATATGCCTGCTCAATCACACCAGCCGACTCAACCGCTGTAAAGTCCACCGCCAGTGCCGTCGCCAAGTGGCCGTTCAAGCTCGGTTGATTCACCATAAATTGAGTCAACTGCTGGGTCAGAATTGCGACACAGTCCTCGCGGGTGTCAGAATGCTGCTTGTAGACTTCGATAATCCCATTTACGACATTCTCGCGGGTGTAGTCGGTCAGTGCGGTATCAGCCAATGATTGAGCCAGGGCAGGCAGGGCGGACACACCGACTTGTCCGATCGCCGCTGGCAGTTCTTCACCGATCCAATCCCAGAAATCTTCGTCATCACTCAATTGATGGAAGGCGTTCATCAACGCCGCGACAGCTTCTGGCCCGCCCAAAATCGCTAAGGCCCGCCACGCATGGATCGGTGCCCAAAACTCAAAATCTTCCTCTGACCGAAATAAGTCCAAATCCACCGCCATCTGGCTCAGGTCAGCGATTTGGGCTGCTGCGATACCGAGCTTGAGATAAGCTGACCAATCGGGAATCGCATCCGGATTGCCCAGTTGCAGCAACTGATTGAGCGGATTGGTGTATTTGGCGGAGGACATAGGCGAACCGATCAAGGAGTCGTTCAAGTTAGTTCAGGTCAGATCTTCGCCTTGCATTGCTTGGCAATCGCCTTAATCCGACTGACAGGGAGGTTGAACCGTTTGGCAATTTCAGCCACTGACAATCCCGCTTGGAGACCCATTGGCACCGCTGCCATCAGCACTTCTTCTTTGCCTTCTTCCTTAGCGGCCTCACCCACCTCTTCCTGAATCTCCTGGTAGAAGCGGGTTTTCTTCAGTTCTGCTTTAGTACCCAACATGGTTTTAATCTCCTCGCGGCTGAGTTTCGGAAACTTGTGGACGAACACGGTTACGATCCATTCTAGAACCCGTTGCTGCTCGATGGCATCCGAGTTTTCAGTCTGGGCTTGCTGCAAGATCGCCTTGGCCCAGTCAAAGGCCAATTTTTCCTTCATCGCGAAGAGTTGAATCAGGCTGACTTCTAACGATTGCTCGTCAATCGCTGAGGGCATCTCATCGAGGTAGATCAACTGAAGCCGTTGGGTAATCAGGAAATCGCGGTAGTGAATGGGTATACCGGGATCGTACTTGCGCTCGGTGAACAGCATCACCGCTCGCCAGTCGTTGACCGGAGTTTGATCGCGCAGGTACATGAAAATCTTGGCGAAGAAACTGGGGTAAACCTCGTTTTTCCGGTCGCGATAGCCTTGGGCCTCAACGAAGACGATTGGGCTGTTGGCCGATTTGGGGAGCAAGATGCCATCCGCGCGGAGGCTGGTCTGCTTGATTTCATAACTGCCAAAGGTATAGGTCGTCCTGGGGGCTTTCTCCCCGAGTAGTTCGAATAGCAGCTTGGGCTTTTCGGAGAACAAGCGATAAAACAGGGAATCGGTTTCCATTCCATACATCCGAATGGGTGAGCGGTTGTAGCATAGCGCAGTCGCGCCACAACGGACTCCCGATCGGACTCAGCCCATCGCCCATCCCCCCAACTTGTCTCATCCCATCTCTATTCTATATAACAATCATTAGGTAGAATCAAAGATTTTACGCGGTGAAGGAATTTAGGCGGGGCAGGGGGTGGCCGATCGACTGCGCCTCAAATCTCAAGGCGAGGTAACATTGAGGGCGCGGGCTGTGGCAGGCGAACACGATGACTGAGCAAGATTGTCAGCAGACTTATCAGGAACTTGTCACGATGCTGCAAGATCGCCAGTTGGGCTGGGTCAACTAGCTGGTGGAGTTAGTCCACTTTCTGGCCGTCCAAGGTGAACGACTAAATCGCCCAATCCGGCTGGGACGGAGCATTAGCAAAAGTTTTGGGACATCCACCCACGTTGGCGATCTCTATGAGACTTACATTTTTAGCTTGGTGATTCGGGCGGCGCTCAATGAAGGCGCAGTGCTAAACCACATCTTAGATTGCATACTGATCGCATCATGTCTTCCTTGAAGCGCGTGATGCTAATTCTGACATATCAGTAAAAATCCTGGCAGAATTGCAGCGGCGCTGGGGAAACCTTGCCTAGAAAGGCATTTCCATTTGATGAGTGGTTTGACCGCCTTAGCCTTTGCTGTGTAATTTACATCGAAACAATCTATGGTTTTTCTAGCGCCTATTCACGATCAGGGTAAAACGAGTGCGGTCATACATAATTCTAGGGGTGATTGTCCGGTCAATTCTCACAATGAGTGGGATCCATTGGAAGAAGTGATTGTGGGAAGCCTCGACAATGCAATGTTTCCTGAATGGGATGTGATTAACGCCGTCACAGTTCCTCCCGGTGAATGGGCACACATCGTGAAACGGGCTGGGGGAGCAGGGGTACCCTATCCGGAGGCGATCGTCGCCGCTGCCCGTAACGATCGCACTGAGTTTATCCATATTTTAGAAGCAGAAGGCGTTACCATCCGTCACGTTACCCCAACAGATTTCGCTGCACCATTTGCGACACCGGACTGGATGGTGTCTTCCGGTTTCTGTGCAGCAAACCCGCGCGATCCCTTTATGGTCGTTGGCAATGAAATTATTGAGACGCCAATGGCTGATCGTGCCCGATATTTTGAGAGTTGGGCCTATCGGTCGCTGTTCAAGGAGTACTTTCGCGCCGGGGCCAAATGGACTGCTGCACCGAAGCCACAGTTGACCGATGAACTCTACGACGCGCAATATACGGTTCCGACTGCTGACGAGCCGATGCGCTACATTGTGACGGAATTTGAACCCGTCTTTGATGCAGCCGATTGTGTCCGCTGCGGACGCGATCTATTTATTCAACGGAGCAATGTGACAAATCGGTTGGGAATTGAATGGCTCCAGCGGCATTTAGGCAGTGAGTACCGTGTCCATGAAATCACCAACCGATCGCCGGAAGCGATTCACATTGACACCACCCTGATGCCCTTGGCTCCAGGCAAAGTTCTGGTAAACCCCAAATGGGTCGATATGCCGCAGATCAAAGCCCTATTCAAAGGCTGGGATATCCTCGTTGCACCCGACCCAGTACCCAATCATGATCCATACCATATTGTCAGTGACTGGATTAGCATCAATGTCTTGATGTTGGATGAGAAGCGGGTGATTGTCGAAAAAAATCAGACACCCTTGATCCAAGCGTTGAAAGATTGGGGATTCGAGCCGATTCCCTGTTCCTTTGAGGCCCATTATCCTTTTTTGGGTGGCTTTCACTGCGCCACTTTGGATGTCAGAAGACGCGGCACACTACAATCTTATTTCTAATCAAACCTTTCACCATTGCCCCAGCGGTGGGGGTGAAAGGTTTGATTACTCTAATCGCGGCTTCGCGGAATTCGGGGTATCGAAGACCCGCTCAAACAACCACTGAAAGATAAACGAATAAAACAGAAAAAATATCAATAAAGCAATATCAGTGACAAAAGCCTCCCACAAGGAGATCTTTAGCCAGATTGCTAATGTCGGCACCAATATCACTGTTAATCCACCTTCAAAACCAAGAGTATGAACAATGCGGCGTTTCAACGTTCTGCGATAATCTTTTTGCTTGGCTTCCCAACGCTCAAATATTGTATTAAAGAGCATATTCCAACCCATTGCCAAGATCGAAATCATCACCGAGAGCAGCCCTGAGGATTTGGCTGGCTGATTAAACAAGGCTGTAAATGCGACTGTTTCAATCACAATCGTCGTCAGTTCGTAAAAACTGGCTTGAAATACTTTTCTGGTTTTTCCTTGCATTTTCTGGCTCAGCTAACTTTAGTACGATTTGCCGTCCCTGTATTTGACGCAGGATGCAACTCTAACAAGTAAACCCAGACAAGGCTTGTTTGCAACAGTATTTCGTCTTGGTGTGACATTATTACGGTTGGATGGCATAGATCAACAGATTGACATCGACTCAAACTCAAGTTCAATTTAAGGCGGATCAACAGGCTTTGATCGCAGTTTCGGGGGCGCGATCGGCGGATGGCGCGGTGGGACGGGCGGCGCAGATGGCAAGATTAATCGCGGGGGTGCCGGGGCGGGGCCAGCCAATAATCGCACGAATTCAAAGCTGCCATCGGTTTGTAATGATGCGACGATCGAGTGCCACGGGGCTGACTGCTCAGAATCTGCCTCAAAGGGCGGCTGGTCGGGCCAATTGAGTGGATAGTTGCGGCAGAAAACGGGCTTGAGTTGAGTCGAGTTGGCGTTTGTATAAACGCTGAAGTAGGACGGACGCATAGCACTGCCTTGCCACTGTGGAAGGGTTTGCCAACAGCCGGATAGCAGGAATTCACCATCAGGGCAGTCCGTCACTTCCGGCGGCTGACTGATCACCGTGAAGCGATTCACGATAAAGCCTTGGTCACTCATCTGAGTCTGGGGATAGACGCGCCAGTTTCGCCGTTGGCCCAGGAGCTGAGGGGCCTGTTTTAGCAGGTTTTTCCGCAGATTTGCCAACCAGCGTTTGCCTCGCCATTCCAGGCAATACGCACCCGTTTCCATTTGGCATAGTTCAGCTTCGAGCAACCCGATCGCTTGATAAATCTGCAATGGTGCGGTGACGACGATCGCGGCTTCTGATGGCGCAGGTGCAACTTCAGGGACGGATTGTGGCGATGGCGACGGGGTGGAAACCTCGATCGGAACGACTGGGGCTAGTGGCACGGAAACAGCAGCAGCACTAAGTTGCGCTTTGGCCTGAACGAGGGCAGCGCGCAGCGCTTTGGCGGCGGGGCTAGTCGGGGGTAAGTTTTTCAGTTGGGCGGTCAATTGAGCAATTTTCTGGTGACTCATGCGGTGGGTGCGACTAGAATTTAATGTATCTATTGGACGAAGCTACAGCCGTAGCGATTAATTTTGGCCCAAAATTGCGACCACCGGCCTTTGGTATGGGTTAACGCCCGCAAACTCAACACGATTTCCGCCCCAGTCCGTTTCCA
>JANOQX010000106.1:0-64506 GCA_031415035.1 Cyanobacteria bacterium VAR_4_metabat_243
CCACTTTGTTCAGTAGGCTGTGTACAATGTCCATAAGGCGATTTATCCTGTGCTTTTGTTGATATTGGCACCTTATCCGATGAATCGCTTTTTGTCGATTTTTACCCTTTTTCTCTCAAAAAGGTGTCCGGAGTATTGATAGACCCAACGCCATAACGCAACGATTACCGTTATGGCTCCACCGCAGACGTAAACGCCCCCTGAAGGATTCAACCTTTACAGACTTTCCCGCCATTGCCTCACCTCGCTTGATACCGATTTGATACCAATCTTATGGGTGGAATTGGGCTAGGGTTGGGATCTGTTGTCCACGGTTGTCCAATTTATACAACTGGGGATGACAGTACGTGCATATTCCCAGATACGACAAAACCCCCTACTAGAGGAGGTTTTGACCAATCGGGATGATAGGATTTGAACCTACGACCCCTTCGTCCCGAACGAAGTGCGCTACCAAGCTGCGCTACATCCCGTAACACGTAACCAAATTATAGGTTAGCACAAGAGTTAGCGCGATCGGTCGTTTGTTGGTGAGTTTTGGGGGGGCGATCGTTTTGTGTCGGGGTTTGAACCCACCCCAACCCCTCCGAGGAGGGGCTTTTTGGTATTGGGAGGGTGGGAGGAGCCTTGGGTGGGGCTTTTGGGGAGTTGGGCGGGGCCTGCGCGATCGTGCGAAGCTCCAGTCCCCCTCCTCGGAGGGGCTAGGGGTGGGTCAAACCTGGGCATCCTAACCCCAACCCCCCAGTCACCCGCCGCCCCATGCGATACCCGATCATTCCCTACAACCCCATCCTCAAAGCCCGCGCCCGCCGCCTACGGCACAACATGACCCCCAGCGAACGCCAACTGTGGCAACACCTCAAAGGCAAACAAATGCTGGGCTACGACTTCGATCGACAACGCCCGATCGATCACTTCATTGTCGATTTCTACTGCAAAGCCCTCAAACTCGCGATCGAAGTTGATGGCGGCTACCACGACAACCCTGACACCCAAATCTACGATTGCTATCGTCAAACCACCCTCGAAAGCTTCGGCATCGCCTTCCTCCGCTTCCGCAATGCGGAAGTTCACCACAATATCGCCAACGTGCTCGCCAAAATCGAACAGTGGATTCAAACCCATCCCCCAACTTGTTAAAATAAAATCCCCTGCCCTCACGAGGAAATCCCACCGTGGTCGTCAAACCCGACTGGTTAAGAGTCAAAGCCCCCCAATGGGAGCGCGTCGGCAATGTCAAAGACATCCTCCGTGACCTTGCCCTCAATACTGTCTGCGAAGAAGCCTCCTGCCCCAATATTGGCGAATGCTTCAGCGCGGGCACGGCCACCTTCTTGATCATGGGTCCTGCCTGCACCCGCGCCTGCCCCTACTGCGACATCGATTTCGAGAAGAAACCCGTCGCCCTCGACCCCACGGAACCCGATCGACTTGCCGAAGCCGTCCGCCGGATGAACCTGAATCACGTCGTGATCACCTCCGTTAACCGCGATGACCTGCCCGATGGCGGCGCGTCCCAGTTCGTGAAATGTATCGAAAACACGCGGAAACTATCCCCCAAAACCACGATCGAAGTCCTCATCCCTGATCTCTGTGGCAACTGGGCCGCCCTCACCACGATTCTGGCCGCCGACCCGGAAGTGATGAATCACAATACCGAAACCGTGCCGCGTCTGTACAAGAAAACTCGGCCCCAAGGGGATTACGCCCGATCGTTGGAAGTGCTGAAACGCAGTCGGGCGATCGCGCCGTGGGTCTTCACCAAGACGGGGATTATGGTGGGTTTGGGTGAGACGGATGACGAAATGCGCCAAGTCCTGCGGGATCTGCGCGCAGTTGATTGTGACATCGTGACGATCGGGCAATATCTCCAGCCGACCCAGAAACATTTGGGCGTGAAGGAGTTTGTTACCCCGGCCCAGTTTGACGCTTGGCGGGAATATGGCGAATCGATCGGGTTCTTGCAGGTGGTGTCGTCGCCGTTGACCCGTAGCTCCTACCATGCGGAACAGGTGCGACGGCTGATGACGCAATATCCCAGAGTGAAGGGCGAACTGTGCGTATCACCGTAATTGGCGCGGGGGCTTGGGGCCGGACATTGGCCCAGCTTGCCGCCGAAAATGGTCATGAAATTACCGTCTGGTCACGCCGATCGGACATCACATTAGCCGCCGCGATCGCCGCAGCGGACGTGGTTCTCAGCGCCATTTCGATGCAAGGCGTGCGGGAAGTCGCAGCCCAAATTCCGGGATTAAATCCTGAGGTGATCATCGTTTCCGCGACGAAGGGCCTTGATCCGACGACGGCGGGCCTGCCGTTATTGCCTTCCCAGCTTTGGCAGGCGGCGTTTCCGACCCAGCCGATCGTCGTCCTCTCTGGACCCAACCTCGCCACCGAAATCCAGCAGGGACTGCCAGCGGCCACCGTCGCCGCCAGTGACAACCTCAAGGCCGCGACGACGATTCAAACGGTGTTTTCTTCCCAGCGATTTCGGGTGTACACCAATTCCGATCGGCTGGGGGTCGAACTCTGTGGTGCGTTGAAAAACGTGATCGCGATCGCCGTGGGCACCTGTGACGGGTTGAACCTTGGGACGAATGCCAAATCCGCCCTCATCACCCGAGGTCTGGCCGAAATGATTCGTCTGGGTCAGTATTGGGGGATTGCTCCGGGGACATTTTACGGACTGGCGGGGATGGGGGATCTGCTGGCGACCTGTAGCAGTGCGTTGAGTCGGAATTATCAAGTCGGTTATGCCCTGGCCCAAGGGCAATCGATCGACCGCATCCTCACCAATCTCCAAGGCACCGCCGAAGGCATCAACACCACGCATGTCCTGCTCCAACTCGCGGCCCAGCAAAACATTGAACTACCGATCGCCCAGCAAGTCGGCCAACTGATTCAGCAACAAACTACCCCCGCGATCGCCATGCAAACCCTGATGGAACGCGAACAGAAGGCGGAGTAGTGGCAGCTTGATCAAAATACTGAGGTGATCGGCTGTTGCGTCGGCCTAGAATTGGGCAGGATATTTCTTCGCCAATTCTTATGAAAACCCTATCCCCCATTGATCTACAAAAGCTGAATCGCAGTATTCATCAGCTTTATACACTGGATGATGCGGCTACCTTCGGCGTCACCGCGCTGCGGATTGTCGATCAACTGGTGCCGGGGGATCTGCCGATGTTCTCGGAGTTGGATATGCGGCAGTTGACGGCGGGCGATACTTACCTACCCGGTGATTCCCCGCTTTCCCCCGAGTTTTCTATACGCCGCATGATGTCGTTTGCCGAACATCCGAATTCGGAGCATCTCGATCTCGGTCAACGGGCGATTTGTAAGGTTTCGGATTTTATCAACCCTCGCGCATTGCATCGCCGGGAGCTGCTCTATCAGCAGTTCTTTCGGCCACTGGGGTTTGAAGATCAGATGACGATTATCAAGGTGCATAATCCCCCGTCCGGTGGTCGCGGTTGGCAGGAATGCAGCTATACGGAGTTTACGGGGACGGCTTTCTTCCTGCATCGCGATCGGCGCAGCTTTACCGAACGCGATCGGCAGATCCTCACCCTGCTCCGGCCGCATCTCTTCCAAGCGCAATGCAATGTCCAAAAAAATCGACAACTGGAACAGCAGATCAATCAGGTGGCACAGACCTTCAACGCCATGGGATTGATTACGCTGAATGCCACTGGCCAAGTGACCGTCGTGACTCAAGCCGCCGCCGTCTGGTTGGATCAATATTTTATTCAGGCCATGGTGCCGGGCAGTCTACCGGAGGGGCTGACGGCCTGGATGGCCACCCAAATCCGGCAAATCGGTGCAGGTGACCATCGGGTGCCATCCGGGCTGCCGCTCTACATCGAACAAGCCGATCGACGCTTGGTGGTGCGATTGATCCTGGCCGCCACGGGGGATGGTTATTCACTGCTTCTGGAAGAACAGCCGCGCCACGGATTGACCCCACTCGCCGGACTCAATCTCAGCCCACGGGAAACCGAAGTACTCCGCTGTCTGATCCAAGGCAAAGACAACAAATCCATCGCCAAAGCCATGGACGTCGGCACCAGCACCATCCGCAAACATCTCGAAAACATCTACCGCAAACTCAATGTCCAAAGTCGGGCCGAAGCCGTCGCGATCGCCCTCGATCGGTGCGGTCTCCTGCAACGCTAATTGCCGACCTTGAGGACTTCACGGCTGGGCTTTGTGGTCTTTACCTGCGTCGCCAAACCGACCTTCTCCAGGCCCTGCACCAGCCACCAGACCATGTCGATTTCCCACCAATTCGCGCCAAACTGGGCCGACGACTGAATCGCGTGGTGATTGTTGTGCCAGCCTTCGCCGAAGGTCAGCAGCGCCACCCACCAGCAATTGGTGGACGTGTCTTCCACATCATGGGAGCGATAGCCAAAGGTATGACAAGCGCTATTCACAAAGCAAGTGGCATGGAAGCCCACAAACAACCGGACAAAAATTCCCCACACTACAAAGGGCATTCCGCCGATTTGGTAGAGGATCACGCCGAGCAGCACTTGGAGCGGGATGTAATACTTGTGGCAGAAGTCGTAGAACCGATCGTTGGCAATGTCTTTGGTGTAGCGCGGCAGTTCATCGCGCATCGGCACCGTATGCATCAACCAACTGATGTGACTCCAGAAAAATCCCTGGCTCGAATCATGGGGATCACCCGCCCGATCGGCGTACATGTGGTGCATCCGGTGATAGCCGACCCAACCTTTGACGGCTCCTTGTCCGGCCAACGTGCCACAGAGTACAAAGAAATACTCCAACCATTTCGGCACCTTGAGGCTGCGATGGGTCGCCAGTCGATGGAACCCGAGGGAAATGCCAAGGCCGATCGTCACACAGTGGAGCAAGACGGCGACACCCACCGCTGACCAACTGAAGTTCCCAGGCAACAGACCAAACAAGGCTCCGATGTGGAGCAGCACCGTGAAGGTAATGACATTCCAACGCGGACGGGGGGGATTTGATGAAAGCTGAATCATGCGATGTACGGATCTCGATAACGGAATGCCATGCGCTCACTATTCTATCGTGCTGCCCATCCGCCTCCAAATTTTCCGCCGAAAATCAGCGCATGGCGTGCCGCTATCCTGGCTCAATTCGACGGCGGTGCCGTTGGTAAAGTGCGGCAGTCATTGGCCCACACGATGACTTTCGGCGGATTCAACGGTTGGACGGCACAATTATGGGATTTGACCGCCTGTCCCGCAAATTTTGGCGTTGCGCTGACGCGGGCCATGGCGATCGGGAAGGAAATGGCAAAGGCCGACAACAGCCCGACGCCAGCTAGAACATAGCGCTGCATTTGATGAATCGATTGACGCATAATTTGCTCCAGTTATTGCAAGGGTAGATAGGGAAACAGGGGATGCCAGGACATCGCGGTGGCGATCGCGTACAGCCCCATCAGCCAGAAAAATAGGGCACGGGGTTTTACCTGTTTGTCCTTGAACCACAGGTGCAAGATCGCCCAACTGCCGAGCCAGCCGACCAGCATGATCGTTTCTTTCCCGGCGTAGCTGCCGATATTGCCCCACATTGGATCGGCGTTCACGGCTCCGGGAATCCAGGCCCCGATCGTCTTGTGCAGGAGGGTTTCAAAACCTTTATTTGTGTCAGAAATATGGTGGCTGACCATCATCATCACCGCTCCGATGCCGCCGCTAATCAGGGCGGCCGCTGCCATGCCGGATGTTTCGGGCGATTGATCCGCGCCTCGGCTCAATCCACTGGGAAATTGTTTGAGCTGATTCCAGATGCGACTGTAAATCGGTAAGTGGGTGGTGGTTGATTTCATGGTTGGGTGCTCCGGATCATGTGTGAACTTACAGTGCGTGAACTTACAGCGCGTGAACTTTGGCGATCGCGAGTCCCGTGACAAAGCCACCCATGGCATAGAACATCATCGCCATCACGGCAATGCTGACTGCGGCTAACACGGGCCGATTCGCTTTATCCAAAATCCGATCGCCGTAGTGCCACAGGACAAAGGCACTGCCCACCGCCAGCGGCAGGGTAAACAGCACGCTAAATTCGTGATATTCCATGAAGACGTATTGGGCCAGCGGCGAATTGTCCTTCAGCCACGCCCGCGCCCCGCCGAAGTCACCCGCCGCCCGATAGCGCATGTAGCCCAAATTGCCGCTAGCGATACTCAAAAACGTGACGATCGCGCTCCAAAACGTCAGCGATCGCATCGGCGGCAACACCTTCGCCGCCCCGCGCAACAGCGGAAATGCCAAATGTCCGGCATACATCGTGACGATCGTCGCGAGCATCGCCCCAAAGCCATGAATCATCCCGATCGAGCGCTGCCAAGGACTCGGATGAATCAAATTCACCATGGGCAAAAATAAAAACATCCCAGCAGACAGGATCGCCAAGCCATAGACCGTGACCGTGGCAATATCCAGCGATCGGGGAAAGTCGGCGACTTGTGGTTGAGTCAGTTCAATCTCGGTGTTTTGCATCGGTTCTCCCTGAAGTTGGTTGAGCAGAAAGCATCGATCGGTCTCGAAGGCACCAGATATGCGTTTCAAGGCCGATCGATGCGGTTAAATCGGGCTGTTACCTAGGCGGCATTCAAGACGTACGATCGCGTCCCCGTCGCATCTTTGCCCGCCGTATCCTTGTAGGTGTAGCTGCCCGTGGCCACAATTTGACCGAAGTTATTCACACTGGCGGCATTGGTTAACGTCACGACGGCACCGTTGTAGGTCAATGGTGTGGACACCAAACTATTCAGGTCAGCGATCATGCCGCCGCCTTCGTAGACATAGGCCCGGTTGGTGCCTGCGGCGATTTGCGACGCCCCGACCACTTGGCCGAATTCGTTGATGCCAGCGGTGGCACCCGTCTTGCCGCCGAGGCTACCAAGATCGACAAACTCGCCATCGCGCAGCAGGAATGGGTTGCTGGTGAGGGCTGTCCCCGTACCACTGGTGACTTGGCCAATGACGTCGCCCGCATTGTTCAGATCGCGCAATGTCGCTTGGTCAAAGCCAAAGGTATTGGCGGTCAATTGGTACTTGCCATTGGTATCTTTTGTCCAGATGGCGGCAGTATCAGTCCCCGTTGCACTCCCGCTGACCACGCCGACCAATGTGCCACTTTCGTTAATTCCGAAGGCCGTGCCGTTGACGCCGGAACCCACCGACAGGAAGGTATATGCCCCATTTTCGACCGCGATCGGGGTATTGACGGTGCCTGTACCCACGGTTTTGATGTTGCGACCCGCGATTTGGTTTGTATCGTTGGAGTCAAAGAAGTAGGTTTCTTTGCCGCCGGAGTCATTGATTGTGAGCTTGTAGCCCGCGCCATCCTTGACCCAACGCAGGCCCCGATCGGTCGCGAGTGGGACGGGCTGCCGGATTTCGTCGTGGGTGCCCGTGATCATGCCCAAGTTGTTGATTTTACTGGCTCTGGCCGTGAGCAGTGTGACCGCCGCACCGTCGGCTGCCCCAAAGTCGGATGTACCGACTTTGATCCCATCGCTGGTGAGGGCCGTCTGCACCCCGTTCTCCCAGACGAAGGCTTTGGTGGCAGGGTTAGTGGCGTTGACGACGCCCGTGGCACTCGTGTTGGTGAACAGCGCACCCGTATCAAACCGACCGACGATTTGACCAAAATCATTGATCGATGTGGCGAGGACATTGCCATTGGCGGCATTGGTGCTCAAGGAACCTAAGTCAGTGGCGGCATAGCGATAGAGGGGACCCCGATCGACGATCGCCTGAGTTCCTCCTTTTGCGCCGACCAAGGTGGCTAACAGGTCTTTACCCGACATTACCAATGTGTCATTGCCCTGAGATTCAAACTTCAACGCCTTACCCGCGAGGCTTTCGCCCAACCGCAGTTTGTCCACTTTTAAATCGAAACCCACCACCGTAACGGCACCTTTGCCGCCTTCGAGGATCAGTTTGTCGGTGCCATTGCCGAGGGAAACGGTGTCATTGCCCGTTCCGGCGTTGATCACATTGTTGCCGCTGCCCGCAAAGATTGTGTCATTGCCTGCGCCGCTATAGATCGTGTCATTGCCAATGCCGGAGTAGATCAGGTCATTGCCGCTGCCTGTGAGAATGCGATTGTTGCCGTCGCCTGCGTAGATGATGTTTTTGCCATCGCCCGCGTTGATCCAGTCGGCACCGCCCCCGGCATAGATTAGATCGCGACCTTTGCCCGTGGTGATGAGATTAATCCCATCGCCTGCGTAGATAATATTTTTGCCATCGCCGAGGGTGATCAGGTCGTTGCCTGCGCCGTAGTAGACGGGGGTAACCATGTCGCTCGATCGGCTTTTGGGCAGTTGGGTTTCCAAATCCGATCGGCCACCTTGGCCCATTGCGTCCGGCAAGTGGGTAGAGAGGGTCGCCGCTGAATTTTTAAGTAGGTCAGTCATGTTGGATCGAAACTCCAGAAATTGAGAATTTGTTCAAATAGTGAGTTGGGTGATCTGGGACTCAGAAGTCGCTCGATCGCCCATCACTCGTCTGTCCGATATGCCTATCTCAAAGCCGATTTGGCCGCAGAAAGTCCTGACTTGCTCGAACTATAATTTTTTCCTCTCGCAAAAAGTAGTGACGCGGTATACCAAAATAAATGAATTTTTATCGCAATAAGCGAAATTTATTCCGCCCCGTTTGCCGCTATGATTGACGAATCGGTTTTGGTGGGGAACAGCCACCAAAGGAAACGGGGAAAGTCCGGTGCAAGTCCGGCGCTGTCCCGCAACTGTAGTGAACGCGCGTGTTGCCAAACCCGCTGCGCTCTGAGCCAGGATGCCCGCCGATCCATTTCAATTCATGTTCAATCTGCGAGATCCAGAATGCGAACTTCAATTCAGGCTTCATCCTGGCGTCGCACGGAGCAATTTGTGCTATCCGTGCCCGCCCAAGCAATGCTCTATGTCGCATTGTGGTCATTGATTATTTGGCTGGTGTATTTCAGCACTTATCCAGCGGTGCATGACACGGTGCATTCCCTCCGCCACCACACCCTGGGCGTGAGCTGTCATTAATCGTTCGGTCTTAATTCGCGGTATATCAGGAATTTTAACCATGTTCTCAAACATCAAATGGCCCACGATCGTGGCCGCAGTTCTTGCTGTCGGCATTGTGGGTACGGCGGCGATCGGGTTTTCCCAAGCGGCCCCGGCCACAGTGCAATTGACTACGGAGCCACCGATCGCCCAGGCTTTCCCCCTGGAGGCCGAAGCGACGGCATATCTGGGTTCGGGTCAGTATAAAGCCCCCGTGCAGCTGCGGTTTCAAGCCAAGGATGCGGCAGGCCAGCCGCTGCGGGATGCGCAATTCCATCTACAGGTGTTGACCCCGCCGCCCACGCCTTGGTTCACGACGGATTTTCCGATTACCGAAGGTACCCAACTGCTGGACATCGCCAGCCCCGCTCCCACGGGTGAATTTCAGATTCAGCAGGTGTTCCCGATTCGCGGCAATTACCAACTTAAGGTCGATGTGACGCCAACGATCGCTGGTGCATTTGCGCCAATTCAGCAAACGCTCAATCTCAATGTCCCCGAAAATCCGCTGAAGTTGGTTTACTTCCCGGTCTTGCTGGGGCTGTTGTTGGCGATCGGTGGGATTGGCGGTTGGATTATTGGTGGTCGCGAAGCCTTGCAAGCGGGCGAGATTGCGCCTCGGCGGGTGCGACTGTTGCTGAGTGGCGTGACGGTGGTGGCGATCGCGGCATTGTTGTTTTTTAACATTAGTGCGGAATTGGCCGTAGCCCATAGCGATGAGGCGGCTGCGCCCAGCGACAATGCGGGTTTAATTCAGTCCCAAGGCTTGCGACTCGAACTGACTGGGGACGCGCAAACGGCAGTCGGTAAAATGGCGACATTCCAAGCCAAGCTGACGGACGAACAGACTAATCAGCCTGTGACTGATGCGATCGTCGCCATCAAATCGATCGCCCTCGAAAATGACTGGGTGGCCTTCGGCTATCAAGGCGGACTGGACAGTCAGGGCTTACTGACTTGGCAGGAGCAGTTTTTTGATGGCGCACCGCACAAAGTCGAAGTGACCGTATCGCCTAATCCGACTGGTTCCCGCCAGTTCCAACCCTTTCTGGCCAGCCGCGAGATTGAAGTCGAAGGGATTGCGCCGCCAACTTCCGTGCGGTTGATCGGGTTGTTTTACTTTACGGGTGTGCTGGCCGTTGGCTTGGTCGCTGGACTGTGGTTGCAGCGGCGTCGGTTGGCAAGCCTGTGAACCATCAACCAACGCTGTTTGTCTGTACCGCCTGTGGTGGCAAACCCCCGATCGATGGCGGTCAACGGCAGGGTGAAAGGCTGCTGGCACAATTGCAAACCGCTCATCAGGATGCCGCATCGGCTGATTTTGTGATCCAAGGGGTGAAATGTATGGGGGTCTGCGATCGCCCCTGCGCGATCGCCTTTGTGGCAGCGGGCAAGTTCAGCTATTTATTTGGTGACTTGCCCAGTGGCATAGCGGATTTATCCACCACTGCCGCCACCGTCCTGGAGTGTTTTGGTCAGTATTGCCAGCATTCTGACGGCTTGATCCCATATCGGGAACGTCCGGAATTATTGCGCGATACAATCATCGCCAAGATTCCGAGTTAGGTCAACGCTAACAGCCGTACTGCACTGGTCGGGCAAACGCCGCTGTGACCAGTTTTACCGATCGTCACATTTGGCCCATGTTTGCAGTCCTTGAGGCAACCCGTCTTTTCCAGCACGACTTGATCGCCCAGGCCCCGATCGGTGATTTCTTGTTTTAGCTGCGCGTATACTTCCAGCGCACCGCGCTTGCGGCAGGTGCCACGATCGCAGACCCGGATTTTGGTGATTTTCGGTCTGGGTGCATCCGACTCAGCGACGGGCAAATTCGTCAGGTCAATGGGTGTCGCAGCAGCCAGGATTTGCAGGTCGTAAACCTTGTATTTGATTTCGCCATCGTCAAATTTTGCTTCGACCGCCAGGGAAAGTAAGGTGCCAGGGACGATCGTGGTGCTGGAATTTAGCCGAAACAACCTGGCGCGCGCCTCATTTGTGAGCTTCACCGATTGCATGCCGTCGGCGGTCAATAAATTTAGCCGTTTGACTTTGTAGCCGTCTTTCAGCTCGTAGCTGACAAATTGCCCGACCAGATTGCTCGATGCGGTGGCGGATTGGGGTTTCATGATTGGGTTGAATTTATGATTTCACGTCGAGTCGCCAACAATTTTCCAAGGCAGCGGCTTGCGCTAGCCGATCGGCCCCCACGGCATGGCGCATCACACTCCAACATTGGATCAAATCCTGGGGCGAATTAATCTGAACTGTAAGTGGCGCACCGCTTTGACATTGGCAATCGATCGCCAACGACTGCAAACGATCGTAAATCGCCCAACGATCGTGTCCCGCAATTTCCACCGACCAAGCCGCCGTATGAGCGATCGATGCCCGATCGATCGCCGACATTGGCTCAACATTTTGACTGATCCGCTCAACTGCCATGAAAATCTCCTGAAGAAGTAATAAAAAGTTTCTGAATATTGCTATTGATTAGTGCGAACCGCTGCGGGCAACTGTGGCGGCCACGCATTTTTGGGGTGCGGCAATGAGGTGATGAAATTCTGGGGCGATTCATCCTCGGTTTTTTCTCGTTGGGCGGCGGCGTTGGCTTGGTTGACCCAGTTGATAATCGTGTTGTAGCTAATCCCCGTATACTGCCCGATCGCCTTGGCTTCCAACCCATTGCGATGCATTTTCAGGCAGAGATCCCGCACGGGTTGGGGATAGCCCCGACTGCCTTGATCGCCCAGCCATTGACGGCCACAACTTTTGCAAATGTACTTTTGCTTACCCTTGTGGAACCCATTTTTACTGTAATTATCAGATTGGCAGCGCAGGCATTTCATAACGTGATTGTGATGACAATGGGTCGATGCAACAAAATCGATTCAATTCCGCTTTTAAATCGTGCTAATGATTCTCATTTAGCGCGGCCCGATCGGGGTTTGAGCTATTTCCATCACTGGAATATCTTGCTAGAGTGGGGTTCCGAACCAAGCGTGTGACTTCAAACCAACCGCACACGAGATTATTTTTTGTTGGATTTCTGCGTAGGAGCGAACCCCATGAGCACAGCAACTTTAGTCCAAGCCTTCAGCACCGTGGCCGACAACCCGATCGGTCTCGAGCGATCGACTGTAGAACCCATTTGCGAAGGTTTTAATATTGCCTTAGCCAGTTTCCAGGCATTGTACTTGCAGTACCAGAAGCAGCATTTTGTGGTCGAAGGGGCCGAGTTTTATTCGATTCATGCCTTTCTCGATGAAAGTTCGGGTCAAGCCAAGGGCTATGTTCACGAAATCGGTGAGCGATTGAATGGCTTGGGTGGCGTGCCCGTCGCGAGCTTTAGCAAACTGGCCGAGCTTTGCTGCTTTACCCCGGAAGCCGATGGCATTTTCAGTTGCCGGGCCATGTTGGAACATGACTTGGCCGCCGAGCAAGAAGTGCTGAAGCAACTGCGACGGTTCGCGGCCCAAGCCGAAAGCCTGGGCGATCGGGCCACCCGCTACCTCTACGAAAAGATCTTGCTGGAAACCGAAGATCGGGCCTTCCACCTGGATCACTTCTTGGCGTCGGATACGCTGGTGCAAGGGCGCTAAGTCACTGGCTGAAAGTCGATTCATCCGATCACCTGCCCGCCCCACCAGTGGCGGGCTGTTTTGTACAATTGCTCTCTAGACTATAACTTTAGATGCGAGTAGTTGTCATCTAATTTGCGAACTATTTTCATTAAGTCTTCCCGATCGACCCAGGAGAAATCGCTAAATCCTTTTGATACAGCGCTTTTCGGATTTTTGTGTGAACTAGGCGACTCTGATATGTTGTCCAGATTACTCTTGCAATTATCTGGCGATGTGTGATCGCTCCATCCGATGGTCTACGACCGACCGTCGGTCATCGGCCCTACAAAAAACCAATGACGGGTTGCCAGCACTCACAACCCCGCCATCGGTTCACATGTCTCATACGTGAAAATCGTGCCGCCAAATCCTGCGCCCTAGGCCGAAATGCTGTTCAGCGCCTTGGTAATCCGCTTAAAGTCAAAGCCCATCGCCCGCAGTGCATGCCACAAATGACCTTGGAGGAAAAAGAAGGCTAAGAAGAAGTGCGCATTCGCCAACCACGCCCGCGCCGTATGTTTGCCCAACGGCAGCACGACGCTATCGGCAAAGTATGGACTGACCCCAAACTTGACTTGGAGCACCTCCCCATAAAACTCGATCGGGTAAGCCGTACTGTTCACCGCACAGAAGTAAGCCGCCACAAATCCCGCCAACGCAATCCCACCCAACGAGTAAGAAAGAATCGCCTCACCGGAAAAAATCAAGGCTTTCTTGGCCCAACCTAAAGGCGGCACCACAATATGCCAAATTCCGCCCGCCACCAGCATCAAGCCGACATACACATGGCCCCCGACAATATCTTCCAGGTTATTCACCGAGGCGAAATGAGTCTGATAGCCGTAGATCGTCGCGGGATCGAGTGTGGGATGGCTGACCAGTCGCACCGCTTTCAGCGCGGTATCGTACAGCCCCAAGCCGGACATGGCATTCCAGGCAAAGAGCAAAGCGCCCGCACCGAGGAAAAGCAAATGGTGCCCCAGGATCAGCCCCAACTGTTTGGGATCGTCCCAGCTAAAGTCAAACCGCTGCGCTTGACCTTTGGCATCAGCCAGACTTTCCGGCGCGCGGAAGGCGTGGAACAATGCGCCCGCCCCCAAGACCGCTGACGAAATCAGGTGAATGCTGCCGACGACAAAGAATGGGTAGGTATCGACGACCTTGCCGCCTTCACCGATGCCCAAGCCTAAAGTCGCCAAATGCGGCAACAAGATTAGTCCCTGCTCCCCCATCGGTAGGCTTTGATCAAAGTGCGACAGTTCAAACAACGTAAAGGCCCCGGCCCATAGCGCGGTCAGCGCCGCCTGGCCAACATGGGCCGCAATAAATAGTCCCGACTGATCGAGAAAACGGGCATTTCCGGCCCACCAGTCGTACTTGACAGCCGCGATCGCCTCATTCATTGCCGCCGTCGCGGTTGGTTCACTAATTGTGGTCGTCATAGTTGCAATTAAAAGTCAATAAGTGATTGGCAATCAGTCTAGGGAGATTCGCCATTGGGGAAAGTTAAGTTTTGCATCGAATTGATCACCTTTTGATCAAAACTCCTACCCAGAAAGAGTTCTGCAATATTTCGAGGTCGATTTCGGCGTTGAAATCCGGTATACCGTCGAACATTTCATCGATCGGGCATGACTAATCGCCGATCGTGATTGCACCTGTGTTCAACCGATTTACGCTACAAAGATTTGTGCCTTGGCAACGCTCAATCGACCATGAAGTGATCCAAAACCTCCGTCTACACTGTCCAGCGCTGATTTCCCGCCCAATTAACTTATTGCGATCTATTTTCGATAAGCTCGTGTTAGGATGCTTGCAGTTGGTTATTGATAATAGTAATCAATAGACCCCAAGGCCAAAGGTTCTCTCTCTAGCACGTTGGCGGTGGTGGCTCGCCGCTGACTTTCTCGCCTGAACAGTTGTCAAATTTATTGGGAGCCGCATATGTCTGGTGATGATTTTGATGTGTTGTGGCTGAATGTCAGCCCTCGGTTGAAACGGATGGATCAGCCCTTGGTCAACGTTTTGAGCCGATCGACCCGGATTGGCTATTGGGAGTATGTCCAGACCGCCGATGAAGGCAGCTCGATCGAGCAGGCAGTCGGGCTATTACATGATTGTTTGAAACATCGCGATCGGCCCGTACATCTAATGGGCCATGGTTTGGGCGGGGTGTTGGGACTCACCTACGCGCGGCATTATCCAGCGGATGTGCGATCGCTCTGCCTCCTGGCCGTCGCGGCCCAACCCGCCATCACCTGGCACGCGCATTACTACGCCCAGCGCAGTCTGATTCCCTGTAGCCAAGAGCGGATCTTGGCCCAAACCGTCCACAGCCTATTTGGCAAACAACTGCCCGGCTCGATTCACGCCTTAGTTCAAGCCTTAGCGCAGGATTTGGCCACGGCTCCATCGCCCCATTCCATTTTCCAAATCGGGACGCTGCCGAAGGGCGCGATCGCGGCTCCCCTGATGGTGTGCGGCAGTCAAACCGACGCGATCGTTACGCCGCCGATGCTGCGCGAATGGCTGACCTACTTCAAACCGGGCGATACGCTGTGGCAAGCGCCCACGGGCCACCACTTTTTCCACTATTACCAGCCAGAGACGATCGCCCAACAAGTCACCAAATTCTGGCGGCAAATCGCCCAGCGCCAACCCCGATCGCCGCTTAATCTCAGTTTGAGTGCCCGCTGATCGAGGGTGCGATCGCTCCACCCATTCCTGGCGTTGGGTGCCGCGTGGCTCGATCCAACCGACCATCACATTTGAGGTATTTGTCCCATGCTCAAATTGCTTTCTCGACCGGTGACTGACTTGCCTCGACCGATTTCGTCGATCCGTCCAGGCGCGCCCAAAACCTACCATTTTCGGCGCGGCGAAAATTTACCCGATCGGGCCGATCAGATTTGGCAGATTACCAGTGGCTATGTCCGCAGTCTGACTTGGAGTCCCGATGGTGATCTGATGACATTGGGCGTCTGGGGGCAGCAGGATTTTCTGAGTCATGGGTTGTCGATCGTCACGCCCTACCAACTGGAATGCCTGAGTCCCGTCACGGCGATACTTTGCCGCTATTCCACCCATCAGCTCTACGAAATCCTCCTGAACAATATCCAACAAACCGAAAAACTCCTTGCCATTTCCCATCAGCGCCAATTATCCGATCGATTGCTGTCGCTGCTGCATTGGCTAGGCGAGCGATTTGGCACACCCAGTCATGGTGGACAACTGCTCCAAATCGGCCTGACCCACCAACAGTGGGCCGACCTGGCGGGGACTACCCGTGTCACCGCGACCCGCTTGCTGAGTCAGCTCGAGGAAGATCACCAAATTCAGCGATTGCCGAAACGCCAGTTGTTGATTCAGTCCGTCAACGGTTCGCCGATCGGGCTGACATAAATGCACTGCACCAAGGCGGGATTCAGACTAATGGGCGCACGATCGGCGATCTGGATAATTACTGACCCGCCCGCCGATCGATGCCGTAAGCGCAACCGCACCCCCACGATGATCGCCGATCGACCCAACTGCTGTCCCAACCCGGTCAAACTGACCACCTGGGCCATATTGTCTACGGGTAAGTCATGTAGGCCGATCGGGGCATTTTCGGGCAACGTCGATCGGCCACTTTCGGGCAATGAAGAATTCAGCATGGAAGACCTATCGAATAGCATTAGCACAAACCTATTGAGAATGATTATGATGAAAATTTATTCATAGTGCAAGAGTAAATCAGTAAATTGACCGATCATAATGCCGCAAAATCACATTAAGTTATGACGCCGATCGCCATAGCTCTACTAGCTAAAAGGATTGATTGGCAACCATCATAACGCCAGAAGAATCACTACACATTGTTACCAGAAAGCACTTTACAGCTTGACCTCACCCCGCTTAAGATGACTTCAAGTTATTGACAGTTAATTGCAATTGAGTCGGAAATCGTCCGAGGATAGACTACACCCATGGGAATTACCAGACGCGCATTTCTCGCGGCAGGCAGTGCTTTTGGCGCTGTGGCGCTACATGAATTGACCGACCCCGGTCGCAGTCGCGCTCAGGAACAGCTGGTGGTAAATTTGTATTCCGCCCGCCACTACCCCTCGGATACGCAGCTTTATGAGCGCTTTTTGAAGCAGACGGGGATCAAGGTGAACTTGCTCGAGGCCAAGGCCGAGACCCTGATCGAACGGGTCAAGAGCGAAGGGGCCAACAGTCCCGCCGATGTGATCATGACCGTGGACGCCGGAAACCTCTGGCAAGCGGAACAGGCGGGCTTACTCCAAGCGATCGAGTCCAAACTGCTCACAACCAAAATCCCGGCATCCCTGCGATCGGGCAGCGGCAGTTGGTATGGCTTCACCAAGCGTGCCCGCGTGATTGTCTACAACAAAGCCCAGTTTAGTCCCACTGACATTGGCAGTTACGAAGATCTGGCCGCACCGAACATGCGAGGCAAAATCCTGGTGCGCTCCTCTGGCAATATTTACAATCAGTCTCTGGTGGGGGCGATTTTGGCGGCTCGTGGGGAAGCCGATACCGAAGCCTGGGCCAAAGCCGTTGTGCAAAACTTCGCCCGCAAGCCCGAAGGTAACGACACCGCCCAAATCAAAGCCGTCGCCGCCGGACTCGGTGATGTGGCCGTGGTCAATACCTACTATCTGGCGCGACTGATCCGATCGAAGGATAAGCAGGATCAGGAGATTGCCGCCAAAGTTGGGGTGATTTTCCCGAATCAGAAGGGGCCGTACGATCGGGGCACCCACGTCAATATCAGCGGGGGTGGCGTTGCCAAGAACGCACCGCACAAAGACGCCGCCATCAAGTTTTTGGAATACCTCACCACCACTGAAGCGCAGGGCATCTTCGCCGAGAGCAATAACGAATACCCAGTGGTGGCTGGAGCCAGCAAGAGTTCTGCCGTCCAGAGCTTTGGCCTGTTCAAAGAAGACAAGCTCAGTGCCGAAGTCTTCGCGGCTAACAACCAAAAAGCGCTCCAAATCATGGATCGCGCTGGCTGGAAGTAACCGTCAACGGCTGCTAATTTTCCTCATTTCAATGGCGATCGGCGGGTTCCAGTTCCCCGCGATCGCCATTTTTTATTTAGGATGCAGGTAACTGGGCGATTGCTTGGCTCAGCTCCGCCTGGGTCTCATAGCGCTCCGCGAATTGGTAATAACGATTCGTTGGCCCTGGCAACTGGCGATAATACCAATACTCGATCGGGCCATTCGCACCCACCACGACCCACCCCATGAAATAACCTTCTTCTCGATCGCGGATTTCCTCCACCGGCTGTTGGCTGGTTTGCTGGATTTGCTGGCGGAAATCCTGGGTGGCAAAGGCCAGGGGCAGATCATTACACTGCGGCCCACAGGGCTGTCCACCCGCTTGGTTCAGCACCGCGCCGCCCGTAGTTGAGGGCACCGCCGGAGTTGGACTGGGTGTTGGATTGGGCGTTGGGCTAGGTGTTAGATTGGGCAGAGGATTTGGGGGCGCAGCGGGGGCCGTCTGAGGGATAGGCTGCTGCGACTCAGTGGCAATTACGGGTGTAATCCTGGTCGGTGGCATCACTGGTGGTGACACGGCGGTGATCGATGGCGCGATCGTCGATGTCGTCGGCTTAGTGGGCAATGCTGGGTTTGCAGGCACAGTGCCGGATCGGGGTGCTTTGGGTTTGGCGATCGGTGGTTTGACGATCGGTGGTTTGGCGATCGGCGGCAAATCCACCAAGCTCACGATTTGGGGCCGTTTGGGCGCTGGCGGCGGTGATGGCATGGGTACCCACATCACTCCCAGGTGCAGCAAAGTGGCCAAGCCAACGGCAATGGGGGGAGACAGCTGATCAGGCAGGAAACGAGAAATTTGGCGCACAGTTTTGAGAACTATTATCAATAATTTCCATGCTAACTCAGATCGGTACGATTTAGCGGCGCTGACATCCCTAGACCCAAAAAAGCGGCTCCCAGAAAATCTGGAAACCGCTTATTGCTGCTAATCTGAGCAATTGTCCTGAGGGCCTAGTCTTCGCGGGCACCGATCGCCATTTGGACGATCATCGGACTGCCGCCATCGCTATGGTACCGATCGGCCCATTGGCGAATAATCTCGTCGAGTTCCTCAAGGGCGCGATCAACGTTCTCCGCCGGAATGTCCAAGGCTTCCAACACCCGCATGAAGCGCGGCTGCCGGTCGGCCCAGCCCTGCATCAACCGGAAGAACCGGGCGGTGTCTTCCACCATGACGTAGGCGCGTTCCTCTTGATCCTCGGGCGAATAGGACGCACGGGTCAAGGCATAGAACGGCATCCCCCAAGGCGAATCGATGCGTGTCACGGTACCGGAGTAGAGCAAGCGGCGCTTGATATGCTCTGCGAGGGCTTCGCTCAACGGCATCCGCTGTTCACGCGGCAGGTCTTCCTGGGAGCGACCATGGAGATACTCGATCAGCTCCAGGAACTGGAACGAGTTGATCAACTGGGCGTCGGGTAAATTCTTCGGCAATTTGTCTTCGATCTGCCGCTTCTCTTCGGAAGTCAGGCTGGTGGAAGAAATGCGCGATCGGCCGGGTTGCCAAGGATATTGTTCCAGCCAGACGTAGGGCAACTGGATCAGATAGCGGGGTTCCTGGGAACCAAGCATCTTCAGCAATTTACCTTCGGTCAGGGCTTGGCCCACTTCTTCGACGATCGCCTTGACTCGCTTTGGCTCAATGTGGTGCAAATGGCCCGTCATGCGCAGGTTTCCGTCCTGCTCCATGTAGGTCATGTAGATCGCACATTTTGCCGCAGTCGCGGCCGCGTCCAGAAAAGCCCCATGTCGATGTCCACCCGTTCGCATTGCACTGAATGCGAGGTAGAGCATGATCTGATCCATGGCGCTGGGGCTAAGCAGCTTAATCAGATCGAGGTCCTTAGTCATATAAAAATCAATGCACGCAGCAACAATTGGCTCAGCATACTGAGTATGACAGTTTGACCGCACATTCGGAATAGCAACCTTTACAACCGTAAAGTGGTGCCGCCCCCCATGGGTCAAATTGCAGTCCCAGTTTATACCAGTTCCTCTAGATCGGCAAACCTAATTTCCCATAAAAAAAGCTAGGCATATTCCCCGATCAGAGAACTCCCCTAGTATGCCCAATAATTCAATTAACTCGCACATCGAATTCCTGATCCGCGACAAACAAATATGCGAATTGGCAACTTCCACGTGGCTAATTAGAGGCGAATGCCCCCGCGCCAGTGAAAGCTGCCAATTGGGAGTGCCCCGATCGCGCCGATTCATTGAGGGTTTGAAGTTTGGTCTGCAACAATGAAAGACTCGGCTGGATCCGTTGAAATGCCTAGAGGATCACTAGGACAGCAAAGGTTGAACGCCGAACTAACCGGACTAAAACAGTGAACACGCGATTAGGAGTGAAGGATTTTGCGCGTCAGTCGCGCTGCACGTCAATTGCATCGGCTGACCGATCGCCGATGGTGAGAAGACGGATTTATCCGCAGTCAAAATCTGCCGAAAGACTGAGAAAAAGATCCGTCGGAAGGTGGATTACCACTGAATCCGACCACTGCCCCGGTAGGCCACAGCCGTATCGGACTGATTGAGGTTTGCCTGGGAGGCGGGATTCTGAGCGACCGAGACAGCACCGATGGCCGTCGCAAACAGGAGGCCGAAAACGGCCAGGGAGATAGGAAAGCGCATAGTAGTGATTAAAGTCTGTGTTGGTGTGTAACTAACTACTCATACGCGCCCTACGTAGGTGGTCAGGACAATCACTGAAGAAATCGGCTTTTTTTTCGACGATCGCTTAATTCCACCGACTGAATCGCGGTGACGGAATTCTACGAAGCCGTTCTAGGCTGCGGGCGCGGGGTCGATCGTCCCCACTAGGATCCACTTTCCGGCAAGATTTGGCTGCCCTTGCAAGGTGATTGGCTGTGCGTTTGGATACATGGCTAGCTGGTTGGCGACGCGCGCACTGAGGGTGACCAGCGACCAGGCTTGGCCCGAAAGCGTTAATTCGTAGCGATGGGGCGCAGTCCGATCGAAACGGGCCTGGAAGGATTTGGCATCGGTCTGGAGAGGGATTGTGTTTTGTGGCGTTATGTCGCCGGAAATCTGATCAACGATCGGGGCGTTACCGTCATTCGGGTAGCTGATCGGTTGATCCAGGTAATAAAGTTGCCAATAGCGCCATTGGGGATCCGTGGGGGTTTGGTTGAGGAGGGGGACGACGCCAGCGGGGGCGATCGGGTCGTCCAGGAGGGCCAGTTGGAGCGATCGCACGGGGAGCTGGCGCGGCTGACATTGCTGTTCGATGCAGAGGGCGGCGGCCATCCCGGCGGCTTGGCCAATGCCGAGGACGAGGGGTTGGAGGCGGGTCGCGCCGTTGGCGAGGTGGGTGACGGCGATGTTCTTCTCACCGGCCAGGAAGCCGTCGATCGTCTGGGGGATCAGGGCGCGGTAGGGGATCGTGAACGGCGTCCCCGTCCAGCGACCGCCCCACTGCATCGATTTTTTGCTGAGGGCGATGTCGCCGCTGGGGTAGTGGTGATCCAGGACGTAGTTGCCCATGGCGATCGGGTCACAGATGGTTTCCACATCGTCGCAACTGTGGGCGATCGTGATCAGCGGTAAGGCCGCCACGCGGCTCTGGGCGCTAACGGGCAAGAGATCCTGCTCCCGCAGCGTCGTCAGGCCAATCAGCCGCCGGGATTCGCGGTGATAGGGGTGCAGCGCGAAGGCCGAGGCAATGTCCGGTGGCAGGGTATATTCCTGGCATTGTGGGGGCGTCCAGGGGAAGGTGCCGATCGCCAGACCATAGCGTTCACCCAGAGATTCCTGGATGAAGTGGGCAAAGCCAAGACTCTGCCAAATCGCTTCCTGGCCAAAGGCCCGCCGATCGGCCGCATTGCCCAAGAGTCGGTTGAGGCCTTCGCCGTAGTCATTGCCGTGGATCGGCCAGTTCAACATGAATCGATCGCCGGGTAGTCGCCCGTAGTTCAAGCCATGTTCACCGCCATGCTGGCTCCAGGCGGATTGGTAGCGGGCGGCATCGTAGTTCGGTGGGATCGGAATCGGTGGGGCGACTTGCTCGGGGCCGTAGTCCCGCAGCACCACCACCCAGGTCGGCACCTGAATCGGATACCGCGCCGTCAATTCGTTCCAATGACTCGGCGCACTGGGTTCGGCAAATTCTGACTTCAGCTCCCAGCCCCAGCGATGGGGCACCTCCCCCAAGGCCAACAAATCCCCCAGTTCCGTCGCATCGATCGTGATCTTCGCGGCGATCGCATAGTCGGCAAACGTCACACCCGTAATTTGCTGAGCAGTTTTGGTGACGCTGATCGGAACCTGGCCGCTGATCCAACGCAGATTTGGCAATGCCGCCACCCAATCGGCAAAAATTGCCGCCCCGATCGCGGGTTCGTAGGTGAAAAAACTGACCCAAGCATTGTCCAAACCGCCAGGTTGACGCACCCGCAATTCCCGCAGGAACGTGCCCCAAATCCCAGTCTGAAAGGCTTCGAGTTCATTGCCATCGGGGGCCGTGACGCCCGCACTGGTAAGCATCCCGCCCAGCCAGTCAAATTCGCTGACCAAAATCGTTTGGGCACCACGCCTGGCCGCTTGGATCGCGGCGGCGGTGCCGCCTGTGCCGCCGCCGACCACTAGCACATCGGTCTTGAGCTGTTCCACGATCGCGCGCCCCTGCTGCCTAAATTAGCCGTTAAAAACTTCTAGCAGCTTACGGCAGAAGCGTTTGAGTTGAAATTGGGTTTCTTCGTTGGGGATTTTGGCTCCTTCGAAGGCCCAGTCTTGGATGGTGGAGAGGTGCCATTGTTTGCCCGTGTGGGTAAAGCCCACCATTTCGGCCCCGATCGACTTGGGTTGGTGGCCCGAGAGATCCGCCAGTTCTGGATCCTGGCAGAGACGGATCTGAACCAGGATGCTGCGACTCTGAAACCGGGGACTCCAACCGGGGAAGTGAAAGCCAATGTCGATCGAATTGGGATCCACTAATTCCCGCGTGTCGGGGTCATTCATCCAGGGTTTGAGGTCGGCATCCGCATCGGGGAATTGCTGTTTGAACAGATTGACGATTGTCGCAATCTTGCTGGTGGTTTCCAAGGATATGGCTTGTTCCGCTGCATTCATTGGTTGAAACATGCCTCACAACGCTTTTTTTAAGGTTACAACGTTTCCCAAATTCAGGGAGCGGCATCACCTGTAGAAAATTGGACGATCGGTGGGGCAGCCCCAAAAAAGAAACTCAAATTTAATTGACACAACTCTGACAAACCTTGCTATATTGTTTCTTGTGCAAGCGCGATGGGACGTCGCCAAGTGGTAAGGCACCTGGTTTTGGTCCAGGCATTCCTAGGTTCGAATCCTAGCGTCCCAGTTTTGAATTGAAATATGTCCAGTCAGCCAGAACTCTTAGCCTTGGATTTTGACGGTGTACTCTGTGACGGTCTCAGAGAATACTTTCAAACTGCTTGGCAGGCGCATTGTGAATTGTGGACAACGGCGGTAGCGCCCGCGCCTGAGGGTCTGGCTGAGGCCTTCTATCGTTTGCGCCCGATCGTTGAAACGGGGTGGGAAATGCCCGTGTTGATTCATGCGCTGCGATCGGGGTTCTCCGAAGCCGAGATTTTGGCGGATTGGCCGAATATTGCGGTTGAGCTGTTACAGCAGCATCAGACCTCGCCCCAGGTGGTGGGATCGGTGGTGGACGGCATTCGCGATCGGGCGATCGCCACCGATTTGGCCACCTGGCTGGGGGCGCATCGGTTCTACCCCGGCGTCATCGATCGGTTAAAGCAGGTTGAGAATTTTGTAATCATCAGCACCAAAGAAGGTCGCTTTATTCACCAGTTGTTGACCGATGCGGGCGTGGCTCTGCCGTCCGATCGGATTTTTGGCAAAGAGCAAAAGCGGCCCAAGTACGAAATTCTGCGGGAACTGAAACCCCACTACCGATCGATCTGGTTTATTGAAGATCGCCTCCCCACGTTGGAAAAAGTTACCCAGCAAGGCGATCTGCACGATGTTGGCTTGTTTCTCGCTGACTGGGGTTACAACCTGGCGACCGAGCGCGATCGGGCGGCAAAATCCGATCGGATTCAGCTGATTGGGCTAGACCATTTCACCGCATCATTTGAAGCGTGGCAATAGTCACTAAAAAGGGGTGACGCCGAAGCGCCACCCCAAAAGCCTATGAGTTAGTTGGTAGGAATACACCCAAACTCTAGATTCGAGCGAGTTGTTCCTTCTCTGGTACCACGGCATATTCGGCAACGATTTGCCGTAGCTCGTCACCATTGATGGTTTCGCGCTCAATCAGTAGATCCACCAGACGGTCTACGACTTCGCGATGTTCCCGCACAATCTTCAGGGCGTCGTCATAGCAATGCTCAACGATCGTCCGCACCTGAGCGTCAATCCGGGCCGCAATCCCTTCGGAATACTCCGATCGGGAACTCGTCCAGTCACGACCGAGGAAGACTTCGCCTTGTTGGCTTTCCAACGACAGCGGGCCGAGGTCGGACATGCCGTAGCGGGTGACCATTTGACGGGCCATGCCTGCGACTTGCTGCAAGTCGCCGCCTGCGCCTGTGGTGACTTCGGAATCGCCGAAGACGATTTGTTCAGCGGCACGGCCACCGAGGGCACCGGAGATCCGAGCGAGGATCTGGGCACGGGAGATCAGACCTTGATCTTCCGAAGGCACAAACCAAGTCAAACCTTGGGCCTGACCACGGGGAATCAGCGTGACTTTCTGCACAGGATCGTGACCCTGAAGCAAGGTGCCGACGATCGCGTGACCAATCTCATGGTACGCAATCAAGCGCTTGCTCTTACTATCCACCAGCGGTGTGCCTTCCATTCCGGCCACGACCCGATCGACGGCATCGTCAACTTCGGCCATGGTCATCGCATCCTTGCGGCGACGGGCGGTCAAGATCGCCGCTTCGTTCAGCAGGTTTGCCAAATCCGCCCCGGAGAATCCAGGTGTCCGACGGGCAATCACATCGAGGGAGATTTCGTCGGAGAGCTTCTTGTCGCGGGCATGCACCTGCAACACTTCCAAGCGGCCTTTGATATCCGGTACATCGACCATCACCTGACGATCGAAGCGACCCGGACGCAACAGCGCTTGATCCAATACATCGACCCGGTTGGTCGCCGCGATGATAATCACACCCGTGTTGCCTTCAAAGCCGTCCATCTCGGTCAGCAATTGGTTCAATGTCTGTTCGCGTTCGTCGTTGCCGCCGCCGATGCCTGCGCCCCGTTGACGTCCCACGGCATCGATTTCATCAATAAAGATGATGCAAGGCGAATTCTCTTTGGCTTTCTTGAACAGGTCACGGACGCGGGACGCACCCACACCCACAAACATCTCGACAAACTCCGAACCGGAGATGCTGAAGAACGGTACACCCGCTTCTCCCGCGATCGCCCTGGCCAGCAAGGTTTTGCCTGTTCCAGGAGGGCCGACGAGCATCACGCCCTTCGGAATCTTCGCGCCGACGGCGGTGAATTTCTCGGGCTTCTTCAAGAAGGTAACGACTTCTTGAAGTTCTTCTTTGGCTTCTTCGATGCCAGCGACATCATCAAACATCACGCCAGTCTTGGCATCCATTTGGAACTTGGCCTTGGATTTGCCAAAGCTCATGGCCTGTCCAGGGCCACCGGGCATGTTGTTCGATCGACGGAACAACAGGAAGAGTCCCGAAAGCAGTAGGACCGGGAACAGCAGATTGCTCAACACGCCCCAGATGGCGCTGTTATTTTGGGCCGGATGGGCGTCAAGTTCGATATTGGCATTGCGCAGTCGCGTCATCAATTCCGGTGCCACACCGGGCAAATCGACCCGCAATCGCTGGACACGGCCTTCCAGTTCGGGATCGGTCGCTTCGACGATCGCCGTCCGACCGTTATCGTAGACATCGACACTCTTGACACGATTTGCATCCAGATATTCCAGGAAGCGACCATAGGTCATCCGGGTACTCGCAGCATTACGCGCCGCCGCGCCGTTGCTCGCCGCAGGCGTCAACGTACTTTGCCACAGGAAAATCCCTACCACAAGGACGGGTAAGGCCCACAATAAAGCGTTTCTCCAGGTCGGTTTCATAAACTGGCAACCTCGCCATATAAGGCAAAACAGGACAACTAACTCAGTGAAAGTTTAAGCTCAGACTGGTTTTAATAATCGTGAGGGGGATGATGGGCGATCACCACCCCGAAAGGGCGCGATCGATCATCAGGTCACTTCGATGAGAAGATTTGTTAACTTATCTTAACGTAAATCTAACACCACAGTTTGGGATTAATCAATTCCTTGGGCCGGGATTGGTTGATCCGATCGACAGCGGGCGCGATCGACTGATACGATCGCGCCCGCTGTGGCTGGATATATGCGGTATCCCCCGTCGGGACGCACGGCCGTGCGCCCTTACACTTGTCGTCAGCCGATCGACCTCAACCTACTAGTTTTCCGACATTTTGAGGGTGTAGGGGATCGCTTTGTTTTTGGCGTAGCTGCCGACCCAGACATCGTAGCTACCGGGCAGCCACTCACCGGAAATCCCGGCGTCTTTGCCTTGGAAGTCGTCGTTGCACCAAGTCCCACCGGGACCCTTGATCAAAATCGTCGTATCGGTCGAACTGCTAGCCACAATGCTCATATACCGAAAGCGGGCTTTGAGTTCGAGGCGGTGATAGGGCTGGGAATCCATATGTCCCAGACAAGCCCCCGTTTCGGTTTCGGCGGTGCCTGCGACACTGGCGGCGGACGATTGGCCCCCGGTGACGCCCTTGAGCTGCATTGGGTCGGGTGCAAATTTGGGGCGCACGATCGCGCTGTCAAAGATGCTCTGGGCCTGGACTGCGGTCGTCGTGGCCACAACCCCGATCGCACTCAGGGCCGCGATCGATATCATCGGTAAAATTCGGTTTAACATGACGGCAACAACTCGCATTCAACTGGTCTGGTGGGTCAACAATCGGCTCATTCCCGATCGGTCGGGTGGCTTTAGTAGACATTATGCTCTGTCTAAAGGTTCCCCGACGGGAATTGAGAATGGCGAATTGAGAATGGCGAATTGAGTAATTGGCCTATTCGATCGCTTGTGCCAACCGTGCCTTGGCCCAATCCTTTTGACTCAACAACAGCCATGACTGCATCAAATCCGGGCCTTGTAACGATCGGGTCAAGCCCGCTCGTAAGGATTTCATCACCAAGCCTTTCTTGACGCCTTGGGCTTTGACGACTTCATCGACGATCGCCTTGGCCTGTTCTTCGGTAATCGGGCCTGCGGGCAAGGCAGCCTGAACGGCTTGCAGGGCTGGAATCACACCGTCCTGCTGCAAATGCTTCTGGGCATCTTCGGTGATCGCGATGTCTTGGTTAAATAAGTAGTGGGTCATCTCCACGCAGTCGGCCAGGGTTTCGAGACTTGGCCCGATCACGGCGACGATTTGCTCCAGCCAGGCCCGATCGGCCACGGCATCAAAGCCATAACCCGCTTCCTGCCAGTAGGGAATCAGCAAATCGGTGAGTTCTGGTACGGGCATGGCGTGGAGATATTGGCTATTCACCCACTTCAGCTTGGCCCAGTCGAATTTGCCGCCCGCTTTGGTTACCCGATCGAAGCCAAACACCTTGGCCGCTGCTTCCAGACTGAAAATCTCGTTCATCCCTTCCACAGGCGACCAGCCCAGCAAGGTCATGTAGTTGCTCAAACCCGCTGCGGTGTAGCCCTGCTTTTGGAAGTCGGAAATCGAGGTGACGCCATCGCGCTTGGATAGCTTTGCGCCTTTCTCATTCAAAATCAACGGCGTATGCCCAAACTCCGGCACTGTGGCTCCAAGGGCTTCATACAGCAGAATCTGCTTCGGGGTGTTGCCGATGTGGTCTTCGCCTCGGATGATTTGGGTGATCGCCATGTCGATGTCATCGACGACGACGACGAAGTTGTACAGCGGGTTACCGATCGCCTTGGCATCAGCTGTCCGGGCGATTACCATGTCGCCGCCGAGGTCGCTGCCTTTCCAGGTGACTTTGCCGCGCACCATGTCGTTCCACGAGATTTCGCGGCTGTCTTCGATTTTGAACCGAATCACGGCCTGCCGCCCTTCGGCCTCAAAGGCGGCAATCTGCTCCGGCGTCAAATTCCGGTGGCGGTTGTCATAGCGGGGGGCCTGCTTGCGGGCCGCTTGGGCTTCGCGCATGGCGGTGAGTTCTTCCGGCGTGTCGTAAGCCCGGTACGCCAAGCCTTTGTCGAGAAGTTCCTGAATCTTCGGCTCGTAGAGGGCGGTGCGCTGGCTTTGGTAGACGGGTTCTTCGTCCCAGTCGAGTCCGAGCCACTTGAGGCCCGCCATGATGTTTTCGGTAAATTCGGGCTGCGATCGTTCCAAATCCGTATCTTCAATCCGCAGGATGAACTTCCCCCCCTGGGCGCGGGCGAACAGCCAGTTGAATACGGCGGTGCGGGCGGTGCCGATGTGGAGGTTGCCAGTGGGGCTAGGGGCGATACGAACGCGAACGGACATAAGGATACGGGGGAGATTTTGTGTAGTCCCCATTCTAGCGGATGAACCCCACGCTGGAAGTTTTGCGGCATGATGGAAGCGATCGCCGTTGAAGGCGATGTCCCAAAGCCGTTGAGCGTGAAGTTCGCTAATATGGGAGGATAAACCCTATCCCATAATAACTATGAGTGCGGTTGTTGAGTTTCAGGCGCAGGTTAAAGATGGGATGATTTTGATCCCCGGTCAGTACAACGGTTCATTCAATCCGGCGAAGGATGTGCAAGTGATCTTGATCCAAAAAAGTGGGTCGCCGATCGCGCCTGAGTCGTCAGCAATGGATATCAATTTCTTGCGGCAAGAATCTTTGTGACTGATTGGGCACAATCGGCCAAACCGTCATTTTTGCCATTGATCATGTCTCAGGGTTTTCGGCTTTTTTGCCTCATTGGATTGGTGGGAACGGGCGATTCAGCTTTACCAGGAAAATTCACCGATCGACCCAGGTTAAGATTTTGCCCTGCTGTCATCCGGCCCAAAAATGGCGCGCTACGATCGGATGTATTCGGTGAGGAGCAGTCATTCCGTCCAACCCATGTGAGGTCAGTCCCATGAAACCGATGATTTGGCATCCAGAAGCAAATGATCCACGCATTCGATCGCAGGCTAACGCCGCCAATCATGCACCCTACACTCTGATTGCGACGATCGGCATCGCCGGATTTTGCTTGTTTACCTTGCTCTTCCTACTGGGCACCTTCTAAAATCCCAATCCAGACACAAATGACAAACGAAAGCCCTAAACCAAATCGGTTTAAGGCTTTCGTGATGACAATTCTAAAACGGGACTGGCGGGATTCGAACCCGTAACTTCCGCCGTGACAGGGCGGTGCTCTAACCAATTGAACTACAGTCCCTCGTGGGTGAAACGCTGCAATCAATGCAACTACCCAATTATGCGGACTTCGACCGAATTTGTCAAATCTTTTGTCGAGGCGTTTGACAAGTCGCGTGGATCAGCCGCACAGTTGAACAGACAGGCGATCGAGGTTTGGGCGATGCGAGCGAAAATTCGGGATACGACGCTGTTTTTTGATGTGGATGGGGCGGGGTTGGTGGTGGCGGGCGATCGCATGCGGGAGCGGCCCGTGGCGTTCCTGTTGCATGGCGGGCCGGGGGCGGATCATACGAGCTACAAGCCGATGTTTGAGCCGCTGACGGAGTTGATGCAGTTAGTCTATCTCGATCATCGGGGGCAGGGCCGATCGGCGCGGGGCAATCCTGCCACCTACACGCTGGACAACAATGTGGAGGATTTGGAAGCGCTGCGGGACTATCTCGGACTGGAAAAAATCGTCGTGATCGGTGGATCCTATGGGGGCATGGTCGGCATGGCCTATGCCAGTCGTTATCCCGATCGGGTGGCGCAATTGATCGTCTATGCCACGGCGGCGAGTTATCAGTTCATTGCGCGGGCCAAGGCATTGTTGCAGGAACGGGGGACGCCGGAACAACAGGCGATCGCCGAGTATTTGTGGGCGGGGAAGTTTGAGTCGGAAGCGCAGTTGAACGAGTATTTTCAGGTGTTAGGCCCGCTGTATTCCCAGACGTATCAGCCCGTGGGCGCGGCGCAGGCGTGGAATCGAACGATATTGTCGATCGAGGCGATTAATGTGGCCTTTGGCGGATTTTTGCGCACCTACGACCTGCGGCCCGAGTTGCCCAACATCACGGCTCCGACCCTGGTGATTGGCGGGCGGCACGACTGGATTTGTGCCCCGGAATTCTCGGAGGAAATTGCCGCCGCGATTCCCCAGGCGAAGCTGCTGATATTCGAACAAAGCGGTCACAGCATTCGCGCCGATCAGCCGGAAGACTTGATTCACGCGATCGTGGCTTTTGTCCTGCAATAAATAGTTCGGTTGGCCAATTCGGAATTCGATCGACTCCGGCACCGCCCACCCCGCGCGTCAACGGCAGGACGATGAAGGAAAGACCCCTAAAGAGGCCTCAAACCAAATCGGAGCCGGCTTTAGCCGGGTTCCCTTACTCGCCCTGCCGTTGACGCGCGGGGCGGTCTCAGCCGTAGTCAATCAATTCGCCTTCATCCTCAAATCAATACTAAAGCGGGCACCCAACTGAGTGCCCGCTTCGCCATACCCTCAAATTTTACGAACCGATCGCGCCGATTTTGTCAGCGTTGCCGCTGGCGAGGAGGGCCATCACCCAGTTGTGTGGTGGCCCGACCCAATAGGGGCGATCGACTCAAATGGAAGCGAGTTAGCTGCTCGCTTCGCTGGTGGCTGTGGGTGCGGTGTCCGCGACCACAGGCCGATCTTGCTTCTTGACTGGCTTGGGAGCCGTGCTCGGCCCGGTGGGAGCCGTGCTGCGAGGGCGTGGCCGAGCGCCACCGCCGCCGCCACCGCCGCCACCGAAGGCAGGCCGACCGCCGGAACCACCCGGCCCGCCGGGACGGCGACCGCCGCCACCCATGAAGCGTCGCCGCTTGAACGGGTTCTTCTGGGGCGGCACGATGGCGATCACACTGCCACTGAGGATGGTCAGAGCTTGATCGACGCGCTGCACACTCAAATCCCAGAAGTAGCCAATGGTTTTGATCCCTGGCAATACTCCTTCAAGGTTGAGCTTGAAGGCTTTGGGTTCGGTGTCTTGCTTCTTGCGGGTGGTTTGGGTGATCTTGACCACCGTTTTCTTCTCTTCTTCGGAGTAGAAGACGATCTCCCCCCGAATCGAGAACTGGTTGCCTTCGACTTCGTCCGAGGGCTGGTAGGCCACTTCGGGTTCAGCGCCGGCATCATCATCGTCGTCCGTAGACTGACTCAGATTTTCCGGTTCCCAAACGCCAACGACCTGTAAATGCAGGAGGCCTTCCCGATCGCGGGTGCGGGGATAGACCACCCAAAGGTGTTCTTTCTCCAGGGCGAGGTGATTTTTCACCAGGCTCATGACGCGACCGAGTAGCACCGCTTCGACTTCGGTGCCATCATCGGTGAGCATTACCCCACGGGTGAATTGCTCTTCCGAGGGCGTATAGGTACCACGCACCAAACCAATGGCGCGATATTGCATCGGCTCACTGGGGGCGGGAATTGGACGTTGGACGAGATCCGGTGGTGCGATTTCCACGGGAGCGGGGGCCGCTGCGGCGGGTGCCGCAACTGTCGGTTCCGGGGCGGGTGGGCGCGCGATCGGGCGCATCAACCGAGGGGAATCCGCGTCCGATGCAGCATCGGAAACAACATCAGTGGTCATTTCTTCGGCATTCTCCAACGCAGTGGATGGGACAGCAGCCGTCTTTGACGACTTCGGCGGGCGATTTGACAGGGGACTCATAGGCGACATTGTGTTGATTCTGAGGGCAATTTGCAGTCAGTGTGCTCATTTTACTGAATGCAGGCGTAACCGAGGAAAATCCGTACGATTCTGATCAAAGACCCAAAAAGGATTTGACCAAAACGATCGAAATATGCTTCCCAGTGAAACATGTTTTCCCGGAATTGCCCACTGCGTCAGGTCATGGGTTGACCCAGCCGCAACGCGCCGTTCGGGCAAGGAATGGCGGGCGATCCAGCTTTAATGATACTGACTTCTGACAGTTTGCCCGGAATTCCCCTCAGACTCACGGGCGGATGGGATTGATTCACACGTTTCGGAGGCATTGCTTTACAATAGTTAACCTGAATCGCTTTCGTGCATCCATCGAACCTCCCATGCAAATTCCCTGGCTTCAGCCCCTGTCCGATCGTCTGAGCAAAGTCCGCCGACCCTGGCTCCTGGGCCTCCTAGTTCTGGCGGCGATCGGTGGCGTGGGCGCGATCGCCATTGCCAAACAGCGTCAAGCGGGGGGCAACGTTGACGCCCTGACGGTGCCTGTGGCGGCCACGGATCTCGCCCTGCAAGTGCGGGGGACGGGGACGATCCAGCCGATCCGCACGGTCAACCTCAGTCCCAAGGTGGCGGGCCGGATCAAACAGATTTTTGTCGATCAGGGCGATCGAGTGGTGGAAGGTCAGGTGTTGGCGAAAATGGATGACCAGGATTTGCGAGCTGAGGTGGCCCAAGCCCGCGCCAATTTGTTGTTGACCGAAGAACGGCTGAATACCCTCCGCAGTCCCACCCGATCGGAAGCCGTGGATCAATCCCAGGCTGGGATTGATCAAGCCCAAGCGGGTGTGGCCCAGGTGGAAAGTGAAAAATTGCGGGCGCAGAGTGATGTTACCAATGCCCAAAGTGAAGTCATCCGGGCGAATGGCGTCGTGGCCGATGCGCGGGCCAAACTCACCCTGGCCCAGAGCAAACTCAAATCCCAACAGAAATTGCAAGCCGCCGGGGCCGTTTCCGCCATTAGTCTGGAAGAATCGCTCCAGCAGTCCGAAAGCGCCCGCCAGGCCGTGGCCCAAGCCGAAGCCCAACTGGCCCAAAACACCATCCGCGTCACCCAGGCGGTCGAACAGGTGCGGCAAGTCAGCGCCCGCATCGCCCAATCCGAAGCCCAACTCGGCAGCGCCAATGCCCAGCGCGCGCAGCAAAACACCTCCGGCAGTGGTGGCGAAATCCGCCAGGCCGAAGCCCAGGTGGCCGTCGCCATCGCCCAGCTCCAAGCCGCCGAGAATCGCCTCAGTGAAACCGAAGTCCGCGCCCCCTTTGATGGCACGATTACCCAGCGCTATGCCACGGTGGGGGCTTTCGTGACGCCGACGACTCAGGCTTCGGCCACGGGTTCGGGGGCCACGAGTACGTCGATCTTCGGGTTGGCCAGTGGGTTGGAGGTGCTGGCGCGGGTGCCCGAGGTGGATATTTCCCGGATCAAGACCGAGCAGGATGTGTCAGTCAAGGCCGACGCGTTCCCCGATCAGGACTTTGAGGGCAAGGTGAAGTTGATTGCGCCGGAGGCGGTGGTGGATCAGAGTGTGACCTACTTCCAGGTGCGGGCCAAGATTACCAATGGCTTGGACAAGCTGCGATCGGGGATGAACGTTGATCTGAGCTTTGCGGGCGACAAATTGAACAATGCCACCGTGGTACCGACGGTGGCGATCGTCACCAAAAAAGGTAAACCTGGCGTCTTGGTGCCCGGTAAGGACAATAAACCCGAATACAAACCGATCGAGATTGGGGCGTCGATTAAGGATCAAACCCAAGTGCTGAAGGGAATCGAACCCGGCGATCGGATTTTCAAAGAATTGCCACCGGGGATGAAACTGGACGAAATTCTCAAAACTGGCAAACCGAAATAATTCATCCTAATTTCCACTCGATCGGAGAACAACGCCCCATGGATTGGTCAGAAAGTCTCAAAATGTCCGTCCGCACCCTAACGGGAAACAAACTCCGCACGGGTTTGACCATGCTGGGGATGATTATTGGCAATGCTTCGGTGATTACCATGGTCGGGATTGGCCAAGGCGCGCAACGGCTGGCCTCGGAGCAGTTCGAGTCCCTCGGGCCGAATGTGCTGTTTGTCAGTCCCGGATCGAGTTCGGCCCGCCAACGCACCACCGCCTTCCCCCGCAACTTGGTCTGGAATGACGCCAAGGCGATCGAGGCCGAAGTCCCCGCCGTCTCCGGCGTTGCCCCCCAACGCCAAACCCAAGCCTCCGTTACCTACGGCAACGTCAACAAAAGCAGCCTGATCATGGGCACGACGCCGTCCTTCCTGGCGGTGCGCGATTTTGAAGTGGCGCAGGGGCGGTTTATCACGGATTTGGATGTGGAGGGTAGTGCCCGGATCGCCGTGGTGGGAGCCGATATTGCCACCACATTCTTCGGCGGCAATAGCCCGATCGGTGAACGTATCCGGATTCGCAATACCAGCTTTGAAGTGGTCGGCGTCCTGGTGGCGAAGGGATCGTTTCTCGGGAGCAATCAGGACGATGCGGTGTACATTCCCCTGACCACGACCACCAGCGTCCTGTCGGGCCGATCGTCGCCCTTCGGTTTAGACCTAACGTTTATCTCGATCGCGGCTCAGAGCGAAGCCAGCATCCCCGCCGCCGAATTTCAAATCACGAATCTGATGCGCCGCCGCCACAAGATCATCAACGACGACGACTTCACCGTGCAGACCCAGCGCGATATTCTCCGCATCGTCGGGACGATTACCGGGGGCTTGACGGCCTTGCTGGCGGCGATCGCGGGAGTGTCGCTACTAGTCGGCGGCATCGGGATTATGAATATCATGTTGGTTTCCGTCACGGAGCGCACCCAGGAGATCGGTTTGCGTAAGGCGATCGGGGCCTCGCAGCAGGATATTTTGGTGCAGTTTATGATCGAGGCGGTGCTGCTCTCCGCGGCTGGTGGCCTGATTGGGACGATCGTCGGGGTTAGCAGCATTTATCTAATCGGGGCGATTTCGCCGCTCAAAGCCACGTTTTCGCCAGCCGCGATCGTCATGGCCGTTGGGGTGTCCGGGACGATCGGCTTGGTATTTGGCGTGATTCCGGCGAAACAGGCGGCGAAGTTAGATCCGATCGTGGCCTTGAGGAGCGCGTAGGTTGGGTAGAGCAACGCGTTCGCGCAGCGTCTCTGAAAGAGAAAACCCAACACCCACAGCCATCATTGAGAATTGAGTAAGTTTATTTATGCCTGAGAAAATTATTCAACTAGAAGGAATCACCAAGCTTTACCAAATGGGCGAGGTGACGGTGAACGCGCTCGATGGCGTCGATCTGACCGTGGAGCAAGGCGAGTATTGCTCAATCATGGGCGCATCGGGTTCGGGCAAATCCACGATGATGAACATCATTGGCTGCCTCGATCGGCCCACGGCGGGACGCTATTATCTCGACAGCCTGGAAGTCGCAAATGTACCGGACAACGACCTCGCGAAGATCCGCAATCAGAAACTCGGCTTCGTGTTTCAGCAGTTTCACTTGCTGTCCCAACTGACGGCCTTGGAAAATGTCATGTTGCCGATGGTTTATGCCGGAGTTAGTCCGAATGAACGGCGCGATCGGGCCACGGAAGCCTTGATCCAAGTCGGCCTCGCCCAACGCATGGGGAATAAACCCACGCAGTTATCCGGGGGGCAGCAGCAACGGGTGGCCATTGCGCGGGCGATCGTCAATCGTCCCGTCCTGCTCCTCGCCGATGAACCCACCGGCGCACTGGATTCCCAAACCACTCAGGAAATTCTCGACATCTTCACCGGACTCAACCAAGCCGGAATGACTGTCGTTATGGTGACCCACGAACCGGAAGTCGCCCGCATCACTAAGCGCGTGATCTGGTTCAAAGATGGCCGCGTGATGGAATCGAATCTCCGGCCTGAAGAAATGGGAGTCATGGTCATGGGGTGATTGCGACAAACCACCAAACCCTACCAGCAATTCCAAATTTAGATTGATTGACTTCGCCCTGCGCCCACCCCGCGCGTCAACGGCAGGGCTAGTAAGGGAACCCGGCTGAACCCCCGGCTCGGATTTGGTTTGAGGCCCCTTGAGGGGTCTTGCCTTTCTAGCCCTGCCGTTCACGCGCGGGGTGGGCATTGCCACAAACCGCCAACCCCTACCGCATCGATCGAAACATTGGCTTCACCCGATCGGCCCGCTGCGCGGTCAATCCCGCCGACCATTGCCACACTCGATTCAGCGGCCAATACAAAATTGGTGCCCACAAACTACTCAAAATCGCTGAACTCAGCAAGATCTTCGGGTGATAGCTCCAGATCTGCGCCAATGACGGCCCATCCTTGATCAAGCTAAACTGCACCGCCATCACCGTTTCCCCAATCATCGTCATGACAAACACGACGATCGCCACCGTGATGAAATCCTCCTGCACAAACCGCTCTTTTTCTAACTTCGCCGTCAATACCCCCACCAACACCAACGACAACACATGGGTCGGCTCCGGGGTCGTCAGTCCATCTTGAATTAGCCCCAACACCAACCCGGCGATCGCGCCCATCCAGACCGATCGCTTCAAACTCCAAATCACCACCCACACCAACAGCCAATTCGGCCCAATCCCGGCGATCGCCATGCCCGGCAACCGCCCAAAGGCTAGCAAACTACAAAGCACAACCGACAACACTGTGACGACCACACTGGTCAACAGCGGCGACAGCATCAGCACCTGACCGAAGGGATTGAAATTCAATTTCGGAACGCGTTTCATCGCTCGCTGGCCTCCCTAGGGCGTGGGTTTGTCGGTGGGGACGGCTTCGGGTACCACCAAGGCCGGATCGATATTCGGCTTCGGGGTGCTGGTGGGTTTGGCCTCGGGGGCACGATCGAATACTGGGGCACTGGGATAGACCACCACCCATTCCAACGCACTAATCGGCGCGGACAATTCGATCTTCGCTTCTGGGGCGGGACTCTTGTCGAGCTGAATCGACTCCACCCGACCCACGGGCAATCCCTTCGGATACTTCTGACTCAAATTCGAAATGGCGATCGCGTCGCCCACCCGCACATCCGGCACCTTCTCAAAAAACTCCATGATTGCCCGGTTATCGCCGATGCCTTTCATGTAGCCCGTGGCCCGACTGCGACTAACGATGACGCCCGTCTTGCTATTCGTGTCGCTGATCAGCAGGACGCGGCTGGTGGTCGGCGTGACGCTTTCCACATAGCCCACGACCCCGCCCGGAGCCATGACAATCTGATTTTCGGCAATGCCAGCGGCGCTACCGAGGCCGAGGGTTGCCTGTTGCCACCAGTGATCGCCGCTGCGACCGACGACGGGCACGGTAATGCCTTGGTTTTGGGTTTGGCGCTGCAAGCCCATGACCTTCTGGAGCCGCTCATTCTCGGCTTCCACCTCCACGAGCCGCTGCTGGATTTCGGCTAGCTTGGCGTTGACCAGCACGGCTTGGGCGGGCACGGCGTTGGGCTGTACCTGGGCCGCCTGGTCGGGTTTGACAAAGGGGCGACTGAGTTGGCCCCAGAGTTCGGAGAGGGGCGCGGCATGGGTCTGCCGCACCACAATCCCTGCCCCGATCGCCAATCCGATCAGACCCGTCACCACCCCATATCGATCCCACCAACGTCGCATCCCCATTAGCGATTCTGCTGGAACACACGCTCCAATTGCTTGAAGTTCTCCAGCACGCGACCCGTGCCCAGTACCACACAGCTCAGGGGATCCGCCGCAATATGCACCACAATCCCAGTCTCATGGCTAATCAAGGTATCTAAGCCATTCAGCAACGCGCCGCCGCCTGCCAACATGATGCCCCGATCGATGATGTCCGAAGCCAATTCCGGGGGCGTGCGCTCCAGCGTCCGCTTCACCGCATCGACGATTACCGACAGCGGCTCTGCCATGCTTTCCCGCACTTCCGCAGCTTTGATCACCACGGTTTGGGGCAGGCCGGACAGCAGGTGCCGCCCGCGTACTTCCATGGTTTGCTCGTCGGTTTCGTTGTTGGGATAGGCCGAACCGATTTGGATTTTGATTTCCTCGGAGGTGCGTTCGCCGATGACGAGGTTGTGGATTTTTTTCATGTACTGGACGATCGCTTCATTCAGCTCATCCCCGGCGACGCGCACTGATTCACTCAGCACCGTGCCCTGCAAACTCAAAACCGCGACTTCTGTCGTACCGCCGCCAATATCGACGATCATGTTGCCCGTCGGTTCGGCCACGGGCAAGCCCGCCCCGATCGCCGCTGCCACGGGTTCATCGATCAAATGCACTTCTCTGGCCCCGGCTTGGATCGCCGCTTCCTTGACCGCCCGCCGTTCGACGCCCGTGACGCCACTGGGAATGCCGATCACCACACGCGGAGCCACCAGGTTTTTGCCATCGTTGACCCGGTTGATGAAATATTTCAGCATGATTTCGGCGGTATCGAAGTCCGCAATCACGCCATCCCGCAGGGGCCGCAAGGCAATGATGTTGCCCGGTGTCCGACCCAGCATCCGTTTGGCTTCTTCGCCGACAGCCAATGGTGTCCGTTCGTTCTGGTCGATCGCCACCACCGATGGCTCCTGTAAGACAATCCCTTTGCCTGACACGTAGACCAGGGTATTGGCTGTGCCTAAATCGATCCCCATGTCCCGCGAGAAGCGTTCAAAAAAGCCCACGAGTTAGCTCCGCTTGTGAATTATCGAGTGAAGAATAGATTTTATGATGATCTATCTAGTCGATAGATTCTATTACGATATGTACCTGGCGTCTATAAAGTCACGGCATTGCGAAATCGGCGCGGCAAAATGCTCAGAGCCGACTACACTCTTTAGGCGCGAACCAGACAGCGCAAAATATGCTCAATCGTCAACAGGAGGCGGGTCATGAGTTTAAATGTGGTGACATTAGTGGGCCGCGTCGGCGGCGATCCCGAAACCCGGCGATTCGAGTCGGGGAATATGAAGACGAGTGCCACCCTGGCGGTGAACCGTCCGACCAAGTCCGATCAGCCGGATTGGTTCAATTTGGAGTTTTGGGGCAAGCAGGCCGAGGTGGTCGAGAAGTATGTCACGAAGGGCACGCTGATCGGGATCAAAGGCGCACTGAAGATCGAAACCTGGACGGATAAGAGCACCGGGGTGCTGCGATCGAAGCCGGTGATTCTGGTGGATCGGTTGGATCTGCTGGGTTCGAAGCGCGACAATGAAGCGCCCATGGGCGGCGGCAGTGGTGGCGGCGGCGGTGGCGGTTACGAAGACGATTTCTAAGCCCGCACCCAGCCGCATTGTTTGAAAAAACCCGCGCCGATTTCGGCGCGGGTTTTTTGCTGAATTACGCCGACTGGGCCAGATACCGCTCCACCAGCAAGATCGCTACGATGTCATCGATTGGGCGGGGCGGCGACTGCATGCCTCGGGGGATGAGGCGGGCCAAACCCTGGGGCGGATACATTTGCCAATAGCGATCGCGGGCTTCCAGCGAACTGTAGCGTTCATCGACCTGGACGATTTCCAGTTCCGGAAAAGCGGCTCGCAATTGCGCTTTCCACTGTTTTGCGGTGGTTTGGTCGCCCATGATTAGCCGCTCGATCGGCTCGGCGGCCAGCAGCGCGGCCAACTGGGCCAATACCCCCGTCGATCGCACCACTTGATGCCAAATCACTTGTTGGTTGGCATCGACGATCGCCAAACCACATTTGTCTTTGCCCGGATCAAAGCCGATGTACATCAAATTTTGCCTCGCCGCCGGATTGAATCGCCTTAACCACGGTGCTGATCCCCTAATTGCGATCGCCCGTGCGGAGTACCACTTCGCCCGATTGAATTACCCAGAATTCTAACTTCAATGGGCCGGAAACCATCGCTTCTTCGGCGGCCACTACCCGGACTTCGGTGGGGACGGTGGCTTGGCGCAGTTGCTGGACGACGGCTTCGACGGCGGGGAAGCGGACATTGCTGCTGCTCGTCCAAATGCCTTGCTGTTTGGCGTAGAAGTTGGCTTGGCTGATCAGTTGGGTCAGCCATTCTTGGAGTTCTTCGGGGGTTTGGTCGGCGGGATTGCGCAGGGATTGGCTCATGACGACGCCATCGGGTTTGAAGATCACCCGATTCGGCGCAACTTGGATGAATACCCGAATCCCCCGCCGATCGTTCAAGGGTTCGCCCTGGAGGTAGTTGGCGGCGGCAATGACGCGGATCGCATAGGGTGCGCCATCGCCAATCCGCGCGATCAACCGATCGACCTCCGTCGGCTCGATCTGCAAAATCCGTTCCGTGGACGGAATCCCCGGTGGCTGAATCCGCACGTAGGCGAACTGGTTGGCATTGGCCAGCACCGCATCGATCGCCTCCCGCGCTTGGCTCGGGCCTTGGGCCTGGACGACGGCCAAGGCCAGGGATTGATCGCGCAAAATCACCGGAACGCCGACCCGTAGGAGGGCCTGGGATCCCCGCGCCACTTCTTCCAATTGAGCCAATTCATTTTGCAGGAAGCTCTGTTGGGATTCGAGTTCCTTGAGGCGGTTTTCGCGTTGGACGATGACTTGATCGCGGGTTTGAATCGCCCGATCGCGCTGGGCCACCAATTGGTCACGGCGGCTGAGTTCTTGGTTGCGGCGGCGGATTTCTTGGTCGCGCTGGGCGATCTGCTGGCCCACTTGGTTGCGCTGTCGGATCAAGATCTGCCGATCCTGGTCGAGTCGCCCAATGTCCGATCGCAGGGCCACCGCCTGACCCGAAACCCGCACCAGTTGTCCCTGGATCTGGTTGCGCTGTTGCTCGACCCGTTGGCGCAGGGTTTCGGTTTGCTGTTGGCGGGCGATCGCGCCCTTGAGTGAGGTATTGATCCGGCGCAGTTCGACTTGGGCGCGCTGGCGTTCCCGCTTCACCTGCTGCAACTGCTGCTGGACTTGAACTTTATCGGTATTGGCTTTTTCCAGTTCGGTGTTGGCTTTGCCAAGCTGGATTTGGGCCGCTTCGGCGTCGCGGCGGAGGCCAAGGCGAATCTTTTCGAAGTTGAGCAGGCGATCGCGTAGACCTCGGCTAACCAAGAGCAATAGGCCCATGGTCGAAGCCGAAATCAACATACCCGTCAAAATCGTGACCAGTACGGCGGTGTTCTTGGGCCGGAGATTGAATAGGCTGAGTCGGGCTTTGCCGACTTTTGTGCCGATCCGATCGCCCATGGTGGCAATTAGGCCACTCAGCACCAAGACCAATAGAATCAGGAAAATTTCAAGCGACATTCACACCCCGATCATCCCAGCGCTGGCTTTAATCCGACGGGCTGGCGTTAATTCGATTTTAAGTGTGGGGAGCAGCAATAATCACGATAGCTCAAACTGCCCTCACCTATCGCGCTAATTTTCGGCAAATTGGGTGGCAAATTGCTAGGTAAATTGTTCACCGAGATTGGTGGGATTATGTACGGTGATCTTTTTCTGATGGATCGAAATCATCGCCTGATCGCGCAGATCGCCCAAGAGTCGGGTCACGGTCACGCGGGTCGAACCGATCGCTTCGGCGATCGCCTGATGGGAGAGTTTCAAGTCGATCGTCACGCCATCGGCTCCCGGCACCCCAAAGTCGCGGCAGAGGATCAGCAAGAAACTCACCAATCGGGATCCCATGTCGCGGTGGGCCAAGGTCTCAATCATCATCTCCGTTTGCAAAATCCGGGCCGATAGTCCCTGCAACAGCAACATCGCTAGTTCGGGATTTTGGGTCATGGCTTTTTCGACTTGCTCGATCGGCACCGAGATCAGCTCCACGGGCGTAAAGGCGACGGCATGGTAGAACCGATCGGCCCGCTGTCCGGTAATCAGCGACAGCACACCAAATACACTGTTTTCCCGCAGCAGGGCCACGGTGATTTCTTCTCCCGCTTCGTAGACCCGTGAGAGTTTGACCGCGCCTTTGGTCAAAAAGTAGACCCGCTCCGCCGGATCACCCGGAAAGAAAATCGTTTTGCCGCGCTCGAAGGACACCACGGCAGGGGCGTAGTTGTGGCCCAGGCCGATTTGGCGAAACACCGATGAAATGGTCTGTTCAGTCAGCATCAACATATTGATTCCACGGTGTAATTCTCCGGTTGATGGCGCGATCGCCCCGGATCAGGCATTGATTCAGGCGTTGTCATCACCACCTGACCTCAATCTAATTAATCCTAGAATCCATTTGCGTTTTGTGCCTTGTGTTACCGTTTGCGGTTCGGATGGGTTGGCGGCCGATCGGCGATGCGAAAGCGGTTTAGAAGGTATGCGATTTTGTCAAGATCGCGACTTTTGGCCGTCGCGCTATTCCCTCCCGGAACATCTTTCAGTATTCTCTTAGATACCGCGAACCGACCTTCAACATACACACAGTCCGCCAGAGAACCGAAATTATGTTAGACCTGACCGGAAAGAATGCCCTGGTAACTGGGATTGCCAACAACAAGTCGATCGCCTGGGGGATCGCCCAGCAGCTGCACAAAGCCGGAGCCAACATCGGCGTCACCTATCTCCCGGATGATACAGGCAAGATGGAGCGCAAGGTCGCCGAACTGACGGGATCGCTCTCGCCCAGTCTGTTCCTGCCGCTGAACGTCCAGGACGACGTCCAAATGGCCGAGGCATTCCAGTCCGTCAAGGAGAAATGGGGCAAGTTGGATATCCTGATCCACTGTCTCGCCTTTGCCAGCCGCGATGATTTGACCGGGGATTTTAGCAATACCAGCCGATCGGGCTTCAACTTGGCCTTGGATATTAGCTCCTACTCGTTGATTCCGATGGCAAAGGCCGCGAAGGAACTGATGACCGAGGGCGGCAGCATCGTCACCATGACCTATCTCGGCGGCGTCAAGGTGATTCCGAACTACAACGTCATGGGCATTGCCAAAGCGGCCTTGGAGATGAACGTGCGCTATCTGGCGTCGGAGTTGGGTGGCAGCGGGATTCGGGTGAACGGGATTTCGGCTGGCCCGATCCGCACCTTGGCCTCCTCCGCTGTGGGCGGGATTTTGGACATGATTCACCATGTGGAGGCGGTGGCCCCGCTGAAGCGGACGGTGACGCAGATTGAAGTGGGGAATACGGCGGCGTTCCTGTGCAGTGATTTGTCCAGCGGCATTACGGGGCAGATTGTCTACGTCGATGCGGGGTATGAAATCATGGGCATGACGGGTCAGAAGCCCGCGTAGGTGGGTCGAAATGGGCTGGTTGAGCCGAGCCGAAACCAGCCTCCGTAGGGTGGGCACGGCCCACCGCATTCCCCGGTGATTAAACCCGATCGCGGTGGTTCTATCCCGATTGAGTGGTGGGCCGTGCCCACCCTACGCCTGGATTAATTTGAAGCCGCCAAACAACGCCGAAAACCCAACCAGGAATGTCCAGAGCGAGGTGGGCCGAATCATCACACCGCCACTCATAAAAATCAGGGCGATCGCGCAGCCAATCAAGACCCAACCCAGATTGCCCGCCTTGGCATTAAATAGCGTCCACAAACCAGCCAGCATCAATAGCACTGAACCCGCAGCGGGCAGGGTTTGCCAGCCGTAGGAAGTGGACTGTGTGGTAAGGATAATATCTTTCCCCAGCCAATAAATCCCAATCACGATTAGGGCAAAGCCCAGCAATTTTCCAAATTCTTTCATCGGGAGCGCCATAAATCATATCGTGCTCTACGATACCCGTAATTGCTTGGGTTGCGACGTTGGTTTTGCCGATCGCGCCTACAGCAATTCCGCCACATCGATCGCCACGTCAGGAAACGCCAGCATCGCAATTGGGCCGCTGGTGAGGGTTTGGGTCGATCGGTAATCGCCATCCCCCGGATCGCGATGGACAAGCACCTGGCGATCGACTAGATTCACAATCCAATATTCCAAGATGTCTGCCTTGGCGTAGAGCTTCCGCTTGATTTCTTTGTCCTTGGCGAGACTTGAATAGGCGTATTCAACTAGCAGAAAAATATTTTCGGGATAGGGATGGTGGGTGGCATAGATGGCCCCGAGCGGTTGGATCACCGCTACGTCTGGGGCTGGCTCCGATGCTTGATCAATGAGCGTGATGGGTTTTGCATCCCGGATTTCGGCCCGATCACCCACTGCTGTTCGGAGAATGTTTGCGGCTTTGGTATTGAAATGAGCGTGGGCGATTCCTTCGGACGGCATTTCGACAATCTCTCCGTACAATAGTTCCACGTTCCGATCGGCCAAAACCCCCGTCTCAATAATCTGGTGGTAGTCCTCGATCGTCCATTTGGCGAGTGTGACAGTCATGGCATCAACCTGTGACAACGATGGAATAGCTCTATCTTAACCAACAGGCCGAACCAACGCGCAGGCCAGACGCGATAATGGAGTTCTTGTGATTCTCACCCAGGACTATGCAAACCACTGACCGACCCCAAATTCCCGGTACATTCCCGGCAAAACGTACCGCCACCGTCCACCGCAAAACCGGCGAAACCAATGTCACCGTCACGATCGGCATCGACGGCACAGGCCAATGCAATGTCAACACGGGCATTCCGTTCCTCGACCACATGCTGCATCAGATTGCTTCCCACGGCCTCTTCGACTTGGATATTCAGGCGACGGGCGATCTGCACATCGATGACCATCATACGAATGAGGATGTAGGGATTACCTTGGGGATGGCGTTGGCACAGGCATTGGGCGATCGTAAAGGGATTGTCCGGTTTGGGCATTTCTTGGCCCCGTTGGATGAGGCATTGGTGCAGGTGGCGTTAGATTTTTCGGGGCGACCGCATTTGGCCTATGGGCTAGAAATCCCCACCCAGCGGGTCGGGACTTACGATACGCAGCTAGTGCGCGAGTTTTTTGTGGCGATCATCAATCACGCCCAGATGACGATCCATATTCGGCAGTTGGATGGGATCAATTCCCACCACATTATTGAGGCGACGTTTAAGGCGTTTGCCCGATCGATGCGGATGGCGACGGAGGTTGATCCGCGCCGGAGTCAGGGGATTCCTAGCTCGAAGGGGATCCTGTAGGTTGGGTGAAACAACGTGAAAACCAACGCAACCATCTCCAGCGTTGGGTTTCACTGCGTTGCACCCAACCTACGGCTGGGATTGATAGCGATCAACTAGCCGATCGGATTACGGCTCATTTCGATCGCCTGCTTTTCTTGGTCGAGCTGTTCCCGCTGGACTTCCAGACTGCGCCGCTCTTCCTTGAGATTTTCTTCCAGCTCTTGGATTTGCTCCCGGCGGGCTTCCATCTCCAACGCTCGTCGATCGAGTTCCTGACTTTGGAGCGTCAAGGATTGCCGCCACTGCTCGGCCCGCTCAACTTCGTCTTTGAGTAGGGTCGGTAGTGGCGTGTCGCCGAGATGTTGCTGGATGATCTGCATCACCCAGTCCTTCGCATCCTGCAATTCTAAAATTTCGTTTTCGGGCGATAGATCCGCGAGGACGAGCTGTGATGGCCGCACCTTTGCGGCTTGATCGGGGGGTAACATTACCTCACCCGTGAGAACAGTCCAAGCGTTTCCACTTTCCTGAGCGGCCAAGAGTTTTAGCTCCGGTGGTTCGGAAGGCGCTTGCTGGTGAACTTGAGCCAAGTGAAGCATCATCTTGATTTATTTGAGGGACTCAAACCAATACTTGGACAAATCAGGAATCAGAAGAAGCAGTCGCTACACCCCATCCTACAGTAGGCAACAGGGGTGAATAGTGTAGCTTTACGCAGGGAGTTACCCTGTTTCCGTGAAGTTTCAGTAAGAAGATCCGTATTTATACGGTCTCTCTATCTTGAGAGGCATTCCCTAAAGTTGGTTGAGCCGATCGCGGATGATTTCGGCTTGCTTCTGGGCTTCGGTCAGGGAGTCGCGCACTTCTTGCACGACGGCGGCGGGGGCTTTATTGACAAATTTGGCATTTCCCAGCCGATCGGTGAGGGATTTGATGTCGTTTTCCGCTTTGTCCCGCTTTTTCTCCAGGGTGGCCCGCAGGTCGGCCACATCGACCAACCCCGCCAGTGGAATCAGGACTTGAATCGTCCCGACGACCCCGGTAAACATCTGACTCCGGGCTGTCGCTGTCGCGCTGCCCGTTGCGGTGACGTCGGTGACCCCGGCGAACCGGCCGGTGCCGACGATGTCTTGCTTCAGTTGCTGCGCTTGCTGCCACAGCCGTTGCCGTTCACTGGCGTCCCAGATATTGCGCTTCCCGTACCACACCGCATAACCCAACCCCACGATCTCCATGAGGGAGGCGAGGAGGGGCACCTGATTGACGGTATCTAAAATTGCTTTGAGCAGTTCGATCACGAAGATCAACAGCCCGATCGCACCCAATGACAGCAGCGATCGCTCGTATGTCCGGAAGAAGTCCCCCACCAGATTGAACACTTCCGCCAATTGGAAGCGTTCCGTCCAGGTCATGCTGTCCCAGGGCTTATCGACCCAAGGACGGCTGCGGTCAAAACGAGCCAATTCCTGGGTTGAAATCGGCATTGTCCGCGACCCGTTCGGTTGGGTGATGCTGAGATGCTCCACCTTGGCCAAGTCCTTGATATAGAACCAGCCGTCGGTGAGGATCTTATGTTCCCGATCGCTTTCGGTCTGCATCATGGCTTCAATCTTTTCGCCGGGTTTGATCCCAGCTTCGGCCCGTAAGTTACGCACCGTGCGGATTGTGCCAATCAGCAACACGAAGTCCTGTTCTAACTCGGAATTGATCAGTGTCGCATCCACCATTGGGTAGAGTTGTCGGGCGAGGCTGATGATTTTGTCGGTGGGTTGCTGGGTGACGGTGTGCCAGATTTCCTCGGTGATGTGCGGCATGAAGGGATGCAGTAGCTTCAAGATCCCTTCGAGGACGGTGGCGAGGGTTTGCTGGGCGACGAGTCGGGAGGACTTGTCGGTGCCATTCAGGCGGGATTTGACCAGCTCGATGTACCAGTCGCAGAAGTCGCCCCAGATGAATTCGTAGATCGATTTGGCCGCTTCGCCGAGGGCGTGGCTTTCGATGTCGCGGCGCATGGTTTGCGTCACTTGGTTAAACCGGGAGAGAATCCACCGATCGGCCAGTTCGAGCTTGGCTTTGTCCGGGGTGCCGAGTTGCGCCGGGGTTTTGCCGTCGAGGTTCATCAACACAAAGCGGGAGGCGTTCCACAGTTTGTTGTTGAAGTTGCGGGAGGCTTCGACCGATTCGGATAGCGGCTCGCGTTCCTGGAGGGCCGCTTCGAGTTCGGTCAGCTTCGCCGTGAGTTCATGGCGGAAGGTTTCGTCGTTGGTGCTATTCGCCTTCTGGGCCTTGAGTTCGGCTTGGAGTAGCTTGGTCAGTTCCGGCAGATTTTTCTTTGAGTCGCGGAGGGTTTGGAGTTGGGCTTGGGTGCGATCGATGACTCGCTCGATCGCCGGATTCGCCACCAATCCCTTCACCAACTTCAATTCATAAATCTGCCGATTCAGCCGCAGGCTGATGTCCTGGCCCGCCCCGGCCACTTCGCGGATCAGCGTGTAGCGCAGGGCGTCGGTGCCGTACTGGTCAATCAGCACCAAGGGATCAACGCCGTTGTTGGACGACTTCGACATTTTCTTGCCCATCTCATCCCGTACCAGGCCGTGGATGTAGACATTTTTGAACGGCATTTCCCCGGTCAAATGCTTCGCCATCATCGTCATCCGGGCCACCCAGAAGAAAATAATGTCAAACCCCGTGACCAAGGTGCTTGTCGGGTAGTACTGCTGCAAATCCGCCGCCGACTCGTCCGGCCAACCCAAGGTCGAAAACGGCCACAGCCCGGAGGAGAACCATGTGTCCAGCACGTCGGGATCTTGTTCGAGTTGCACATTATCGCCGTACTCCGCCTTGGCCTTCTGCCACGCTTCGGTTTCATTGTGCGCCACGATGAACGGCGTATTGTCCGCGATCGTGCCATTGGTTTGACTCACAACGTACCAAGCGGGAATCTGGTGGCCCCACCACAGCTGGCGGGAGATACACCAGTCGCGCAGATTAGTCAGCCAATCGCGATACACCTTCGACCACCGCGCCGGGATGAATTCGGGCGAATTTTCCTCATCGAGATCGCCCAAAGCCGCCTGGGCCATCGGGTCGATTTTGACGAACCATTGGGTCGAGAGCAGGGGTTCGACCGGGACGTTGCCCCGATCGCTGTAGGGGACGGTGTGCTTGTAGTCCTCGATTTTGACCAGATTTCCTGAGGCTTCCAACGCGGCCACCACATTTTTGCGGGCATCGAACCGATCCTGGCCTTGGAAGTCGCCGCCGTTCTCGTTGATCGAGCCGTCTTTGTTCAGAATGTTGATGAATTCCAGGCTGTGCCGGACGCCCATTTCAAAGTCGTTCGGGTCGTGGGCGGGCGTGACTTTGACGCAACCTGTCCCAAAGGCTGGATCGACGTGATCATCCCCGACGATCGGGATTTCGCGCAGCACCAACGGCAGGATCAATTTCTTGCCAATCAAATGTTTGTAGCGATCGTCGTTGGGATTTACCGCCACACCCGTATCGCCCAGCATCGTCTCCGGTCGGGTCGTCGCCACTTCCAAGAAACCCTCACCCTCCGCAAACGGATAGCGGAAATGCCACAGCTTGCCGTCTACTTCCCGATTTTCGACTTCGAGATCCGCGATCGCCGACTGACTCGCCGGACACCAGTGGACTAAATATTTGCCGCGATAGATCAAGCCTTCTTCGTAGAGCTGCACAAAGGCTTCCAGCACCGCTTTCGACAAGCCCGCATCCAGGGTAAATCGCTCCCGCGTCCAGTCCACCGAGAACCCCAGTCGGCGCATCTGATTGACGATCGTGCCGCCCGACTCCGCCTTCCATTCCCAGGCGCGTTTGAGAAATTCTTCTCGACCCAAATCTTCGCGGGTTTTGCCCTCGGCCTTGAGTTGCTTTTCGAGGATCGTCTGTACCGCAATACTGGCGTGATCCGTTCCCGGCAGGCAGAGCGTATTCTTGCCCGTCATCCGGTGATAGCGCACGATGGTATCGATCAGCGAGGTATTGAACGCGTGACCCATGTGCAGGCTGCCCGTGACATTCGGCGGCGGAATGACCACACTATAGGTTTCCCCACCCAGGCTGGGGTCGGCCTGAAAAATCTGGTGCTCCTCCCAAAACTGCTGCCACTTGGTTTCGCTTTGGGTCGGATCGTATTGGCTCGATAGGGTGGGAATCGGTGCCGTCATGGGGGATGTACGCAGGTTGAAGAATATTCGTATTTGACATGATAAACCCCATCGTTCATTCAGGGTTAGGGTAAACTTTTGACAGATCTGCTGATTCGGAAAGACGACTATGGCTTTTGTATATCCCGACGACCTCCGCTACACCGACTCCCACGAGTATGTCCGCACCGACGGCGACATCGCCACGATCGGCATCACCGCCTTCGCGATCGACCAATTGGGCGACATTGTGTTCCTCGAATTGCCCGAAGTGGGCAGTAGCGTCACCGCTGGCACAAGTTTTGGCACGATCGAGTCGGTCAAGGCGGTGGAAGATTTGAAATCCCCGGTGACGGGCGAAGTAATTGAGGCGAATGGCGCGATGGTGGATGCGCCGGAGGGATTGGGGGATGATCCTTATGTGGCGGGTTGGCTGTTGAAGGTGAAGGTGGCGGGTGCGGCGGGTGACACGATGAGTGCAGCGGATTATCGCGGCAAGGTGGAAGGGGCTTAATTGGCTCCGGAATTGTGGGACTACGCCTCAAGCCCGCCCCGCGCGTCAACGGCGGGCTAGTAAGGGAACCCGACTAAAGTCGGCTAAAAACTTTCCGGAGTGCCCTTCAGGGTACTTTCCTTACTAGCCCGCCGTTGACGCGCGGGTGGGGCCGATTCAGAGTCGGCGGAGTCATTGGCACGATCGCCCCCCCAATCTTCAACACAACTACATAAAACCGATCGTATAATTCATCGGACTCTAATCACCCGCTACAGACTGTGGCGGGTGCTTTGTTGGACAATAAGGACTGGACAATAGAATTTGTTGCAAAAGTTGACAAATCCGAGCATCATAAAATCGATCGTATTCCCGCCCGTTTGCGCACTCGCCCGCTACCCGTTCGTCTACAGGTCTATCACCCATGTCTGAAACTATTTCTGCCGCGACTGTCGATCGGCCCACTGACAACGCCTCATCGGATTCAATGCTGCGATCGCCCCAATTGCCCTACACCGATCGATTCGCCGAACGCCACCTCGGCCCGCGTGACGCTGACCTGAGCAAAATGCTGCAATTGCTGGGCTGCAATACCCTCGATGACCTGGTGCAAAAGGCTGTCCCCGCAAGCATCCAACTCAAAGGCGGACTGAAGATTGGGCCTGCCCGATCGGAGTACGGCGCGTTACAGGATTTGAAAGCGATCGCCTCGAAGAATAAGCTGTTTCGATCGTTCATCGGCATGGGCTACGCCAACTGCATCACTCCCGGCGTGATCCAGCGGAATATCCTCGAAAACCCCGCCTGGTACACCCAATACACCGCCTACCAACCGGAAATCTCCCAAGGTCGTCTGGAAGCCCTGCTGAATTTCCAGACGATGGTGATGGATCTGACGGGCATGGAAATCGCCAATTCGTCGCTGTTGGATGAAGGCACCGCCGCCGCTGAAGCCATGAGCCTCTGCTACGGCGTGTCGAAAACTAAGGCCAATGCGTTCTTTGTGTCGGCGGCTTGTCATCCTCAGACGATCGCCGTGATCAAAACTCGCGCCCTGCCGTTGAGCATTGAAGTGATCGTCGGCGACCACACAAAATTCGACTTCGCGACGCCCGTCTTTGGCGCATTGCTGCAATATCCTGCCACCGATGGCACGATCTACGACTACGCCGGATTTATTCAGCAGGCCCATGCCGCCAATGTTTTGGTTACGGTGGCGGCTGACCTGATGAGTTTGACGCTGCTGACGCCCCCCGGCGAATTCGGCGCGGACATCGTGGTGGGCAATACCCAGCGGTTCGGCGTGCCCCTCGGCTACGGCGGCCCGCACGCGGCCTTCTTTGCCACGAAGGAAGCCTACAAGCGCCAGCTTCCGGGTCGTCTGGTCGGTGTCTCGAAGGATCGCCGGGGTAAGAACGCGATGCGTTTGGCCCTGCAAACTCGTGAGCAGCACATCCGCCGCGACAAAGCGACGAGTAATATCTGCACGGCCCAGGTGCTCCTCGCGGTGATCGCCAGTATGTATGCGGTGTACCACGGTGCGGACGGGCTGAAGGCGATCGCGAGTCGTATTCACATCCTCACCGCCACCCTGGCCGATAGTCTGAAGCAGCAAGGCTTTGGGATTAACAACCCCGAATTTTTCGATACCCTGAGCATCGATGTCGGGAGCAGGGCGACCGCGATTCTCGATCGTGCCCACAAAGCCCAGATCAACCTCCGGCCAATTGACGCCACAACGATCGGCATCAGCCTCGATGAAACCACCAGTGAGCGCGATGTCCGGGATTTGTTGGAAGTGTTTTCGGGCAAGACGATCGACAATCTGACGATTGCTTCCCAAGCCGCATTGCCCGCTGGATTGCAACGCCAGTCGGCTTACTTGACCCACCCGGTGTTTGCGCGGTATCGATCGGAAACCGAACTGCTGCGCTACATGTACCAGCTCCAGCAGCGGGATTTGTCCTTGGCGACGGCGATGATTCCCCTTGGCTCCTGCACGATGAAGCTCAATTCCACGGCGGAAATGATTCCCGTCACTTGGCCGGAATTCGGCGGATTGCATCCCTTTGTCCCCGTCGAACAAGCCGAAGGCTACCAAATCCTGTTCCAACAGCTTGAAGCCTGGTTGTCGGACGTCACCGGATTTGCCGGAATCTCCTTGCAGCCGAATGCGGGTTCTCAGGGTGAATATGCGGGCTTGCTCGTACTGCGGGCCTATCATCACAGTCGGGGCGACCAGCATCGGAATGTCTGCCTGATTCCCACCTCGGCCCACGGCACCAATCCGGCCAGTGCCGTGATGACAGGGATGCAAGTCGTCCCGGTCAACTGCGACGACGAAGGCAACATCGACATTGCTGACCTCACTGCCAAGGCCGAATTGCACAAAGCCAATCTGGCGGCGTTGATGGTGACTTATCCTTCGACCCATGGCGTGTTTGAATCGGGGATTCGCGAAATCTGCACGATCGTCCATGACAACGGCGGCCAAGTCTACATGGACGGAGCCAACATGAATGCCCAGGTGGGTCTCTGCCGTCCCGGTGACTTCGGTGCGGATGTCTGCCACCTCAACCTGCACAAAACCTTCTGCATTCCCCACGGTGGCGGGGGACCCGGTGTTGGCCCGATCGGCGTGGGCGCGCATCTCGTCCCATTCCTTCCCGGCCATGAAGTGATCGCTTCAAGTGCTTCAAACCAGGCCATTGGTGCGGTATCCGCTGCCCCTTGGGGTAGCGCCAGCATCCTGCCGATTTCCTGGATGTACATCGCCATGATGGGCAGCGAGGGCTTGCAGAAAGCCACCGAAGTCGCCATCCTCAGCGCCAACTACATCGCCAAACGACTGGAAGGCCACTACTCGATCCTCTACAAAGGCGAGAATGGCATGGTGGCCCACGAATGCATCATCGACCTGCGTGAGTTTAAGCAATCTGCCGCGATCGAGGTGGATGACATTGCGAAGCGATTGGTCGATTACGGTTTTCACCCGCCAACGGTGTCGTGGCCGGTAGCCGGAACGATCATGGTGGAGCCAACAGAAAGTGAATCACTGGAAGAACTCGATCGGTTCTGTGATGCGTTGATTGCGATTCGGGTGGAGATTGCGGCGATCGAGTCAGGCAAGGCCGATCGGGAAGATAATATCCTGAAGCATGCACCGCATACCGTCGAGGATATGATCGATGCGAATTGGGCACGACCCTATTCACGCGCAGCGGCGGTGTATCCGACGGCGCACACGCGACTGAGTAAGTTCTGGCCTGCGGTGAACCGGGTGGATAATGCTTGGGGCGATCGGAATTTGGTTTGTTCTTGTTTGCCGATGGAGGCTTATGCAGCGGCGGATTCAGCGAGCTAGTTGAGCTGGGATTGAAAAAGCAGGCGTGGGGGTTAGCCTCTTCGCCTGATTTTTTGTGGGGATTGGGTCGAGTTTAATTGGCCGATTTTGCGAGGGCTTCAAGTTCGGCGATCGTGAGTCCGGTGAACTCGGCGATTAGATCGATCGGTGTCCCTTTGACTAGCATCCTCAGGGCAATTTCTTGGCGGCCTTCCTGACGGCCTTTGAGTTCACCTTTGAGTTCACCTTTGAGTTCACCTTCTTGAAGAATTTCCTGGTAAATCACGGATTCGCGCATAATTTCCTCCCGGAAAAGTCTCTTGATTGCATTTTTATCGTAACGCAGCCCTGCCATGATTTGCACGTAAGATGCGACTTGGCTACGGACGTTAGATGCGGGAATGGTGCTGACTTGTTGAGCGACTTGCTGAATGAGCCGATTGGGGTTGTCGGTTTGGGCAAGGCTGGCAAAGGGTAGCAGGACAGGATTGTTCAGGAAGATGGCGGGGTCTTGTTCCCAGAGACGGATGATGTTGAATTCGTGGCGGGTGTTGTCGGCTTGGAAGACATTGGTGATTTGGGTTGCGTCGGTGGGTGGTAGCAAGAGAATGACGTATTGATCCACTGGCACTTTGTATTGCCGATGGAGTCGTACCCAGTAGTCGAGCGATCGCAGCGGCATGGGTGGCTCAGACGGCCAGCGAGTTTGAAATTCGATGTGGAGGATGCGGCCTGTGGTTTTGAAGAAGGTGATGGCATCGGCGCGGATGGGTTCGATGCTGAGTTCGGTTTTGAGGATTTCGATGTTCTCTGGCGGTTTGCCGAGTATCCAGGTGGCGATTTCCAGGGGATGGTTTTCGGCGATGATTTTGCAGAGGTTGTCGTAGGCCATAAGTCAGAGGGTGCGAACCGATGACTTTAGTTTGGGGTTAGTTGTTTGGCAGCGCATCTAGCTGTGGGTTGAGGATATTTGGCAACACCATTATGGAAGGCGGAGCAAGTTTGTATAATGGACGCACTTGCCTATAGGTTGAAGCGATGGCTGAACGATCGGTTGAGCAGATGAGCGTTTCGTTGAAACGGGTCGAGCAGATCTCGGCGGAAAATACGCGCAACCTTGCGGAGTTGCAGATTTATGTAGCGCAGGTTGCGGGTAAGGTGGAGCGCATCGCGATCGCGACGGAACAATGCTTAAATAAGCAAGATGCGCAAATCGCACGGCAGGATCAACTGATTCGACTACTCTCGTCATACATTACGGGCGTTGCGGCTCAACCAGATGATTTAGACGGTTTGGCATAAATCGATCGGACAAGCAACTAATCGCAAAAATCAGCGCGAATCTTCCGTAGATATACCGTCACAGCGATTTCCGGGATTAGAAAAAGTAGGACACAACCGGACAGCCACGATCGCGTCAAGTAACCGAAAACCACCGTCAAAGCCACGATCGCCAGACTCCGTAATGCTGTAACAACTACCGCTAGCCACCAAGTCCAAGGCCGCAATCGTCGAATATAAACGCCTGAAACGATCGTCAAACCCCCTAATACTCCGCCAACCACCCCAAGCGTCCTCAAAAACCCAGCCATCACGAGCGCGACAATCCCACTTGGCCCGCCCCGATCCGTCGCGACACCCTCAAAAAGTGATGCTATCAAAAGCAGGCCGATCGACAAGAGCAACAGCAAAATGCCCCAAACCACAAGTACCCGTGAGAGTCTCCGAATACCTCGATGCGTTACTGGTTTCGGCGATCGCGCCATACTTTCGGACATTTAATCACCCCTCACCATAAGCCGCAGCCAAAACCTGATTCAACGTCAACTGCAATGCCGGAAACGTCGGGGACACGATCTTCGCCACTCAAACTAATCTGGTAGCCAAACCAAAGCCGATCGCCTTGCCAGTAAGCCCGCCAATCGTTCTGCCTGTGCCCAATCCGCATCCCGATCGGGCAACCCCAGAATATTGGCATGATTCACCGAATCCTGTACCACATCCAGCCCAACTTCACGCACAGCCTCAACCTCAAGACTCGCAACGCCGTAGCATTTCCGAAAGAATCGCGCACATTCCTCTGGGGCACAGGCATCCGCCAAATTAACCGACAATCCCGGCTCATTTGGCCGCAGAAAGTAAGCATCAGCCGTCACACGACCCGTATCCTCATTAATCCACTGCTTTCGTAACAGCGATCGATAGACGATCGCGTCAGCCGATAACGTCGCAAACTTACTCATACCTGATTCAACCAGTCCAACCACTGCGCCAAAGTGCTACCCGTCAGATCGTGCACCACGGCATACTCACTGCCTAACTCATGGTAGATATATGTCCCCTCAACCGCTTGAGCCGGACACACCAGTCGCACCTCACAATCCGCATCCAGCTTGCTCCAAGTCACCCGAATTCCACCCTGCTCATCGGTTGAAACTGTTGCTTTCGGAAACCGATCGCCGATCGCATCATAAGCCTCAACCACTAATTGCATCGTCCGCTTAAACGCCGATTGAGTCGGTTGCAAACGCCCATACTCGTCTCTTTCCTCTTCTTCCAGAAGGGCAACAAGACGATTTAAAGTCACAGCGATCGGGCGACTAATGGGTTTTGCGGGTTGAGCGACGACCATAGGATTTGATAGAAGATAGAACGCAAAGACAGGGCTAGTCTAACACAGGCATTGGATCACCCCTCACCATAGGCCGCATCCAAACCCTGATTCAACGTCAACTGTAACACCGGAAACGTCGGTGACACGATCGGTTCATCCGCCCGAAACTGCTGCACGACATACTTCCCATCCACCAAAGCATAAACAGAAAACGTTGGCACCTTCGGCGAACCCAACAACGATCGGCTACCCAACGCCAAATAATCCACAATCCAATATTCCGCCACGCCTGCCTGCGCGTATTCCGCCAGCTTATCAATGGAGTCATCTTCCCAATTTGACGACACCACCTCAACCGCCAACTGCAACGGCTCACGTAACGGGCGATAGGACAGCAGATTCGCATTCCAAATTGCTTTCGTCACCACACTCACATCGGGATTTCGGCTCTGCTCCTTGTCCTGAGCCGTTAGCGTCACCAGACTAATCCGCCCCGACACTCGATAATCCAACCCACCCCGATCGACTTCCCGATGACCTTCGGTCGGTCATAGACCATCAATCACCTTCGCGAGAAAATCCGCCACATTATCGTGCTGGCGCGTCGCCAAGATTCTCACAAGCTCACCCTCAACGAATTCATATCGCCCTTCCGTCGGGCAAGTCTGCAAAAAATCCTCAAAGGTCAGTTGAGGCGATAAGGCGATCGTCATATGTTAGGTCTCCCGCACTTAGTCACAACTTCTAGGCTCATTGTATGCGTTCTTGTCGTGGTGGCACGATCGCGCGTGTGACCTAAGCGATTGTTCGGTACCGGGATTCGCCCATTTAGTTGTGACTGGCGTTGCCTTGATCGTTGGGGCCAAGGATAGCCATCAAATCTTGGGCGATCGCCTGTTCGATCTGGGTGCTGAGCTTCAACTGTCTCAAACTGCGGTAGTAACGGCGGCCACAGATGATGAATCGACCTTTGAGGGCCAGGTCATCGGGATGTTGTTCCAGGGCTTGTTTGGCCGAGGCGTAGGCGCTGGCTCGCTGTTGGCGCTGACGCCCATATAGGACTGCGGCCAATCCAGCGCCAATGATTGAGCCGATGATTAAAATAATTATGGGTGTCATGACATCAATTTCTCCAAAGCTTACCCCAATTATTCACGCGCCCAATCGATTCGTCAGGAGGGAATCCCTGAAGTTCACGCCTTGTTTTTTCTTGAGCAAATTATTTTAGAGTGGCTGGAACCCCAATCAAATCAGGCACGATCGGCTTAATTGTGAAGACTGTTCGAATCCCGACAGTTGCCGACGGCTTAAGTTTGCTTGTGTCGTTTGACGCTGTGAATTTTAGTTGTTTTAGATGCTTTATTTGGGTGGTTGGGATCCGTAATCTTGGCGCTGTGGCAGAATGCCGCTGCCGTAAATTCACGGAAAAACTGTGAAGATTCGGTGAAATTTGGGTGCGATCACAGAGTCCGTAAATCCCACCGATCGCGGAAAGTGAACAGGTCGAGAAAGACGATTCGATACAAGCACCATTCGATCGCATCAACAGGGGTTCATCTGGCATGATTTTTTATATTTGTTTTACGACCGCTTGGACGGTAATTGTGATTGGTCAGGCGTCGCTGTGGCGGCGGATTAACCGGATTTCGATCGTGCCATTGGAGCGGCATCTGCGGCATCGTGGGGTGCCCGACATGCTGCAAAAATTGGTGACGGGCGCACTTCAGCTTTCGATTATTCCGTTGGGGTTTGTGTGGGCAAGCATTTTGATGTTGCGATCGCTACGACCCGCCTAGGACTTTTGCCCCCTTGAAAAAAATCAATGCATCCGCCAGAGTGGAGGGAATTGTTGGGTTCCCCCTGTTTTGCGGATGCATCGCCATGTTGATTTATATGAGTTTCACGGCAGTTTGGACGTTGGTGATTGTGTGTCATGCGGCGACGGCGCGGCGGATTCACTACCGGATGATTAATCCGATCGAACGGCGATTGGGCGTCTATGGGGTGCCGGGTTTGATCCAAAGCGGCATTACGGGTTTGCTCCGCTGGTCGATTATTCCCCTGGGCTTTCTGTGGGCCTGTGGGTTGGTGCTGACGGCGTTCCCGGACTAGATCCCCGATCGGGTAATCTGCCGTACGACCGTTAATGCGGCGTAACTGACACCCGCTGTGCCCTCGCCGGGATGCGTCGAATCGCCGACCAGCCACAGTCCCCCGATCGGGGTGCGGTTGGCAAAGCCGAAGGGGCCAAAGGTACTCAGTCGCATCCCCACACCGCCCACGTAGCCGTCTTTTCGGCCCGTGAAGTGGGCAAAGGTTTGGGGTGTCCCCGCGACCTGACAAACGATCGTGTTTTCGAGGTTGAAATAGCGGCCCAGCTTGGCGATTGTCCGATCGGTATAGTCTTGTTTGCGGGCTTGGTAGGCCTCGGGGGTGAGGTCACGCCAAGCTGCCGCATCGACGAAAGTTGAGGCAATAATCGTCGCTTTGCCCGCTGGGGCGCGGCCGTCGTCCGGATGGCTGACGGAAATGAAGTGGGAATTGTGTTCGCCGATCGGTTGACTGGCATCGCTCAAAAACTGCAAATGCGGCGGGCAATCCGCTGGTATGGCGGCCTGTGCCACCCCGAGGTAGAGGACGAATGCGCCGGAGGGTGGCGATAATTTGTCAACGCGACGGTTGTAACCCGACGGGGCCGCTTCCCCGAGGAGCCGCATTAAATCCTGCACCGTGACATTGGCCACGACATGATCGGCGGTTTCGATCCAAGTTTTATCCGTTTTTTGCGATCGGACGGTGACGCTGCGGGCCTGCCGATCGGGGGCTTGAATTGATTCGACGGTGTGCCCCATGGCCAGACTGCCGCCATCCCGTTCCAGTGCGCCCACCAGCCGATCGCTCAGCACCTGCATACTGCCCTGCAAATGGTACAGCCCGCAGGGATCCTGGGAAACGGCCATGGCCGTAGCGGCATAGAGCATCGCCGTTTCGTCGGCATCGACTTGGGAATAGAGTTTGAGCTGGAGGTCGAGGAACGTTTTCAGCCGTCGATCGCCTGCGAGTCCCTGCAATCGCAGCACATCGCCCACGGTGAACAAGGCATAGGGCACGGTCTTCAGGGTATCGGGACGCAGCGCTTGGATGAGCTGCCACAAATCCCAGGGATCACGCGGCGGCAACACCGGATCACGCCCCTGAAATGCCCAACTGACCTTGAACAAATCCGCCATCAACTGCCAGAACGGCTCGCTACCCGGAAACTGCCGTTCCCGTTCCGCCCGCCACTTCGCCGGATCGCGCCAGACATTAATCGGCTCCGCCTCACCGGGCAGGAACACCGCACAGGCCGGATCGCAAGGGACAGCGGCGGGCAACTCGATCGCCAACTCCTGAAAAATTCGCTGATGAATTCCCCCCGGCTCCAGCCCTGCCACTTGCGTCGCCCCCACATCGAAGGTAAATCCCTGTCGCTTGAAGGTCGAAGCACAGCCCCCCGGCACGATCGCCTGGTCAAACACCTTCACCGCGTAGCCCCGCCGCGCCAACAACGCCGCCGCCGTCAGCCCCCCAATCCCGGCCCCAACCACCACAACTTTCTGCTTCTGCGCGATCGACATAGGAGGCGTTACATTTCGTAATATTCCCTCTAATTATACGCGCAACCGCAGGGGCAACTAGGGCTTTTTCACGTTGCGGGCTTTGTAGAACATTTCGAGGCTGGCGGAGTCGCCGACGAAGCGCCAGTGCCACGGCTCATAGCTGACGCCTTGGGGATTAGCCTGTGGGAACGACAACTCAAAGCTAAAGCGGGCCGCGTTGTTCTGGAGCCACTTGAAGGCTTCCGTATTTTCAAAATCCGGGCTGAGATTGACGGCGGGTACCGTGCCATCGCCGAGGTCGATCGCGTAGCCGGTGTGATGCTCACTATGTCCGGGAGGCGCGCTGACATTGGCGCGCTCTTGGGGCCGCTGGTTGCGCTCCCGACTCACCTCGAAAAATAATTCCTGCTGATCCTTGATGCTGCGGAAGGCCGATAGGGGCACCAAGGTCACACCATCGGCTTGGGCGGCGGCGCTCATCTCGCGGTAGGCTTTGCTGGCCTTGTGATGTAGCCGAAAACTGCCATCCGCTGTAATCGCCTCCAGATTGTCCGGGGTCGTTTCGCCGTAGGGATAGTGGTTGAGCATCCGGCCATCGGCGTCGGGGGTCGGTTTGGCCCGATCGGCGAGGCTGGGTTTGGTGGTGCGGGTGGCGGCTGGAGTGGCGGCGAAGTTGCGTGTGACTTGGGTGATGCCGATCGTCAAAATACCCATGGCGACCAAGGCCCCGCCGCCGATTAAGAGCGGTCGGAGCGATCGGGTTGGGGCGGGTCGATCGACGACTTCGCGCCGGGCTTCGGGAATATCATCAAAGGATCCCGCAGACAGTTCTGAGGATCTTCTGGGTAGGCCAGGATTACTCAAGGGTAGACTCCCATTGGGGCGTGAACGATTCGATCCGGTTGGGATGCGATTGTAACTAAATTGACGGCTTTCGGAAACGTTAAATTTGCGCGGGGTCTGACTGATCCGGCCTCAATCATATTAATCAAGCTTTCGCAAATATACCTTCCTTTGGTCAGTGGCGTGACGATCGGCGGGCTGATCCGACCCCGCCGAGACGAGGGTGGGGCAATCGCGCAATCACCCGTTGGATCCGGCGTTGAGCAGGCCTTAGCCTGCCCAGTTTGTGTCGTCGTCATCGCCGGGGATGGAGGACAGTGGTTTGCGCTCGTTGATCCGACCGGGATCGGTGGGGGTGGTGACATCGCCCACGGTATAGGTCTTCTGGGGCCGCAGGATGTCGATCACGCGGGTGCCATCAAGCGATCGGGCATGGGCGATGGTTTCGGTATGCGGTTCGGGAATCCGGGTGGAGCGGCCGGTCGGTTGGATCACGGTGGCGCTGCTGTCCCGGTGTGCCGGGCGCTGGGTCAGGCTGTCGGCCAGGGTGGTGCGCCGGGCGATCGTCTGCTCCGGGTCAACGACTTTGTCGATGACGAAGTCGAGGGTCTGCTGCTTGATCCAGCCGCGTGTGACGAGGATGTCGCCGATCCGCATGTCATCCATAAATTCTTGGTCATTCAGGGCCACGTCGATTTGGGCTAGTGTCACCAACCCCGCATCGATCAAATAGCTGCCTAATCGTTTAATTTCCGGTGTCGTCATCATGGCGATCGTCTAATTTCTGAACTTCAAATTGCGTGATGGGTTTGAGTGACCTACGCGAAACCACGGTCACTTCACCAACGAGATGCACCAAAAGTTGTCTGACGAGAGGGGATTTACTTAGATTCTAACAAATCACACAGATTTGACCAGATCCCCAGGGCTGATCTTTTCGTAGCGCTCGAAGGGCTGATGAATCCAGGGGTTCTCCGGCAGGTGCTGAACGGCGTAGTCGGGCTGAAAACTGGAGCAACCCTTGGCCCAAAGTACGGCAGTGCGGACTTCTTCGATGTAAAAGCCATATTTGCGATCGAGCCAGGGCAGGGTTTTTTGCAGGGTCACGCCGGAATCGACCAGATCATCCACCAGGAGGATATGGCTGCCGAGGTGTTGGGTGGTTTTGGTCAGGTCATCGGCGAATACTAGGGTCGATCGGGCCTGACTGTCGCCGTGGTAGGAGGCGGCGGACAAAATCGCCAAGGGCTGGTCAAAGATCCGGGACAGGGTGTCGCCGATCCGCAGGCCGCCCCGCGCGAGACAGACGATTTGGTTGAATTGCCAGCCCGATTCGTGGATTTGGGCCGCGAGAGCTTCGATCGTCTGGTGGTATTCGTCCCAGGAAACGTACAGGTCAGCCATAGCAGCGCAATCAGTCCTTCGCAAACAGGGTTATTCGTTGGTTTCTAGCGTAACGGATTGTTGCAGCCGAATCAACGACGACCGCCCATGGTAAAACTGGGGCTGAATCTACGCAAGCGTGAGCCGATTTCCCCAATGTCAGACCCAATATCAGAATCTCCCCCCACCGATAAACTTTCCTTCAGTACGAAGTTGGCCTATGGCGCGGGCGATACGGGACCCGCGATGACGGCGAATGTGTTGGCGATTTATCTCCTCGTCTTCCTGACGAATGTGGCGGGGATGGATGCGGGCCTGGCGGGTCTGACCTTGGGTGTCGGCAAGATTTGGGATGCGATTAATGACCCGATGGTGGGCGTCCTCAGCGATCGCAGCAAACATCGTTGGGGCCGCCGCTTGCCTTGGCTATTCTGGGGGGCGATTCCGTTTGGGTTGACATTTTTGATGCAGTGGCTTGTGCCGTTTCAGAATCAATGGTGGCTATTTGGCTTCTATGTGCTGGCGTCGGTGTTGTTCAACAGCTTTTATACGGTGGTGAATTTGCCCTACACGGCAATGACGGCGGAGCTGACCCAGGATTATGACGAACGGACGAGTTTGAGTAGTTTTCGGTTTATGTTTTCGATCGGGGGTAGCATCGCGTCGTTGATCATCGCGTTATTGATTTTTGATGTCGTCCCGGATGCTTCGGTGAAGTATTTCGCATTGGCGTCGGTGATCGCGTTAATTTCAGTAGCGACATTGTATTGGTGTGTTTGGGGCACCAAGCAGCGGGCTATGACGATCGAGAAACGCCGATTGGCCGCACCGATTGAGCCGGAATTGCCACTTAAACAGCAAATCACGATCGCGCTGAGTAATCGCCCATTTTTGTTTGTGATTGGGCTATATCTTTGCTCCTGGTTTGCGGTGCAGAACACGGTGGCGTTTATTCCGTTTTTCGCGAAAAACTATATGGGGCTGGATGATCAGGCTTATACGCTGGTGTTGATTGCGGTGCAGGTGACGGCTTTATTGATGCTGGGGGTGTGGCGATCGCTCTCGGTGCGGGTCGGCAAGAAAACGGTCTACATGATGGGGAATGCGCTGTGGATGATTGCGGAGATTGGGCTATTTATGCTGAAGCCGGGACAGACCGGGATGCTGTATTTCCTGGGCGTCATCATCGGCATGGGCGTTTCAACCGCGTATTTGATTCCTTGGTCGATGATTCCCGATGTGATTGAGTTGGATGAGTTGCAAACGGGACAGCGACGGGAAGGTGTGTTTTATAGCTTTATGGTGTTGTTGCAGAAGTTGGTCTTGGCAGCGGCGTTGGCGATCGTCGGCCAAACGCTCCAATTAGCCGGATTTATTTCGCAGCAAGCGGGTGAGCCGGAACCGGTGCAGCCGATCGCCGCGTTGGATGCAATTCGCTGGATGGTGGGGCCTTTGCCGGCGGTGGTGTTGGCGATCGGGATTGCCTTAGCGTATTTCTATCCGATCACCAAGGAGAAACACGCCGAAGTCTTGCTGCAATTAGCCGAACGCAAACAAAAACAATCTTGATCGACTTCGCTGCCCAACCGCCCCGCGAATCAATTGCTCAAACCAAATTGGAGCCGGGTTTAGCCGGGTTTCCTTACTAGCCCTGCCGTTGACGCGCGGGGTGGGCGAATTGTACAGTCGAGCAATTCGCCAAATTACCCTCACGCCCCAACCAAACAGGATTTAAACCCCGCCTTCAATCCCGCCTCATCCAAATTCCGCCCAATAAACACCAACTCATTTTTCCGCGTTTCGCCCTCACCCCAAGCCCGATCGGGCGATCCATCAAACATCATATGCACGCCCTGAAACACGTACCGCCGATCGTCCCCCTGAATATGCAAAATTCCCTTCATCCGAAAAATGTCCGTCCCCTGCGTCCGCAACAATTCCGCCACCCAGGCCTGTAGCTTCGTGCCATCCGCTTCACCCGGTTCAACGATCGCCACCGAGAACACCGATGCATCATGTTCGTGTGCCTCCTCGCCCAAAAATTCCGGGTCGATCGACAACGCCCGCTGCAAATCAAACGCTTGCACCCCGAGGATTGCGTCCATTTCCACCACGGCATTCTGCGTGTGGTAAATCTTGCCCAGGGCATTCATCGCGCGAATTCTTTGTGCTAATTCCGTCAATGCTTCCGGTGTTACCAAATCGGTTTTATTTAACAAAATCACATCGGCAAATGCAATCTGCTCTTTGACTTCTTCGGCTTCCCAATGCTGTGCCACATGCTTGGCATCGACGACGGTGACGACGGCATCCAGGTGCGTCAGGGCCTTTACTTCGTCATCCATGAAGAAGGTTTGGATCACCGGGGCGGGGTCGGCGAGGCCCGTGGTTTCGATCACGATATGGTCAAACCGATCGCGCCGTTTCATCAGATTACTAATCATCCGAATCAAGTCCCCGCGCACGGTGCAGCAGATGCAGCCGTTATTCATCTCGAAGATTTCTTCGTCGGTAGTCACGACCAATTGATTGTCAATCCCCACCGCACCAAATTCATTCACAATCACCGCGACTTTTTGGCCATGCTCGTGGGTGAGGATGCGGTTGAGCAAGGTGGTTTTGCCCGCGCCGAGATAGCCAGTGAGGACGGTAACGGGAATGGTGGATGCAGTCATGATTGTGGGTTGGGGGTGATTGAGGTGTGGGGATTGAGCGTTTGTTGCAATCGTCACGATCCCCCTAGCCCCCTTCAAAAGGGGGGACAAGAATTCAAAGTCCCCCTTTTGAAGGGGGATTTAGGGGGATCGTGAATGGCGCAATTCACCAGTCAATTTAATTCAACTCCAATTCTAAGTCGCTTTGCGGAAAGCGGCCCTAATCATGCTGCCTTAATCGTAGATTGCATTGATCAACACCTCCGCCAACGTCATCTCCGCCATATCCCCGATCGTCACCGTATCAACAATATCAAACGCCGCTCCCACGCCCATCAGCTCATCATCCAACAATTTCAAATAAGCCGTCGCCGCTGGATCATCGCCCACTTGGATAAACGCGATCGCCAGTTCTTCATCCCGCTGCATCTGCTTTGTGGCCTGAATAATCACCTGGATCACCGCCCGTTTATCATCCGGCTCGCCATCGGTCACGACTAGAATTGTCTCGCCATTGGGTTTCGTCTGTCCCTTGGCTTTACGATCGAAATAATCCTGCGTCGCCGATCGCAGCACCCCGGCCAAATCCGTCGAACCTACGGGGTCATTTTCCTGGAAGATTTGTTCGACCTTGCGGGAAGTCACGTTGTCGTAGCGCTTAAACCGACTGCTAAGTAGGGACGGTCAATTAAATGTAAGATAAAAGCAATCCCGATTTAGCGGAATAATATGCCAGCGCCCTTACGTGTGATTCTGAACGATGCCGATGCCGAAATGTTGCGGGAATTGCGGGTGGCGACGACGGTGCCGCA
>JANOQX010000107.1:0-14293 GCA_031415035.1 Cyanobacteria bacterium VAR_4_metabat_243
CCACTTTGTTCAGTAGGCTGTGTACAATGTCCATAAGGCGATTTATCCTGTGCTTTTGTTGATATTGGCACCTTATCCGATGAATCGCTTTTTGTCGATTTTTACCCTTTTTCTCTCAAAAAGGTGTCCGGAGTATTGATAATGCCAAATAAAAAGCCTCCCTGCCAGTGGCAAGGGGGCTTTAATTGTCAGGGTGCATCTACCACTACACCTTACTGATTGGATTGGAATTTCCCGGAACATTCGATGGATTTTTGCAGGTTCAACTTAAACTTCAGGGTTATTACGTAATTTTGTGGGGTGAAAATCGGCGATTTAGCTAATTTGTTGATCTGCCCGATCGAAGATTTCAAAGCTGATGCTGGAACGTCGAAAAGATAATAAAAAACCTCCTGCAAAAGGCAAGGAGGCTTTAATTGTCAGGGTGCATCTACCACTACACCTTACTGATTGCATCGGTTAAATCAGGACGAAATCAAAATAAAGTTTGAATTAGTCTAAGAGGATGTTTTAAAAGGCATCAACTGTTGGATTTAGCACTCAACGATCCCCCCTAGCCCCCCTAAGTCCTTCGGACAGGCTTCGCCAACAAAAGGGGGAACCGGATTTAAAGTCCCCCTTTTGAAGGGGGATTTAGGGGGATCATGACGTTTGCTACCAGCAGTCAGACTTTTCAAACACCCTCTAAAAAATGAATGCCCGATCGATAATCTCAAATTGTTAATAAAAAACCTCCCTACCATTGGCGAGGAGGCTTTAATTGTCAGGGTGCATCTACCACTACACCTTACTGATTGCACAGGTTAAATCAGGAAAAAATAAAAATAAAGTTTGAATTTATTGGAAAAGACGAAAGCGCGATCGGCAATCGCAAATAGTTAATAAAAAACCTCCCACCAAAGGTGAAGAGGTTTTAATTGTCAGGGTGCATCTACCACTACACCTTACTGATTTGAAACTGATTGTCAGGACGGAAAATGTCGGAAATATAAATTTTTCGAAAAGTCTCGTAAAATCACGCAGAAAATTAGCGACAATGCCATATCTTCCCAAAAAATGACAGTAAAAAGCCTCCCAACCGTAGGCGGGGAGGCGAATTGTCAGGGTGCATCTACCACTACACCTTACGGATTGAATCGATAAAATCAGGACAAAATAAAAATAAACTTTGGCGTTAGATTGACGCTTTTCTGGGCCTGAGGTCAATCCTGATCGGTGCGATCAAATCGACAGTAAAAAGCCTCCCAACCGTAGGCGGGGAGGCGAATTGTCAGGGTGCATCTACCATTACTCTCTACTCATCACGCGGATTAAATCAGGACAATTTCCCAGAAGTTTGTTTCAACCGGTCGAGCAAGCTCAAGGGCAACTGCAAACTATTCAAGCCAGCATGTTGTTTGCTCGGCCCATGGAAGTCACTTCCCCCGGTTTTGATCAAGCCATATTGCTGACAAAAATCCTCTAAGTGCCGCACGTCACTCGGACTGTGATGGGGATGATACATTTCCAAACCCATTAGCCCCGCTGCCGCCAGCTCCGGCAGCACCGTCGCCACGTCCCCACCCCGCCACAAATAGGGATGCGCCCAAACGGGCACTGCCCCGCACGATCGCAACAACGCAATTCCCTCTAATACATCAAATTTTTCGTAGGGCACATAGGCCGGACGCCCATCCCCCAGCCACCGACTAAAGGCTTCCTGCATCGATGTGACATATCCCGCCGCCAACAGCGCAGCGGCGATGTGGGGTCGCCCCGGTGCCATCCCCGGCCCCATCGCTGGTAGGGCGATCGGGTAGCCCAGTGCCGCCAGTTGATCGATCATTGCCTGCGATCGGCGCTTCCGCCCGTTCAGTCGCTCATCCAACGGCGCTTGCAATTTCGCCCGATCGGGATAAAAGCCTAATAGATGCAGCGATCGCTCCTGGCACACCGTACTCAGCTCCAACCCCGGCACAATCTCCAGATCGGGTGCCGCCGCCGCGATCGCCTCGTCCCAGCCGCCCATGGTGTCATGGTCGGTAATCGCCAAGGCTTTGACGCCCTGTTGCCGCGCCAATTCCACCAACGCTGTCGGCGTCAGCGTCCCATCGGAATAGGTCGTATGACAATGGAGTTCTAACATGATTGAAACCTCACGGCATTTCTACTTGCGCCCGATCGGCGAGGCGGCGCGGTTCGAGCTGAATCAAATCTTCGACATTCTGGCCGATCGTCTGGCAGATGGCGTCCAGGGGCAAGTCATTGGAGTCGGTGCCGAAGGGATTTTCGATTTCGATGCCGATCGCTTCGATCCCAAACAGCATAAAGCTAATCACGCCCACCAAAAATGGCGTCCCCCACTTCGCCTGTTCGACCATTTGGAAGGGCAAGGAGAGGCAATACAGCAGCAGCAGTTGCTTCAAATGAATCGCATAGGCCAGTGGCATCGGCGTGCGCAAAATCCGTTCACAGCTGCCCAGGGCTTCGCTCATCCGATCGACCAATTGCTGCATCGCCGTGAGCTGATAGACGTGGAGTTTGCCCTGTTGGTACTCGGTTTGGAGGTAGTCGCTGATCCAGAAGGCGATTTCGATCGGGGGATTGGCGCTGCTGCTGAGTTTGCGGGATTGATCGATCGTGACTAAGGCATTAACGGTGTCGCTGATGGGCAGTTGGCGCAGGTGATCCTTAGTCGCCAGGGCAAAGGCTTCGAGCAACCGCAGGGCGGCGATCTTATCTTGGCGATCGGCTTCGGTTTGGTCGATTACGCCGACCCAAATCTGACGGGCCAGATTGCGGGCATTGACGACGATCGTTCCCCAGCTTTTGCGGCCTTCCCAGAACCGATCGTAGGCTGTGTTGGTGCGAAACACCAGCAGCAAACCCAACACCAAATTTGGAATCAAGGCCGCCAGTCCCGGAAAGGCCAATTGCAACCCATGGGTATGGACATAGGCGACGATCGCCCCAAAGCCCGCACAAGTTAGCACCTGCGGCAAAATGCTCAACAGCACCGAACCCCGCCATTGCAGGGCCACCCTAAACCAGCGTTGCTCGTCCGTCATCATGCCCTATGCCTACTCTTCTGCATCGATCGGAATTGTCTGTTCCATCCGAATCTTGCCACTGAATCCGGTGGCCTTGAATTGCTTCAGGGCCAGGGGTTCGGGCTGACTTGGATCAACGGTGATGCGCACGGCGATCGTGCTCTTTCCCGGTGGAATCTCGGCTACGGTGCCCAGTCGCCCCCGATTCTCAAATACCGTGTCGCCATTCGCGTCATAAATCCGGCCAAACACATCCGCATCAAACACCGACTTCCCCGAATCGTTCTGGGCCGTGGCGCTGACGATAAAGCAGCGGGCGGGTTGGCTATTGCGGGTGGTGACTGTGCCAGCGGACATTTCAGCGGAGCAGGCGGCATAGCTCAAGTCCGTCAGCTTCACGGGGGTGCCAGCCCAGGCGGCGGGGACGGCGGCCCCAAAGGCCAGCCCGATCGTCATCACCCAAGCGACGATCGCCCGCCGCCACGATCGTCTTGTCCAAGAATTTTGCATCAGTAGACTTTGCATCAGGCTTTGCATCAGTAAAGAACCACTCCAGGCTTCAATCCAACATCGGCGGTAACTTTTTTCCGCCCCTCCCAAAGCTTAACGCGAATTGCGATGGGACAAAAGCCAGATTCGCGCCAATTTGCTGCCGCTGATCTTCTAAAATAACCACAGCAGTGCCTCCCTTCTCCCTGCACCCAAGGCTGATATGAATTCCCTTGCCAATCTCGCGGCCATTACCCTCGTGGGGATCTGGATGCTAGTGATCGCCATCATTACGGTGCAGAATGCCCAACCCATGTCGATCGAATTATTTGGCCAAAAAACCGTGGCGATGCCCTTCGGTCTGATGTTGACCGGGGTGACGGTGATCGGCATGATCGGCGTCGGGTTGCTTCAGCCCCTGCTGTTTCCGAGTCGCCGCCGCACCAAGGACGAAGAGTATTAGACCCGTTACGCCATTCCGTTACACCAAGGTATAGACCTGACCATCCAACAAGAAGCGCTTAATCCCTTTGGCGCTCAGGTGGCGGGTGGTTTTGTAAAACAGGCGATTGTCTGGCACCTTGATCACGCGCTGGGTGCGGACATTGGAGAACCGCTTGGCCACGCGATGATTGTCGAACAGGGGCAAGGTGCGATTTTCCGCTTCGTCGCTGGACATCTCGCCCAGTTCGCCAAAGTCCCGCAGCGGTGGCGCAATCAGCTCCGCTCCCCGATCGACCACGAGATAGAACACCTTGGGAATGGCGGCATCGGCCAAGGGCAACACCGTCAGGTGATCGCGCTCAATCTGAATCCGGGGCAATAACCGCTCGCCCCCAAAGTCATCGTCGTCATCCTCCTCTTCATCGAAGTCGCCATCGTCGTCGAAGTCTTCGTCCTCGTCTTCCTCGGCTTCATCCACGCTGGCCACATTGCCGAGTTCGGCAGCGAGGGCGAGGTATTCGGGATCGGCGGGTTCGGCCTCGAAGTCATCGTCGAGATCATCATCAAAGTCATTGGCGATCGGGGCGATCACCTTTTTCTGCGGACCAACGCGGGGTTTGGGTTTGACCGATGCCAAGCGGGGCCGCTGGTCGGCGACGGCCAGCTCGGTGACGGCTGCGGTGACGGCCAATTCGGCAACGGCTAGCGCGGCTTGAGCTTCAGCAGCGGGCGTGACGACGGCGATCGGATCGACATTGCGGCCCCGCTTTTGCTGCACCAGGGCGTCGTATTCCGTATTTTCCATCCCATTCTTGACCACTCGGCCAATGGTGGAATTGCTCACCCCAAACCGATCGGCCAAGGAGATCGTGGTCTCACCCGACTGCCGATACAGTGCAATGATTTCTTGTTTTTCGGAATCGTTTAGTCGTCGAGCGCTCATCAAGCATTCACTGAGGAAATAGGCATCCCTATTCTATGCTGAACCTCCCCGCCCTGATGGCAAATTCTCGGATCCCCCCAAATTCGCCCCAACGATCGCCGTCGATGTGGTGTATCCTCCTGTTGTTCCGACCGTGCCCTACCCACCCGTCACACCCGCCGCCATGAAACGTTGGTTGCTCTCGATCGCCCTCTGCCTCGCCCTTGGTTGGACATTAGTCAGTCTGACTGGCCTGACCACCACTGGCAGCTATAACTCGATCATTCTCGATTTTCGGGAAGATGTGGGCCATGGCAAAGTGATTGAGGCATTGGAAGCAATTACGGCCCTAAATCAAGTCCGGCCCCGCCTGAATAGCGAATTCTCCGAGGTTGATCAGGTTTACATCGTCGAAGGCGATCGCCCGCTGCTGAATCGGATGCGCCGATCGGCCTGGGCCAAATCCACCGAAATCATCGAACCCAACTATCTCTACAGTCTGCCCGAAGCCAGCCAAACCCAATTCCCGATCAATCCCGGCAAGGAGGTCAGCAAAACCAGCCCCGCATCCAGCCTGCCCAACGACCCGCTCTACCCCCAGCAGTGGAATCTCTATCGGATCAATCTTGAAGCCGCCCGATCGATCAGCACCGGGAAAGGAGCGATCGTCGCGATTATTGATACGGGCATTGCCAAGGTACCGGATCTCGACGACCTGAAGATTGTGGCAGGCTACGACTTCATCAATGACGAAACCAATGCCTCCGATGACCAAGGTCATGGCACCCACATCGCGGGGACGATCGCCCAATCGACGAATAATGGCTACGGCACGGCGGGCATCGCCCCCGACGCCCAGCTGATGCCGCTCAAAGTCGTCACCGTCGGGGGCAGCGCCACTGCCGCCGATATTGCCGAGGCGATTCGGCTGGCCGCCGATCGGGCTGCTGATGTGATCAACCTCAGCCTCTCCGGCACCGGCTATAGCGAAACCATGCAGCAATCGATCGACTACGCCTACCGCAAAGGGGCGGTGGTGGTCGCCGCTGCTGGCAACAGCAACCAAAATGCCGTCAGCTACCCGGCGCGCTACAAGCATGTGCTCAGTGTCGCCGCCACCGACATCACGGGCAAACGGGCCAGCTATTCCAACTTTGGGGCCGGGGTCAACTTCGCCGCGCCCGGTGGCCTGGTGACGACGGAGAAACCCACGGGCGGCATTATCCAAAACACCTTCGACCTGAAGAATAAGGAATCGCTGTTTGCGCCCTATCAGGGGTCGAGCTTCGCGGCGGCGCACCTTTCCGGGGCCGTGGCGCTGATCAAGTCGATCGCCAAACTCGAACCCGACCAAATCGAACAAATCCTGGCCCAAACCAGCCACCATCCCGCGAGCGATCCGCTGAATGAGTATGGGGTGGGGACGATCGATGTGGCCGCCGCGCTCCAAGTCGTGCAGTCCAAACAAATTCCACCGCTCGATTTCTGGCGACGGGTAAACCACTCAGGCTGGCTCGGCCAACACCTCTGGATCGATGCCGATATGCTGGCGTCCAAAACGCGGTTGTTCACGCTGGGCGGGGCGATCGGTCTGGCGTTACTCGTCCATCGTCAGTTCCAACTGCGCTGGAATGGCTGGCTGCTGCTGGGGCTATTGCTCAGTAGTTCGGGGGTATTTGTGCTTCAGGGAACCTATGTCTATGGCGCGCCTCAGTGGATTCTGCGGTTGCTGGGCAGTGCGCTGCCGGAAGTCGGGACTGTGGTGCAGGGGATTGCGGCGCTTGATCCACTGTCGGCGAGTGTGCTGCTGCCCGCGACGCTATGGCTGCTATTGGGGCAGATGGGTTCGCTCAAGTGGTTTGCGATCGGCACGAGTATTGGCATCATTCCCGGCTTAATCAGCCAGATGTTTCCGGCTCCAGAAATTCTGCGGATTGGTACGGGGATTGGGTCGCAGGTGTTTTTGGCGGCGAATGTGCTGGCTTGTATCGGTTTGAGTGGCTTAATTCTCAAGCCACTCAAACGGACTCCGGACCCCGATCGGCGCACCAAAACCTCGCCCCCCTCGGCCAAAACTCCCGTCAGTTCGACATCTAGCGCAGGAACGGCGGACGTTGGGGATCCTTAGGTTTGGTTTTCACCACTTCACTCATAAAGCGGCGCAACGCCCGCTCCCGATTTTTCATAAACTCCGACCAAAAGCCCGGTTGAAACTCATCCATCGTCTTGGCCAAGGCCCAGACATCCACGGCTAAGATGTTGTAGAGCGTCTCATCTTCCCGCCGCAGCGAATCGATCCGCTCCACTAGATCATCCATTGCCTCGGTGGGCGATGCGGTCGGTGATTGTGGACTTTCAGGCAGTGATGACATAATGCGATGCTCCCCGCAATCGGATCAATAAACGATTCAGACGTAGAATTTTAACTAGATTGAATCATAGCAATGCGCTACTTTGAATTATTCACTGAAAACGGCTGGACATGACGGCCTTATTGGTAAAAATATAATCTTCCCCGATCGCGCTAGTAATCGCGCCCGCCCACATTGGATAATAATGACGACCGATCACCCACTCGCCTCATCCCCAGCCAACCATGCTTGAATTCTTTGAAAAGATCCCTCTGATCGGTAAAGTGCCCTTCGCGAAGCTGCTCTTGGTGGTCGGTGGCATTCTGACTGTCGTGGGCTTTGCGGCTTATTTGTTTAACTACGCGGCGCTGAATTTTGGCGGCTTCTTTTACGGGATTCCGATGTTGCTCGGCGGGCTGGCGTTCAAGATTACGGAGCTGAAGCCCGTGCCCATTACGGTTGAACCGACGGCGGCGGTGGAAGCCCTGCGCTCTACTCAAGCCACGGCGACGCAAAAGGAAATTTTCAAGGATGTCACCCGCTATCGCTACGGTGAACGCGCCCACCTCGCCACCGCGCTGAAATTCCTCGGCCTCAGTCCCACGGATGAGGAGCGGCCCGAACTAATCGGCATTTACGAAACGACGATCGATGAGTCCTACACCCTCGTCCTGGGCTTTGATTCGCCGATGGTCAAGTTTGCCACCTGGCAGAAGAAGCTCGGAAAAATGGATCAGTTCTTTGGTCCCGGCGTGCGCCTGGTGCTCGAAGAGACCGAGGAAGAGGATATGGTGAAGCTGTCGCTAATCGCCACCCCCGCTGCCGCGCCGCTGCCCGAAACCATTGCCGCCTAGCCATCGCCGGATCCGACAAGCGTGGTATGCGCGCCTACTTTTCCAATCGCACCGCATACCACTGCAAATATTGTGCTGGCCCCAGGGCCAACTCGCAGACCGTATCGAGCAGGTATTGGGCCTGCGCCTCTGGCGTTGCGAATTGCTCCAGGCCCAATCCGGGGGGCATTTCCTGCGTCTGAATCATCTGCGTCAGTTTCGCCAAAATTTCCGCCGCCGTCACAATCACTTCGGGCTGGTCGGTTTCGAGTACGACAAAATAATCTTCCTGATGTAGTAGCGCCGCCATAGAAGTTCGTAGTTGAGCGAGGTGATGAGTCTATCTTACAGGATATTGACTTTTGACTGGATCCGCTGAGTCGTTCGATCGTGGAACTTGGGCACTATAAAGCCACAGGTCATTTGATCCGATCGGTGCTTGGGGTGATTGCTGATCGACTCGAAACAACTTCCGAATGGCACCACGATGCCCGCTGTTCGGCGCTTCCCGATTATTGTGCCGCTATGTCTGACGTGATGCATTCGACAATTGAAGATTCGCCGCTGATCCTTGTTGCTGATGATGACAAGGTGACGCGTGCTTGTTTGCGACAAGCGATGGAGCAGGAAGGCTATCGAGTCGTCGAAGCGATCGATGGCGAAAGTTGTTTGGCCACCTTTACCCGGATGCAGCCGGATGTGGTGCTGCTCGATGCCGTGATGCCTGTGATGGATGGCTTTACCTGTTGTAGCAACCTGCAAAAAATTGCTGGCGGCAGTCGCACGCCCGTCTTGATTATCACGGCGCTCGAAGACGCTGACTCGGTGAATCACGCCTTTGAATCCGGGGCGGTGGACTATGTGACCAAACCAATTCATTGGGCCGTGTTGTATCAGCGCGTCCGGCGGTTGATCCAGCAAGTGCGGCTCTACAGCGAACTCGAACGCGCCAACCTCGAACTCAAACGCCTCGCCACCTCCGATGGTCTGACCCAAGTCGCCAACCGCCGCCACTTCGACGAATATCTCGACCAAGAATGGCAGCGAATGCAGCGCGAACAAGGGCCACTGTCGCTGATCCTTTGCGACATCGACTGCTTCAAAGCCTTTAACGACAGCTATGGCCACCAAAGCGGCGACGAATGCCTGCGCAAAATTGCCGCGATGCTCCAGGATGCGGCCAAACGATCGATGGATCTCGCGGCCCGCTATGGCGGCGAAGAATTTGCGATTATTTTGCCCAACACCGATCGGGACGGAGCCGAGCAAGTCGCCCAAGAAATCCAAGAAAGCATCATCGAGCTATCGATTCCCCACCGCAAATCACAAGTCGGCGAAATCGTTACCGTCAGCATTGGCGTGGCGACGACGATTCCCGTGCCGTTTATCGCGCCCCAGATGTTAATCGAAGCCGCCGATCGGGCCTTGTATCAAGCCAAAGATGGTGGCCGCAACACCTACCGCACGTTTGAGTTGCCCTAAATCTTTTGGTAGAGGGCGTTGAAGAAGGCGGGTAGGTGGAGGTGACTGTCGATCGGTTGTTGGGCGTAGAAATTGCCAATGGCCAGGGAGAGTTGGTCACGGAAGTCAGCGGGGGAGCGACTCCAGTCAATCGGCGGCTCAATCTGTCGCCAGAAATCTTTACTCTTTTTGAGGGTGAGCAGCGCCGCGATCAATTGGTTCCGATCGGCGTCGGCTGAGGCGGTTTGGAAGGTTTGTTTCCAGCTTTGAACGAAGCCGGTGAGGTCAGTGCAATCCAAGTTGGGGCAATGGCTGACTCGATGGGTGACTTTGGGGAAATTTTGGGCGAGGTCGGCTTCGGCAACGGCAGCATCGGCCATATCGAGGTAGAGATCGCGCAGGAGTAATCGGGTGCCTTTGTAGGAGGGGGCGATCGGATGTTGGTGGAGTGTGGTTTCGACTTCGGGAGCGAGGAAGTAGGCTTCTTTATGGATCAGTCCTGTGACCCAAACTGAATGCTGTGTCGTTTGGGATTGCTTGATGCCGCCTTGGTGGTAGAGATCTTGGAAAATGGCTTCGGTATCGGCGAAAGGATAGTTAGGATCGAGTTTGGCGCGGTTGATGTCTAAATCGACGATCGCGAATAGCTTTGCTGGATCCAGATAGGTTGGGGTGTGCGATCGGTTCAGTCGTTGTAGCTCGAAGTAGGTATCGATCACGTCTACCCGATCGCCGCAGTTGATAAATTTTGGCCGCAGTTGACGCCACCAGCTTGGGACACAAGCATTATAGAAACTGCGATCAGGCATCTGGGCCATTTCGCTGTAACTTCGAGGAGATAAGCGGGTTCCGCCCAACTTATCGCGTGCTCCTTCACAAAGGATGACAATTCTTCCGTTAATGCGAGGAAATTGAAGAATTGATAAACAGAATTCTTCTACGGCTTCTGGGGTTAGGCTCATCGGAATCAGGCTCGATTTACAGACTCACAGGTGTTTTCTGGATGAGATTCGGTGGAATCTGTTTCACATGGGCAGGCGTAAGCGCTTCGCAAAGTTCGTAGGAATGGGTGGCGAGGAGGTATTGGTTGGTTGGCCCCCAGGTGGCGAGGTCGGAGACGATTTGGTATTGCCAGTCAGGGTGTAGGGCGGTTTCTACTTCATCGATCAGAATTACAGCATCTTGAATTTGGCTCTTCTTTAACCAGACATAGAGGCTCAATCGTTGCATTTCTCCTCGACTTAGATCTTCAGGGTGAATCGTAATTCTCTGACCTTTCTCAGTTTTGTAAAATGTGACCTCATCAAGCGCAGAAGAAACAATATTAACTATTTTGTTTCCCAAAAGAAGATTTAGCTCGTCAAGTAAATCCTGATAACTGTTGCCATATTTTCCTGTATCAACCGCGTTCTGAAAGTCAAAATCTCTTGCCTGTTTAAAAATCCTCAACAATAAATCAACAGCAAGGAAATTGTAGTTGAACAATCCTGGCAGATCAAGTGCGGTGTCATTTGGAGACGCGTCCATAAACCCCAAGCCTCGAAGTAGATTTCGATTATGCTCTCGACCAGAGAACAGGAAAATCTGACTTCCAGGAACTAACAGGAAAATTTTCTCTGATAAATTTTCAAGAATCTGATAGCAAGAATTATTACTCAGGGGATGGGCAAAGTTATTTTCATCCAACCTTTGAATCTTACAGAAGACCCAATTATCAAAAATATCTTCTCTGTCCTTATATAAAATAACAGTTGTCTGGTCATCATCAATAACAGAGTCTAAATCTGGGCAATCAGAAGAATAATATAAGAAATTGATTTCATATATCTCTTTATCTAATTCCAATGCCAAATTGGCAATTGTGCACATTTGATTGTCATAATAGAGAGTGAAATCAAAATGGTTTAGCAAATTTTTTAGATATTTCGTTCTCTGCCTATTTCCAGAGCAATGTAGAAGAATAAATATCAACTGAAGCAAAGTGCTTTTGCCGCCGCCGTTTTGGCTGCCGATCGGGAAAATATTCGGCACAAAATCTGGCTCAAAGGAAATATCGACATCCTTGAGCGCCCGAAAATTGGGAACTTGTACACGCAACAGCCGCATGGGCAACCTTCTCCTACAGTAAAGGCAGCAGCCCCGACGAGCCACTGCCTATATATTATGTCGTCTCGAAAATTCCGACCGATCGACTACGCCTTAAACTTCGCCGTAATCCGCTGCATCGCTTCATTCACATTGTCACGACTATTGAACGCCGAGATCCGGAAATACCCTTCACCCGCTGCCCCGAAGCCCGAACCCGGTGTCCCGACCACATGGCAATTCGTCAGCAACTTGTCGAAGAAATCCCAGCTCGACAGGCCATTCGGCGTCTTCAGCCACACATAGGGCGCGTTCACGCCGCCATGGACTTCGATGCCCGCAGCGGTCAATTGTTCGCGGATGATCTTGGCATTCTCCATGTAGAAGTCAATCAATGCACGGGTTTGCGCTTTGCCTGCGTCGGAGTAAACCGCCTCGGCCCCGCGTTGGACAATATAGGAGACGCCATTGAACTTGGTGGATTGGCGACGGTTCCAGAGCTTCCAGAGTTCGACGTCGGTGCCATCGGCGGCTTTGCCCATGAGGGTCTTCGGCACCACGGTAAGGGCGCAACGCGTTCCGGTGAAGCCCGCATTTTTGGAGAACGATCGAAATTCGATCGCGCAGTCCTTGGCCCCGTCAATCTCATAGATTGAGTGGGGAATCGCCGGGTCAGTGATGAATGCTTCGTAGGCCGCGTCAAAGAAGATGATCGAGCCATTGGCCTTGGCATATTTTACCCAGGCTTCGAGGTGGGCGCGGGTGGCGACGGCTCCGGTGGGGTTGTTCGGGAAGCAGAGGTAAATCAGATCCACTTTCTTGTCCGTGGGAATCTGCGCCGTGAACTGGTTGTCAGCGGTAATCGGCAAGTAAACCAAGCCGCCGTATTCGCCATTTTCGTTCGCATCGCCCGTGTGGCCTGCCATGACGTTGGTATCGACATAGACGGGGTAAACCGGATCCGTGACGGCGATCGTGTTGTCGCTACCAAAAATATCGAGAATATTGCCGCAGTCGCACTTGGATCCGTCGGAGATGAAGATTTCCGAGGCATCGATGTCGCAGCCCCGAGCTTTGAAGTCGTTTTGGGCGATCGCCTCGCGCAGCCATTCGTAGCCCTGCTCCGGGCCATAGCCTTTGAAGGAAGCGCGATCGGCCATGTCATCCACGGCCTTGACCATGGCTTCGCGGCAGGCCTGGGGCAACGGCTCGGTCACATCGCCGATGCCCAGGCGGATGATGGGGGCCGTGGGATTGGCTTGGGCGAAGGCGTTAACGCGCCGGGCGATTTCGGGGAAGAGATAGCCCGCTTTCAGCTTCAAATAGTTGTCGTTAATTCTTGCCATGATGGGTTCGCGCACTCGTATTGCTGTCGTCTAGGACAGTGTAGCGCGACCGATGACGTGGCAACCCGCAACCCGGATCAACTTGCCACCAGTTGTACCCGCCCGGCGTCCATCTCGGACATCAGTAGTTCCAACGCTTCGTAGTCCACATCGGAGATATGTCCCAACCGCGTTAGTTCACCATTAATCTCATTCTCAATGCGCGGTGTGAGCCGTCGCTGATGCAATGCCTCGGAAACCAATTGACGAATTATCGGGCCTTTCATGAGCAATCTCCTGAAACAATTCGATCGTATGCGCATTATCTGATCCTTTGAAGCCGTCACTCAATGACAGGTTCCCGTATCGATCGGTGATACTCGTCACAAGTGAATCCCCACCCCACGATTCGGATAATCTCTACCCCAGACTAGATTTCCATCGCCGAGACGTATGCCAAAAGTTGGGCGGCTTTGCCAGTCTTCTACCCCTGGCGTGGCGATCCGGCCATCACGGGGTGCGTAATTTACCCGATCGTCCCCGTAATTCTCGTTAAACTCCGACCGCGTCCCCGTCTCGAAAAAATCATCTGGCCCGTAGCATTGCGGAATTTTGGCCCGATCGGAGGACGGCTAACCGCACTTTATCGTCCCGATCGGGCTATTAGTGTAGCCAAAAGCACATTCTTCTACTCCTTCTTACTGAAAATTAAACATTTCTATCCCTCCTAGTAAAGATATTGAGAACCCCGCCTGGTGAGGTGGCACCCATTCGAGGATTGGGGTTATGGTCAGAGCTATCAGTGTTCAGTCTGTTGTCCAGCATTTCAAGATTCGAGGTTAGTTTTTATGCAGAGTTTGCTTTCCCGCGCTCAAGGGTCACTCGTTCGTGTCCAAGGCGATGTCAACGCGTCCAACGCCAATGCGCTCGAAGCGCAAATTCACCAAGCGGTGAAGTCTGAGGCAACGGCGATTTTGGTCGATATGAGCCAGGTCGAATCCTTCGATAGCGCTGGATTGATGGCCTTGGTGTCCTCCCTGAGCTTGGCCCAAACCCTCAATAAGCGTCTGAGCCTCTGCTCGATGCCCGCCAACGTGCGGATTATGTTGGAAGTGACGCAGCTCGATCGCGTCTTCGAAATCCTCCCCAGCCCCGCCGCATTCGAGCTGGTCTAGGATTCGTCCCCAGGATTTAGCGGCGCGCATTGTCGCAAGTAGCGACTGTGTTGAAAGTCAAGTGAGAAAGTGAGATTTTCCTTGACGGTACATGGTCGCCACGAAATGACCGTCTGCGGATGCGCCGCAGGCGGTATCCAGGCATGATTGGCGCTTGATTAAACGGGTTCTACCCAGAT
>JANOQX010000108.1:0-21803 GCA_031415035.1 Cyanobacteria bacterium VAR_4_metabat_243
TTGACGCCAGCCGCAGGTCAGCAATTTGGCTCCCTGTTAATGCCGCCTCGGTTACACCAATCATTGGTCAATCCCATTCATGCGACTCTACACTGATTAGTCTAGCTTGAAACGGGACTTTCTGAATCAGAAATCACCTTAACCCCGTGGCGAGGATCATCCCGGCGCTCAATAGCAAGGCCCGGGCGGATCGATTCAAATTCAGATTTTGCATGAAGCACTCTACGGATTTAAGGAACAAATCAGACGTTATTTCAGTCGCGTTCAGTTCGATTTTGAGACTGTGAGTATCCTACTGATGTTCCCAAATCCCGGTGAGCAATGTCATCCGTAGATCGCGCTCGAATTGTTTTAAGCGCCTTGGGTGGCACGTTCCGGGCGTGGAAATGGTTTGGTCAATTGTCGTCCCTGATACACGTGAATCCGATCGACGAGGACGCCGCCGCGAAACAGCGGCACTTCCCCCAACTTTTGCCAGGATTGGAAATAGGGCGGATAGAGCGCATTGGGATCTTCCTCGGTTCGGAGTGCGTCGGTGGTGAGGTAGAGTCCGGTTTTGCCGACCCATTGGGCGGCGGTAGACCAGAAGGCGAAGCCGCGCATGTCACGCGGGTCAAAGCAGGTGATCGGTTTACGATCGAGCGGGGTGAGCGCCAGGCCGATATGGCCCGACAGGTGAAACCGATTCGTATAGACAAAATCACTCTGGCGCAAGGCCTGGAGCAATTGGGGCTGCTCGGCAAAGCCCCGGCGCAGTTGTTCAATGTCGATTAGTTCAAGGCTGCCATCTTGGGTGACATTGGCTGGGAGGAGGCCGAAGATTTGGGTTTGGCTGGGGTTTTGGAAGGTGCCCCAGGTGATGTGGGACAGGGCGATCAGCAGCAATAGTTGGACGATCGCGGCGCTGATCACGAGCCAGCGTTTGATCAGGCTCCAGCGCAGTTGGCTCACCCGTTCAGCCAGCAGCAAGGTGGCGGTGAAGAACCCCGGCATCGCCCAGGTCGGAAAAATCTGGCGATAGCCGCCAATCAGCGAAAATCCAATAAATACCGGAGCCGAGACCCAAAGGATCAGTCGCCGTTGGCGTTGGCGGGTGTCGTACTCCAGTTGGGCCGTGGGATCGTGTTGGGGGCGTTGGGGGTCGCCGAAGTTATGCCGGAGTTGTTGGAACAGGACTTTGAGATTCACCCAGATCAGCGGAATGCCGATCATCGGAAAGAGGTAGAGCAGTTCGCGGCCCAGGGCTTTGCTAAATTGCGGTAGCTCAAATCCCCGCGACGGCACGCCCCGCTCGGCTTGGAAGGTGAACGAGGCCCAATCGTGCAGGTGATTCCAGTAGACGATCGGAAAGATCACCATCAGCCACAGGCCCAAACTGGCGATCGTCCAGGGTGAGACCAACGCCCGCCGATGGGGCTTGCTGGTCAGACAAAAGCCGACGTAACCCGCACCCAGAATAAAGCCGTGGTATTTGCTCAAGCAGGCGAGGCCCACCAGGAATCCCAGCACCGCCAGTCGCCGGGTCGGGCGATAGGGACGGCTGGGCGATCGGGGAAAGAACTCCACCGCCGCCACCGCCAAACTCGCCACCCAAAACAGCATCAACGGGCCATCGGGCAAGGTCATGGAGCCAAAGGCGACTTGAAAAATCGGCACGATCGTCACGATCGCCACCGCCAGAATCCCCACCACCGGGCTAAACAGCCATTGCCCCACGAAATACAGCAAATATAGCGTCAGCGTGTAGATCAAGACGCTACCCAGGCGAATACTGAGGGACGTAATCGCGCCGCCCAGTAGGCCAATCCCCAGTCCCGTCGTGCCCGCGACCATCGGCGGGTGGTCAAAGTAGCTCCAATCCGGATTCAGCGTATAGAGAAAATAATAGGCCTCATCAAAGCCGGGGGGCAGGAACTTCGCGATCACCAGGCGCACCGCCAGGCCACTGATTAAGATCAGCCATAGGGTTTGCTGCTGGGCGAACTGGACGATCGATTTCCACATAGGGGCGTGACTGACGGGGGATGAACGGGGCGTTATAAAGGCATTGACGGTTTGATTCCGCATTCAACGATCCCCCCTAACCCCCCTTAAGAAGGGGGGAACCGGATTCAAAGTCCCCCTTCTTAAGGGGGATTTAGGGGGATCGTGGCGTTTGCAACAAACAGTGAAACAGGATCTAACCGAAGATTTTAAGGTGCTTGGGCTTGATTCGGTGATTTTTCCGGCGGGCCGATCGGTAACCGGAGCAATTGATAAATCCCAATTTCGGTAATCACTTCGGCGGGCACAGCGGGGAAGCTGGTGGCTTGGCGGACGGCATCCGTGGTGATCAGCAAGAGCGTCGCGGGCGGCGGCGATCGCTGGGCAAGCGATCGGATGTAGGGGCTAATTTCCGCTGCATCCCGCATCAGGGCGAGGTTTTGCTGACTGTAGAACAGCACACTGGGTTTGCCGAATGATCCTGTGGCCATGGCGATCGGTTCCTCGGGGCGATGTTCGGCCCGGATCACGGCGGCCACCTGGCGCAACGGCAATTGCCGCACCTGATCCACCACCCCAAAACTCGGTGTCACGAATAGCAAAATAAATGCCGCTGCGGTGATCACCTTGACTCGCCAAAAGGCGGATTGATGGACGTAAAGCAGACCCAGTAGGAGGCCGATCGCCCAGAGTGCCGCCCCGATCGCCGGTAAGCCCGATCGGCTGAACGCCCCGCCCAAGTCCGGCATCGCCGGGTCATCGTTCAGCCAGCGGGGCGCGTACCCACTGGCAATGCTCAGGATCGCAAAGCTGGCGATCGTCCCATAATTCGTCAGTCGCAAACCCCAGGCCTGCCGTCGCATCGCATCATTCCACCAGAGGGCAATGACGATCGCGGCCGCTGGCACCGCTGGGAGACTGTAGGTGACATATTTGGTCGAAGCGATCGTGAAGAACCCCATCACCACCGCGAACCAAATCAAGCTAAATTGGCCCAACTGTTCGACCCGAGGTGCGGTGCGGAACGGGCGGCGAACGGTTTGAACGATCGCACTCGGGAGCGCTACCGACCAGGGCAACAACCCCGGCAGCAAAATCACAAAGTGGTAGTACCACGGGCCGCCGTGCTGATTCACCACGCGGCTAAAGCGCTGCACATTGTGAAACCCGAAGAAGGCATCGGTGAAGGCCGCGCCATGGGTTTGGATGATCTGCCAGTACCAGGGAACGGCGATCGCTCCCATCAGGAGTAGCCCGCTCACCCAGGGAATCTCGCGCCAAATCACCCGCCCCTGCCCGCCCAGTAACAGGAATAGGCCAATAATTAACCCCGGTAAAACCGCCGCGATCGGGCCTTTGGTCAGTAGCCCCGCCCCCACGGCAGCGAACATCAGCCAGTACCAGCGGCGTTGGGTCGTTGACTGTTCCGGCTGACTGTAACCGACAAAAAAGCTGATCAAACTGCCGCTGACACAGAGATTCAACAACATATCCGCATAGCCCATGCGACCAAAGAACCACATCTGCAAATTCAAGGCGGCGATCGCGGCGACGAGATAGGGAATCACCGGTTTGACCGTCGGGGTTTGGCGTTGCACCCAGCGCAGGAGGGCGAACAGCATGACGACGATACTGGTGGCGGGCAGCGCACTGGCGAGTTTGGCCACCCCGGCCTGCGGCCCGAGCAGATGAAACCCGATCGTCATCAGCCAATAGACCAGCGGCGGCTTGTCAAAACGCGGTGCGCCATTGAACATCGGCGTCAGCCAATCGCCGGAAAGCTGCATCTGGCGGGCGGCTTCGACGAACATCGGCTCCGTCTCGTCGAGCAATTCCATCGCGCCTAAGCCTTGGAAAAAGCCAATCCACACCAGCAAACCCAGCCAGACTACCGCGATCTTTGCCACAAACTCACCTCGAACACCATACCGCCACCCCCCATCATCGCATCCCGCTTACCCCCTGGGCCTAAACACAGGCGGGCATCGGCAAGCCCTGGAGAATTGATTTCAGATAATGGGCCACCGCCTCGGCCTGCTCCAACATGGCCAAATGCCCACAGTCATCCAGTTCCAGCATATTCTCACCCCAATCCTCAAAGCTCGGGTGAAAGCTGGCCAGATGTCGCACGTAGCGCGGGGCCATGATCGTATCGTCCCGTCCGGCAATAAAGTAAACGGGCTGGGTCAACCGCGCCACGATCGCGGGCAATTGATGCACAGCGGCGGGGGTGGTGGTCGTCAGCAAGCTCTGCTGGGCCGCTTCCCGATCGGCCCCCAGCCAATCAATCAGGCGCTGCTTGCCCCAGACTCGATCGATTGGCTGGGTCACCGCCATTTGGCCGAATACCCGATCGATCCAGGGGGTATAGCGCAGCCATTGGGGTCGCCACTGCAACATCTGCTGTCCCGCTTGCCGGAATTTTTCAAACTCTTGCTGGCGATAGATGCCGCCGCCCGCATTCACACAGACCACGCCCCGCACCCGATCGGGGACCAAATCTGCCGTCCACAGGGCAATGCTGCCGCCGAGGGAATGCCCCACCAGCCAGGCTTGGTCAATCTTCAGTTCCGTCAGCAGGGTTTGCAGGTCGGTGGCGTGGGCGGCCAGGTCATAGTCGCTGCCAGTAGGCGTTTCAGTCTGGTTGTCGAATGCCGTCGATCGCCAGGGTGCGCCCGCCGCCGATCGGCCAAACCCGCGCAAATCGTAGGACAGACATTGGTAATGCGGCGACAACCGATCGATCAGCGGCTGCCAGTAGCCACGACTCAATAGCCAACCATGGACAAATACCAGCACGATCGGCGCATTGCGCGGTGCCGTCAGCGTGTAATTGCTGGGTGGAATGGGATTGCAGGACACGATTTGGGGCAAGGTCGTACAGCGATTACTTGCCGATCCTACCGTGAAGGTTGATCGCGTTGCCTAAGCATTACGGAGAATTAAGCAAAATCGCTGAGTTTGTGGAATTTGACGGACTCCGGCCCCGTTGAATCGCGGCGTCCGTTAATGCGCCAATCACCGCCTAAAACCGCCGTCCCAACAACCGCTGTTTCACCCCTTCGGCGATTTTGTGGCCGAGGTATTCGGGAATCAGACTTTCATTCGGCCCCAGCAAGTAGAGAATCAACCGCGTCCGCCCCCGCCACACCAGCAAATTCGCATTCACCACCAGCAAATCTTCCTGCCAGATCGCATACATCACCTTATAGAACAATCCCGGTTGGTTATCGGCTTCAATCAGCAGCGCGGGCAAGTGAAATACTGGATCCACATAAAACTCCGTCTCCACCTGCTCCAATCCCGCATCGAGATTGAACTCCACCGCCAGCATTTCCTCGACTTCAAACCGTCCGGCGAGGGCTTCTTTGATGGCGCGGGCGACGTTTTCGGCGGTTTTTTCGCTGAGGGCTTTGCCGCCGCGTGACACGATCAGCTTGACGAACACCAGCATCGGCGGATAGATCTGGCCGTAGAGGCTGAGACTGTGAATCGTCAGGCCATAGGCCGCCAGCACGCCAAAAATATCGCTCAACAGAAACGACTGGTTGCGATAGGCAAAATGCATCGCATTTTTGGTGCCTTCGGGCTTCAGCTCGATGATCGCCTGGCGGGATTTGTAGAGCTGATAGGCCAGCCGCAAATTCTGGAGCTGGATCTCACTGCTGACAAATTGCTCATAAAACTGGGGAAACGATCGGTTAAATCGCTTCAGCAAATCCATGGTTGATTGTTTTAGACCCGATGCCATAGGGGTAGATGCGCGATCCGATCGCGCCTGCGGGGTGTAAATAACGAGAACGGGCTAAACTTTGGGTATTTTTTGGACTTACCTCCATTCTGGCTTGCCGATGGCCAACCCAAACAGGAAACTTCCAAAAATTACGATAGACTTGCTACGGTAGATCAAGCGTGTTGAAGCACGATGCCACACCAACCGACCTCACTTAACTTATCTCGCACGCATGGGTTTCTGGAAAAGTTTATTTAGCACAGCGGAAACGGCGACGGTCGAGCGTCGCCCGACGTTGGAGCCGTATGTCCCGGAGGGCAGTCGGGGCACCTTTGCCGAGGCGGCGATGGGCCAGACTCAGTCGCGCATATTTTTCAGCACCGATCGGGACTTGAACCTGTACGAACTCGAGGAACTCTGTGATTCGGTCGGTTGGTCGCGGCGCCCCCTGCGGAAAGTTAAGAAAGCGATTCAGCATAGCTTCCTAGTCGTCTCCATGTGGGAGCAGCGTGGCGCTTCCCGGCGGCTGATCGGCTTTTCCCGCGCCACCTCGGATCATGCGTTCAACGCCACCATTTGGGATGTCGTCGTCCACCCCGAATTCCAAAGCAAGGGCATGGGCAAAGCCCTGATGAAATTCATCATCAAGAAATTACGCAGCGAAGATATCAGCAACATCACCCTGTTTGCCGATCCTCAGGTGGTGGACTTTTACCGCAATTTAGGGTTTATGTCCGATCCCGAGGGGATTAAAGGGATGTTCTGGTATCCCGATTGAGCACGATCGGGCCGTTGGGGCCGACACAAAGTCAGACACCTTAGCGTTATCATGCCCGCCGATTGTTCCGAAGCCAACTATCGGCGCGAAAACTGTTGGGCTGCCGATTGTTCCGAAGCCAACTATCGGCGCGAAAACTGTTGGGCTTGCTGAATCCATTGCTGCACCAATCCCGTTTCCGGGCGTTGCGCCGTGCGGCCCGTGGCGACGATCTGAAGCTTGAGAATTTGCCGATGCAGGCGACCCGGCGCAAGGGTAGCCAAATGCTGCACCGAGGGCACGCCCGCGTGGAGTAAGAGACCGCAATAGACTTGTCCCACACTGGGCAGGCGGGCCAGATCGGCGAGCGCCCGCCATTTCTGGACGTGATGCAGATGCAGATGCAATGCTTGGGCGATCGTCGTTTGTTGGGCGACGCTGGTGCTCTGACGCAACAATTCCTCGGTGCTATGCAGCCCGATCGCCGCCAGTTGGGTGGATTCTTCGGGTTTCACGCCGGGCAAATCGGCGATCGGCCAACTTTTACCTTGAAATGCAGCAAATTGATGGGAAGGGGAGTGTGACACGGCTATTTCGGCGATCGGTTGGCAGGGCTGACAAATTAAATCGAATCTTCTCGGAAAAATCTGTGTGCAATCACCCTTTTGTGTGAGTACAATGGGCACAGAGCACATAAATATCCACTAATTGGGACTGCCGGGGGTAAGGCGGTCCCTTTTTATTTGGATTGAAACAGTATTGTTCTGGTTCAAACAGTCTGTGGTGGGGGCTTTGATCCCCGTTGGTCAGAATCGGGCCAGGGTGAACCGGATGTGGGATGATCCTACTGTAAGCGTATTTAAGCCGGTAAGCGCATTCAAGCCCGATGAGCCAACTTCAAGTTTATGGGATTCCCACCTGTAGCACCTGCACCAAAGCCCTGAAGTGGCTGGATGCCCAGGCGGTGCCCTACGATTTTATCAATACTAAGCTTCAGCCCCCCGGTCGGGAGGCGATCGCCGATTGGGTGACCGCCTTGGGCGCAGCGCCGCTGCGCAATACTTCTGGCCAGTCCTACCGCGCCTTGGGCGCAGCCAAAGCCGACTGGGACGATGCCGAGTGGGTGCAGGCCTTTAGCGCCGATGCGATGCTGCTGAAGCGGCCCTTGTTTGTCCAGGATGGCCAGGCGATCGCCGTGGGTTTTCGGGATCCAGCCGCCTTAGCGGCGCGCTTGGGTTTGTCCGGGGGCTAAAACATCACGGGTGATGTAAGAATTTGTAATAAATTCGGCGATCGAATCAGTTTAACTTAACAATGGTGGGCCACTGATCAGTTGGGTCGTTCACCACAGGATTCAGGCGATCGATAAATATAGCGTTGGGAAAAATTGAGAATGAGTAGCAATTTAGCACTGAAGCTCCGTGAAGGGACGAAGAAAGCCCATACGATGGCGGAGAACACTGGATTTATCGCTTGTTTTTTACGCGGCACGGTGGAGAAGAAGTCCTACCGCAAGCTGGTGGCCAATCTGTATTTTGTCTATGCCGCGATGGAAGCCGCGATGCTGAGTCTGAAGGATCATCCGGTCATGGGCCAGATGTATTTCCCGGAACTCGATCGTAAAGCGAGCCTCGAGCAGGATTTGGCCTTCTACTATGGGGCCAACTGGCGCACCGAAATCCAGGCCTCACCCGCGACCCAAGCCTACGTGGCCCAAATCGAGCAAGTCGCCCAGCATGATCCCGAGTTGCTGATTGCCCACCTGTACACGCGGTACATTGGCGATCTGTCCGGTGGTCAGATTCTCAAGAAGATCGCCGTGAATGCGATGAACTTGAATGAAGGCGAAGGCACGAACTTCTACGAGTTCGCCCAGATTGATGATGAGAAAGCCTTTAAGACGATGTATCGCGGGGCGCTCGACGGCTTACCCGTGGATGAAGCGAAGGCCGATGCGATCGTCAACGAAGCGAATGATGCGTTCCATCACAATATGGAAATGTTCCAAGAGCTGGAAGGTAACTTGATCAAGGCGATCGGGGTGCAGTTGTTCAACCTGCTGACCCGTCGTAACCGCCGTGGTGCCACGGAAGCGGTTGTGCAAAGCTAACGACTGGTTAGCTGATTCACTGAGACGTCGAGAGGGGTGACTATCACCCTTCTTTTTTTTGCGGCTTGCTGAGGTGTGACGCGCGTCCAATGGCGGGCGCTTAGGCGAGGTTTTCGAGGGACTCACCACATTCGTCAACGAGATAGCACATGGCCCGGAAGCGGACGGCCACGAGCTGATCATAGAAGGGATTCAGCTTGCACAGGGGCGGAATGTTGAACAGCGTTTGGCCGAAGAGGGCGACTTTGCGCTCAAACGGACATTGGCCCGGAATGATTTTGTAGAGCAGGCGAGCCGCTTCGGGATCGGTGACTTCAACTTTGTCGAGCCAGACTTGGATCGGCTGGCAGAGGCGCTTGATCGATTCGGGACATTCCAGCGATCGGGGCCGTTTGAGGGATGCGGATGCAGCGGCGGCCTTGAGCGGGAAGGATTGAATACTATTGGCGGCTTGGAGAGTCGCGGGCGCATTCATTTGCAGATTCGTGGACATGGGTGACTTACCTAAATGTTTGATGCGAGTAGGTGGTGATCGAGCATTGCCGGGGTCGGAACGATCTTAGGAGAGACGATCGTGCGAGTTGCCGTATGCTCGGTCGAAGTGATGGTCGTAACAGGGATGTCGCGTGACACCCGCAGCGCTGGGGTCGCAATGTCGCGTGCGCCTTCTTAAACATACTCATTCAACCAGCGGATTCCGTAAAGCGAACCCTCAAAAAACCGCGAGTTGTGAGAAGTGTTGATGAAATCGATCGGTTCAGCCGCTTGATCGTTCACTAGAACCCAATGGGCAGTGAATCTCACGGAATCCGATCAAACTGCAAAATGCAGGGTCACGTGACAATGATCGTTTGAAGTGCAGGGAACAACCTGAATCATGATTAACTTGACAGAAATTACCCGTCTTTGGTTCCGTAGAACCATCGATTTTGTAGCGTCAAAACGATGAGTCGTGGAACTTGGACGTCGTAATCACGGAGTTATACCCCGTAATATCTTTTACTATTGCTTTAACATTGTCAACCTCATCAGACGAATTGTTTTGGCTCACTCTCCTAGGTATACAAAAAATGGCGGGAACTTTCAGGGCGATTGTGCAGTTATTCAACTGTCCCGATGCAGTTCTGCCATGAATTGCGCGATTCAGCCGCAATTTCAACAAAAATGTGATCCGAATCACAAGGCTGTGACTTAGATCACATGATTAGAGTGCATCAAATTCTCGCTCGATGAATTTCCCCCAGTATGAATGCTCGGTAAAAAATGCGACTGGGGGTGCGATCCCTTGATGGTCTTGAGTCATCAGGTGTCTTACCCCCTCAGAAGTGGGTGACCTCTGGGCGATAATGGGAGGCGCGCTGATCAAACCTACGGAATCATATGGAAACGGGAATACAGCTGCTTTGGGCGATCGGGTTACTGGGGATCACGGTGGCGATCGCGGCCTGGCAACGGGTGGAAAACCACTGGGGTATCGCGATCGCGGGGGTGCGGGCCACCTTGCAACTGTTTGTGTTTGGCTATCTGGTGGCGCTGGTCTATGCGCTGCATAATGCGCTGCTGTCTCTGGGGGCGATCGGCGGCTTGGCGATCGTCGCGGCGCTACTACTGCGTAACCAATTGATGATCAAACTGCCCTTATTTCCCGTGATTTTGCTGGCATTGAGTCTGGGCTTGGGGTTGCCCTTGGTCTACGTGGTGGCCTTGGTGATGTCGCCGACGGACTGGTTTGATCCCCGGATTTTGCTGCCCTTGAGCGGGGTGGTGCTGGCGAATGCCGCCAGTGGGGGACTGCTCGCCGCCGATCGGCTGCTCCAACGCCTGACCCAAAATCCCGGCGCGATCGAAACCTTGCTCTGTCTGGGGGGATCGGTGTCGCAAGCGATCGCGCCCTATCGCCAGGAGGCCCTGCGGGCGGCATTAATGCCCCAAATCAGTGGGTTGGGGGTGGTGGGCTTGGGGGTGTTGCCGACCGTGATGGCGGGGGAATTGTTGGGCGGGGTTGATCCATTGAAGGCGGCGGCGGTGCAACTGTTGCTCCTATTGATGTCGCTGTTGGCGACGCTGATTACGGCCCTGGTGCTGTGTGCGGGGATTCAGCGGCAATGCTTTAGTGACGCGGCCCAGCTTCAGCAATGGTGAGCGATGGTCAACTTGGGCCGCTTCTAAGTGACAATAGATTCACCGATCCACTGAACCTCTGTCTGATTGATATGCCCCAAGTCCCGGCGTCATATAAGGGCATCGCCCTATTTACCCCGGCGGGGGATCTGGTCTATTGCATTGATCCCAGCAAGCAGGGGCGTTGGCACGCGCAACTCTGTAGTGCCCTGCAAGCCGCGCTGAATTTGGCTGAGCTGCCGCATTTCTTGGTGCCCTGCTACACGGCAACCGTCGATCGGTGGTGGGATGAAGCGGCCCAAACCTGGCAGGTGTCCGCCGAACTGTCCCCCAATATCTATCGCTATCGCGCCCTGCTCGACCAGATCTTCGAACTCGAACCCAACCAGTGGCAACTCGCCAGCATCAGCCCCGGCGTCTGCGATCCGCTCTTGCTCTATCGCTACCAGGAACTGTTTCCCGCGCTCTGGCAATCCCACAACCTGGCGATCGGTCTGGATGCGATTGCCCCGATCGCCCCCTACTCGCCCTTGCCACTGACCCAGGGCTACGTGTTGCGGCTATTCGTGGCGGGGTACAACCAAAGAACCGAAAAAACGCTCGAAAAGCTGCACCAAATCCTCGAAGAATCCCTCGATCAGCCCTACACCCTCAGCGTGATCGACATTATCAAAAATCCCGAAGAAGCCGAAACCCACCAAATCCTCGCCACCCCCACCTTGCTAAAAATCCATCCGACGCCGGAGAAACGGCTGGTGGGAAATTGGGATACGGTGAATCATTTGTTGTGGCTGTTGGGGAATTGAGGCGAAATTGAGAATTGAGAATGCAGAATTGAGAAATTTCCCAAAAACACCTTCAATTCACAATTCACGATAGGCTAAATGTATTCTCAAACCTTTATATGGTGCGTTGTTCATGGTTTCTGTTGAACGGGTGCTCGATCGGGCGTTGGCAGGTGAGGATTTGACGCTGGAGCAGGGGGTGCTGCTGTTGGGGCAGCGGGAGCCAGGGGCGATCGAGGCGATTCGATCGGTGGCCGATCGGTTGCGGCAGCGGCAGGTGGGCGAGACGGTGACCTATGTGGTGAATCGCAATATCAATTTCACCAATATCTGTGAGCAGCATTGCAGCTTTTGTGCGTTTCGGCGGGATGAGGGGGATGAAGGGGCTTATTGGCTGGGGTTTGAGCAGATTTTGGCGAAGGCGGCGGGGGCCGTGGCGATCGGCGCGACGGAAATCTGTATGCAGGGCGGATTGCACCTGACGGCGAAGGTTGGGGGGGCTTCTTTGGCCTATTACCAACAACTGGCGCGGACGATTAAGGACGCCTTTCCGCAACTGCATTTGCACGCCTTTTCGCCGCAGGAAGTCCAATTCATCGGGCGCGAGGATGGCTTAAGTTATGCGGCGGTGATTGAGGGATTGCGCGAGGCGGGCGTGGGATCAATGCCAGGCACGGCGGCGGAAGTATTGGATGACAATATTCGGCGCGTGATTTGCCCGGAGAAAATTAATGCCGCCACCTGGGTCGAAATTGTGGGGCAGATTCACCGATCGGGCATTCCCACCACCAGCACGATCATGTCCGGCCACATCGAAACCGCCGCCCAGCAGATCGCCCACCTCGATCAACTGCGGCAACTGCAACAGCAAGCCGTCGCCCGTGGCGATCGGGGGATCACCGAATTCATCATTCTCCCCTTCGTCGGCCAAGACGCACCGAAACCCCTGCGGAGTCGAGTCGGCCGCGATCAGCCCGTATTAGCCGATGCCTTGTTGTTGACCGCAGTGGGGCGGATCTACCTCGGCAACTGGATCAAAAATCACCAGCCCAGTTGGGTCAAACTCGGAATGGACGGGGCGATCGAGGCATTGCGCTGGGGTTGCAATGATATTGGTGGGACGTTGATGGAGGAGCATATTACGAGCATGGCAGGCGCGATCGGCGGCACGATGCAGACGGTGGAATCGTTGCGGGGGGCGATCGGGCGGGCCGATCGGCCTTATGGGGAACGGGATACGTTGTATGGGGTGGTTTGATGGGTTTGGGGGCGCGTATCCCGCGCCCGCTAACTGATTCAGGGTCTTCAATCACTCAATTCCATCGATCGCCGCCGCCGAACATCCCACTGATCATCCGAAATGCGGCATTGAACAGGGAAAATGCCATGCCGATAATGAACAAATTCTCGATCTTTTCGCGGTTTGTCCTGGTGCCCCACGATCGGCGGCCCCGGCGGCCACTGCTTCCGGCTCCGTCGCGTTCTAAGTCGTACAACACTTTTTCGTGGTACCACCGATCGGATTTGTCGGGGTAGCGCAACTGGGCATTGGCGATTAGTCGTTTGGCCAGTTTTTTGTCGCCCTTGGCAGCGCGCAATAAGTCCGGTGGCAGTCCTTCGCGATCGTGCTGGTCTTTCCAGACGCCGAACCCGACGAGGCCCACAATAATTACAATAAATGCCAACGTTACAGGATTCATCGCCCGAATATCCACAATGCACAACAGGTTCTTTTCGAGCATAGATGAACTGATCGCCCAGTGTGCTCCGTAGAACTAAGGATTCTCTTGGTGCGTAAAACTTGTGGTAAAGGCGAAATCCTCTGATACAGTGGCAAACGATGACGATAATAAACTCCGATTGATGACGCAGACTCCCATGAAGGCCAAGGCGGTTCAGGCAAAAACCCGAAAATTTTTGAGAAAGTATCCGCTGGCTGGCCCGATCGCGGGTGCGGCTCTGCTGCTGGTGGGTGGAGCGACGGTGTTTTGGTGGATTAATCGCAATACGTTTACGCCTGGCACGTTGCCTGTGGGCGCGAATTTGATCCCCCAGGATGCGTTGATGGTGCTGACGGTGAATACCGATGTGCAGCAGTGGCGACAACTGCGATCCTTCGGTACGACCAAGAGCCAACCCGTGTTTGACCAGACCTTAGCGGGCCTGCGTGACCAGATTTTCAATCAAAATGGGATTAACTACGAGCAGGATATTGCGCCTTGGGTCGGGCCGGAGGTGACGATCGCCCAACTGTCGCCCCAATCGGAGCTGTCCGGTGAATCGGCGGAAGTGCCGAGTTCGCTCAGTCCCCAGCCGATCATTGCCGTGCTGCCGATCGGGGATCCACTGCGGGCCAAGGAAGTCCTAGCCAAACCGAAGGATTTGCCCCAGCGCCAATGGACGGAGCGCACCTACAAAGACATCAAAATCCGCGAGGCGCAGTCCGCCGAGTCTGATCCCACCCAACCGCCGCAGGCGCAACTGCCGCCCCAATCGCTGCAATTGGCCGTGGTAGAAAACCGGGTCTTGGTGGTGACCAATAGCGCCCGATCGATGAATCAGGCGATCGATAGCTTTCGCGATGGCAAACGATCGCTGGTGCAAACCCCCGGCTACGCCAGCGCCCTGGGCCAAATCCAGCAGCCCGTGCGGCCCTTTCTGACGCTGTACCGTAACGTTCCTGGCAGCATTAATTCGGCGGCGAAGAATTTCGATCGGGCGCTGAGTCCGAAGAACCAGGAATGGATCGACCAAGCCCAAGGCTGGGCCACGGTGGCGAACCTGAAGGACGACGGCATCGAATTGCGGAACATCGCCTGGCTCAAGCCCGATAGCCAACGCAAATTCGCCGTCAAAAACGATGCGAAATCCTTGTACAAAAAATTGCCCGACGCGACACTGGGCATGGTCTCGGGCGGCGACTTCGAGCGATTCTGGCAGGACTATAGCCGCGACTATATCACCTATCCGATTCAGCCCTTTGATCCCGGCATCTTTAGCAAAGCGATCCAAGAAAGTCTGGGACTCAACTGGGAGAAGGATTTTCTCGGGTGGATGAAGGGCGAATTTTCGATCGCCTTGGTGCCAATGCCCGGTGATGCCGCCAAAACCATGCCCGTCGGGATCATGGCCCTGGTCAAAACCAACGATCGGCGCGCCGCTGAAAAAGCGATCAAGCAGCTCGACGACGCCATGATCAGCCGCCAAAACTACAAGGTCGCACCAGGCAAATTCAACAACGAACCCGTAATTAACTGGAACGATCCCCTAACAGGCACCACTGTCACCCACGGCTGGATGGGCGATAATGTGGCGTTCTTCTCCTTAGGTGGGGCGGTGACTTCGACCTTTTTCCCGAACGTCCAGGCCTCCCTCGGCGACGACCCGAAATTCAAGCGATCGGCCCTCGCCTCCCTCGGCCAACCCCAAAAAGATCCCAACGGCTTCTTCTTCTTCAACGTCGAGCGGGTGTTTAGCCTGCCGACCTTGCCGCCGTTATTGCGGTGGTTGGAGCCATACCGGGATCAAGCCGAGGCCGTGCAGGCGATCGGCGTGAATGCGATTACCACCAGCGATCGCACCATGCGATTCGATGCCCTCGTCCAACTGAAAAGAGGTGCCAGTGCAGGCGTCTTGCCCAAACTCTTGCCACCCAAGAAGTCCGCCGCACCCAAGGACGCGCCAAAATCCGAGGACGGGAAAAAGTCGGATGCCGCAAAAAAACCGGAATCCGCCCCCAAAGCGCAATAGCCCTATGGCATCATAGATAAGCCGACTATTTGGGTTCTAGAGCCGCATGACCGATCGGATTGAGTTGAGTAATATTCGTTGCTATGGCTACACCGGATTTTTGCCGGAGGAGCAGGTATTGGGGCAATGGTTTGAGGTGGATTTGGTGATCGACCTGGATTTGGCCGAGGCGGGTCGATCCGACGATTTGCAGCATACCTTGGATTATCGGGGCGCGATCGAAGCCACCAAAGCCGTGGTGAAAAATAGCAAATTTCTCCTCGTTGAGCGATTAGCCGCCGAGATCGCCTCAAAGATTTTGGGATTTGCGATCGTCCAACAAGTGCGCGTGAAATTGCACAAACCCGCCGCGCCGATCCCCGATTTTGGCGGCAAGATCACGATCGACATCACCCGTCGCCGCAATGGGTAATTGGTTTAACGCCCCCGCAGGGGCGCGCATCCCACGCCATTACAGGAGATGGATCGGAATTGCGTTGATCGGTTTATTTGTATTTTTGCCATTGCAAAGTTTGGGAGCGAATCCAATGCGGAATTATCCAGAAAGCAAAAAAGTTGAACAAATCGACAATTATCACGGCACCCAAGTCGCCGATCCCTACCGCTGGCTCGAAGACCCCGACGCCGCCGACACCAAAGCCTGGGTGGTCGCCCAAAACCAAGTCACAGGCGATTATCTGGCAACAATTCCCGATCGCCAACGCCTCCAAACCCGCCTCACCGAACTCTGGAACTACGAAAAATACGGCACCCCCTTCAAACGCGGCGATCGGTATTTCTATTACAAAAATGATGGCCTGCAAAACCAAAGCGTCCTCTACACGCTGAAAACCCTGGACGATGCGCCCGTCGTGTTACTTGATCCAAACACTTTGTCGGCAGACGGCACGATCGCCCTCTCCGGCATTTCCATCAGCGATAACGGCAAATATTTAGCCTATGGCATTTCCAAATCCGGTTCCGACTGGCAGGAATGGTACGTCCGCGACATCGAGACGCAGCAAACCCTCAGCGATGAAGTCCAATGGGTGAAGTTCTCCGGCGCATCCTGGGATAAACAAAGCGAAGGTTTTTATTACTCCCGCTACGACGCGCCCGATGCGAAAACCAAACTCGAAGCCGTCAACTATTTCCAAAAACTCTACTACCATCGCCTCGGCCAACCCCAATCGGCGGATGTCCTGATCTACGATCGGCCCGACCAGAAAGAATGGGGATTTGGCGGTGATGTGACGGAGGATGGACGGTATTTGATCATCGCCGTTTGGAAAGGCACCGATCGGAAAAATCTGCTGTTTTACAAAGATTTGACCGATCCCAACGGTAAGGTGGTCGAACTGATCAATCAATTTGAAGCATCGTTCAACGTGATCGATAACGAAGGCAGTGCGTTTTGGGTCGAGACGGATCTGGATGCGCCGCGTAGTCGGGTGATCAAGATTGACTTGGCGAAACCCGATCGTGCCCACTGGCAAGAAATCATCCCCGAAGCCCCCGAAACCCTGAGCGGCGTCAATTTACTCAATAACCAACTGGTGGCAAATTACCTCAAAGACGCCCGCAGTCAGGTGAAGCTCTTCAGCCTCACGGGTGAATTTGTCAAAGCAGTCGAATTGCCGGGAATCGGCTCGGCAGGCGGCTTTGACGGCAAACGCCACGAAACGGAGACTTTCTTTAACTTCTCCAGTTTTACGATTCCGAACACGATCTATCGCTACAACATGGTCACGGGCGATCGGACAGTGTTCCGTCAACCGAATGTCCAATTCAACAACGCCGACTACGAAACCAAACAAGTCTTCTACGCGAGTAAAGATGGGACGCAAGTGCCGATGTTTATTACTCATAAAAAGGGACTAAAACTGGATGGGAATAATCCCACATTGTTGTATGCCTATGGTGGCTTTAACGTCTCACTCACGCCAACGTTCTCGGTGTCACGACTGACATGGCTAGAAATGGGCGGCGTCTACGTCATGGCGAATCTGCGCGGCGGCGGCGAGTACGGCGAAGCATGGCACCAAGCCGGAATGAAGCACAATAAACAAAACGTCTTTGACGACTTTATCGGTGCGGCGGAATGGTTAATCGAAAACAAATACACTTCGTCGAAAAAACTGGCGATCGAAGGCGGCAGTAATGGCGGATTACTCGTCGGTGCTTGCATGACCCAACGACCAGAATTATTCGCGGCGGCTTTGCCCGCTGTGGGCGTGATGGATATGCTGCGATTCCACAAATTCACGATCGGTTGGGCCTGGATGGCAGAATACGGTTCGCCGGACGATGCCGCCGATTTCCCGACGTTGTATGCCTACTCGCCGTTGCATCGACTGAAGCCAGGGACACGCTATCCTTCGACCATGGTGACGACCGCTGATCACGACGATCGGGTGGTTCCGGCCCACAGCTTTAAGTTTGCGGCGGCGTTGCAGGCAGCGCACAAGGGGGATAATCCGGTGTTGATTCGGATTGAGACGAAGGCGGGTCATGGGGCTGGGAAGCCGACGGCGAAGTTGATTGAGGAAGCGGCGGATAAATGGGGGTTCTTGGTGAAGGAGTTGGGCGTGGGGCAGTAAATCACTCCAATAACTTCGCTCCAACCCGATCGTGGATTGCGTTGTCCACCTGCGGTTCAAACCGCAGGCTCATAGCCAAAACCCGTTGAAACGGGTTGAAATACCTCTAATTAGCTCTTCAGTCCGTTTTAACGGACTTAGGCTATGAGCCTTGGAGCTTTAGTCCAAGGTGGATCAATGGCGTAGTCAATCAGTTCGCTCGATTGGTTATCCTGACAATTAAAACGCGCCAATTTCCTTGGCAAACACGCTCATCGCTTCCCTGGAATTGGTTTCAGCGATCAGAATGCAACGCTTGAGTAAGGCCAAATCTAGATCGCCTAATCCCGGCAGTTCGCTCCGATCGATCGCCTCATAACCATTGCCCCGCCGATGATACAGCTTTAACGTACCATCTTCCCAGAACCAAACTTCGGGCACGCCCAGGGCTTGGTAGCGATCGAGCTTGTTGATGCTGCCACTGGTGAAGATAATCTCGATCGATAAATCGGGAATCGGCTTCAGCATCCCGATACAGTAGGATTCATCGGCTTGGGCGGCGGCTTCACCTTCGCATTCTTGGGTGACGGAACCGGTGGGGGTGAAGTCGATCGTCGTTTTCGTCAGGAAAAATGTACTCAGCATCCAGCCAATCAGGCGAGAAAAAGTTTCGTGCAATTGTCCCGGCATGAGAATCTCGATCGTTCCGTTAAAATATGACAGCCGTGCATTCGAGGTCTGTTCGCAGCCTTGTTGGATCAAGCGAAACTGTGTCCATCCGCCTTGAAGGATGATCAGGCGATCGGCGCGACTAAGTTGTGGTGGTCGGTCAATGGCAACAGTCATGGGCAATTACTCCTGATTCCGGGACTTTGGCTTGACCCGTCATTCCGCTAATATAGCTCAAACGGCGGCTGTGTGCCCCCAAGCCTTACAATCGAATAGTTGCACAACCCCCCTAACCCATGACCGAAACCACTGTCCCCCACAAAATCATTGGCGTCGCGGTGATCTGGAACGATGCGGGCCAAATCCTCATCGATCGGCGCAAACCCGGTGGCAAGATGGGTGGCCTGTGGGAGTTTCCGGGCGGCAAGGTGGAACCGGGGGAGTCGATCGCGACCTGTGTGGCGCGGGAAGTGCAAGAGGAATTGGGGATCCAGATTGCGGTGGGGGAGTCGCTGATGACGATCGACCATGACTATACTGAATTTACGCTGACGTTGCATGTGCATCACTGTCGGCACCTCAGCGGCGTCCCGCAGACGATCGAATGTGATGAAATTCGTTGGGTTATGCCCGCCGAATTGGGCCAGTTCACATTTCCGGCGGCCAACGACGTGATTATCCAAGCGCTCCAATTACGATCGGTTTAGTTGCTCTTCAATCGTACCCGCATCCTATGGTCAGCCAACCCCTTCCCCCCAAGCCCTTTCAGGTGATTCGCCCGCCCAACGCGATTCGCTGGGGCGCGGCTGATCCGCTCAAGCGCGGCGCGATCGTCGGCACCGTAACGCAACCCAAACACCGCAATGTAATTGGCACCCACGGTGGCGGCTACAGCATTTACCAGGGCTTGGCCGTCGCCACGGGACAGCTCAACCCCCAGCACCAACCGGATTTACGTGCCACTGAACCCGTAGTCGCGATCGCCCCGAATCCAGCATGGTTTAACGCCGATCGGATTGTCACGCTCGATCCCTGGGGGGCAATGGTGACGGACGTGTTCGCGCCGTTGTATCAACAGGGATATAACATTCGCCCGACGATCGCGATCGCCCGTGCGACTTTGAATTTGCCAGAAATCCAGGAGGCATTGCGATCGGGCTTACTTCAGGCCGATGGTGAGATTCTGCGATCGGATGGGGGATTGGCGGTGACGAAGATCGCCATCGAACCTGTGTGGCATTTACCCGGCATTGCCCAGCGACTCAAGGTGAGCGAGAAGGTCTTGCGGCGGGCATTGTTTGAGCAAACTGGGGGAATGTATCCAGAATTGATTTCGCGCTTTGATTTGAAGGTGTTTTTGCCGCCGATCGGCGGGGCGACGGTTTATCTCATGGGCGATCCGCAGGCAATTGGCCATGGGCCTGTAACCGTGCGCGTTCACGATGAATGTAATGGCTCGGATGTCTTTGGGTCGGACATTTGCACCTGTCGGCCTTATTTGATTCACGGCTTGGAGGAATGTATTCAAACGGCGCAGCAGGGGGGTGTGGGGATGACGGTGTACCTGCGGAAGGAAGGTCGGGCCTTGGGCGAGGTGACCAAATTCCTAGTTTATAATGCCCGCAAACGCCAAGGCGACGGTGCGGAAAACTACTTTGAACGGACGGAATGTGTGGCGGGGGTCGCGGATATGCGGTTTCAGGCATTGATGCCGGATATTTTGCACTGGTTGGGGGTGACGCGGATCGATCGATTGGTGTCGATGAGCGATCTGAAGTACAACGCGATCGTCGAATCGGGGATTGCTGTGGGCGATCGCATTGCGATTCGCGAAGACCTCATCCCCGCCGATGCCTGGGTCGAAATCAACGCGAAGAAATCGGCGGGTTATTACAATGGCTCGATGGGTTAGGGTGAATTTGGGGCAATCGGTAGAATGATTGCGATAGAATGGGGCTATCAAGATTACCTTGGGCAATCAATATGGTTCAAGCACCTCAATCCTCTAAGGCCAATGCGGTACTGACGTTAGAAGCGTTTTTGGCGATGCCGGAGACGCAGCCTGCGAGTGAATTTATTGATGGACAGATTTTTCCGAAACCGATGCCCCAAGGAAAACATAGTGCGATTCAGACTGAGTTCGTCTCGGTGGTGAATGGGCAGTTGAAGCGGCCGAAGATTGCCCGATCGTTCGCGGAATTGCGCTGCACGTTTGGGGGACGAGCAATTGTGCCGGATGTCAGCGTGTTTGTCTGGGAAAGGATTGTGCGGGATGCGTCGGGGGAGGTGGCGAATGGGTTTGCGATCGCCCCCGATTGGACGATTGAAATCCTATCGCCGGATCAAAGCCAGACGAAGGTGGTGAAGAATATTGTGCATTGTTTGAAACATGGGGCGCAGATGGGTTGGTTGATTGACCCGGATGATCGGACGGTGTTTGTGTATGAACCCGATCGGGAGATGGCGATTTTTGATGGGATGGACGATCGGTTGCCAATGCCGGGGTTTGCGCAGGGTCTGGGGTTGACGGTGGGTGAGTTGTTTGGCTGGTTGGTGGATTAGGTAGTGCTAAAATCAAGTCTTACGGGAGGAGCCATCCCATGACCCAAACGAGCGATCGGATTACCTGGACGACTGCTGATCTCGCCCTCTTCCCTGAGGACGATAATCGCTATGAAATTATTGATGGAGAGCTGTTTGTGACCCGTGCGCCTAACTGGAAACATCAGAAAGCCGCGACACGGATCGCGACGGCGCTGGATAACTGGTCGGAAAGCAGTCAACTCGGTGAAGTGGTGCAAACGCCGGGGGTGATTTTTTCGGATGCGGATAATGTGATTCCCGATGTGGCCTGGGCCAGTAACGATCGGCTGGCGATATCCCTCGATGCGGCGGGACATTTGACGGCTGCGCCCGAACTGATGGTGGAATGCCTGTCCTATGGTGGTGATCAGGAAGCGCGCGATCGCCAATTAAAGCTCAAGCTCTACTCGATGCGAGGGGTGCTGATCTACTGGATTATCGACTGGAAACGGGAGCGGGTGGAAGTGTATGAACGTCAGGGCAATCAGCTAGTTTTGCTTGAAACGCTGCAACCTGGGGATACCTTGACCTGTGCCTTGCTTCCTGGTTTTGCAATGGCAGTGACACGATTATTCACCTAGTCGCGACTTGTTTGACGGAATCGGAAGTCGAGCGTAACTACTCAGGCGATGGAATAGGGGAAACGGGATGGCCCATGAATAGTTGAACGAGCGCATCTAAAACATTACGACCCTGTTTCCTCAAGGTGGAAAGGTAGCTGCGAATGCGACAGAACATCTGGGCACCCGCTTCC
>JANOQX010000109.1:0-46738 GCA_031415035.1 Cyanobacteria bacterium VAR_4_metabat_243
AGCAGGGTTTGGACAAAACTCAAGGTGACACCAAAGTTCTTTGCCAGTTGGCGTTGAGAAATGCCGCCTGCCGCATAGGCATCCACAATTTTTTGCCGCAAGTCCAGAGAGTAGGCTTTCATATTGCCCCATTTAACAGTCGGTTTTCCGGATCCTACTGTACCATACTCGCTTGATAACCGCTATATCCTGCGCTGTTCTTGTGTCCATATATGGGGCGGCGTAAATCCAGGAATGGCGAACCCTTTCGATTCATCCTGAATCATTCTAAAGCAATCGCGCCTAATGTGTATCTTATGATGTATCCAAAAGCGCGTTTGCAAGCTGCAATATAGCGGTTATCGAGCCGGTGCGGCACGATTTCAGCCTTGAAAGCCCTGCCAGCCCAACGTTGACTGTACTCAACCAGCTTAAGAACCGCTATAGTATCTAATCCTGAGTTGACGAAGTCTATTTGGAAAGCACTGAATTTAATACCTATACAAAGTCTGATTCAGGAAGGGCGAGTTTATGGGGATGGACTGCATAAACTTGAACCAAAAGAGTTAGCGAATACCCCAGCAGATTTTCTATTGGAAACTCTCGCAAAGTATGAAATGTGAAATACACAGTCAGTGAGTAATGTCCATAATTTTCAACCATTAACTGAAATTTTGGTAGGAATTGGCTACGATCGATATCTGCCGTCCGATCTCATCCTTTTCCCATCAAATCGGCCCGATCGGCTCCCAAGATGACATTCTGGGTCGCGCGATCGGTGGACTGAAACGCCCGATCGCGCTTTGCCTGTGTGCGGGGTGCGATCGGCCTACTGTGGCAACTACCTTTGGGATCAAGTAAACTGAGGGTATGGATTAGAACGATGGAGATACTAACATGACATTCGCCGAAGTCCTGCCCGCTGCACGACAACTTGCCACCGCCGAAAAACTCAAGCTCATCCGGATTCTCGCCGAGGACTTAGAGACGATCGACGATATTTCATGCTTAGAACCCGGCAAAACCTACGACCTGCCAACTCCCTACGATTGCTTTGGCGCAGGTGAAATTCTGATGGCAGCCTTCAAAAAGTAGTGATGCGACTCAAATATTCCACCACCAGCCCCACTCAGAATGAATTCGATCGACTGCCGCGACTGCCATTAACGCTACATCGTGACGATCAGACGATCGAAGCTATTGGTTTAGTCGATAGTGGCGCAACTGTGAACGTATTACCCTACGACATTGGTTTAGCATTGGGCGGCGTTTGGGACGATCGGCGGGCCATCATTCCATTGGCAGGCAATCTCGGCAATCAGCTCGCCATGCCATTCGCCACGATCGTCCAAATCGGCGAATTTCCCCAAGTCGAATTATTATTTGCCTGGGTGCAACGGCCAAACATTCCACTGATTCTGGGTCAGACCAATTTCTTTCTTGAATTTGATGTGTGCTTCTATCGTTCTCAGTCAGAGTTTGAAGTCAAACCAAAATCGGCATAGGCCGCCGCATTTTCGACTGACCCGATCGCCTCCCAAGATGACATTGTAGGTCGCCCGATCGGGCGAACTGAAGCGCCCATGACGTTTGGTGATGAAAATCAACTACATGACCAAGGACTCCAAACGACTGACCCCCCGATCGACGATATCCAAACTCGCTTGCCAAAACGCGGGTTGCCGAATGTCTTGCTTTAGATGCGTCATCACCACATCCTCGGCAGTCATGCTACCCGTATCGCGCAATAGATTCGTGTACAGATCGTTAAACGCTACACCATACCGTTCCTTCTGCGCGTAGATGCCCAAGCTAAACAAATAGCCAAATAGATAGGGATAATTGTAAAAGCTGAGAGACGCGATCGAGAAATGCAATTTACTGGCCCAGAACATTTCATCGTAACTGGCCAGACTGTCTTCATACCAATGCTGCCAGCTATCACGCATCATGGTTTTTAGTGTGTCGGCGATGACGAAACTTTGTTTGCGCTGTTCGACTAATTTCTGCTCAAAGGTGAATCGGGCCGGGATATTTAGCAGAAAGACCGCCGCCGCCGCACCATCTTCCCAGGCGATCGCCAACTTCTGTTCTGGCGTTGCGGCCTTTTCCATCAACGCATCCCGCACCAATGTTTCGGCAAAGATGCTGGCGGTTTCGGCGAGGGTCATGGAGTAGAAGGTTTTATACCGTGGCAAGTCGCGCATGACCCAGTTATGCCAAGCGTGGCCGAGTTCGTGGGCGAGGGTGAGGACGTTGTTCATGCTGCCTTCGTAGGTCATGAAAATACGCGGTTCACGCGGTTCGGCGAAGCCACCGCAATAGGCTCCGGTCGATCGGTGCGGTGTCGGCGCAGCGTCGATCCAACCCTTTTCCGCTATCATGATCGCAAAGTCGCCCATTTCTGGGGTGAGTTGATTAAAGGCATTGGCGATCAGGTCGATCGCGGCGTCAAAGGAAATGCTTTCGGCTTCTCCAGCGGTGGGCGGCGGCGCGAATAAATCCCAGGGCTGCATGTCGTCAATCTGCAAAACTTTGCCCATGGTTTTGAGGGTGCGTTGGCCGATCGAACGCCGATCGTAGGTGCTGTCCATCATGGCATCGAGGGTGGCCCGATCGATGCGGCTTTGGTGGCAGCTTTGGTCGAGGTAGTGGCGGGGGCGGGTGGTGCCGCGCTGTTTGGTTTCTTCGAGTCGCCAGCCGTTGATCGCGTTGAGGATGCTGGCGACGGTGCCGGATTGCGATGACCAGGCGGTTTGGGTGCCGTTCCAAGCGGCAGCGCGAGTGGGCCGATCGGGCGAACTTTGCAAGTTAGCGGCTTTGGCTAAACCCATTTCTTCGCCGTTGACGGTGCAGGTCAGACTCCCGGCGAGTTCGGTGTAGAGGTTGCCCCAGCTAGCGAGTCCATTGACGGCGAGACCCGTAAGCAGCTTTTCGGTGGGGAGGCTGAGGAGTTGGTCTTTGAGTTGGCGTTGGTGCTTCAGGGAGAAGCTCAGTTCGTTGAGGGTGGGGTCTTGGATCGCCCGATCGATAAAGCCGTCGGGGGCGCGGGTGAGGAAGACGTCGAGGGCTTTGGTGGCCTGACTCATTTCGGCGCTGAGTTGTTGGAGGGTGGGTTTCCAGGCGCTGGCTTGGATGTCGCGGGCGTTGACGCTGAGGATGGAGGAGATGAAGCTACTGAGATTGCTGAGTTGGAGGGAAATTGCGGTGCGTTGTTCGTGGCTGGTGCGGACTTGGGTAATCAGTGCGTCGAATTCGGCGTCGGGGAGAGTTTCGGCGGTTTCGATCCGGGCGTTGAAGATGGCGCAGGTCGTGGCGAGGGTCGCGATCGCGCCTTTCAATGCCTCGACGGTGCTGGCGATGCGGGGATCGGCGCTGTTGGCGTAGAAGTGGCGGTTGTCCCAGGTTTGTTGGAGATTAGGCATGGTTTTTTGGGGGGTGAAAAGGTTTTTAGGCAGGTGTTTGTAGCGGCTCGTAGGACTGAATCAAAATCTCAGCGGGAATGCCCAATTCCTGATTCAACCTCCGGATTATTCGAATACCTATTTGGCTTTCGTACTTTCGGCTTGCTGTTTTAGCGCAAGTAGTTGCTTTGCTTGAAGTAGTTGAATCTCATTTGTCAATCGAAAATATTTTGCTCGATTAATATCGAGTTGAGTTCCTAAACCAGCCTGGGATCTCACTTCGACAAGTCTTTCAGATTGCTTTGCGATTGTAATTTGTTGTTCTCGAATAGTGATTTCCTCAGCGCTAATGACTGATGGAATGATTGGGGCAAATTGAATCACCGGGAAAATATCATTTTGGGACGAACCTCCTGGCGTTACTTGCGAGGTGGGTACGGTGGGTGAATTCGTAGGAGATGGGGTTGATTGGGCTTGTTCTGTTGGCGGGGTGGCACTACAACCGACGAGAAAGCTGCCTAGAGTACAGGCGATGAGACTTTTCAACATATTCCTGATTGATCCTGAAAGGTTTTCAGCACTAAAATTTTATCGTTTCTTGCTCAGGGTTTAGCGTGATGCTCATAGTGGGAGAAGAGGAAATCTCCCCCAGTTTAGCAAATTTCTTGGAACTGCTCCAAATCCTGTGTCTTCCGTGTTTTCCTCCCAAAGGTAGACAAATTCCCAAATCTAATGCGATAGAATAGAACTATCCGCTCAGGCAGTTCCTATGGAAACCACCATCCTCACCCTAGAACAGATGAAGCAGCAGTACCACGATGAATGGCTGCTCATCGCCTACACCGACCTTGACGACGATTTGATCGTCCGGAGCGGCGAAGTCCTCGCCCATGCGCCCAATGCCGACGACCTCTACAAACTCCTGCCACAATACAAAGACCGTCCGATCGCCTTTGAATACATCGGCGAAATTCCACCCGACTTTGCCTTCATGCCATAAATCGCATCCACTTACTGTTGCCAATCATCGATCGGGGGCTTCCTTTGCTCCATCGCCTGTCCGGCCCAATTCGCCCGTGGCGGCAATGGCTGTTCCGTCGTGGCGATTCCCATTTCATCATCATCGACCAATTCCACTTTCATCTGTAACGGCTTGACGACATTGACGATCGCGTCTTTAATAAATGCCTTCATGAATTCATCTTTGCGTTCCAGTTGGAATTGGCGTTGGACTACTTCTGTCATTCCGCCATCGCCCCAGTTCTGATCCTGGCGGAAATATTCGATGAAACTTTTCCCGGCAATGCGGGTGAGATAGGCGGCACTCACGCCTTGGATGGCGCGGCCCAGGACTAATCCGACGATCGACACTTCCAGGAATGTCGTAACCAAAGTGAGAACGCCTTTGACAATGCCTAAGCTGACCAGGGTTTTACCCAGAGACATGGCGAGTTCGCGGCCTTGGCTGACGTCGAGATCAATGTCATAGACCTTGCCGATTTCGACAATCATTTGAGCATTTACGGCGGCGGCGGCCAGCATATCGACCACGGGCAGGGGCGTGACGGCGACGACCCCGCCGCCGATCCACTGGTAGCGATCGACGATCTTCTCAGCCTGTCGGCGGCGTTGGCTGTCGATTAATCCGCGTGCTTCGTCGCCGAGGCGTTGGGATTGCAGGAGGATATTATCTGCCAGCAGATCATCACCTTCCGATCGCACCACTGACGCAATATGTTTAATTAGTGGCATGATGTCGGGGTCGGGTTTGATCCGTTCTCCGGTTTCCAGCGTCACGGTTTGGGGATTGGCGCAAACGGCGATGATGTCTTGCTGGATGTTGACGTAGCCTTGGAGCTTGCGGCGGAGGCTGTCCATGATGATGTTCAGATCATCTTCGGTGAGCAAGTCAATTTTGTTCAATACGATGATTGATCGCTTGCCAATGCCGATTAGATCCGTGAGTGGCTTAAATTCCGATTGGCGCAAATCACCGTCTAATAGAAAGAGCAGCAAATCCGCTTCTGCTGCAAGGCGACGGGCTTCTTTCTCCCGATCGGTGCCCGCATCCCCGGCTTCGAGGATGCCTGGGGTGTCAGCAATTAAAATATCCCGTTTGACGCCTGCGAGTTGCAGTTTGTGGGTCGCGCCGACGGTGGTGGTGCCCATGGTCGCGCCGACTTCGCCGACCATGCGACCGACAAGGGCATTGATTAATGAGCTTTTGCCCGCTGAACCCGTGCCGAAGACGGCGATCGTCAGTCCGCCCCGTTGGAGGTTCTGTTCAATTTCCCGCGATCGGCTGAGTAATGCCTGTTTTGTCACCTCATCTTGGATCTGACCCAGTTGGGCGCGAATTGCTTCGAGGTTTTCGGTGGCGACGGCGGTTTTTTCGGCGGGGATGACGGGGGGGCGACCGCGCCTTTGCTGACGGCGTTTGGTATTCGCCGGAAGGATCACGAAGTAGTAGACGAATGCGCCGATCAAGACCAACAGCAGCAGAATCACCAGTCCCACGACGATCTGCGCCATCAGCGGGGAAACGCCCTGCAAATTCTGCACCAACCCCAGCAGCGAACTCGACAGCCAAATCATCAACACCAGGATGACGATGATGCCGAGGATTAAAGTCAGCGATCGGGGAATTCGCATAGGTCGCAGTCTCAACAGCTAAACAATTGCCCAGTTCTGAGCTTGATCAGCATCATAGTCGATGCCTCGGGCCAGTTGTTACGACGATGACCGACCGTCGGTCGAAGACCGTCGGGGCAATCCCGTCGGAATCGGCCATAAACCACTAAAATGATCGATGTTCTTGTTGTGATGAATAGGCAGGTTTTATGGATCTTTTTGACGCTTTTATGGGCGCGGTGGCGAATCCGCAGCAATCGGCTTCGGTCGATCAACTGGGCGGTCTCTTGGGCACCGTGCAGCAACTCAGCGGCCAAAACGGGATTGACCCCGGCATGATGCAAACCGTCATGTCGATGGTCGGCGGTCAGGTGCAATCGTCGCTGCAAGAGCAGAACAGCACGATGGGCGCGGATCACGTCCAGGGTTTGCTGAACCAATTTAGTGGTGGTGGCAGTGCCAGCAATGCAGCGGTCGCGACCCTGCTGAATCCGCAAATGCAGCAGCAGTTGGCTGGGGCGATTTCCCAGAAAACGGGACTCGATCCCAACATGCTGATTGGCTTATTGCCGATGCTCGTCCCCGTGGCGATGCAGTTTCTCCAGGGCGGTGCCCAATCGACTCCAGCGGGGGCAGCCCCTACGGGTGGTGGCAATCCCCTGCTGAATATGTTCCTCGACAAAAACCACGATGGGAATTTGGATCTCGGCGACGCGATGGGTGTCGCCGCCCAATTCATGCAGAACCGCTAGGGCACCACGGCATGGCAGGCCCCATGGAGTCTGCCATGCCGGACTAACGGACGGTATGACTAGCGTGGATCGCGCGGTTTTGCCTTGTTGATTTTGAGGTCGCGGCCCATCCATTCCGCGCCATCGAGGGCGGCGATCGCCGCATCTTCCTCCGCCTCACTGGCCAGATCGACGAAGGCAAAACCGCGTTTGCGGCCCGATTCGCGATCCATGGGGAGACTGACGCGGCTGACCGTGCCATAGTCTCCAAAAACTTCCCGAACGTCCTCTTCAGTGGCTTGAAAGGACAAGTTGCCGACGTAGATAGTCACTGGCGATTCTCCAACAACGAACTCAAACACCTAATTCAATTGCCCGATGGGCCGCGAGTATCCAAGTTGGATATGCCCGCGATTCGGACAACGAATTGAACTTTAATTGGCATTATTATAGCGGAGTCTTTTTGCCGCAAGGCGATATGGGGGATACCATGGGGCCAAATTAATCCGCGCCCGATCGGGCCGTATCGCGCCGATCGCCCCCGGCGATAAGGGCTTGCCACCTGGAGCCAGGGTCAAATCCCGCACCTTGCCGTCAAAAAAATATTTAAAAATCTCCACAATTTAGTCATCACTTAACCTTTCTTAAGCGTTCTTCTTAACCTATTCTTTAACAATCCCTCCTACGCTGAAAAGTAGTCGATGATACTAAAACAACAGAAATTTATGCCTTTGTCCCGATCGCATTCCCGTTGGGTGATTCCCGCTTCCTTAGTGGCCCTAACATTCAGTTTGAACGCTTGTGGTGGGACTTCGACCGTTCCCTCGGCTCCGAGTGCGCCCGGTGCGCCAGCGGCTCCTGCTGCTGGTAGTGGGGCCGCCCTGAAGGGGGCTGGAGCCAGCGCGCCCGCGCCGCTCTATCAGAAATGGTTTGCCGAATATGCGGCGAAGACTGGCACGAAGATCGGCTACGAATCCGTTGGCAGTGGCGCTGGGGTGAAGCAATACCTGGCGGAGACGGTGGACTTTGGGGCGACCGATGCGGCCCTGAAGGACGATGAGCGGGCGGGCTTCCCGGCCAAGCGCGGTAAGGTGATCCAAGTGCCGACGACGGGATTGTTTGTGGTGTTTGCCCACAATCTTGACGGGGTCGATAGTCTGAAGCTGTCGCGCGAAGCCTACTGCGGCATTGTCGGTGGCACCATTACGAAGTGGAATGATCCGAAGATTGCGGCGGATAATGCGGGGGCGAAGCTGCCGGATGCGGTGGTGAATTTTGTCCATCGATCGGACGGCAGTGGCACCACGTCGATTTTCACCAAGCATTTGGAAAAAGCTTGTCCCGACTGGAAAGCGGGTTCCGGCAAGTCGGTCGAATGGCCCACGGGCAGCGGCGCGAAAGGGAACGAAGGCGTCACCGCCCAGATCCAGCAAACGCCTGGTTCGATCGGGTATGTCGAGTATTCCTACGCCAGCGAGAACGGGCTGAAAATGGCCGCGCTCAAGAATAAAGCGGGTGAATTTATCCCGCCGACCCCGGCGGCGGCGGGCAACGCCCTCGTGGGTGCGGCCGTGCCGGAGGACTTCGCGCTCTCCGTGCCCGATCCGGAGGCGAAAGATGCTTACCCGATCGTCAGCTTGACTTGGATCTTGTTGTATGAGAAGTACGATGATCCGGCGAAAGCGGCAGCGGTGAAGCAGTTTATGGCTTGGGCCTTGAAGGATGGCAAAGCGGCCACCGAGAAGCTGGGCTATATTCCCTTGCCGGATGACTTGGCGACGAAGGTGCTGACCACCGTTGAGACCGTCAAGTAACGCCGATAATCAGTTGGCCAAATGTCCCCTTGCAATCGTAGGATCGTAAGGGGACGCTTGCGTTGATCGCCGATCGTGCTGGGGATGTGACCCGCGCCCTCGGTCGGATCAAGAACTTAATTCTGGGTTAATCCCGATTTAGGGATTAGCTGCGAGAATAGTTGAAATGGTTCCAATCCTGTTTTCCCAGAAATGTAATTTGCGCTAGAGGCATCATGACGCTGTCTTCCGAAAAGCCGACGACTTCGATTCCCATCTCCCGCCAGCGATCGGCACTCGCGCGCCAGCTGGATACGGGTTTTGTCTGGCTAACTGGCGTGTTTGCGGTAGGTCTGGCGGTGATCTTGCTGACGATCGCCACGCAGGTGGCCTTCCGGGCAATGCCCGCCATCACCACCTTCGGTCTGGGGTTCCTGTTCACCGATCGGTGGGATCCGGTGAAGAATATCTATGGGGCCTTGCCGCAGATCTACGGCACGCTCGTGAGTTCTTTCATTGGGCTATTGCTGGCGTTGCCGATCGGCCTCGGGGTGGCGGTGTTTTTGAGTGAGGACTTTCTGCCCGCGCGGATTCAGCGGCCGATCGTCTTTTTGGTGGAGCTGTTGGCCGCGATTCCGAGCGTGGTCTATGGTCTGTGGGGCATCTTTGTGCTGATCCCGGCCCTGCGCGGCATGGGTGTGTCGCTCAATGCCGGGTTGGGTTGGATCCCCTTATTTAGCACGGCCCCGTCAGGGCCGGGGATCTATGCCGCAGCCGTGATCCTGGCGATCATGATTTTGCCGATTATTGCGGCGATTTCGCGTGATGCGCTGGTGGCCGTGCCCGAAACCCTGCGCCAAGCCGCCTATGGCTTGGGTGCGACCCGGTGGGAGACAATTTTCAAAATCATTCTGCCAGCGGCGTTTTCGGGTGTGGTGGGGGGAACGATGTTGGCCTTGGGCCGCGCCATGGGTGAAACCATGGCGGTCACAATGCTGATTGGCAATGCCAACAAAATCCAACCGTCGCTCTTCGCCCAAGGCTCGACCATTTCCTCCCTCCTGGCGAATCAGTTTGCCGAGGCGGATGGGCTACAGATTTCGGCTTTGATGTATGCTGCCTTTGTTTTGTTTTTGATTACGTTGCTGGTAAACGTGCTGGCCGAGCTGGTCGTGCGCCGGATTCGGATCAAAGTTTAGGTGGCGGGATAGTTCGATCGGTATTCTGACAAATGGGATGCAACGTTAGATGATGAACGATACGCCTGTGAGCAATAGTCGGGTCGCGATTGCGCCGCAATCGCTCGATCGCAATCCTTGGGCCAAGCGAACGCTGTTTTCGACGATCATGACGCTGCTGGCCACGCTTTGTGCCTTGATTGCGGTGGTGCCGCTGATCTCTGTCCTGTACATGGTGGTCTCCAAGGGCATGGCCCGGTTCAATCTGGATCTGTTCACCCAGATTCAGCCAGCGGCCTTGTCCCCTGGCGGTGGTTTGAAAAATGCGTTGCAGGGCACCTGTTATACCGTTGGGGTGGCGACGCTGTTAGCGGTGCCGATCGGCGTGCTGGCGGCGATCTTTTTGGCCGAATTTGCGCGGGATACGAAGTTGGCCCGGTGGATTGGCTTCGCGACGAATGTCTTGAGTGGGGTGCCGTCGATCGTGGCGGGTACCTTTATCTACAGCATGCTCGTGCTGACCACGAAGCAGTACTCCGCCTTTGCCGGGGGGGTGGCGCTGGCGGTGCTGATGCTCCCGGTGATTGTGCGAACGGCGACGGAATCCCTGGAACTGGTGCCTCAGGACTTGCGACAGGCGGCGGTGGGGCTGGGCGCGAGTCGGTTTCAAACGGTATCGCGGGTGGTTTTGCCAGCGGCGTTGCCGGGAATTCTGACGGGCGCTATGCTAGGAATCGCACGGGCGGCGGGGGAAACGGCTCCGATAATTTTTACCGCTTTGGGTTCCCAGTACATGAGCAACAGTCTTTTTGAGCCAGCGGCCACGTTGTCGCTGCGGGTGTATAACTTTGCGACATCGCCCTACAAGAATCTTCAGGAACTTGCCTGGGCCGGGGCGCTGCTGTTAGTCCTGATGGTGTTAGTGGCCAATGTGCTGTCACGGGCTTTGGTGCGGCGGAGCGCCTAAAAGTGTGACGGGGTGCGAATCGATCGACGGCCTGTTTTGACTGAATCATCGTTTTGAGGAATCACCGAATGACCACTGCAATCAACCCCAGCACAAAAACGAACGCCGTCCTGAAAACGGATAATCTCCAGATTTACTACGGGAAATTCTTGGCCGTGCGGGACGTCTCGATCGCCATTCCCCAGAACTCGATCACGGCGTTCATTGGCCCTTCGGGTTGCGGTAAGAGCACGGTGCTGCGCTGCTTCAATCGCTTGAATGACTTGATCAAGAGCTTCCATCTGCGCGGCCAAGTCTACTACCACAACCAAAATCTCTACGATCCGACGATCGACCCGGTCGAAGTCCGGCGGCGGCTCGGCATGGTCTTCCAGAAGCCAAATCCCTTTCCCAAGAGCATTTATGACAATATTGCCTTTGGTCCCCGACTGGTGGGCTATCGGGGCGATATGGATCAGTTGGTCGAAGAGTCGCTGCGCGGCGCGGCGCTGTGGGACGAAGTGAAGGATAAACTGCGCGAAAGTGGCACGGCGCTGTCCGGTGGTCAGCAGCAGCGCCTCTGCATTGCCCGGACGATCGCCATGGAACCGGATGTGATCTTGATGGACGAACCCTGTTCGGCCCTTGATCCGATTTCCACGCTGAAAGTGGAGGAACTGTTGCAGGAGCTGAAGGAGCGCTACACGATCGTCATCGTCACGCACAACATGCAGCAAGCCTCCCGATCCTCGGACTACACCGCCTTTTTCAATGTCGAGCAAACCCCCCAGGGCCGGACGGGCTATGTGGTGGAGCACGATCGCACCGAAGTGATCTTCCAAGCGCCGAAGGCGCAAGCGACCCAGGCCTATGTCAGTGGCCGCTTTGGCTAATTGCCGGTGCGAGTCACTGACTGATCCCAATTCACGGTAGGATCGTGGGTGCAATATTTTGTGGTCCGAACCCGTTATGAAGCGTCTCTTGTCTCGGTTGTTGGCTGTGGTGTTGGTCGTGCTGATTGGAGTGTCTGCGGTGCCAGCAATGGCCCAGGCCGATAGTCTGACCGGACGCTATGCGGAAGATGTGCAGTTGGTGATCGATACGCTGATGACGGCGATCGACGTGACGGTAGACAATCCCGATCGGTCGGCGATCAATGCCGCTGCCCGCCTCAAGATCAATGACTTTTCGGCCCGCTATCGCCGCAATGAGAAGGTGTCGCGGCTGAGTTCGTTCACCACGATGCGGACGGCCTTGAACTCTTTGGCGGCGCACTATAGCGCCTATCCCAATCGGTTGGTGCCGGACAAGATGAAGGCGCGGTTGTTGGATGAATTTAAGCGATCGAAGATTGCCTTGAACCGAGGATCGTAACCCGGTCGATCAAGGTAAGTCCGAGTGATACCGCTTAGAATAACTGTTAGTCGCGGAAAATTTGGGCCGTTTGGCAGGAACCGACAATGAACTTGGTCGCGTTGCAGGGATACCTGGATAACATTGCGTTTGGCGTGTTGTTCGCTACGATGCTGATCTATTGGGTGGGCGTGGCTTTTCCAGCGGCGCGGCTGTTGCCGACCTTGGGTACCACAGGGATGGCGATCGCCAATCTCTGCATGGTGGTGCTGTTGGCGGCGCGCTGGATCGAAGCGGGCTACTTTCCCATTAGCAATCTCTACGAATCGCTGTTTTTCCTGGCCTGGGCCGTGACGACGGTGCATCTGATTGCGGAGAATATGAGCCAAAGCCGTTGGGTCGGGGCGGTGACTTCGCCCGTGGCTTTGGGGATTACGGCGTTTGCGGCCTTGCGGTTGCCCGATGACATGCAGAAGTCGGCTCCCCTGGTGCCTGCGCTGAAGTCGAACTGGCTGATGATGCATGTGAGCGTGATGATGCTCAGCTATGGCACGCTGCTGGTGGGTTCGATGTTGGCGATCGGCTTCTTGATCGTGACGCGGGGCCAGGCGGTCGAGTTGCGGGGTAGTTCCGTTGGCACAGGCAGCTATCAGATCCAGCGCAATCCGGCGGCGACGGTGCTGGCTTCGACGATGGGTGACATTGATGGTGGCGGGACGGCGGTGATGACGGCCCCGATGTCCGTGGCGGCGGCGCTTTCGCCCCGTCGGTTGACCTTGGCCGATAACCTCGACAACATCAGCTATCGGATTATTGGTTTGGGCTTTCCGCTGTTGACGATCGGGATTATTTCCGGTGGCGTCTGGGCGAATGAGGCTTGGGGATCCTACTGGAGCTGGGATCCGAAGGAGACTTGGGCCTTGATTCTGTGGTTGGTGTTTGCGGCTTACTTGCATTCGCGGATTACCAAGGGGTGGCAGGGTCGGCGTCCGGCAATTTTGGCGGCGATCGGGTTTGTGGTGGTTTGGGTCTGTTATCTTGGCGTCAACCTGTTGGGTAAGGGATTACACAGCTACGGCTGGTTTCTCTAAAATTTCTGGAGTCTGCTGCGCATGAACAATCCGTTCGTTCCCCTCGATGATGATGAAGTGGTGTACATCAGCGTGGGTCGAATTCTATTAGATAACCCGACCTTTAAGGTGGGGGAGCTGCTGGATGCCCTGGCGCAGTTGGTCAGCGATCGGGAGGCGGATTGGTCGGAGGATCACGAGTCTTGGTTTAGTGAAGGGGCGGACTGTGAGGTGCTGCGGCTGTCGGGGGCGGGTTGGCAGCGGGGCCGGATTCGATTGCGGGTGGAGTTTTCGCCCGATCGGGTGCAGGAAAGGCTGCCCGATCGCAGTACGGCGACCGATGGCAGTCGGCAGCGGTTGCGGGTGCAGGCCCGATCGGTGGGGGATGATGAGTTGGATGGGGTGTAGTTGAAATAATTTGGGTCAACGAATTTGGCCAGTTTGATGGGGCCGATCGTGGTGATGCTGTGAGGTCGATTGTTGCGCCAAGCAGATCGCATGTTCTAAGTTTAGTGTTTAACTCAGACTATCCATCATTGTCTTCAAAGCGACTTTTAAGTTGGCTTGAGTCCAGAGGAGTGGGGTTGCATCATTGGCGCGATACTTACCATCCTCCAAATAATAGAGTTCTGGACATTTGAATTCCCCCGCTTCACAGGTTTCGCCCGTGAGTTGACCAAGCGCTCGATTCAGATAAAAGACTTGCTGTTCGAGATCGGCGGCTTGGCCTGTGGTTTGAAACTTCTGGCCAAAGATAATTGAAATAATCGGATCAAAGATGCACCATTGGGCTTCCTGTCCCGCTTGGATTAAGGAATCGCGATAGGTCATATCGTCACTAACATTTGCAGTTCGCTGTTCCGGCGATAATCTTGTCCGGTAGTCAGCGGCCCAGAAGGAATCGCGAAGGTAGCGTTTGATACCGTAGTCACCCTGAAGATTGCGAATGACATCTTCAACAATCCGATCGGCCATAGTGGGATCAAGCACATTTAGCGGATAGATTAGGAAAAGTAAGGCGGCATCGTATCGTCGGGCTTTGGCCTCCGGCGATCGGCACTCATACGGCAAGATTTCTGCTAAAGCCACATCCCCATTTTGAATAAGCTGATCTAACAATTCAATTGTAACGACCTTATCCTGATAGGCGAATTGATCGGCATTGTGGCTCGACTTGATTAGGGTTTGGCGGAGGGCTGACACACCAGCTTTAGCCACCCCGATACTGGAGGCTTCGACTTTCCGTTCTTCTTCCCAATGACCACTATCGGCATCTTCCCAATAACCGATCGCCTCAAAATATAAGGGAAATAGTGCAAGTATCTCGATTTCCGCCTGGGTAATCGAGATTAAATCTTCATTGATAAATTTGCAGTAGAGCCAGAGAAAGTAGCCAAGAGCGTCATTTTGGGCATGTGACCAATTTTCTGGCAGCTCCTGCAAAAGCTCCCCATCGAATCGAACGTGGGGCCTTTCCATCACTTGATTGGCACGATTGGGCTGGTCGATAATTCGCTCAAATCGCTGCCGATAAACTTTGAAGTAGTCCATCAAGGCATTTAGTGTCTTCACCGTGATGCGGGTTTCCCCAGTTACGTAGTGAGCATAAGCAACATAGATATTGTCGCGTATCCACACCTGGCGGTAGCCAGTATATTGTGTGTCTTCCCTTGTGATTGCCGCCGGAAATAGGCCATTTGAGAGGGCTGAGAAGGTAAACGTATTTTCCTTTTCCAGAAGCTCAATAATGTTATGAACTGATTCCGATGTGTACGTTGATTGGATTAAATTTAGGAGCTTTGAATTCTGCACGATTGACATTTTTTGATGGTTCTATGGGTTTTGACGCAACTTGTTAGCGAGCTTCTTGATGTTCTTGTACTTCCGTTTCTGTAGAAATTCAAGTACGATTGTTAACGCAATACCCATCAGGCCGGAAACAAAGAAAGCATCTCGGTCTTTGCCTAATGACGTGGAGACAACCGCAAACATTAGTGTTACCAGCGAGAAAACGATTGTTGACCCTTGCTGTGCCCAATCTTCTAGATAGAATACTGGCCGCACCTCATTACAGAACTTTTCATAGGCATGGAAATACATTATATTGTCATCGATATTTTGGGGGTTTTGATAATTCTGAAAAAATTCACTGATGACAAGAATGCGCATTTGAAGATGTTGGCATAGTGAATCAACATAAATGCAGACGAGTGGGATGAGACAGAGCAATAAATGAGTGGATAGTACCGAGTTGGACGCTTTGACAGAACTGCTGAGACCTAATCCAACAGTGCCGAGTCCAGCGATCAGGATCAATTTCCACTTTAGCAAGTCGATCCGGCCTTTTTCTGCTTCGATAATTTCAGTTCTAAAACCTTCGAGCATTGTGCTTCCCTACAATGAGTTGAGTGATTGCCCAGCTTGACTAGAATGTTGGATCCTCTGGATTGAATTGCCAGACGAAGCTCCATAATACGCGCAGAAAAACCATTGGATAATCTTAATGGTTATTTTGGACCCGCATTAACTGTTAACTTCTCTTGGCAGGCTTTCGAGTTGCGCTTGGGTGAGTCCAGTCAGACGGATGATCATCGTTGGTTCGATGCCTTCGTTCAGCATATTGCAGGCGATCGACAGCTTTTCCTGAATTTCACCGGCTTCGCGGCCTTCTTCGCGGCCTTTCTGTAAGATTTCTGACTCCATCTGTTCGTAGGTGATGGAGAGGGCCTCTTTACGGCCTTCTTCGCGGCCTTGCTGGAGGATTTCGGCTTCGATTTGTTCGTAAGTGATAGAAAGAGCCATGATGACGTCCTCAAGATCGTTATCTAAATTTTGACGTGCTTTGAGGTTTTTCTGCAATACCGCAATATGTCTCAAGGAGATATTCCGATAGGGATAGTCCGGTGGTAAAGCCATTAACTCGGCAATGGCTTGCTTTTGGACTCTGCCGCGACCGAGTAGGCGCAGCCAAAGGGTATCGGGGGTGACGGGGAGTTGATGCACTACGACCACCGCCGATCGGTCGGATTCCGGTCGAAAGTAGATGCCTTCACCCCAGTCGGGATAAGGATGCAGACAACAGCGCTGTTGCATCCGGCGGGAAAGCGTGGGCGAAATCATCCATAGAAAAGGCCGATCGTCGAACCGGAAGGTGCGATTGTCGTGTTTGGCTTGGTTGATTAAACTGTAACCGAGCAGGGTCGATTTGGCATTGCAGTTGCAGATTTCCTGACCGGAAATGGCGTTGCGAAAGGGTTCGATTAAGCATGTAGCCGCGACCATGCGACCCAGAATGCCCATAGGCACAGGCAGGCAATTGGCTGCTGGCTCAAAATGGACATCGACATGGCGGACTTCGCTGGAAATTTGGAATTCGGTTTGGACGGTGCCAAAGTCGCTCAAGAATTCTTGCATCCAGTCTTTGGCGAATTCGTCGTGGATGGTGCGAGACATGGGCCTAACTAAAACAACCGCACCATTTTAATCAAATGACCGTGGTTCGCGCTTCTGCCGCATGGTGGATGTGCGGATTGGCGACATCGATTCGCTGCAATTCTCGCGATCGATACGATCGCGGAAATTGCTATACAGTGGAAGAGGCAATCGAACCGCTGGGTTCACGGCAATTAGGAGTCAGCATTGATGGAAACCGCGCCCCCCCAAACCCCGATCGAGCATCAAGATGTTCCCGTGGCCCATCAGGGGTTACATGATTTTCTCTACAGTTCGGCGGATGAGCATGGGGTGGTGGCCAATGTCGTGGCCGCGATCGACGATACCGCGATGATCCCTTTGGATGATTGGTGCGATCGGGCGGGCGATGCCAAAGTGGCCGGGGTGTATGCGGTGTGCGATCGGCAGCAGCAATTGCAATATGTGAATATCTCTCGCAATGTGTCGCTGTCGCTGCGGGGCCATCAGACCCAATTGGGAGCCGATTGCTGTGCCTTTGTCCGGGTGCAGTCCTTCAGCTTCCCCGATCGGGGGGCGATGGCGGCGGTGCAAGCGGATTGGATCGCGGCGAATGGCTCGATCCCGATCGGGAATACCGATGCGGCGGATGGTTTGTGGGCTAAGACCACGGGTGAAGCGGCGATCGCGGCGATGTCGGCGGTGGAACGATCGGCCTATGAGGAGAAGAAGTTGAAGCTCCGCAAAGCCATGGCGGATTCGACGTTGAGCCAAGATGTGCCAGCGGTGGCTCAGGGCGACGACTGGAGCAGTGTGATTCAGACCCAAACGCAAGATACGCTGTAAAAGCGGATGTTTTAACCGGCATTGATGGTCAGATGCCGCAGTCAACGATCCCCCCTACCCCCTCTTAAAAAGGGGGGAACCGGATTCAAAGTCCCCCTTTTTTTCAAAGTCCCCCTTTTGAAGGGGGATTTAGGGGGATCGTGGCATTTGCGACCAGCAGTAAGACTTTTAAAACACCCTCTAAGTTTGTTAGGGTAAGTGATTCAATGCAGTTAGAGCAACTCCTGGATTTCGATCGGCAGCATGTGTGGCATCCCTATGCGGCCATGCCCAATCCGCAACCGATGTTCCCGGTGGAGTCGGCTCAGGGGGTAAGGCTTCAACTAATGGATGGCCGATCGCTGATCGATGGCATTTCGTCCTGGTGGACTTGCATTCATGGCTATAACCATCCGCAGTTAAACCAAGCGGCTCACGCGCAAATCGATCGAATGTCCCACGTCATGTTTGGCGGGCTGACCCATCGGCCCGCAGTGGAGCTGGCGCAGCGACTGATTGCCATGACGCCCGCCAATCTTCAGCAGGTGTTTTTCTGTGACTCTGGCTCCGTGGCGGTCGAAGTCGCGATGAAAATGGCGGTGCAGTATTGGTACAATCGCGGCCAGCCTCAGAAGCAGCGGTTTCTTACCATTCGCAGTGGCTACCATGGTGATACCTTTGCGGCGATGTCGGCCTGCGATCCGGTGAATGGGATGCACCATCTGTTTCAGGGTAGTTTGACGCCGCAATATTTTGCCGATGCGCCGCAGGTGCGGTTTGGGCAAGACTGGCAGGAAGCGGATATTGCCAGTTTTGCGGCGTTGCTGGCGGCCCACCACGATTGGATTGCGGCGGCGATCTTTGAACCCGTGGTGCAGAATGCGGGGGGGATGCGGTTTTATCATCCGGAGTATGTGCGGCGGGCCAAGGCGCTCTGTGAACAGTACGATGTGCTGTTGATTTTGGATGAGATTGCCACGGGGTTTGGGCGGACGGGGGCGATCTTTGCCTGTGACTATGCGGGGGTTTGTCCCGATATTCTCTGCGTGGGCAAGGCGCTGACGGGTGGGTTTATGTCCTTGGCGGCGACGTTGACGACCCCGGAAATTAGTGCGACCTTTGCGGCGGGGGAGGCGGGGGTGTTTATGCATGGGCCGACGTTTATGGCGAATCCCCTGGCCTGTGCGGTGGCGGTGGCAAACCTGGAGTTGCTGGAAAGTTATGATTGGCGATCGACGATTCGCACCATTGAATCCCAACTGCAAGCGGAGCTGGAACCTTGCCGGGGGTTAGCGGCGGTGAAGGATGTGCGGGTATTGGGCGCGATCGGGGTGGTGGAGCTGCATGAACCCGTGGATCTGGCGGTGATTCAGCCGCGCTTTGTCGAGGCGGGGGTGTGGTTGCGGCCCTTTGGGCGATTGATTTATACGATGCCGCCGTATATTATTCAGCCCGCCGAACTCACGGTGATCACGCGGGCGATCTATGATATTCTGGCGGCGACGATGTAGGTGGGGAAATCGCCATCGGCGGGTTCACGGGTGGAGATTTGTGATGTCAGAGTCGATCCTTCCAGTAGCTTGGATCTTGACGACAACTCATGATCGCGGCAATCACAATGCGATCGGAATCGACTCGATATAGGATGGCATAGAAAAATTTGAGGGTCAAACAACGACGAATCTGACCTTCCACGATCGGCCAGCGATCGGGTGCGCCAACAATCCTAAATATGGCATTTTCGACGGTGTCGATGAACTTTTGGTGTCGGTCTTGCTGGGCAAAAAATTGCACAGCTTCGGCGTATTCTTGTAGGGCGGCTGGGTGCAATTCGTACTTCATTGCTTTGAGCGTTGCCGGATTTGGGCCAAAGCGATATCTCCAGGAATGGTTTGGACTGCGCCACTGTCGATTTCGGCCATACGGTTTTGAGCTTTCTTTACGGCTGCCATCAAAACGTCTTGTTCGGCTTGACCCATCATGCTTTCCGTGACCCGGTCAATGAGGACAGCTTTGGCCGCATCGGGTAATGCAGTGGCTTCTGAAATGAGTTGGTCTAGGGTTAGCATTGGATCGCCTCGCTCTGGGGGATTAGTCCGATTTTAGCATTCTGCGCTAGGCTGTCACCCCGGTTGGTGATCCATGAATTGTTATGATAACTCCGCATCGATTGCGCCCATCCCCCAAAAACACTCAATTTCCCAATGACTGACTGGAGCGATCGTCACGCCAAACTGCACCAAACCCTCAAAGCCCGATCGCTGCTGCCGCCAAACAGTCGGATTTTGATTGCGGTATCGGGGGGGCAGGATTCGCTGTGTCTGCTCAAACTGCTGTTGGACTTACGATCGCGGTTTGATTGGCAGTTGGGTGTGGCGCATTGCGATCACCAATGGCGATCGGATGCGACGGCGAATGCGGCACATGTGCGATCGCTCGGTCAGGCGTGGGATGTGCCCTGTTTTGTCGAAACTGCGGCGATCCCGCCTTCCGGTGAAGCGGCGGCCCGCCATTGGCGCTACGAATGTTTTCAACGGGTGGCCCAGGCGGAAAATTTCGATCGGGTCGTGACCGGTCATACGGCGACCGATCGGGCCGAAACCCTGCTGTATAACTTGGTGCGGGGCAGTGGCAGTGATGGTTTGCAATCCTTGGGTTGGGCGCGATCGCTCAGCGCGGATTGTGTGATTCCTTTGGTGCGGCCCCTGTTGGAATTCACCCGAGCCGAGACGGCGCAGGTTTGTCAGGATTATCGGTTGCCCGTTTGGGAAGATGCGACGAATCAGCAGGTGGACTACGCCCGCAATCGGATTCGGCTGGAGATTATGCCGCAGTTGGCCCAGCATCTGAATCCCCGATCGACGGAACATCTGGCCCAAACGGCGGAACTGCTCACGGCGGAAGTCGAATATCTGGAACTTCAGGCGCAGGCGATTTATCAGCAGGCGATCGATCCCGCCGATCCACGACGGCTCGATCGGCGGGTTTTACGATCGGTACATTTGGCCCTGCAACGGCGGGTGATCCGTCAGTTCTTGCAGCAGCAGTTGCCCCAGTCCCCCAACTTCGCCCAAATCGAAGCCGTAGTCGGGTTGATCGAGGCCCCGAATCGCAGTCAGACTTCAACTTTCGGTGGGGGTTTGGCGGTGCGGGTGGTCGATCGGGTGTTGGAATGCTTTAAGGGCTGATCGAAAACAGCGGGTTTCCCCAAGGAAACCCGCTGTTTTGCCGAAGTTAGGATCGATTTTACGAGGCCGCCAACTGGGGTTGGGGCATGAGGCCGTTGATCACCGCATGCATCTGACCGAGGGCCGACTGCTGCTCCGCGCCCGAGGTCTGAAGCTGCGAAACCTGGCTGGAGACTTCGGTGATGGCCTGCTTGAGGTTGTCCACGGAGTCTTGGATTGGCTGGAGCATCTCTTCGTAGAGTCGCACTTTACCTTGCATTTCGCCGACGGTGCCGCGCTCGGCTTTGAGCGCCTGTTCCAGTTGGTCGAGTTCGCCGCGTTGCCGATCGACATTCTGGGACTGTTGGTCAACGGTGCCACGGGACTGCTCGATCGTCTGGTGCAATTGCGCGATCGTCGCTTCGACGGACTGGATCTGGTCGGTGTTCTGCTGCCGCAGTTGGCCCAATTGCTGGAGCAAGGGGGCAAAGTCCACCATGCCATCCTTTGGCCCTTCCGATCGGCCTTGGCGGCGATTCAGGACGAGCTGGTGCTGGCGCAGGATGCCTTCCTTCTCGCGCAGGTTGCGCTGCTGACCGAGCAAGGTTTCCTTGAGGAACTGGTAGGCGTCTTTCTCGTCGGTCAACTCCGACTCCAAAGACATCCGATCGAATTCGTTGACTTGGGAGAGTTTGCTGTCGAGTCCGTCGATTTCGGCTTGCTTCAGCTCTAGCTCTTCTTCCTGGCTGTTGACGAACATCAGTGACTTTTCTAGGTCACTTTGCAGGGTTTCGGTGGTGCGTTGGAGTTGGTCGATCGGCATTTGCTCCAAGGCAGGCATATCGACTGCCGCACTGACGGCGACCCCTTCTTCGCCCTCAGTGGCCAACTGCATCTGGTGTTGAAGGCCATCGAAGTTTTGCGCTTGTAGATGCAATTGCTGGACGTAGTCCTGTTTGGTGTGCAGGGTGGCTTCGTGGATGTGTAGGTCCGCTTTGGTTTGGGCCAAGAGTGTGGTGGCGGCTTGCCATTCCTGCCAGCGCTGCATCTGCTCTTGGCTGCGCTGTTCCAAGACGGCTTGCTGCTGGGCCAATTCAGCGCGATACTGCTCCAGATTTTGCCAGTGATGGGTCAGCAATTCCTGTTTGTGATTGACCAAGTTTGCGGTGTGCTGTACCTGCGCTTCATAGTGTTCGAAGGGCGGCACGGCTCCACTCAGGTGACTGAGGATGCCTTGGATTTCGGCGGCCCGGCCTTCGTCCAGCACCGAATTTCCGGACATCTCGTCCTGGGCTTCGCTGAGTTGACGCTGTTCGCCGCGCAGGTGATCCCAAGCGCCTTCGAGTTCCTGTTGACGGCGTTCGAGTTCGGTTTTGAGGCCATCGATTTCCGATCGGGTGCCTTCAAATTCCTGCTTCTGCTGCTCCAGTTGCTCAAAGTCGGATTCAAGCTGCTCCAACTGTTCGCGGCGGGCTTCCATTTCCATTTCGCGGCGGTTGAGTTCCTGACTTTGGTAGGTCAGGGACTGCTTCCACTGCTCAATTTCTTCTTCTTGGGTTTTAAATTTCTCTTGGAGGCGCGAAAAGTTCTGCAAGATGCTGACCAGTGGGCGGCCCGCTTCTTGAATGCGCTGAACTTGTTTGCTGGCGGTGAGATCGACTAAGAGCAAGGCCCCGGAGCTGTAGCGACTCGCTTCATCAGCGGCCACGACCTCTTCTCCAGAAACGGCGCTCCAGTTCTGTTCGTTGCGTTGGCAAGCCAGCAGCTTCAGTTCACACTTGCCGCCTCCCAACATTCCGCTTTTTCGTTGAACAACTTCTGCCAGATACAGCACGCTGATAGCCCTCTTAACCTTCTCTACGCTGCTTCGCCTCGGGCCGCTGTGGGAATATCCCGACAGTGGTCGTTGGGGTCTCGGGGTTTAACCCATCATGCTTCGCCATTATAGAGAGTGTTTCCTGCATCAGCCAATAGCTGAATTTACGGCACTGCTCGATGTGACTGCCGATCGACCGAGGGCGATTGGGGCAAGTTCCATCCAGAATACACCGATTCGGCAGAAATCCTCGCTACAAGGCATGGTTCAGACTAAAACTAGTAACCTGACGAAACCATTGGAGTTGGACTCGTATTTTCATTATGCCCAAGGATTTTCGGTTTCATCAGATGTTTTACTGAATCTTTTTTGACAGCTGTGAGAGGAAAATTAGGGCAGAATGGAGGAGATCAAACTGTCGCGCTTGCCAGAACTGGGTTCTCAGTTCAAGGAATTTATGCAGGGAGAGTTGGCGGAAATCGATGTACGCAGCATTTTGCACCTTGTGGCGTTGGGTCAGCGGACGGGACAGCTATGGGTCAAACCCTATGGCGCGAGTGGCCCGATCCCCCATGGTCGGTCGGCGGCGATCGGCGATGCGCCGTCATGGTTTGTGTTCTTTGTGCAGGGCCGGATTGTCTATGCGGGGGATCCTGGTGCTGGGGTAACGCGGCTGCGCGGGTTGCGCGATGGGCAGCGAATGGCAGCGGGCGATCGGGGTCACCCGATCGATTGGGATGCCTTCCGGGCGGCGGAACAACTCCGTAGTAATACCCCCGAGTATGGCTGTCTCTGGGCCTTGTTGGAGCGGCGGATGCTGCAACCGGAGCAGGCGCGGGAATTGTTGGAGACAATGATTCGAGAGACGTTGTTTGAGCTGTTGGGCTTGCACCAAGGGACATTTATCTTTGAGATGGGCGAGCCGCTGACGCCCACCCTGATGGCTTGGGAGCCGATGCCGCTGGTGACGGCGGTGGCCCAGCAGGTGCAGGAGTGGAAGCAGTTCTATCCCCAGATTCGATCGCCCGAGCAATGTCCGGTGATCGTCGATGCGGCGGCGCTCCAACAGGCGTTGCCAGCGGCGACGGCCACGGCCTTGATTACCTATGCGGCCCAGCGCCTCTCCCTGCGCCAACTGGCCCATGCCCTAAATCGTGATCTGCTGACCGTGGCCAAAGCGATCGCGCCTTGTATTCAGCGGGGCTGGATGAGCTTGACCCCCTGGCCGCCCCAGGCGGCCGTGCCGCAGTCGGGGCCGATCGCGGTGGCGCGGCCGGAACCGGATGTGCCCATGCTGGGTCAGCGGATTGTCTGTATTGACGATGCGGTGACGATCGGTGAAGTAATTGTCGGGATGCTGACGCCACGGGGCTATCAGGTGACCCCGATCAACGATCCGGTGGCGGCCTTGAGTCAGGTGTTTGGCCTTGCGCCCCAGTTGATCCTGTGTGATATTGCGATGCCGCAGTTGGATGGCTACGAACTCTGTGCCATGTTGCGTCAGTCGAGCCAGTTCCACCACACGCCGATTATCATGCTGACGGGCAAAGATGGCTTCATCGATCGGGTGCGGGCAAAAATGGTCGGGGCCACGGATTATCTGGCCAAACCTTTCGGTGCGGAGGAATTGGTGATGTTGCTGGAGCAATATCTGCCGTCCGGGTTGAAATCGGGGCCGAAAATCCCGCCCGCTGTCCCGCTAATGCCCGCTGCGGCGGGCGTGGGGGCCGCCATAATGGGGGTTTAGACGGCGGCGGCGGGACGCTGCAATGCAGAAAGTGTAACTATTTTTTCGGTAAAGTCAGATTAATTTCGGGAATGAGGGTACTTTAGGTATTATCGAGACCGAGGGTTGATCCCTGGGGCGGGTGAAATCAACAGCAGTAAACATATAGGTACGATCTAGTTTGGTGCGATTTTGGGGCGATGCAACACGATCGCTCGTGCGACAGCGCTGTGTGAAACTCCAGGGTCTACCGCACCAGTTGCCCCATGATGTGGTTTTAGCCAGTTAACAGGTAGGGGTTATGAGTACAGTTCTAGTAGTGGAAGATAGCGTCACGCAGCGGGAGATGATCACCGATCTGCTGAAGGGCAGTGGCTTGACCGTCACCGTGGCCACGGATGGGATGGAGGCCCTGGAGCATATCGAGGGCGAACGGCCCGATCTGGTGGTGCTCGACATTGTGATGCCCCGGATGAATGGCTATGAAGTCTGTCGGCGGCTGAAGTCGGACCCGAAGACGCAAAGTGTGCCGGTGGTGATGTGTTCCTCCAAAGGGGAGGAGTTCGATCGCTATTGGGGCATGAAGCAAGGCGCGGACGCCTATATTGCTAAACCCTTCCAACCGACGGAGTTGGTGGGTACCGTGAAACAATTATTGCGAGGTTAGGGTGAATGGTCGGTAATTCTGATTTTCTAACGGGCCGTGGGCACGATCAGGCCCCGGAGTTTCAGGAGCTGGAAAGTCCTGAAGGTGAGTTGCATCTGCGCTTCTATATTCCATCGGGGAATGAGTTTGCCCTGCCCGCCACCGGGATTAAGGAGGTGCTCTCGCCTTCGCCCGATCGGATTACGCCCGTGCCCAATGTGTCACCGTTGCTGTTGGGCACCCTGAATGTGCGCGGCCGGGTGGTCTGGGTCGCGGATCTGGGCCAATTCCTCGGCGATGCGGCCATGCTGAATACCGATCGGCAGGAAATTTCGGTGATCGCGGTGGAAGATCAAGACATTCTCTTGGGCTTGGCCGTCGATCGGGTGGTGGGGATGGATTGGATGGACATCGAGCAATTGCAGATGGCGGGCAATGTGCCCGATAGCGTTGCGCCGTTCCTCAAAGGCGAGTGGGCCTTGGATGAGGTGGGCAGTTCGCTGCGGTTACTCGACCAAGTGGCGATTTTACGATCGGCGCGGTGGGCCGCCTAACAGGGTGTCTTTGATCCAGATTCGGGGCCAATTCGCGCACTTCCCGCGCCACTCTGAGAAATCGGTGTATCCTGAAGTACCCGCTTTTGACTGGTGCGCGGATTGTTGGTTTTTTGACCACCCCAAGGTACTTAGCATCACGGTATACGACTACTGGCAGGAGCAGGCAAATGGCACGAGCGATTGACTTTGCACAGGAATACCAACAGGCCGAGAAGGCCTACATGCAAGGTCGCTATGAAGAGGCGGCGAATTTGATCGATCGCCTGGTTGACGCCCATCCCCAAGATCCCAGTGCCCGCCTATTGCGGGGGCACATTTACTGCTATGGGTTGCAGCGCTATGACGTGGCCCAGGAGCAGTACAAGTCAGTCTTGGATTTGACCCAGGATGCGGAATTTGTTGACTATGCCAATAGCGGATTGAGCTATGCCCGGCAATGTGCCGATGATGCAGCGGGTGGTGGACTGGGCGCGACGATGGAAGAGGATACCGCCGGGGGCACCTCCGGCGGCTTCTACAGCAGCGCCAGTTGGGCCGATGGCAATTCCAGCGGCGATGATTTTGTGCTGGCGGAAATGGATTTCGAGCTGGATGAACCCGCTTCGGCTCCCCTGGACGCGCCGGGCAATGGCTTCGCCAGCAACGGTTTTGCCAGTAGTAATGGGTTCGCCAGCAATGGCTTTGAGGCCTTCGATGATAGCTTCGCCGCCGCTGACCCCGGCATGACGACCCAAGGGTTTGATGATCCCTTTGCCGCTGGGAGCGACACGCCTTCGGGGAATCTGCTCGGCGATGACAGTGGGCCATTGAGCTATGAACTGCCGGACGATGATCTGCCCGGCGCGTTTGAAGAATTTGATCAGGTGTTTGCGGCTCCAACGGCGACTGCGTCTCTGGGTGAGTTTGATCAGGCGTTCGTGCAGGATTTTCCGCCGTCCGATGACCTGAGTTTTGGGGCGACGGACTTTGATGCCGATGCCAGTTTGGGGCTGGATGCCGCGTTTGGGGCCGACGACCAGGTTGGCACCGATGACCAGTTTGGGGCTGAAGCAAACTTCGGTGCAGATGTGAACTTGGCGGATGACCAGTTTGGCCTTGAACCCAACTTTGGGGTTGATGCGAACCTGGGCGCAGCGCTGCCGACGACCAGCGATCCGCTGAGTCTAGGCGATACGGACTTTGCGTTCGATGATCCGAGTATGGGCTTCAGTGCGCCGTCGTCCAATGCTTCGGCGTTTAGTAATGCGCCCTTTGTGCCGATCGAGCCAGCGGAACCGAACGAGGCGACTTACTTTATGGGCGATGAGCCGGACTTCCCGGACTTCGATGATCAACCCCAGGACGCCGGATTTGCGGCATCTTCGTTTGGCGAACCCACTGGGTCGAATCAAGATCTGCTGGGGTTCAATGCGGCGGACTTTGATGATCCGAGTTTAGCCGATCTGACGCCATCGGATACGCCCGATGTGGCCAATACGGGCGGCACGGATTTCCTCGATGAGTTTGATGAATTTGACGATTTAGGCAATCTCTCGGACTTTGACCTGTCGGAGGATTCGGCGGGCTTTACCAGTCCTTCCGTCGGCACGCCCTTTGGCATGGATGCGATGGATGTCGGCATGGGCGCGGGCATGGCCGCTGGGGCAGCGGGTCTGGGACTGGGCATGACGGGCGGCATGGATTCGATGGATCTGAGTGGCGAATTGACCGGCGGCAGTCGCGGCCCGAAATTGCCCGAAGAGGAATTGTTCAATATCGGTTCGGGTGAGTCGTTGCCCAGCTTTACCCAGAGCGATCGGGGCCGATTAGAACCCCCGGTTACCAGCGTTGATCAAGGCAGCCTCGGCTTCTTTGATAACGCCCCACTGCCGACGAAGCATTGGTATACCGGGGCGGCCACCGCAGCGGTTTCCAGTTTGGCGGCGCTGGTGGCGATGGCGATCGGCCTGAATGTCACCAAACCCGCGAACCTCAGCAAAGAACAGCAATCCGCCTACGTGGGTCAGGTGCAGTTCACCGCAGCGGGGATGGCAGCGGCGGGCCTATTGGGCGGTCTGGGCACTGCTTGGGTGACCAGCCAAATGGCGGGTCAACGGATGAAGAAAAGCACCGATGACCTGAAAAATCAGTTCGATGCGGTGTGCAACGGCAACTTGAATGCGCGGGCCACGGTTCACGCCAAGGACGAACTCGGCCAGCTCTCCAGCGGCTTCAACCAAATGGCGCGGGTGATCTTAACCACCACCAGCGAAGCCCAGCGCAAAGCCGAAGAGCAAGAGCAAGCCAAAGAAGACCTGCAACGCCAGGTGATTCGTCTCCTGGATGATGTGGAAGGCGCGGCACGCGGCGATTTGACCGTGCAAGCCGAAGTCACCGCTGACGTTTTGGGCGCAGTGGCCGATTCGTTTAACTTGACGATTCAGAACCTGCGGGAGATCGTTCAACAGGTGAAACTGGCGGCGCGTCAGGTGAGCAAAGGCTCCACCGAAAATGAAGTGTTTGCTCGCAGTTTGTCTTCGGACGCCTTGCGGCAGGCCGAAGAGCTGGCGGTGACGCTGAACTCCGTGCAGATGATGACCGACTCGATTCAGCGGGTGGCCGAAAGTGCCCGCGAAGCCGAGGAAGTGGCCCGTCTGACCTCGGCGACGGCGCTGAAGGGCGGTGAAGCGGTGGAACGCACCGTGGCGGGTATCCTCGAAATCCGCGAAACCGTGGCGGAAACCACTCGCAAAGTCAAACGCTTGGCTGAATCTTCCCAGGAGATTTCCAAGATTGTGGCGTTGATTTCGCAGATTGCTTCGCGGACTAACTTGCTGGCCTTGAACGCCAGTATTGAGGCGGCACGGGCGGGCGAAGCCGGACGCGGCTTCGCGATCGTCGCGGATGAAGTCCGACAGCTGGCCGATCGGGCGGCGAAGGCGTCGAAGGAGATTGAACAAATCGTCTTGCAGATCCAGGGTGAAACCGGGTCGGTGATGACGGCGATGGAAGAAGGGACGCAGCAGGTGATCGAAGGCACCCGCCTGGCCGAACAAGCCAAGCGATCGCTCGACGACATTATCCAAGTGTCGAATCGGATCGATACCCTGGTGCGATCGATTACTGCCGATACAGTGGAGCAGACGGAAACCTCACGGGCCGTCGCGCAGGTGATGCAATCGGTCGAACTGACCGCCCAAGAAACCTCCCAGGAAGCCCAGCGAGTCTCCGGTTCGCTGCAAAACCTGGTGGGCGTTGCCCGCGATCTGTTGACTTCGGTGGAGCGATTCCGGGTCGAAACGACCGATCAAGATTAAGCCAGCGATCGGGCCGTGCATGGGGCGTAGTGATTTAAATTGCGCCCATCACGGAAAAAAGTGCTTTAACCAGAGAAGGCTATCGACAACAGGGAAAGAGTGCTATGCAGCCGGAACAACAGCAGCGAATCATGGGCTACTTCATTGAAGAAGCCAAAGATCATCTCAATACGATCGAGCGTGGTTTGCTGAATCTGCAAAGCACGATCGAAGACGTGGAAATGGTGAATGAGGTGTTCCGCGCGGCGCACTCGGTCAAGGGCGGGGCGGCGATGCTGGGGATCACGGCGATTCAGCATACGTCCCATCGACTCGAAGACTATTTCAAAATTCTGAAGGAAACGGCGGGCATTCGGGTTGACCAGCAGCTCGAATCACTATTGCTGCGGGTGTTTGATACGTTACAGGAATTGTTGGAGCAATTGCAAGGGCCGTTGGGCCTGACGGAGGAAGCCTCCACGGCGGCGATGGCGGGGATTGATCCCGTGTTTGCGGAGATTGAACGGCATCTGGGGGCGCTCTCCGGCGATGCGGTGATGCCCGATTCGGTGCCGACGGTGGTGGGCATTGCCCATCCGCTGTTCAACGAACATGTGTCCGCCGATCTGCGGGAAATGCTCGATCTGTTCAAAAAGGCGGAGAGCTTGCCCGATGGCCGATCGCGGTTGCTGACGATCGCCGATCGGTTGTTGGGGCATGGGCAGTTGGCGCGGTTGGATAATTGGGTGACCCTGCTCGGTCAGGTCAAAGCCGCGATCGCCAATCCCGATAATGCCTACCGCACCTTGGCCGCCGTGGTGATCAAAGAACTGAAGCAGGCCCAGGATTGGGTCAAGCTGGATCATCCCGTGAGTATCGCGGCGAGTGAGCAGTTGTTGGCGTTGTTGCCGATGGCGGCGGATCTCGACCTGGCCACCCTGGACGTGGCCGCTGGCGACTTGAGCGATGGCGGCAGTGCGGACTTCGACGACCTATTCGGCGGCGATGACCTGGGCGGTGATTTGGATGCCTTGGATCTGGATCAACTGGATGCCGATTTCTCCACCGACTTTGGCACGGATGCGGCGTTTGGGGCTGAACTCGATGACCTGTTGGGTGAGACATCCGGTGGCGACGATGCGGCGTTCGGGGCCGAGCTTGATGACCTGTTGGGCGATGACTTGTTGGGCGATGACTTGTTGAGCGATGTGGGCAGTTCGACGGCGGCGAGCAGCGCGGTGGACTTCGAAGATTTGTTTGATGATGCGGGCGGCGCAGCGGCGGATGGCGCTGGACTGGGCGCGATCGATGAGGATGAGTTGGACTTTGGCGCGGTACTGAGTGCGGACGCTGATCTGGATCTCGGTGACTTAGGCATTGGCGATGATTTGGGTCGGGGCGACGATTTGGGCCTTGGTGATGATTTGGGCCTGGATGACTTGGATCTGGGCGACGACTTGGGTCTGGGCGATCGCGACTTCGGGGCTGAACTGAGTGCGACGAACGACTCGGCCGATGACGATGAGGATGATCTGGGGCTGGATTTACTGGATCAAGTTGAAGACGAATATGCGGATAGTTCGGCTCCGGCGGCCAACCTGTCGATGGAAATGGATGAAGATTCCAATGCCTCCCTGGAGAATTTGGGTGAGCTGTTCATGGGCGTGGACGAAAGCGAACTGACGATGGTGCAGGATTTGCGATCGACGGCGGTGATGGGCGGGTCGGATCTGGATTTGGGCGGCGATGGCCCGGATCTGATCACCCAAGCCTTGGACTTGAATGATCTGAATTTGGATGACGCAGAAGCGGATTCGACTTTCCTGAATGACTTGGGGGCCGATGATGATGACCTCAGCGATACCGATCTAGGCTTAGGTGGATTAGACTTTGAGCCGACCGCAGCGGCGCAATCCACTGACGACGCAGCGGCTTGGGACGATGCCGGACTGGATGATCTGGCACTGGATGATCGAGAACTGGATGCGGCGGATTTGGCGGCGATCGATGATTTGGGCTTGGAGCCGATGACCGACCGTCGGTCTTTGACCATCGATGCGGCATTGGATGACGTTGGCCTAGAGGATTTGGGCAGTAATGCTGACTTCGGCTTGGGCGATGACTCGGGTCTGGGTGATGATTTGCTGGCAGGGGACTTGGCGATCGGTGGCGATGACTTTGCGGCGCTGGCTGACTTCGATTTGGGCACGGATGACGCGGACTTAGACTTCGCGACACCGGAACTCGATTTCGCGATCGATGACCTCGATGGGGTGGATCTTGATAGCGTCGATCTCGATGCGGTCGCCGATGACCTGGGTGATGGATTGACCGAGTTGCAATTGGTGGATGACGTTGCGATCGTCGATGCGGCGGATGATGGTGCGGCTGGGATTGCGGCGGCGACGGTCGGTGCGACGGTGGGGTTTGGGGCGATGTTTGCTGCCATGCGATCGGATCAAACCGATGTGGCCGCCATTTCAGCGGATGACGCGCTGGACTTTGATTCGTCTGATTTGGATTCCCTGGATCTGGCATCGCTGGACTTGGATGCCCTGGACATGGACTCGCCCGATTTGGATGCGCTGGACTTGGATGCGCTCGATTTGGCGGCGGGTGCGGCGCAGGATGCCGAATTGGATGACCTGGCCGACCTCGACTTTGACAATCTCGCGATCGCGGATGACACCCGTGAAATCGCGCTGGAAGGTCTCGACCTGGGCGCGTTCGATGCCGATGATGATGGCGACCTGGCCTTTGATGCGATGGACTTGACGGCAGCGGCGGGCGATTCAGCCGCCATGCCGGAATTTGACTTTGGCGATGATGATTTGGGCGATTTGGATCTCGATGGACTGACGGCGGCTGGGGTCGATGACTTCGCCGGGGCGGACTTGGGCTTCGACGGCGAGGATTTGGATTTTGGTGGGGATGATTTGGTGATCGATGGGCTGGCCGATGCGGAACTGTCGGATCTCGATGATCTGTCCTTCGACGATCGGCCGACAAGCGTTGGCACGGGTGCCGATTTTGATGATTTCGGTGAGGATTTGGGTCAGGACAATCCGGCGGATATGTCGGGTCTGGCCGATCTGATGAGTGATATGGACGGCGATCTGGATGGCGATAATGACCGCGCCTTCGATCTCGATGACCTGGATGGCCTGGGCTTGGCGGCGGGTGTGGCGGGGGCGGGGGCTTTGGGCTTGGCGGCGATCGGGTTGTCCGACCATGATGCCCCGGCGGCGGCTCCCAGTCGCGATACGGATGAGTTTGACCATCTCGATGACCTGGTGGATCTCGACACGACCACCACGAGTGCGGCCTTCAACGACGATCTTGATTCCCTGCTGGATGATTCGACTGGCCTGGATGACGAATTTGCGGGCTTTGGCGATGATGGCTTGGGTGACCTCGATGGGTTCGGTGATCTTGATGGGCTGGGTGCGATTGACCTGGATGACGACCTCTCCCAGTCCGAATTTTCCCAGCTCGATGCGCTCCTCACCGATCCGCCGACCTTCCCCGGCGTGGATGCGGGCTTGGCAGCGTTGGCGGCTGATCCGGAATTTGATGACCTCGATCGGTTGCTGCTGGATGACAAAGACAGCGGGTCGATGGCCTTAGCCCAGCGTGGGGCACCGAAAGCGGCGGCCCAACGGCGATCGGTGCGGGCGGGCAAAGGCTTTAGCGAACAGACGATGCGGGTGTCGGTGAAACACCTTGACAGCTTGAGTAATCTGGTGGGCGAGCTGGTCGTCAACCGGAACAGCTTGGAGCAAGACCAAGAGCGGATGCGTCAGTCCTTGGATAATCTGCTCTATCAAGTGCAGCAATTGAGTGACGTGGGCCAGCGGATGCAGGATCTGTACGAACGATCGCTGCTGGAAAGCTCCTTGATGGCGAGCCGCAGTAACCGTTCCGAACTGCCCTTCCCGATCGTCCGACGGGCGATCGAAGAAGAAATCAACCGCGAAGACAGCGTCGAATACGATCCCCTGGAAATGGATCGGTTCACGGGTTTCCATACGCTTTCTCAGGAAATGATCGAATTGATCGTCCGCGTCCGGGAATCGGCGTCGGATATCGAATTCATCGTGGATGAAACCGACCAAGTGACGCGGATGTTCCGCCAAGTCACGACGCAGTTGCAGGAAGGCTTGACCCGATCGCGGATGGTGCCCTTTGCCCAGACGGCCGATCGGTTGCCCCGTGCGGTGCGCGACATTGCGATGAAGGTCGGCAAGCAGGCGGAACTGCTAGTCGAAGGCCGCGAAACCCTGATCGACAAGATGATTCTGGAGCATCTCTACGATCCGATGACCCACTTGGTCAACAACGCCATCACCCACGGCGTCGAGATGCCCGACCAGCGCAAGAGCGGCGGCAAGCCCGACGTGGGCAAAATCACGATTCGCGCCTTCCACCAAGGGAACCAGACGGTGATTTCGGTGTCCGATGATGGGGCGGGGATTGACATCGAGCGGGTACGGATGAAGGGGATTGAGAAGGGGCTGATCAGTAGCGCCGAAGCCCAGACGATGAGCCGTTTGGACTTGTTTGATCTGATTTTCCATCCCGGTTTCTCGACGCGGGATCAGGCCGATGACTTTGCCGGACGGGGCGTGGGCATGGATGTGGTGCGGACGAGTTTGACCGAGATTCGCGGGGTCGTGACGATCGACTCGAATCCCGGCAAAGGCACGACCTTCACGATTCGCTTGCCGTTGACCTTGAGTATTTCCAAGGCGCTCTGTTGCATCAGCGACAAAGCCCGGATTGCCTTCCCGATGGATGGGGTGGAAGATATGCTCGATTTGCCAAAAGATCGTTTGCGAATCGATGCCGAGGGCCAGATGTCCGTGCCTTGGCGCGATACGGTGCTGCCGTTGCGGCCATTGACGGAGCTGTTGGCGCACAATCGTCACCTCGGTCGCGGGAATGTTTACGGCGGTCACCAAGAGGATGACATTATTTCCGTGGTGGTGCTGCGGAGTACAGGGAGCTACCTGGCGCTGCAAGTCGATCAGGTGCTCGGTGAGCAAGAGATTGTGATCAAGCAGCTCGAAGGCCCGGTGCCGAAACCCGTGGGGATTGCGGGGGCAACGGTGCTGGGGGATGGGCGAATTATGCCGATCGCCGATGTACTGGAACTGATCGATCTCGCCATGGGCCGACTGCGCCGTGATTCGGGCAGTATGTGGGAGCAGGATGGCGGTGCGATCGTCGATGTGACGCCGGAGAAGGTCGATCCGCTGGTCTTGATCGTGGATGACTCGATTACGGTGCGTGAACTGCTGTCGATGACGTTCAACAAAGTTGGGTATCGGGTGGAGCAGGCCCGCGATGGTCAGGAAGCCTGGGAGAAGCTGCGGGCGGGACTGCCCTGCGACATCGTGTTCTGCGATATCGAGATGCCCCGGATGGATGGCTTGGAACTGCTGTCGCGGATTCAGAAAGATCCGCAGTTGAAGCGATTGCCAGTGGCGATGTTGACGTCTCGTGGGGCCGATCGGCACCGTCAGATGGCGACTTCGTTGGGGGCGCGTGGGTACTTCACGAAGCCGTATTTGGAAGAGGCGCTCCTTGATGCGGCAGCGCGGATGCTCCAAGGTGAGATCTTGATGGGTCGGTAAGGTCATTGATTAATTCTTTTGGAGTTTGATTTATGAAAACCTTCACTGCTGTAGTTGAGCGAGATACTGATACGGCCCTGTATGTCGGATATGTTCCGGGTTTTCCAGGGGCACATTCTCAGGGCGAAACTTTGGATGAGTTGCAAGCGAATCTCCGCGAAGTGATTGAGATGCTATTGGAAGATGATGGTTTAGTTTTCGATACTGAATTTGTTGGGACGCAGCAAATTGTTGTCGCCTAGACCATGAGCAACATTCCAGTTTTAAAGCCACAAGAAATCATTCGGATATTGGAAAACCTGGGATTTTCGGAAATCCGTCAAAAAGGCTCACACAAACAATTTCGACATGAAGATGGTCGCGGTACAACGGTGCCATTTCATAAGGGACGTGATATTTCGCCCAGGCTGTTACGGCAAATTGCCAGCGATATTGGGTTGACGATCGATGAGTTCTTGGAATCGCGATGATCGCTGGGTCGCAGGTTTGGGGAATGCTGGGGTAATCCGATCGTGATTGAGAGTGGGCTATGACTGAAGCTGAAAGTAAATCGCCGTTTCAGGTTGTCCAAAGTGTGACGCGGGGTGGCACGACGTTTGAGCTGTTGCAATATCAGCCCCTGGCGGGTAGCGAGACGATCGAGATCGCGGAACAATTGCATATTTTGAATAAATCCGGTGTGCATTTGCGGCAATTGCGCATTCGGTTGGCGAATGATGGGATTCGGACGGAGCCGGGAGTGCTGCAATTCCTGAAGGGCCATATCGAGATGGAAAGCTCGACGGGCATGGGCGAAGGCATGGGCGGCCTGATGAAGGGCGCGTTGGCGGCGGCGCGGACGGGGGAAACGATGTTTAAGCCGTTGTATCGCGGGACGGGTGAGATTTATCTGGAGCCGACGTTTGGGCATTACTGGTTTATGCAGTTGAATAATCAGACGTTGTATGCGGATCAGGGACTATTTTGTTGTAGTGAGAATTCGGTGACGGTGGGGGCGCATAAGGTGGAGAGTTTTTCGGCGCGGGTGGCGGGGGGTGAGGGCCGCTATCAGACGAAGGTGACGGGGACGGGGATTGTGGTGTTTCGGATTCCGGTGCCGTTGAGTGAGATTGTGGAGTTGACGTTGAAGGATGAAACGCTGCAAGTGGATGGGTCGTTTGCGTTGCTGCGATCGAGTGGGATTCAGTTCAGTGTGGAGAAGGCGTCGAAGTCGCTGATGGGGGCGATGACGAGTGGGGAGGGTTTGTTGCAGACGTTTCGGGGGACGGGGAAGGTGTGGATTGCGCCGACACAAACGATTTATCAACGGATGGGAGCGATCGCGGCGGGCAGTTTGACGACCACCCGGTAGGATGCGTTATTGGATGATTTGATTACACGATCGGCAATGCGATTGATAACGTATCCTATGATGAAATCCTTTTGACTTTGCGGAAATGGCAGTACGGGAAAACTATGACAATTAAGCGATATTTTTGCCAATTAACAGGGGTAGGGATGCTATCGTTTGGGTTTGCGTTGTGTAGTGTGATTCATCAAAGTATAAGTCTCAAGTGCTTCAGGCTTCCGGTCAACCAAAATCGGTTTTGCACTTATGACGATGGTTTTTTCCCTGCAACTTCAAGAGTCAACTGCTCTGATGTGCCGTTAAGTAGCGTTATTTGTGAGGAAATACGGGTGTCATCTGTTCACCCATCACTCAAACGGTCATCTGTTTTAGTGAATCCTACTGGTACATATATTCAGACATATGCACCTCGTTCCGACCCTAAAGGGGCACGCATACCGCACTTAGTTATTGTTAACTACAAAACAAAAGACAGGCTTACAGTGTCCAATTATGGTAGCACAAGTCAAGCTGGGATTGAATCTCTAAAGCAAGAGTTTGATCTTTTCTTGAAAAAACTAGAACAAAAGCCGTTTGAAATGAATGCGGAAATGGGAGGTTCGTCGTTTGTGTCGATACCACTATTGGTTCTTTTTGTGGTGACTAGCCTTGCTTTTTTCCATGAGTCATTTAAGCATTAGCTCCCAAATCCTCAATCCTGCTGCTTTGCCCCCTCTTTCTCCCCCAGAATTGGGGGCTGGGGGGCGGTTCGTCAGGGATTTTGCATCGATCGATTCACCACGTCACCTGAGATTCCAACTTCTCCAACGTTTTCTTGCTGATCCCAGGAATTTGATCGAGATCGTCGATCGAACCCACAGGCCGATTCTCGATAATCCGTTGGGCCGTTTTTTTGCCCATTCCCGGTAATGTGTCCAGTTCTTCGATCGTACATCATGGTCAAGACGCATACGGCCAGAAACTGTGGCATCAAACCAGTCGGTGGATCATCGATCGAAGGTTTGCTATGATGGGCGGTACATCCAGTCGTCTCATTCGAGAACATGGTGAACGCTATGCAAAGTGATAATTTATTGACCGTAGTGGAACGCGATGCGATGAAGATGAGTGGTGCATTGGTCTTCTATGGAACGCGCGTTCCAGTCACCGCATTGTTCGAGAATCTTAAGGATGGGGCATCAATTGACCAATTTATCGATTGGTTTCCTGGTGTGACTCGTGCTCAAGTTGAGGCATTGTTGGATCATGAGATGTCTACCTTGGCTAGCATTGCATAGCGATGAAGATTTTGTTCGATCAAGGTACACCAGTTCCGCTCCGGCGATGTTTGCCCGATCACACGATCGAGACAGCCTATGAGCGTGGCTGGTCAGCGTTGACTAATGGCGACCTGCTAGCTATGGCGGAGCAGGATGGCTATGATTTGATGATCACCACTGATCAAAACCTACGGTACCAGCAAAATTTGGCAACTCGTCAAATCGCTATAGTTGTCTTGTTATCGACTTCTTGGCCACGCATTCAACAACATATCACGGCAATTTAAACTGCGGTTGAAGGTGCCGCGCCAGGAACATATCAGGAAATTACGATTAGCCGGTGAGCTGTGCCGCTATTACCAAGTCACCTGAGCTTCCAGCTTTTTCAGGGTTTTGTTGCTGATGCCAGGAATCTTGTCGAGGTCATCGATCGAACCCACAGGTCGATTCTCGATAATCCGTTGCGCCGTTTTCTTGCCGATTCCCGGTAACGTATCCAGTTCTTCGATCGTGGCTGTATTCAAATTAATTTTCCCGTCTGAGGTAACCCCCGATGCTTGCGGCTGACAGGTTTGGGCGTCAATCTTTTTCTTGATGGCGGGTGGGAGACCGAAGAATGCCCCTTCGGCGACACGATCGAATTCCCGTTGGTAATGGGCGGCGATCGTCGGATTCTCGATCGTTAATAGCACCTCATCATTGCCCCGATTTGCGGCTTCCGTCCAGTTGTGCGAACCGACGATCACCATTTTCTGATCAATCACGCCAAATTTATGATGCAACAAATCCCCTGGTGGTAGGCGCGGCGTGCCGATCAGTTGCGCGGGTTTGGCCCAAGGATGATTGCTGGCTTCGCGTTTGCAATCCGGGGTGAGGGCAACGCCTAGCATGTCCAAGGCTTCGCTGTAGGGCCGATAGATGAAGCCGGAGTCGATTAAGGCACGGGTTTTGACGCCGTTGTTGTGCAGTGGTTCGATCGTGTTGACCAAGTTTTGATCGGAAAAGACAAATAATGCGAGGTCGATCGATTCCTTAGCTTGTTTAATTTGCGAGGCGATTAAGCCGTTGGTGGTTTGTTCCCAGGGGATGTTGGCGGGGCTGGGGGAGAATTGGAGATGGATTTTGCTGTTACCGATCGTGATCGCTTTGGCCGGACGATAGGGTTTCTTGCTGCCGAAACGACTTTTGGTGCGGCCACCTGGCCCATCGCCCCAGAGTAGATTGAATTCCTCCAGAAAGGCGGTGGCGAGTTCGGGGCTTTGAATATCGAGGAGGGTGTTGGGATTGCCGCGACTGGCGATCGCGCCGAAGTCGCCGACCATATCGGAAATGGTGAAATTCGCTGAAGTGACGATCGTGCGTTTGCCATCGATTACGACAAATTTGTGGTGCATCAAGTCACTGCCTTTCGACCCGTCGGCGGTGTCATCGAGGAGCGGGATTTGGGCCTGTGTCACCATGATTAGGGCATCATTTTGGGCGATTTCTTCGTCGCTGAGTTGCCCGTCGTGATTGCGATCGATGAGCTGCCGTCCTTCGAGAATCCGATTGCGGTTCCGATCGGGCAATGCCTCCAATTCAGCGGCGGTGTAAGCACTGTCCGGTTTGCGATAAGTGTTTTCGATCACGACTCGGATCTTAATTCCCTGGTTTTGCTTTTCCTGTAACGCTTTCGCAATTCCTGGTAATCGCAATTCTTGCACGGCAATGTCGATCGACTGCGAAGCCGAATTAATTGCTTCAATAATCACCTGCTCCAAATCATCGCCAAAGCGGGATTGCTGACGATACCGATCGGTGAAAGTATTCGCCGGATTTTGGTTGGTATAAACCTTGATGTCGGCATCTTGCGGCAGCGGCTCCATGCCTTTGAGCTGCACGGCTCCGGCATCCGGCTTGCGGCAAGCGGTCACAGCGAGGCTCAGACCGCAGAGCAGGAGGGCCATGCGGCGGGTTCGCGGTCGGGAAAATTGGGGCATAAATCCAGTCATATCCTGATTGTGCCCCACCGAATTGAAAACCGATCGTCCGGATAGAGATTTTATTTCTAGATAAAATAATTGGTGATGGAATGATGTTTGATGCAAGTTACGACGAGTATTTGGATTTGTTTGGCCTATATTTTGGGGCTGGTGGCGACGGGATTGCCGATTGGGCCGCTGTGCTTGAGCGGCGGTTTCGGCGTGATCGGCCTCGGCTTGGAATATGTCTCGCGGCGATGGTGGCGCGGGCGATTTCCCATGTGGTTTTGGGCGATTGTGGGGACGGCAGCATTGGTCGCGCCGTTGCATTACCAGTGGCGGTTGCCGCAGCCGGGATCGCAGGATGTGAGTCGGTTTGTGGAAGTGCTCCGATCGGCCCAAATCACTGTGCAGGGAACTGTGGAATCCATGCCTCGCCTCACTCGCAGCGATCAGATGCAGCTCTGGCTCAAGGTCGAAGGATTGGATGTGGGCACGTTGGCTCCGCGATTGACGACTCCGCCGGAACAGGCGCGGGGACGGCTCTATGTCACGCTCCCACAGGCGATCGGGGCGGATGTGCATCCGGGTCTGAAGGTGAAAATCACGGGGACGCTGTATGCGCCGGATGCGGCGAAGAACCCTAACGGCTTTGATTTTCAGCAGTTTCTTCAAGTCGAAAATAGCTTTGCGGGAATGCGCGGTGAAACGCTGGAAATGGGAAGTGGCCCGACTTGGGGATTGTGGCAAATCCAGCGGCGGATTTTGCGCGCTCAAGCGGCGAAGTTGCCTGCGCCGGAGGGGGCGTTGGTGAGTGCGATGGTGTTGGGCGGACGGGTGGTGGATTTGCCATTTAATTTGAAGGATCAGTTTGCGCGGGTGGGATTGTCCCATGCGTTGGCGGCATCGGGGTTTCAGGTGTCGTTGATTTTGGCGATCGTTTTATCACTGACCAAACGCTTACCAAAATGGTCACAATTCACGATCGGGACGATCGCGCTCCTGCTATTCCTGGGCCTCACCGGATTGCAACCGTCGGTTTGTCGGGCGGTGGTGATGGGGATGGCGGTATTGGTGGCGGGGGTGGTGGAGCGACGAGTGGACACGATCGGTTCCCTGCTGTTCGCGACGACGTTGTTATTGGTGATCAATCCGCTGTGGATCGGCGATCTTGGCTTCCAATTCAGTGTGCTGGCGACGTTGGGTTTGGTGGTGACGGTGCCTTGGTTGATGCCCGTTTTAACCTGGCTCCCGACGGGGATTGCGAGTGCGATGGCGGTGCCGATCGCGGCGTTTATTTGGACGTTGCCGCTACAGCTTCAGACCTTTGGAGTGATTTCGCCCTATAGCTTGCTGGTGAATCTGATGACGACGCCCTTAATTGTGGTGATTAGTTTGGGGGCGGTGGCAAATGCGTTGATTGCGGTGGTTTGGCCTGTGGCGGGGAGTTGGACGTCGCTGCTGTTGCATTATCCGGTGGCTTGGCTGTTGGCAATCGTCGAGTTTGCCAGTCGGTTGCCGGGGAGTGCGGTGGCGATCGGGGCGTTGCCGTTGGCTTTGATGTTGTTGCTCTATGGCTTACTGGTGGGCCTGTGGTGGCGACCGGATTGGCGGCGTTACGGTTGGGCTGTGGGCTTGGCGGGGGCGACGATCGTCTGGTTGCCAGCGTTATTTTGGCAAAATGCTTTGATCCAGGTGACGGCTTTGGCGACGAGTGATCAGCCCGTTTTGGTGGTGCAGGATCATGGCCGATCGGGCCTGGTGAATAGTGGAAAATCACGCACGGCGGCATTGACGGTGCTGCCGTTCTTACAGCAACAGGGCGTGAATCGGCTAGACTGGGCGATCGCCCTGGCAAAAGCCAACCCGGAGGAACCTTCTGGCTGGGAAGTTCTGGCCGATCGCCTCCCGATCGCTCACGCCCACCATTTGGCCCAAGTAGCGGCATTACCTCGAAGTCAGCCGTTGGCCTTGGCCCGATCGGTGCCCTTGGGGCGCGGCTCCGGGGAGCAGTTGTCCGAGTCGCCGGATGTGCTGAGTTTGCGGGTGGGGAAGTTGCGGTGGCTGTTGCTGGCGGGATCGCCGGGGCGGGAGGGGTTGGCGGCGTCGGCGCATCAGGTGATCTGGTGGTCGGGGGGAAAGCTGCGGGAGTCGTTTGTGGGACAGATTCAGCCACAGGTGGCGATCGCCTATGGACGGAAGCTGGATCAATGGACGGAGGCGATGCTGAAGCGGCGCGGCGTGCAGGTGTTTTGGTTGGCGCGGGATGGGGCGGTGCAGTGGTCATCGGGTCAGGGGTGGCGATCGACTTTGGCGGGAGGGGATGCATCGGGCGCGTTGCTGTAGTATAGTGTTCCAGTGAGAACTGAATCAGTTCCCTTGGAGAGGTGTCCGAGTGGTTGATGGTGACGCACTCGAAATGCGTTTCGGCGAAAGCCGACGGGGGTTCGAATCCCCCCCTCTCCGTTTTTATTTATGACCATCGATGGGAGTCGCGCCATGGCTCATGGGAAGATTCTCCAACCCTGATGGGTACTAATCAGGTGGATGCTCTCCCGATCGCTCCAATACCCGTCGCAGATTTACCAGGCCCGATCGATTCAGCTTTAGTAGGCGGACCGTCACCCGACCTGTAGCTGTTTTGCCAACGACTAATGTCGTATCCTGGCTCCAGCCAAAATGCTCCTCCCACACCATCGTTCTGGGGTTGTAAATTGCGACTGAAGTCGAGGACACTAAATCCATGCCCGCGATCCGATTTTGCTTGTTCTGGTTACAACCGTGGCAAGCCAATGCCAGATTCTCCCCCTCCGTCTTGCCGCCCAGGCTTACCGGAAAAGTGTGATCAACCTCCATTGATTCCAAGGCAAATTTTATCGGGAACTTACAGTATTCGCAGTATCCATCAGCGCGATCACTAACCAAACGACGCAACTCAGTGGAAATATAGGGTCTTGCCATAACTAGCGCACACCCGCCCCACAAATCCCCAAATCATCCATTAGCTTGGTCAACGTCACCTGCCGCAAATTCGCTAACTCGACCAGTGCATCCGCCCGTTCTGCGGCCAAAATCTCAATTCGATCGCTTACATCGGATAAATGCGCATTTTCCGCCTCAGTGATGGTTTCGGCGTCACGGCGATCGCGAAGTACCAAGAACTCCTGATGCAACTCCTCCGGCAGCGCATGATTAATTTGCAACAATAAAGTGGTTTCTTGAGTGCTCAAAATCGATGGTTTACGACTTGTCCGAACTGATCGTACACGGTTCACCAAATTCTCTAGATCCGATTCGCTCAGATCATCAACTGCCCTGAGGAGTTCATCAACGCTCATAACCAGTTCCCTGAAGGATCAACCATCATTATAACGGGGATTTTATGTGTCTAGTCAATCCGGTGGAGCGGCGTTTTCGGCCTCATGGACTACCGCCCCAGGATTACGCCAGATAAATCATTTCTCCTTCCGGTGGCACATCGCGCCAACTGACGGCCCGAATTGCCGCCGCCAAATCCACATCCCCGGTATAAATCGCCCGCCCGACGATCGCGCCTGTGACCCCGATCGGCTCCAGCTTCAGCAAATTCACCAAATCTTGCACCGAACTGACGCCCCCGGAGGCAATCACGGGAATATCAATGCTTTCAGCCAATTCCCGCAATGCTTCCATGTTCGGCCCTTGCATCGTGCCGTCGCGGTGAATGTCAGTGTAGATAATTGCCGCCGCCCCCAGTTTCGCCATGCGTCCGGCGAGTTCTTTGGCTTCCACGGTCGAGGTTTCGAGCCAGCCTTTGGTGGCGACCATGCCGTTGCGGGCGTCAATCCCGACAACAATTTGGCGCGGAAATTCGGCGCAGAGTGCGCCGACGAGTTCGGGGTTTTCCACCGCGATCGTGCCGAGGATCACGCGCTGCACGCCAAGGTTGAGCAATTGCTGGACACGGGCACGATCGCGCAGGCCGCCGCCGACTTGGACGGGGATTTTCAGGGTTTGGGCGATTTGCTCGATCACGCCGAGATTCACGGGTTCCCCGGACTTTGCTCCATCGAGATCGACGAGGTGCAGCCGCGTGGCACCTTGGGCTTCCCATTGCTGGGCCACGGCGACCGGGTCGGCGTTGAACACCTCAGATCGGGCGTAGTCGCCTTGGTAGAGCCGGACGCAGTTGCCGCCGAGGAGGTCGATCGCAGGGATAATTTCCATGATTGCCGCATTCACTCAAGATTCACGTTTCTCAGATTAACGGTTTTTGGGATACAAATTCCACGATCGCGCTCGTCAGTCCTGGTAGCGTGTATTCCGTGGCTTCCAGATCGATGCGGCCCAGCTTGGTTTCGCAGGTGAGGGTGGTTTGGGGGCCGATCGAGGCGATGATCACCGGGTCGAGCAGGGATTGCCACCGATCGCCCAAGGCTTGTTGTAATAATTGACAAAAATGCTGCACGGTTTTCGAGCTGGCAAAGCTGACGATGTTGATTTTGCCGGATTCCAGGGCGGCGAGGGCAATGGGATCGATCGCGATCGGGCAGCCGGATTGGTAAGCCGCAACACCAGTGATCGTCGCCCCTTTGGCCGTAAACGCCTCGACCAAAACTGCGCGCCCCCCACTCTCAACGCGGGGAAATAAAATCCGTTGGCCTTGGGGATTTTCGGGGAAGTTGGCGAATAATGCATCGGCCACAAAGTCCGGCGGCGTATAGGTTGCAGCAAATCCTCTGGCCTGAAGAAATTGCGCGGTTTTCTGGCCGACGACGGCGATTTTGAGCGTTTGGAGGATTTGGGGATCTTGATTCAGGCTAGTCAACCGATCGCAGAAATAATTCACCGCATTCGCCGAAGTGAGAAATAGCCAGTCGAAGGTTTTGAGCTGTCCGATCGCCGCATCCAACTCGGCCCAACTCGACGGCGGCTGAATTTCCAAGGTCGGCATTTCCACCACCGTTGCGCCTTCGGCCTGGAGTAAGGTCGTAAATTCGCTGGATTGGCCCGCCGATCGGGTGACGAGGATGGTTTTGTGGGCGAGGGCTTGGGACATAGGGCATCAGTGCGGGGGGTTGAACGCTGCTCTATTTTCCCTGGTTTGGGGCACAATTTTGTCGATCGTTAGGCCAGAAACTCACGTAATCGCACGACTTCGCCGATCACCATGACGCAGGGCGATAGCGTTTCGCCTTTAGTTTGGTACAGAATATCCGCCAAAGTCCCTGTCCAGATCCGTTGTTCCGGTTGTCCAGCCCATTGGATAATTGCGATCGGGGTTTGGGCGGATTTATGATGGGCGAGGAGCCGATCGACCAAATCGGCAAGCATGCGTCCACCCATGAGCACTACCAGCGTATCAACGGTGCTCAGGGTTTGCCAATCGAGATCGTCGGGGGCGTGGGCACTAACGACGGTGAACGATCGGCTTAAAACCAAATCCGTTAACGGAATCGCTGCAAACAACGGTGCCGCTAATGCGGAAGAAATTCCTGGAATAACTTCAAATTCACAATTAGCCGCTTTCAGCGCTTGAATTTCCGAAGTCGTGCGACCGAAGATAAACGGGTCGCCAGTTTTGAGCCGCACCACCTGTTTGCCCCGTTGGCAATGTTCGACTAATAGCCGATCGATGTCTGCCTGTTTTGCACTCGGTTGCCCGCCGCGTTTGCCGACAAAGCATTTGAGGCAAGTTTCGGGGACAAGGGCCGCGATCGCGTCATCCACGAGCGCATCATAAACCAACACCTCTGCCTGTTGGAGCAGCCTGTAAGCCCGGAGGGTGAGATAGTCCGGCGTCCCGCAACCCGAACCGACGATATAAACCTGACCACCTGGCATAGGCGCGACTCAAACCCCCACAAAACAATGCCCGTCGATCGTACCGAAAATCGACGGGCATTGATCAATTGAGATAAATCGTTAGGCGGATTTCCAGCGCCCGATCGCCCCCTTAAATAAATCAACGTAGTACAATCCACCGTCCAAACTGGCATCCATATAGACAATACCAGGGACACTCGCACTGTCGAATCGGCGAATCGCGGTCACCTGATTTTGGGCATTCAGGGTCAGGGCTTCGACCGTGCCTTGGTTGACATCGGTGACGATTAGCTCGCCTCGGAAGAAGTCACCCATGACGATCGCCTGTGCGCCATCACTCCCATGGTTGCGGGCGAAGATCGGGGCAGTCACCGTGGGATTGCTATTCACAAACGTTGCCACGGCGGGGACGCTATTCTTATAGTTCGTCTGGACTTGGCTACTGAGGGTGTACCGATCGCTGCCGACATAGCCGCCTTCATAACCGGGCCAACCGAAGTTTGCGCCTTTGGTGCCGACATTAATTTCTTCCCAACTGAAGTAGCCGACATCCCCGATGAATGGCGTACTGCTGCCAGGGGCGATCGTAAAGCGGAAGGGGTTACGCAAACCGAGATCCCAGACTTTGGCCCGATTGCTAGTGAGATCATTGGTGTAGAACGGATTATCCGCCAAGCCCTCACCCGTCAGCGGATCAACCCGGAGGATTTTGCCGGATAGGCTGTCGAGGCTTTGAACCGAGATGGTGCGGGGATCAGGCGCGTTGTAGGAGGTGCCATCGCCCGTGGAAATATAAAGTGCCCCATCGGCCCCAAAGGCAAGATGGCCGCCCATGTGGGACTCACTATCGATCTTGATGTAGTCGTTGACATATCCACCCGGAGCGTTGGGGCTGGCGGCGGTGCGACCGGATTCAGCAATGGTGTAGTCCCCTGTGCTATTGAGTTCGGGATGACTAATGTTGGCCCAGGTGCTGTTTTTACCGACGATGACGAATTCACTCTCGGCGACCGCAGTGCGGTAGTTATTCGATGCATCGGCGGTGATCCGCACGACGCGCATCGCCCGATTTCCAGCTTGATCCCGTGCATCGAGTGTCGTTCCAGTGGTTTTCGCTTCGGGGGGATCGTAGCTGTAGGCAAGATAGACGTAGGGTTTGCCTGTATAGAATTCGGGGTGAACCGCGATGCCGAGTAAACCTCGATCGCGCACATCATTCACCTCGGCGCTTAAGTCAATGAAATTCCCGATCAACGCATTATTCTGCGAGACACGCACAACGCCATTCTTCTGGGCGATGAACATCAGTGCTTCTCCCGGTGTCCAGGCAAAGGCGGTCGGTTGGACTAAACCGGCGGTCACGGTTTCGCGAATTAAGGTCGTCGAATCATCATCGCTAATGGTAATTGTGGTGCTGTTGTTGGTCAGGGTGAGGGCGACTGGGTTGCTGAAGTTGAGTTGGAATGTTTCGTTCACTTCCGCAGTGGTGTTATTCACAATGGGAATGCTAATGGTTTTCCGGGTTTCACCGATCGCGAAGTTGACGGTGCCGATCGTGCTGAGATAATCACCGGGCGCGATCGCGCTGCCGTCGCCCGTGCTGTAGTCAATACTCGCTGCCACATTGCTATTGCCCCGAACTAAGGTGACGATCGCGGTGCCAATATTTTCATTCACTTGGATCGGGTTGACGGTTAGGGCCGAACTTTCATTGTCAAACAGCGTAATGGTCGCCGTCCGCAGCGTGCCGAGGTTCGCCCCAGTTGGAACTTGCACCACAAAGCTGAAGGCTTCGTTACCTTCGACGAGGGTGTCATCGACGATCGGGATGCTGATGATTTTGCGAGTTTCGCCTGGGGCAAAGCTCACAGTGCCACTGCTGGCGGTGAAATCATCGCCGCTAATCGCGGTGCCGGAATCGGCACGATAGTCGATCGTCGAGACCCCTTGGGTATTGCCACTGCGGACGATCGCGATATCGACTTTGGCATCCGTTTCATTCACGGTGTACACACTCCCTTCGAGCGCGATGGTGGGCGGCAGTGGGGGTAATGTACTGAAGAGTTGGGCTTGGGGAATGATTTGTTTGGTTTGGCTGGTGCTTGACCAAGCAAGTTGGGAAACGGCGCTACCGCCATTTTCAAAATATTCCAGTTGAATATTGTATTTCTGTCCCGCCGCGAGGGTGATTTTCCCGCTGTATTCCGTTGCGGATTGGTCT
>JANOQX010000110.1:0-14815 GCA_031415035.1 Cyanobacteria bacterium VAR_4_metabat_243
CCCGTCTGCATACCGGAGCCAATGCCCCAAACTGATGCTCCAAGGGAGAACAGCAGGATTGCGGCGCGGCCCGGTCGGTCACGTAACCCATCAAAGAAATTCATCATTTGGTCTTGACCTCTGGTACTGCTGTGATGTCGCCGAATCGGTATCCAGCGGCGTGAACTTGGTAGCCCATAAAAAAGGCCATGATTGCTAACATCGCGGCCCCCATTCCCATCAGGAACGTTCCATCGTCTCTATGGCGCATTGCTTGGTTCTCCTATGTTTGGATCGATTTAATCATCGGGTGCCTGATGAATTGGTGATTACGGGCGGCGGTGTTGGGTCTGGGACGAACACGCCGATCGTCTGTGCCTGCACGATGGGATTATCGGGTGGCGTTGGTGATTGTGTTGTGATTACGATACTCAGGATGGCTGAAAATATTGGTGTTACTCGGTTGCAAGGTCATTAAAAAAGCGCCAATCATGACGCCGATGCACCCACAGATGATGGCAAAGCCGATTAACTGACTACCGCTAAGGCCGGAGCGTCGAGCGTCTGTTCTCGGGCTGGCGGCTCGTCTGTCTGGGTTGGTTCTGGTTTCGTTAGCAATGCCGCAAACTCCGCTTCCAGGTCGAAGCCGAAAAAACCGTCAGAGTCACCACCCAGACGTGCTTCAAGCCCCGCGATAATCTCGGAGTCACTATCGGCCATTGCGTTGTCGAATGCCTGTAGCACGATTTCAGTGCGCTTCCGGGCGATGGTCTGGACTGCGGTAATATCTGCCTTAGTTTTGGCGATCGCGTGTTGTTGGCTGACCTTGGCTAATCCCGGTGTTTGGCCTTGGGGCGGTTGCTGGGGTTGCGTGGCCTGTGAGCGTTCCTGGACGGGCTTCTTAGCGTTCAGTTTGGCTTGCTGTTCAGTTGTTAATTGCATTAGTCGAATCCTGCATAAGGTGGATAAATTGCCGTTTGGCGATCGGTGAACCCTTGGGGTGGCGGCGGGCAATCTTGCACCATTCCATCACCCAGTAGCTTTCCGCTTCGGAGTAGTCGGACTTGAGCGAAAGTAGGCAGACATCAGTTACCCAACGCCTGAAGGTTGTTTGCGGAACGAAGCCGCCATACGCTTTGGATGCCTTACCCCAAAGCTCAATCTGTGTAATCATTCCAGCTTCCTGTGTGGTACCAGTGGTATCGAGTGGTACCACTGGTGAGGTCAAAAATAAGCGGCTATCGGCAGCCCGCGTAATGGACACGCCGAAACGCTTCCCCGACCGATCTCGCCCCCCGATATTACGCAATTGGGGAACGTCGCCGCTCACGATGCCGAAAGCTGTCGATCGCGTTCTTGATTTCGTCCAGGGTTGGAGCCGAAAGGTAACTGGTCGCCGTTGTCGCCTGCCATGAGGCTTGTTTGGGCTTGTTTGGGATTGTGTCTGATCTCGAAATGTTTGTAGGTCATATAATGTCTGTGGCTCCACTTTGTTTGGAAAATAGAAGCCGTCCAGTAGTTCACACCGGGCGGCTTCGCTGTTGTTTGGCTCCACTCTGCATTCCACGGGGTTGTGACCGTCGCACCCGTCTATGGGGTGGCCTGCATTAAAGTGTTTGTGTTTCAGTGGCTTGTCCTGCCCCTTCCGCTGGTTGTTCGGCCAGTCCCCGATCGCGCCTTCGCTGTGAGGCTTACTGGGTTGTCTCTCCCTTGCTCATGTATTCATAGTATTGCATTTGATTGAAGTGTGCAATACTATTGAATTTTGCAAAACTTATACATCTTGGCTTAAGAAAATCAAACGTAATCACTTAAGCGTAGCAATTGCAGCATTTGCAAGCCCATAAAATCTCATCAGGGGGGCTTATATCAATTGCAATACTATGAATAGCGTGTTTAGATAGTGCTTGTAATCAGACTTTAATGGAGGTATCGAATGAGTTGCGGCGCGCTGGATATGCGAAAAACTAAAACGTTCCGACTTGAAGAGAATCTGCTGAATGCGCTCTCGGAATTGGCGCAGGAATCTGGGAAGAACCAAAATTCTTACTTAGAGCAACTGCTGTTCCGGCATTGCCAAGCTCAGGGGAAAATCTCTCTAAATACTGAACCGCCTCAAGACCAACGCGGCGGCAAGCGATTGGGCGCGGGCCGTCCCAGGGTGAAGCCGGAGGGAACTGATGAAGGGTAATGAACCTTTGACTGATGAATTTCTGCGCCTGGAGCGTGTCAAGACAATCGCGCACGAATCGGCGCACACTCTAGCCCATATGGCCCTATACGAGAATGTCGAGCGCATTTGGATTGACTACAGCGTGCCGACCTCATGGGTCAGAACACGCGGCCAACAGCGCGTAACCAACCGCTGTTACGGTGCAGATCTTGAAGCTGTCGCGTTAGTGGCTGGGATTGTTGGAGAACTGCATGGGCTTGGGGCCGATCCGATTGCCCATTGGAAAGCTGGCGGGCCTACCTATGACGACTATGCGCGTTACCAAGAAATCGCCGGATTGTGCAAGCTCTCATTGACGGAGCACATGACGATCGCGAAATCCTTGCTTGAAGATTTTCGCGAAATCTGGGATTGGATTCAGGCGATTTCTGGGGAGCCAGACCATGAAAAACTTTTGATGGAAGCACGGATCGAACACGGTGGTCAGTTCTTCGATTTCCGGCAGCGGCACTTCAGCCAGCTTGAGCCAATATTCCCCACCTCAGAGTAGCCAACCGCCAAAAAGCCGGATCCTTTCGGTGCCTGCTCGATGCCACAGCCCACCCGAACGCCTGAAAAATCGCCTTGAAACGCCCACGGGACAAGATGTATAGATTAGACTCTATGCTTCGATAGACTAATTTCGATGGCCTTGCAGTAGGTGATTCCCCCGATGACGGCTAGGATTCCCGCAAATTCACCCGGTATGGCCCCACGATTGGAAACGTCCAATTAAAAACGCCCCCCGATCTTGCAAATCGAAAGGCGTGGCGGCATATAGCCGGAAAAAAATTCGTACCATCATTATGCCTCCTTTGACCTCAGACCGCAATAGCATCGCCCCCACGGCACTAGCCGATCGGATTCGCGCCACCCACCCGGAATTGCTCGAACGCTCGATTCAGGCCAAACAGGCGCTCCACGATGCCGCCAAAGAAGGCCGTCGTCCCTCAGATCTAGCAACGGATTTTTGCCTCGAAGATCGCGACCCCGCCAGCAAGCCTCTACCCGATTACGTTTGGCGAGAATTTCGAGAATCAGCAATCCCCGATCGGCTGACTGAGCTGAACGCCCGCTACTACGACGGGATCGACGCTGTTTTGCTCTTAGCTCGAAAGCAACTGGAGTCGGCCCAAAAGCAATCGAGCTTTGCCGGATCCGCAGTTCAAAAAGTCTTAAAAAACCACGAACGCCTTTCCAAAGGGCTTTGGGCTGTTTTTGGTACGACGATCGACGGCGGCGAAAACACTGCGCCATCCGCCAAGCCCCGGATCCAGCAAAGCGAGGCCAAGGGCTTCGGGGAAGGCAAGCCCGTCAAGAAGGGGCCGAAATATACTGGCCCAGCCGGGGAACCTGCTTTGCCGATTCTGCCCTGGGTTGACCAGCAAACCGCACAAGAAATCTTTGACCGCTATCAGGTTGAACCCCTTGAAGGCGAGGCATTTTGGCGCACTATCAAGCGTTGCGGAATCCCAATCGCGATCGCCGAGGGCTTCAAGAAAGCCTGTTCACTAATCTGCCACGGAATCCCCGCGATCTCACTTCGGGGGATCTACAACTGGCACTCCAAGGGGGAGAAAACCCAGCTTCACCCTGGCCTTGTTGAGTTTGCGACCACAGGACAGCAATTTTATATCTGTTTCGACCAAGACCCCGCGCCCAAGACCGTTCAGGCCGTCACCGAACAAATCCGCGCCCTTGGCAAAGAACTACAGCGGCGGGGTTGTAGCGTTGCGGTGCTGTGCTGGGAACAGTCCGAGGGTAAGGGGGTCGATGATGCTATCTACAACGCTGGGAGCAATGGCCAAAAGTGGTTGGACGCAGTGGTGGAAGGCGCTGTAGAGTTTGGCGAGTGGAAGAAAAACCATCGCATCCCGCTATTGTTAGCCGCGATCGAGCGGGGCAAAACGCTTGGAATCACTCCCACACGGGAAACTGAAGGCCGATATGTCCCTGATATTGCACCAGTCGCAGTGGGCACAATTACGGTGATTCAAGCCCCGACTGGCTCTGGCAAGACTCAACAAATCCGCAGCCAGGTTGACCAATGGAGAGCTACTGGCGGGAACGTCCTAGCGCTGTATAGCCTCAATTCGCTGGGCCAGCAAACAGCGTCTAGGAAGGGGCTTCCGCACATTCACGACTATGGGAAAGACCCGGCCAGTATCAGCGCATTTGAGAGTGATATGTCGGTTAGCCGTGGCGCGGTTTTGTGTTTCGATTCGCTCCACCGCATTCCTGGTTGGTTTTTCAATCGACCACTACTGTTGATCCTTGACGAGGCAAACCAAGGTATCGAACACCTCACGGGCGGCGATACGCTGGGCGATCGGCAAAACGAGATTGTTCAAAAGCTGAGCCGAATCGCCAAAATGACGGCGGTCACGGGCGCAATTATTCTGGCTGAAGCCAAGATTTTCCCTCACACGCTGGAGTTCGTTAAGGCGATTTCCGGTTGCACGAACGTTATCCGAATCGATCACCACCGCAACGACAATCGGGGAACAGTCCAAGTCCGCAAAGTGATCGGATGCCAGGAGCTTTACGCTGGAGCGCTGAAATCGCTGGAGCGAGGCGAGAAACTGCTATGGGTCAGTACCTCACAACGAAACACCCGACTCGTTGCAGAAGCGCTTGTGGCTGGTGGATACCGGGTCGCTCGGATTGATAGCGAGACCAATCGCGGCGGAGAATTTGACGTCTTTTTCGCCGACCCCGATCAATGGCTGGAGGAGAATGGTGGATCCGTCGATGTCCTGATTCTGTCTCCATCGTGCAAAACGGGCTTGTCGATTGAGTGGCCGGGGTTCGATCGCGTTTACGGTTATTTCCCAGGACTTGACCCCGATAGCGGATTGCAATTGTTAGCCCGCTACCGTCCTGTTGTTCCGCGTGAGATTGGGATTCCGGCGTTTATCCAGACCAGCGGACGGCAAGCGTTGGGCGGCACCAAAAAAATTGCGGCGCGGCTCCAGACCGATCGGGAGCTGGCTTTGCAGGTCTACGCGATCGAGTCCGTCGAATCCGGTTCGCCCGATGAAATCGCTACAGCGGCGGCGGTTGTGGGTTTCGCCTGTGCTAACGACGGGTTGCGGGGTGCCCAAAAATCCATCGCCTACGAATACTTGTGCAGTGCCCTCGAACAGGACGGGTTTAGGGTCGCGCGGCTCGAACCCGAACCAGATCCAGAGTCCAAAGCCCTGGTGAAGGCCGCGAAAACCGCCCTAGTTGAGGCCCAGGAGAAAATCTGGCGCGACGATGCGGTTACACAGGCGACGGCGGTGCCCTTCGATTCAGTCGATAAGGCGAGGTCAGTCAAAGCCCAGAATTGCAGTCTGGCAGACCAGTTTCGGGCCGATAAAACACTCCTGATTGCGGAATTCCCTGGGATTGACTTTGACGACCCCGAGATCTGCTATCAAACCGGGTACAGGGATCGTGGGGTGATGATTTCCGGAGTTCGGAAAAACATCGATGCCCTTGATCCCGATCGTGTGGCGGCGGCGTTGTCGAAGTCGGCTACAGCGCTTGTCGCTCAAGGGTTCAACCACAAGCTCCCCACGCGGCACCTACGGGCCGTCCTCCTGAACAAATCCGGCATCCTGGATCTGATTGACCCTGACGTTATTTACCAAAACGGCGATGCGGCATTGGTGGCCGTCCAACAGTTTGCAGTCAAGTACCGAGCCGATCTCCGCTATGTGGCCGGGATTGACGTCCAGCCGGAATCGGTTGACACTAAGGGCAGGACAACCCACAGCGCGATCGACGTTGTCGGGAAACTCCTGAAATGCCTGGGGCTACGGTTTCTCACGGTGTCGCGGAAGGGCACCGCCCAAACGCACCGACAGTATCAGATCGTGCCGCGATTCAACGGCGGGAGCAGCGGGGACGGCCTCGACAAACAGGACTTGGATCAAGTGCGGAAGGAGGCGGCAACACTCTGGAGTATCCGACTGGATTTGCTGCGGGCCGCTCAAAGTCGAGCCATTGCGGCTCAAGCTGTCCAGCCAATGCCAGAACCCACCAAAACCGCAGAACCCCAACCCACCGCAACTTGGACACCCACGATCGGCGAATCGGTGCTGGCATGGGACTACGACCGCTGGATTTCCGCCACTGTGACCGCGATCGACTCTGTGGGACGCTGGCTGGTTGATCTGGCGACTGGCTGGGATTTGACAATCTCAAACGTCAAACACTTGGCTCCTAACGTCGGGGGTGCGGCATGATCGGCTTAGATACGGTGGTCGCTGAGTTGGTTTTACAAGTCGCCAAACTCACCTCGGAAATATCGCAGTTGCGGGCCGAAGTCTCCGGCTCTCCCAACTTTGTCGAAGGATGGGCCACTCCCAGGGCGGCGGCGGCGGCTCTGAAGAATGAGGGAGTGAAAGACCATCGGCACCTACAGCGATTGCGTCTGGCGGATGTCTTCAACGAGGGCCGCGATATTCGCAACGTCAGCCAGGGCGATCGCCCTACATGGGAATACCACGTCCCGTCGTGCAGGAAGGCTTTGCAACGGCACTTTAAGCAGTTGGCGGGGTAGATTTGCGGCGGATTTTTTCGCTGTATTCCCTCTCTACCGTGGCATCCGTCAGCCATTGGTGATAAACCTCGGTGTGGGTCGCAACTTTGTGGCCCATCATCTTGGCGGCGCTTGTGACCGATAGCCCTCCTGTGACTGATGCCCGAATTGCCCATGCGTGACGTAGATCGTATGGGCCAAACGGCAGGTCATACCGCCGGAACGAACTGCTTACCAATTGGCCCCGTGCGCGGCCTTGCGTGGCTCCTGTGTCTGGCTTAGAACCATTAATCAAATCCCAGTCCTCTGACCACTCAGGCCGAATCGCGCGGGTGGTTCTGGCCCCGGTCTTGGTATCGCGACCGACTTTCAGCGTCAGCGGGTCGATGAACTGACAATCGAAACATTCATGCGGCCTCACTCCGAACGCGGCCATGACCCCGTAGACCCATTGCCATCCTGGGTTAGGGATGAGATCGCGCCACTCAACAATCAACTCATCGGCGGGAATATCGCGCGGCGGTGACTCATAATCCCCAAGATACGGCTTCAGGTCGATCGGCAACTCAGCAAAATCAGCCAGCCGCTGCAAGCGCTGACAGGTTAGCTCACGGTTACGGCTGTCTTCTCCGGCGGATAGGACGACGGCCAGCAATAGCGCTTCCTTCAATAACTCATCCTGCGGCAATTTCTTGAATGTTGAGGCCCAAGTGTTCACCCAAACATCGGGCCTGATTTTGCTGGACTTCATGTAGTGGGCTTGAAAATCTTCGACCCATTGCCCGATCGACTTATCCGCCAGCGGGTCAGCTTCCTCGATGTACATGGCCCAGGTGAACGACCCGTTGGCCATGCAATCCCAGCTTATGCGCTTCCCTTTCCGCACGGGCCACGCCTGTCTTAGTGGCTGGAATGCCTAGGCTGATGTCGTATTGCTTCCGGCCTGTGCCATGCTCCGGTTTTTTGGGCAGCGTCGCCACGATCGCAATATTGCCCCCCTTCAGTTTCAACCTGACGGGAACCCCCGCCGCCTTCAGCCTCCCATTGGCCTCGCTTACCCGCACCTTCAGCAATTCGGAATCTACTGCCATCATCTCAGCCTTAAATCAGCCTTAAATCCTCAGATATTCTATGATGGTTAGTGACGGTTGGGGACGTTTTCGCTTCAATCTCTGAAACCCTGAAGCCTTTATCTACTGCGTTTCAGGCCATTTTGCGGGGTTTGCTGACCTCGCTTTGGGAGCAGGATGTCGCAGGTTCGAATCCTGTCATCCCGATGGGTTTCAAGGTTTCTGATTTGGGCCAGCCCCAAACAAGCCCCGAAAGCCCCATAACTGAATATGCGGAGACACCCCTAGAGATAGGGTGTTTCTACAGCGCGTCCACAGCTTTTAAATGGGTGAAAATCCCCCTATAGATGCTGTGGACGCTTTGTGCGAGTCTGTCCAATTAGTGTTTTGCGGCTGGCGTTTTAGTGGTGGGACTTTCAAGTTTGAAGAATTGCCATAGGGGGTTCCACGTCCTGATCTGGGAATGTTATGGTTAAATTGCCGTTCAGGTAGCGGGGCTGAAGACTATGGCTAAAACCACTAATTTCTTGCGTGAGCAACGCGCCCTGACTGTGGCCTCTTTCCCCTCTCAGGTCGATCGCGCTGTTGATTCATCGCCCCACCGTCGCGCCTTGGGCTTCCAAGTGCCTGAAGATGCGGCTCCAGCCAAAAAAACAAAGCGCAAGGTACGGGCTGAAGATTTTGCGCTGTTGCTGGCCGATGATGCTGAGAAGAATTTCGACAAGATGATTCCAGCGACGAAAGAGCGACGCGACCGCATTGCGGCTTTGTTGGAAGGGGTAGAGCTTGACTGAGGTGGAGAAGATTGAAGCGAATGGGTGGGAGGTCTACTACCACCCCGAATTTGAAAAGCAATTCAGCGACCTTGAATCGCAGGTCGAAAAACTTAGTGGCAAGCTCGCCGCCGAAAAGTTTGCGAGGCACCCCAGCACCAAACTGCTTGGGCATTTGGATCGGGTAATCCACGAGAAAATCCCCATCGACCCACTGGCTTCGCACTTCGCTTTGAAAGGCAAGCTGAAGAAGATGTCTCGCGCGAAGAAGATGGGCCTGCCGTCAAGGTACAGACTATTTTTTAAGGTCTTTCCAGAGTCGAAGCGAATTGTCATCCTGTGGCTGGGGTTCCCACGCAAGGAAGGCTCGAAGGATGATTGCTACGAGGTTTTCACAAAGCGGGTCGAAGCCGGATACTACCCGCAATCGTTTGAAGAACTCCTCACCGCTGGCCGCTAACCTTTGTTGTCAATTGGGCGTTAGTTCTCCACCAAGATTGGCAAAATAGTCCGGTTCTTTTATTTTTACTTGGTAAGATTTATTTAGTTTAGCCAATTCTCGCTCATCAGAATTGCCAATCTCAGCAATTAGGGGGCTAGTTTCTGATACTGACCTGTCAGAAAAACAAGTATGGATGGATGATTTATTTTCTTCCAGGAATTATTATGGATATTGCCTTTGGTGCCGAGGGTCAGAAACAAAAGGGATAGCCCAGAGCAAGCGCGGGCGATCGGTGCCGGAGTCGGACAAACTCCAAATTCGCCAACAGAATCCTGGAAGTCCGGGCGACCCACCCACTAGCCCTCCCAAATCGCCAACTGCCGCTCTGCCGCCACAAACGTATTAATCACCTTGGGCGGATAGCGAAAATGATCGTAAGCCAACGCCATCAGCCGCGCCGCTTCCCCATAGGGGACTTGGCCAATTCCCGTCCCCATCCCTGGACAGGCGATCGTCTGAATGGCGCGATCGGGCCGATCGTGATTATGCTTTCGCACCGCCAAGAGCATTGCCCACATTGCCGTATAGGGCACATCCGTGCCCTTAATCGTCATTGGCACCCGCATCGTTGGGGTGTGGGCGAGAAAGGGATGCTGCGGATGTCCGGTTTCGATCACAAATGACGTGCCGATCGGCTGTTCACCCAAATAGTCCGCCAGGATTGTGCGCTGCACTCGCCGTTCTAAATCCAAACCAAAAAATCGGGTAATCGCCGCATCAATGCCCCCATCCATCATGCCAAAGGAATTGGCCGGACTGACCAGACAATCAAATTGCGGCAGCCATTCAAAATAATTGTGGACGACTTCAACGTCGGGAAAAGCGGCGAAATGATGCTGAAAGGCATCAGCGAGATCGCGATCGGGTGCAACGAGAATGAGTTTCAAAGATAAGTCTCCGTATGATCAGAGGCTAACCAAAATCATTCAGCCTGTCAAGCGCCACCAAAAAGCCGCCGATCGCACCCACGATCGACGGCTTCAAATCACCATTGGGAATTAACCTTTCGGTGCCACCAAACTCACCAACTCCGGCGCTGGCACCGCCGCCTTCAAACTGCGCGACTTCGCATCAGAATTCACCCCGATCGCCTGAAGCGTCGGACTATTCCGCACCGCCGCATTCGCCAACCCAAACAGCGGATTCGACAAAATCCCAAACACCGAAGTCGCCACCAACGTCATCACCAGCCCCACGCGCAACGGCTGCATCCCAAAGTTCGTCCAATCGCCCTCGGGGTAGTTCAGTACCGCCTCGGACATCTCCTGCGGCTCCTTCACCACCATCATCTTCACCACCCGAATGTAGTAATAGATCGAAATCACACTGGTGACCAAGCCCAACAGCACCAAGCCATAGGCCCCCGCCTGCCAACCCGCCCAGAACAAATACAACTTGCCAAAGAACCCCACCAACGGTGGAATCCCACCCAGAGACAGCAGACACAGCGACAGCGCCAAGGTCAGCAAGGGATCTTTCTGATACAGACCGGAGTACTCGCTGATTTGATCCGTCCCCGTCCGCAACGCGAACAAAATCACGCAGGTAAACGCACCCAAGTTCATCATCAGATAGGCAATCAAGTAAAAAATCATGCTGGAGTAGCCCGCATCACTGCCCACTACTAACCCAATCATGATGAACCCCGCCTGCCCGATCGACGAGTAGGCCAACAGCCGTTTCATACTGGTCTGGGCCAAGGCCACCACGTTCCCCAAAATCATACTCAGCACGGCCAACGCCGTCAGGACAAAGTGCCACTCGCCAATCACCATCGGGAACGCCGTCGTTAGCAACCGAATCGCCAGAGCAAACCCCGCCGCCTTCGAACCCACGGACAAAAACGCCACCACAGGCGTCGGCGAACCTTCATAGACATCCGGCGTCCATTGGTGGAACGGCACCGCCCCCATCTTGAACGCCACCCCCGCGATCGCGAACACCAGCGCAATCACCAGGCCGATCGAGTTATCCAATCCCGCCGCCGAAATCTGAGTCGCGATCGCCGCCAATTGGGTTTCACCACCGGAAAGTCCATACAGCAAAGACGAACCATAGAGGAAAATCGCCGAACTCGAAGCGCCAATCAACAAATATTTCAACGCCGCCTCATTCGATCGAGGATCGCGTTTGGTGTAGCCCGTCAGCAGGTACGACGAGATACTCAACGTCTCCAACGCCACGAACACCATCACCAGTTCATCCGCCCCACTCAGGAGCATCCCCCCCAGCGTTGCCGAGAGCAAAATCGTCACAAACTCCGAGAGCGGCGTGCCCGACTGATCAACATAGCGCATCGACATCAGCACCGTGCCCGCTGCCGACAGCGCCACGATCGCCCGGAACACAATACTCAATGGATCGGCATTAAACGCCCCGAGGAAGCCGATCGGATTGGGATCGTTCCATTGCAGAGCGAGGGCAACGACAGCGGCCAGAAGACCCGCGATCGCCATGTAGGGCGTGATTCGGGTCGATCGCGATCGGCCCAAAATCAAATCGGTGATGATCACCGTCATGATCGTCGCGATCACAATGCCCTCTGGCAAAATCGTTCCGGCATTCAGTTGGGCAGCGAGTGTGGCAAAATCCATACGCAGGCAATGGGGTGTCGTTGGCAAAAACTAATATTAGGAATTTTACCGTGCTTCCGGCGGTCTGGTGGTTTTGTCTGGGCGATCGTGATGCCCCACCGGAACGATTACCAATCTTTGCAGACAATTGTGGTGCGGAGCGAAGGGCTGGGGCATGATGATGGTTGTGCAGTTCGGCCCGATCGCCCTGGTGGATCCAAGAATAAAATCTTCCCAGGTTCGGCCCGATTTTTGGACATATCGATATAAGTTAGAGATGACTTGTGCGACTTAAGGGTACCGTCGAGTGATGGTTCGTTCGAGTCCGCACATTCATTACGCCTGTTGGAACAGTAAGAGAACGCAGCAGTTATGGCCACACTGGTTATCGTTGAATCCCCGACCAAAGCCAAGACCATCCGCAATTATTTGCCCGCAGGCTACCGGGTGGAAGCTTCGATGGGGCATGTGCGTGACTTGCCCCAATCCACCAGCGATGTCCCCAAAGATATTACGGACAAGCGGGTGCGGGAATTGGGCGTCGATGTCCATGCCGATTTTGATCCGATCTATTTGATCCCCAACGACAAGAAGAAAATCGTCAAACTGCTCAAAGACGCCCTCAAGGACGCCGACGAACTCTTACTGGCAACGGACGAAGACCGCGAAGGTGAAAGCATCTCCTGGCACCTGCTGCAAATCCTCAAGCCGAAGGTGCCCGTCAAGCGGATGGTGTTCCATGAGATCACCGAAGAAGCGATCCATGCGGCGATCAAGGACTGCCGCGATGTGGACGAGAAACTCGTCCGCGCCCAAGAAACCCGCCGGATTCTCGATCGGCTAGTGGGCTACACCCTCTCGCCCCTGCTCTGGAAAAAGATTAAGTACGGCCTCTCGGCGGGCCGCGTCCAGTCCGTCGCCGTCCGCGTCGCCGTGCAGCGGGAACGCGAACGCCGCGCCTTCAAGCAGGGTTCCTACTGGGATCTCAAGGCCATCTTGGCCCCCACTGACAACAAGAAGCAGGAATTTGATGCAAAGCTGATCAGCCTTGCGGGTGTCAAAGTCGCCACCGGAGCCGATTTTGATGAGAACACTGGCGCAGTCACAGCGGGTAAAACCGTCGTGCTACTGAATGAGCAGGAAGCCGAAACACTCAAAACCCGCTTGTTCGACAAACCTTGGACAGTCACGAAGCTCGAAGAGAAACCCGTCGTCCGCAAGCCCTCGCCGCCCTTCATCACCTCCACCTTGCAGCAGGAATCGAACCGCAAACTCGGCCTCTCGGCGCGGGACACGATGCGGACGGCCCAGAGTTTGTATGAAAATGGCTACATCACCTACATGCGGACGGATTCGGTGAATCTGTCCCAGCAGGCGATCACCGCCGCCCGCGATGGCGTGGAGTCGATGTACGGCAAGGAATACCTCAGTCCTAGCCCCCGCCAATACACCACCAAGTCCAAGGGCGCACAGGAGGCCCACGAAGCGATTCGCCCCTCGGGCAGCAGCTTCCGCACCCCCCAGGAAACGGGTCTGAGTGGGCGCGACTTTCAGCTCTACGACTTGATCTGGAAACGGACGATGGCCACCCAAATGGCCGACGCCCGCCAAACCCAAATCACGATGCAAATCACGGTGGAAGATGCGGTTTTCCGATCGTCCGGCAAACGCATCGACTTCCCCGGATTCTTCCGCGCCTACGTGGAAGGTTCGGATGATCCCAATGCCGCGATCGAAGATCAAGAAATCATCCTGCCCAACTTCAAGCAGGGCGACCATCCGAATTGTCAGAATTTGGCCGCGATCGGCCACGAAACCCAGCCCCCCGCCCGCTACACCGAAGCCTCCCTGGTCAAAACCCTCGAAAGCGAAGGGATTGGTCGTCCGAGTACCTACGCCAGTATTATCGGCACCATCATCGATCGGGGTTATGTCCAACCGTCGGGCAATTCCCTCGTGCCGACCTTCACCGCCTTTGCGGTCACGGCATTGTTGGAAGAGCATTTCCCGGATTTGGTGGATACCAGCTTTACGGCCCGGATGGAGCGCACCTTGGATGACATTTCCACGGGCGAAGCGGAATGGCTGCCCTACCTGAAGGCGTTTTATCTCGGCGCGGATGGTTTGGAAACCCAAGTCCTAGAGCAGGAAAGCGAAATCGATCCAACCGAAGCGAAGACGATCACCCTAGTCGATCTCTGCGCCAAAGTCCGAATTGGCAAATATGGCGCTTACTTGGAATTGGATCAGGACGGCGAAATTGTTAAAGCCAATATTCCCAATGGCCTCACCCCCGCCGATCTCGATCCAGCCCAGGTACAAGTCCTGATCAAGCAGAAGCTCGATGGCCCCGAAAAACTAGGGATGCACCCTGATACAGGCGAAGCGATCTATGTCCTAATCGGCACCTACGGGCCGTATGTCCAACTGGGCGAAGTCGAAGAAGGCAGCAAAACCAAGCCCAAACGATCGTCCTTCCCCAAAGGCATCACCCCCGAAAATATCACCCTGGAACAGGCATTGGGTCTACTCACCCTGCCACGCACCTTGGGAATGCACCCCGAGAGCGACTGCAAAGTGCAATCGAGCCTAGGCCGATTTGGGCCATACGTTGTCCATGACCAAGGTAAGAATGGCAAAGATTACCGATCGCTCAAAGGCGACGATGATCCTGTGACAATCACCTTGGAGCGGGCATTGGAACTCCTGGCCCAACCCAAAGCCACACGCGGCAAAAAATCCACCACACCGCTACGGGAAATGGGTCCCCACCCGATCGATGAAGAACCTGTGAATATCTATGATGGTCCCTACGGGAATTACATCAAGCATGGCAAGGTGAATGCTTCGTTGCCGGAAGGGGAAACGATCGAGACATTGACGATGGAAATGGCGGTGGCGGCATTGGCGGCGAAGGGCGGCGCGGTGAAGGCAAAGAAGAAGGCGACGACGGCCAAGAAAACCACGGCGAAGAAAACGACGACTAAAACTGCGGCGGCGAAAGCAACCACCGCCAAATCAACCACAAAAAGCACCACCGCCAAAACCACGACAGCGAAATCCAGCACAGTGAAGAAAACGGCAGCCAAGAAAACGGCAGCCAAGAAAACGACGGCAAAGAAAGCAGCGGATTGATCGGACTACGGCCTAGACCGCCCCGCGCGTCAACGGCAGGGCT
>JANOQX010000111.1:0-42188 GCA_031415035.1 Cyanobacteria bacterium VAR_4_metabat_243
AACTGACCCGGCGTTTCATGAGGCGACGCCCTATGCCCCGAATAGTCCTTATTCGGCGTCGAAGGCGAGTTCGGATCATTTGGTGCGGGCTTATTTCCACACCTATGGCTTCCCGGTGGTGACGACGAATTGCTCGAATAATTATGGGCCGTTTCAGTTTCCGGAGAAGCTGATGCCGCTGATGATTTTGAATGCGTTGGATGGGTTGCCGTTGCCGATTTATGGGGATGGGCAGAATATCCGCGATTGGCTCTATGTGGAAGACCACTGTGATGCGATTCAGTTGGTGCTGACGCAGGGCCGATTGGGTGAGTCGTACAATGTGGGCGGCAATAATGAAGTGCCGAATCTCACTGTGGTGCAAACCATTTGCGAAACGCTGAATCGACTGGCCCCGAAAGCGGATTTTGATTATGCATCGCTGATTACTTACGTAAAAGATCGTCCAGGGCACGATCGACGGTATGCGATCGATGCGACGAAGATTCAGCGCGAACTGGGTTGGCAACCGCAAGAAAACTTTGAGAGTGGTTTGCTGAAGACAATCCAGTGGTATTTGGATAATCCGGAGTGGATTGCCCAGGTACGATCGGTTGATTATCGCGGCTGGATTGAGCAGAACTATGGCTATAATACCGCAGGAATTGTGGCATTAAGTGCACGGCGTGATTAGCCAAGCAGGGAACCAGTCGGTGGGAGAGGTTATGCAAACGAGTGCTAGGATATTTGAGATAACACAATGGGTTAAAGAAATGTCATTCTGTGGAATGAGGCTAAATCTGGCGATGCAATTAGGTTATGATGCAACTTCGAATAGTTATATAAAACAGTAAGTTTGTTTTGTCCTGTTTCTTAGCTAGTGTATACAATATTGAAATTAATAGAATTAGTTGTGAAATTGATAGGTAATTTCAGTCCGGCCGCAAAAAATACTGGCTGGTTACTGTTTGATCGAGTTGGGCGAATGAGTTTAGGTGTGTTTGTTAGTGCATGGATAGCTCGTTACTTGGGCAGTGAAAAATTTGGGTTATTGAATTACGCTGCTGCATTTTCGGCGATTTTTCTGTCAGTCGCAGCTCTGGGCTTAGATAATGTAGTTGTCCGTTACTTATTAGATGATAGTGCAAACAAAAACCAGCTTTTGGGCACAGTGTTTTGGCTCAAATTGTTCGGCGGCATTATTGCTTTGATTTCGGCGATAGGAACTGCTTTTCTATTTAGTTATGAAAATTTAAATATTGTCTTACTGATTTCAATTCTCGCAACTGCTGGATTGTTTCAAGCTTTTGACAGTATTGACTTTTTCTTTCAGTCAAAGATTCAATCGAAATACACAGTTATAGCGAGAAGTATTCCGTTTTTGTTGGTGAGCGCAGTTAGAATTGCGTTAATAAAAAATGGAGCATCGGTGGTCGAGTTTTCCTTAGCTGTTTTATTGGAGGCTATATTAAGTGCTCTAGGACTTCTGATTTGTTATGGTTGGAAAGGAGGGGTAATTAAATTGTGGCGTTGGAATACATTATGGGCTAAAAAATTATTACTAGAGAGTTATCCGTTGATTTTCGCTGCGCTATCTATTATCATTTATATGAAGATAGATCAACTTATGCTCGGCAAAATGGTTGGTGAGAAAGCTGTGGGTCTTTACTCCGCAGCAACTCGCATATCAGAAATTTGGTATTTTGTACCTATGGTAATTGTATCTTCCTTTTCGCCCTCTATCTACAAAGCTAAAAAGATTAGTGAAGAACTGTATTATGAGAAAATTGAGTTCTTAATTAAATTGATGATGCTGCTGCCTGTTGTGATTTCTATCGCAATGACCTTTGTGTCTGATTATTTAATAGATGTAGTATTTGGTGCAGAATATATTGGAGCTGGCTCTATATTAGCCATACATATTTGGGCTTCTGTTTTTGTTTTCATGGGAGTTTCTACCTCTCCGTGGTTTATCGCGGAAGAGCTAAATCACCTCTCTTTCCAAAGAACTTTTATAGGAGCTATTGTTAATGTTATCCTAAATCTTATATTGATTCCACGGTATCAGGGTATTGGTGCTGCTGTTGCGACGGTCATATCGTATGCAGTAGCTGGTTTATTCAGTCATGCCATACACCCAAGGACTAGGAAAATATTCCGGTTGCAAATACGTTCTATCTTATTCTTTCTCTAATTAATTTTCATGAAAACAGTTGCATTGGCCTTCTACAGAACACTATTCTTGAGGAAATCATTTCTTGAGTTTAACAAGTTTATTTTTAGGATAAGCCTGAGGGGGATGGGGATGCTTAATTATGAGAATGATAAACTTAGCGGTGAAATGTCATTTTTAGGACGCATAACCAAGGGCTTGAAAAATGGTGTCGTTCTCGATGTTGGAGCCAATGAAGGAGCATATTCTAGCACTATAGCAAATTTGATTCCAAGTGCAAAAATCTATGCGTTTGAGCCTCATCCGGTAACATTTCAGATACTTGATAGTAGCGCTAAACGTTTTGATTATGTCGCCATCAATTCTGCGTGTGGCGATAAAAGAGGAAAACTAAAACTCTACGACTACCAATCTAGTGAAGGTAGTCAGCACGCATCATTGTATCAAGATGTAATTGAAGGTCTTCACAAATCTGCATCTAAGAACTGGGATGTGGAAGTTACAACGATTGATGAATTTGTTGAGCTGAACAAGATTAAGAGCATAACTCTTCTAAAGATTGACACTGAGGGAAATGAGCTTTCCGTGTTAAAAGGTGCTTCCAAAAGTATTCAGAATGGCATAGTTGATGTTATCCATTTTGAGTTCAATTCTATGAACGTTGTTAGCAAAGTATTCTTTAAAGATATATATGATTTGTTGTCAAATTATTCTTTCTATAGGATGCTTCCTAATGATTTGGTCTCTATGGGCGAATACTCAGCACTCTATTGGGAGATTTTTGCCTATCAGAATATAGTTGCAGTGAACAAATCTGTTGCTGATTGCTATACACTGTAGAAGTTTTATAGGCTTTTTATGAATACACCAGTTGCTTTCATGATTTTCAATCGGGCATCTGTTACTGCCCGTGTATTTGAAAGTATTCGCCAAGCCCAGCCACCTATTTTATTAGTAGTTGCTGATGGGCCTAGGTCGGATAAGTTAGGTGAAGAACAAAAATGTGCTGCAACTCGCAAAATAATCGAACAAGTAGATTGGCCTTGTGAAGTTAAGACTAATTATTCCAACGTCAATCTCGGATGTGGCAAGCGAATTTCATCAGGATTAGATTGGGTTTTTAGTGAAGTTCAAGAAGCAATTATTCTGGAGGATGATTGTTTGCCACACCCGGATTTCTTTCGATTTTGTGAGGAACTTCTCGAAAAATATAGGTATGATAGTAGAGTAATGTGTATTTCGGGAGATAATTTCCAGGTAAATCGAGGTCATGAGGGTAGTTATTACTTCTCTAACTATGCTCATATTTGGGGATGGGCAACATGGAGGAGAGCATGGAAATACTATGATTATGAAATGACTAGCTGGCCTGAAATCCGGGATAAAAAATTGCTGCATAGTACATTGCCAGATGCAAATCAGGTAAGCTCCTGGGAGCGTATATTAAATAAAGTTTATGATCGAAAAATAGATACCTGGGATTACCAGTGGATGTTCTCTTGCTGGAGCCAAAGCGGTTTTACTATATTACCTCAGGTTAACCTGATTTCTAATATTGGTTTCGGTGCAGAGGCAAATCATACAAAAGGCAATTCTCCTTATGCTGAGATGCCAACATGTAGCCTTGATTTCCCATTAATCCACCCTAATATAATGCTTCGAGATTTTAAGGCTGATGCAGCTACAGCAAGAAATATGTATCCTTCGAATTACTTTGAGAAAGCCATGTCCAAATTGAAAAATCTTAGAAATTGGTGATAACCATGTCTAAATCTTGCAAGGTGTGCTCATCGACTCTTGAAAAGAGTTTTGGAGCTGTCATACTGAATAAGTATGATGTGGATTACTTCTATTGTTCTAATTGTGGTTTTTTGCAGACTGAAGAGCCTTACTGGTTGGATGAAGCATATAATAGTCCCATTGCTAATGCCGATACTGGGCTAGTAAGCCGTAATGTCGCCATATCGAAAAGACTTTCGGGACTGTTAACATTTTTCTTTAATGAAAAGGGAAAATTTCTGGATGTTGCTGGTGGATATGGCATATTAGTTAGACTTATGCGAGATATCGGGTTTGATTTTTATTGGTCTGATCCATATTGCGAAAATCTTGCCGCAAAGGGATTTGAGGTTTCTGCTGCTGAACCTCCATTTGATGCTGTCACAGCATTTGAGGTTTTGGAACATGTGTATGATCCTCTAAGTTTTATCGAAAAAGCTTTTCGAGAATCGAAGTCGTCCACAATAATTTTTTCAACCGAATTATTTTCAGGTTGTCCCCCAACGGCTGAGAGCTGGTATTACTATGTTTTTCCTACGGGGCAGCATATTTCTTTTTATCAGCACAAAACGTTTGAATTCATTGCAAAGAAAATGTCCTTGAAATTCTATTCCTTTGGCAACTTCCATATGCTAACGGACAAAAAAATTTCTAATAAGTTCCTATTAAAATTGCTTTCAACACGTTTCTATATTTTAATTGGCTCGTATGTGAAAATTTCAATGAGATCCTCCTCTAAAACATTCCCTGATCACTACAAAATTCTGAAATCTTAATGTGCACTCTGTTCTGTGCTACATAATTCTTGGGCTAAGAAAATGTTGAGTTTTGGAAAGACCCATTTTTCTTATATTTTGATCTGTAAGCTACTTTAAGGCTTGGCGATATGCGACACCAGATACTTTATGATTACTACATTTTTTCTCATCAAAAATATGGCGGTGTTTCTCGTTATATCTTTGAAATAGCTTCTCGTATAGCCCTGATGGGTGAACATGAACTTGATATTTTTGCAGGATTATATATCAATGAATATTTGCAGAATGCTCCGGCTGGCTTGGTCAAAGGATTTCATTTAAAAGACAAATCTATTAGAGGTCTCTCATTACTAATAGATTCGCTCAATTATTTGGTTTCCGAGATTTCTCTAAGGAGCCGGGTTCCTTCAATTATTCATGAAACATTTCATTCGCCCCGACCTATACTGTTGAGAGAAAAGCGAGTTAAAAGGGTCGTTACCGTTTACGACATGATTCAGGAAAAGTTTTATCCACCTACGAGAAAAAACCTTTCATTTCTCGAAACTAAAGCCGCATCAATTAAACGTGCCGATCATATTATATGTATATCGGAAAATACAAGACAAGACCTGATTGAAATTCTTAATGTCAACCCTGATAAGATTTCTACAGTACATTTGGGTTGCAGCTTTGAGTTTGAGAAAACTGAAAATAATCCAGGGATACTGATTTCTCAACAGTATCCCTATATCCTTTATGTAGGGTCTCGAAAATCACCTCACAAGAATTTTTCAAGGTTGTTGGAGGCTTATGCTAGAAGTGATGTGATTCGAGATACACATGGATTAGTATGTTTTGGAAAGCCATTTTCTCCTTCCGAATTACTACAGATAGATAAGATGAATTTGAAGGATAGAGTGAGTGTGGTTTCAGGGAATGATGAGATGCTTATGACACTCTATCGGAATGCCTCTGTATTTGTTTATCCCTCTATATATGAAGGCTTTGGCTTGCCACTACTAGAAGCGATGAATTGTGGTTGTCCGGTTGTGTGTAGTGATGCAAGCTCAATTCCAGAAGTTGCAGGCGATGCTGCTGAATATTTTAACCCTCACGATATAGATGATATTGGTGATGCCATACAGAAAGTGGTTAGCTCTGAACACCGTTCGAAAGATTTGAGACAAAAAGGATTTGCTCGATCCAACCTCTTTTCTTGGCAAACTTGTGCCGTGAAGACTAAAGATGTGTATAATAGCCTGCTACTTTAATCTTACATGTCTTGTTATTCTCATCTAAATTTGGAGGCCTAATTAAAGTGCTTGACTTATCAAAACTCTCAAAATCTTTGTACTTGCTAGCGCACCCTAAACTTATTCCATTGGTGTTTGATGGGTTAGTTGTTGACACCTACTATCAACTTGATAAGTCGTGGATTCATGAACTAGAAATTGATACGGTAATTGATATTGGTGCAAATTTTGGTAGGACAGTAATAACCTTTAGGCAATTATTTGCGAATGCTGTCATCTATGCGTTTGAACCGTTGCCCGATTGTTATAAAAAGCTGCTAGAAAAAACCAAGAAAGTTTCTAATCTCCAGTATTTTAATCTGGCACTCGGAGCAGAGACTAGTGAGCTTTCGATGAACCAAAGTAATTACCTTCCATCATCATCTCTCTTGGAGATGGAAAACATGCATTCCGAAGCTTTTCCATTTACTGCTGGAAGTGAAGAAATCAAGGTTAAAGTTCTTCCATTAGATTCAATGAATCTGAAAATTGGCAACTCGCTTCTAATCAAGGTTGATGTTCAAGGATACGAAGACCGTGTGATTGATGGCGGTTTGGATGTATTTTCTAAGGCTAAAATTGTCATTCTAGAAGTCTCCTACCAGTCACTCTACAAGGATCAAGTGTTGTTTGATGGAGTTTATGAAAGAATGATGAAACTCGGATTTGATTTTGCTGGAACTCTTGGGAATCTGGTTGATCCGCGTACAGGCGTTTTTCTAGAAGCAGATGCCATATTTGTTAAACGGAGTCACTAATAGACCCGTCATACTTTATTCAGAGAGGTTTGTATTGTGAATGTTACTTTTAGTATTGTGACGGCAGTTATCAACGCTGAGGATCTAATCTTAAAGACACTTGATAGTGTTGTTGCACAAGATTGTGCTGAATTTAATATAGAGCATATATTGGTTGAAGGTGTTTCTAAAGATAATACCTTGAATTTGATTGACAATTGGATTGATCAATCAGTGTCTGATGTATCCTATTTGGTCGTTAGTGAACTTGATCGAGGCCTCTATGATGCCATGAATAAGGGACGTGGAATGGCAAAAGGAAATTTTGTGTTCTTCCTCAATGCTGGCGATGTCTTTTCGTCTCAAGACTTGCTCAAGCAGGTTTATGAGTCTGTAATGTCTGCTGGCCAATTAGATGCAATATATTATGGGAATGTAGTTATTAGAAGTGCATTGAAAAGTTGGGTGGTGCCATCCGGGAATGTAACTGTTGGCCCACATAGAATTGGCAATGCAAAAGGATATCTACCTCATCATCAATCAATTTTCTATCCAAAGAAATTCTATCAGTCTCAAGAGATCGATACTGAATATACTATTCATGGAGATGTTGAATATACAATGTTGAGCTGTAGGCAATTTGATGCTTACTACATGCCCGTTGAAATAACCCAGATTGAACTAGGCGGATTTGGGACAAAGGCTTTCACTGTCAAGGCAGCTTGTAATGCCTATTGGGACTATATCAGACTCGTTAAAAAGCATCCTGATTCGTTCCCCGCTCATGCACGATTTGTGGCACCGCTCAAATATCTCTTGAAATACCTCGTTGATAATCTACTGGGGGCAAAATACAAGCATTTCTTGATGGGAGTGATGGCTAGCGTAAGAAAGGTTCTTGGGACATATACGAAAAACTGTCTTTATACTGAATGAGGTCTGAATATAACTTATGTTTGGATCTCTATTCATTCTTCTTTTAATTGTTCTGATGCCTTTTACACTTCCGAGAGCGTCTCGAATCGCTTTTTTGGGTGTGATGATTATCCGTCTGTTAGTAAGTCTGGCTAACGTTTGGCTAGATGGCCGAATGATCGGAGCAGATGCTGACGCCAATAAATTTTTCGAGGATGCTGTTAGTCGATCAGCAGATTTGCAATCCCTTGATTGGAGTATCGATTTAGTATTTGGTGGTACTCACGCATTTGTTAATGTCCATGCAATTTTGCAGGGAGTTCTTGGTGGGCCAGACTTTTTCCTGAGCCATACATTCTCTTTATTGGGTAGTGCTGCCTGTTTGTGGGTGATTGTCAAAATCTGGTATCTCCTCTCACCAGCAAAGAAGCGAAAAGGCATATTTACCCTCTTAGTAATTTACAGTCTGATCCCTAGTGTGCTGACAAATCAGTCTTACATTTTACGGGAGGTGTGGCAATCATTATGCCCCTTGGCGTTGCTGTGGTTAGGGTTGAGTATTAGAATCAAGGGCTGGTCATTACCTCGGGTTCTTGGTCTGCTTGTATTCTCGCTTATTGGCTCATTTTTGCATCGCGCGCTTCCAGTCGTAATGCCCCTGCTTCTAGTTATGAGCATCATGATCGCAAATGGGGTTAGTCTAGAGAATATTGCTCGAAAACCAGCTAAACTCGGCTTGCTAATTGTTTCGATCTTGGCCGTTCTAGCGATTGTTTCCCCAATTCTCGCCTTGAGTTCTGATTATAATGGATCGGGAGATGAATCTCTTGCGCAGAATGCTGATACATATACTGCAAGAGCAGGGCAAGATGCGCGAGCAGAGTATGGGAAGATCTTTAAAGTATCTAATCCGTTGTCAATTGTCCCATGCTTTTTAGCTTACCAACTAATGCCAATCCCAGGTAAAATCTCTACATTTCCTGATGTTATCCTGTTCGCGGAAAACGTTCTAAGACTTTTTCTGATTTATACTTATTGGAGACGGCGGTCTGATTTGAGTCAATTCCAGCGCTCGATCTGTGATGTCGCACTTGCAATGTGGTTTGTTCAGGAATTTGTCTGGTCGATCGGGACTATTAATTGGGGAACTGCGGCAAGGCATCATGTTCCTGGAGTTGCATTTCTGCTAATCTGTGGATTATTAGCTCCACCGCTTTCTTCTAAATCGTCTAAGCCGAAATACAGGCTCAGTAACGCTATCAATTAATTTTTATTGTTTTATCTATTTGAGGGGAGATTCCTGTGAAATCTAACGCTGACCAGATAGTTGTTCAAGGCTTTGGTGATGAGTGGTCGAGATTTGATCAATCGAGCCTCTCCCAAGCTGAATTGACCGAGATCTTCGATTCGTACTTTGCGGTCTTCCCATGGCATGAGTTACCCCCTGGGGCCGTTGGATTTGATTTAGGCTGTGGCAGTGGCCGCTGGGCCAAGTTAGTCGCCCCAAGAGTTGGCAATCTGCACTGTATCGATGCGAGTGCCGAGGCATTGTCGGTTGCCAAGAGAAACCTGTCAAGTCATCAAAATTGCCAATTTCACTGTGCGAGTGTTGATTCGATTCCCTTAGAAGATGCCTCTGCCGATTTCGGCTATTCTCTCGGCGTCCTACACCATGTACCTGACACTCAATCCGGCATCAAAGCCTGCGCCGCCAAACTGAAGCCCGGTGCACCTTTTCTGCTTTACCTCTACTACGCATTTGATAATAAGCCTTGGTGGTACAAGCTGGTTTGGCAACTCAGTGAGGGGGGCCGCTTCCTTGTCTCCAGACTGCCCCACAGTCTTCGCTATGCGGTTAGTCAAGTCATTGCCTTGACCGTTTATCTGCCCCTGGCAAGACTGGCTTTACTGGCAGAAAAGCTCAAGCTCAACCCAAATAACTTCCCCCTTTCGGCCTACAGACATCGCAGCTTCTACGTGATGCGGACAGATGCCCTCGATCGATTTGGGACACAACTAGAACAGCGATTCTCACGGCGAGAAATCACGCAAATGATGCAGAATGCGGGCTTGGATAACATTGTTTTTAGCGATCGGCCAGCTTACTGGTGCGCTGTAGGATATAAGCGATAATTGCCAGAGTATATCTGATTGTTTGTGCGTGTTCAAAGTGTTAATAGGTGGTTTTTTTTGAACGTGCAAAGTTGTGAAATCAAATTTTGTGTCCCATTTTTGCTTTTTCTATAAATGTGATCCAGCACACACGACATACCAAATATCTTTTGCTATGCTTGAGGTCTCAAAGTGCAAAAAGCTCTTGAGGGTATGTGCTACCCATATCTTCCCCCGTTTGTGTAGTGCCTGAACAATGTTTTGCTTATCTGTCATCTGTAATAATCGATTTTTTATTGGTTCTCTGTCCGGGTGCGTTTTTGAGTCTACCTCAGAGCAAAATTATCCGCTCTGCCCGTGACAGTTGATAAATTATTTGTGTGCTTTCTATGTGTGGTTTATTAGGGTTTTGGGATTTCGATCGAACCTCTTTCGAGGAGGATGAGGTTGTTCAGCGAATGTTGACGGCTTTGACCCATCGTGGGCCAGATAGCCACGGTGTATGGACTGATCCGAATGCTGGGTTAGTGTTAGGCCATCGACGGTTAGCGATCGTCGATCTTTCGCCTGCTGGACACCAGCCAATGGCATCCCGAGAGGGGCGCTATATCATGGCGTTCAATGGCGAAATTTACAACTTTCTCGACCTACGAAAAGAGCTAGAGGCGTTAGGTCACGGTTTTAGTGGCGGCTCTGACACCGAGGTCATGCTAGCCGCGTTCACCCAATGGGGGATCGAATCGGCCATTCAGCGCTTTCGTGGGATGTTTGCCTTTGCCCTCTGGGATCGCCAAGACCGAGTGCTCTATTTGGGGCGCGATCGGCTAGGCGAGAAGCCGCTCTACTACGGTTGGTTGGGCCACACTTTTGTATTTGCTTCAGAGCTAAAAGCCCTACAACAGCATCCCGCCTGGAAGGGCGAAATCGATCGGGACGTGTTGGCCCTATTTATGCGGCACAACTGTGTCCCTTCTCCCCACTCAATCTACAAAGGCATCTACAAGCTCCCACCCGCGACCTTCCTGACAATTCGACCCTCAGATATCGGCGCTAGCCCCCAACCCATTCCCTATTGGTCAGCCAAGAATGTCGCTGCCTCAGGTGTCGCTAACCTATTCGACTACTCCGAAACCCAAGCGATCGAGCATCTCGACAACCTACTCAGTGATGCCATTCGCTCCCAAATGTTGGCCGATGTCCCCCTCGGTGCATTCTTGTCTGGAGGCGTTGACTCCTCCGCGATCGTCGCGTTGATGCAGGCCCAAACCAGCCAACCCGTCAAGACCTTCACGATCGGCTTCCACGATCATGAATACAACGAAGCGGTTTATGCAAAAGATGTGGCGAAGCATCTCGGCACCGACCATACCGAATTGTATGTGACGCCAGAAGATGCGCTGGCGGTCATTCCCAAGTTGCCCCATATCTATGACGAGCCTTTCTCCGATAGTTCCCAAATCCCGACCTTCCTAGTTTCACAACTGGCAAGGCAACACGTAACTGTCAGCCTGTCCGGTGATGCAGGCGATGAGCTATTTGGTGGCTACAACCGCTACCTAGTCTCACAGAATATTTGGAATAAGGTCGGACGATTCCCGCGCCGATCGCGGAAAATGCTATCCAACGCGATCGTCAGCCGTTCCCCAGAAGCCTGGAATCGCTCCTATCGCTCCTTGAGTTCTGTGTTGCCACCGCGATTCCAAACAGCATTGCCCGGTGAGAAGCTGCATAAGCTATCGGAAGTCCTTGCTTCTCCCGATGCCGATGCGATGTACGTTGGCTTAGCCTCCCATTGGAAACAGCCTGAAAGCGTTGTGCTAGGTAGCACTGAGGCAAGTACAATTCTTAGCAATCGGGCATCTTGGCCGCATCTCACTGACTTCACTCAGCGGATGATGTACCTTGATCTGATGACTTACCTGCCTGACGATATTTTGGTCAAGGTCGATCGGGCCAGTATGGCAAATAGTCTAGAAAGTCGTGTGCCCTTCCTCGATCATCGCGTCGTCGAATTTGCTTGGCAGTTGCCAATGTCGATGAAGATCCGCGATGGGCAGGGCAAATGGATCCTGCGCCAGGTGCTATACAAATATGTGCCAAAAGACTTGATTGAACGACCGAAGATGGGATTTGGGGTGCCAATCGATCGCTGGTTGCGTGGGCCACTACGCGACTGGGCCGAAGATCTGTTAGACGAAAACCTTTTGCGTCAGCAAGGATTCTTCGACCCACAACCAATTCGTCAAAAATGGGCAGAACATTTATCGGGTCAACGCAACTGGCAGCACCATCTTTGGGATGTCCTGATGTTCCAGTCATGGTGGGCCAACCAAAATCGTTCGTCTGTATAATCTAAGTGCTACAGAAATTCTTATTCCAGTTGTCTTTGAGATATTATGCGTGAAAATCACATCGCAGTAATTGGTCTCGGCTATGTCGGCCTGCCAGTGGCGCTCGCGATCGCCAGCAAATTCCCGAATTCCGTCGGTTTTGACATCAATCTCAATCGCGTCGGTGCCCTGACAAAAGGCGTTGACCATACGGGTGAAGTCACTCCCGAGGTGTTGCTCAGTTCTTCTCTGAAATTCACCGCTGATCTGAATGACCTCAGCGAAGTTAACTTCTTCATCATTGCCGTCCCAACCCCGATCGATGCCAACCGCACCCCAGATCTGACGCCACTCATCAAAGCCTCACAGACCGTTGGTAAAGTTCTCAAGCCCGGCGCGATCGTGGTCTATGAATCCACCGTCTATCCTGGGGTGACGGAAGAAGTCTGTGGCCCAATCCTCGCGAAGGTTTCGGGCCTACAGCAAGGCGTTGATTTCAAACTTGGCTACTCGCCAGAACGGATCAATCCTGGCGATAAAGAACATACCCTCGAAAAAATCATCAAAGTTGTTTCTGGCGAAGACGCCGAAACCTTGGAGCAAGTTGCTAACGTTTATGGTGCCGTTGTCCACGCTGGTATTCATCGTGCGCCATCCATCAAAGTTGCCGAAGCGGCAAAAGTAATCGAAAATACTCAGCGGGATTTGAATATTGCGCTGATGAATGAGTTGGCCTTGATCTTCGATCGATTAGGTATTCCCACTCGTGATGTTCTCGCAGCGGCTAGGACAAAATGGAATTTTCTTCCCTTCTCCCCTGGACTTGTCGGTGGACATTGTATTGGCGTTGACCCATACTATCTGACGACTAAAGCCGAAGAAGTCGGTTATCATCCCCAAGTGATTTTGGCCGGTCGCCGGATCAATGATGGGATGGGGGCCTATATCTCCCAGCGCTGTGTGAAACTGCTGATCCAGAAGGGAACTTTAATTAAAGGCGCGAAGATCGGGATCTTGGGCCTGACCTTCAAGGAAAATGTCCCCGACCTCAGAAATAGCCGTGTGCCGGATATCATCCATGAACTCAACGAGTTCGATATCCAGCCATTGATTCATGACCCCTTGGCCAATCCCCAAGAAGCTGACCATGAATATGGGATTCAGTTGGCTGATTGGCAGGCGATGAATGATCTCGATGCGCTGATTCTCGCAGTGCCGCATCGAAAGTACATCGAGCAGCCGTTAGCTGACTTCCTGACTTGTCTCAAGCCGAATGGGGTCTTGATGGATATCAAATCTGTCCTGAATCCATCGGATTTGCCCGCATCGATTACTTACTGGAGCCTCTAAAGGAATTGCTATGAGTCGTATTTTAGTGACGGGCGCGGCTGGATTTATTGGTTATCATCTCTCACAGCGATTGCTCTTGCGGGGTGATACTGTCATTGGCCTTGATAACCTGAATGACTATTACGAAGTAACGCTCAAGTACGATCGATTGAGCCAGCTCAAAGATCACCCAAACTTCACCTTCCATCAGATTGATCTGGCTGATAATGCAGCTATGGAAGCGCTGTTCCAGCAGAATCAGTTTGATGTTGTGGTGAATCTCGCCGCTCAAGCTGGTGTACGTTATTCCTTGACTCACCCCCATGCATATACGACCAGTAATGTCGTCGGCTTCACCAATATCTTGGAAGGCTGTCGCCATTCTCAGGTCAAGCATCTCGTCTTTGCATCTTCCAGTTCGGTTTACGGTGCGAATACCAAAGTTCCCTTCTCCGTCCATGATAACGTCGATCACCCAATCAGCCTTTATGCCGCCAGCAAAAAGGCGAATGAGCTGATGGCCCACACCTATAGTCATCTGTATAGGTTGCCATCAACTGGTTTACGCTTCTTTAGCGTCTATGGCACTTGGGGTCGCCCCGACATGGCTTTGTTCATGTTTACTAAGGCAATCCTGGCGGGCCAACCGATCGAGGTGTTTAATCACGGCAAAATGCGCCGCGATTTCACCTATGTCGATGACATTGTCGAAGGGGTTGTCCGAGTCATGGACAAAATTCCCGAACCCAATTTGGAATGGTCTGGGGATAATCCTGATCCTGGGACAAGTAAGGCTCCCTACAAAATCTATAACATTGGCAACAATAACCCCGTTGAGTTGATGCATTTCATTCAGGTGCTGGAAGACTGTTTGGGCGTTAAGGCTCAGATGAATATGCTGCCAATGCAACCCGGCGATGTCCCTGTGAATTTTGCTGACGTTGACGATCTGATTCGGGACGTTGGCTTCCGACCCAACACGAAAGTTGAAGTTGGCATTCAGCGGTTTGTCGATTGGTATCGCCAATACTACAAGGTTTAAATTCCCATTCGGTATTTCTGATTCCTATGTCGAAAAAATCTCTCAGTCCGCCAAGGCTACTGCATATAACGACTGTGCCGATGAGCTTCAAGTTTTTTGAAGGCCAGGTGGCATATATGAAGGATCAAGGCTTTGAGGTACATGCACTTTCCTCTCCGGGGGCTTTTCTGGAGGAGTTTGCGGAACGTGAGCAAATCACGGCTCATTCAGTCGAGATGTTGCGCCAAATCACTCCACTTCAGGATCTCAAGGCGATTTTCCGGATCTGTCGTCGTATCCGGAAAATCCGACCAACGATCGTCCATTCCCATACGCCAAAAGGTGGCTTACTCGGCACGATCGCGGCTTGGCTCACAAGAACGCCGATTCGGATCTATCATATTCGCGGCTTGCCCTTGATGACGGCCAAGGGTAACAAGCGGCGACTGTTGTGGCTGAGTGAGAAAATTGCTTGTTTACTTGCCCATCGAGTTCTTTGTGTGAGTCATTCGATTCGTGAAGTGGCGATCGCCGAAAGACTTTGTTCACCCCATAAAATCAAAGTCCTATTGGGTGGCAGTGGTAATGGTGTTGACGCGATCGGGCGTTACAATCCTGATCGCTTAACGCCAGCTTCCCAGCAAGCAATTCGCGATGAGTATGGTATTCCTGAAACATCTTTGGTAATTGGATTTGTGGGTCGTATTGTCCGGGATAAAGGTGTACATGAGTTAATTCAAGCCTGGAAAACGCTTCGGGATGAGTTTCCTGATCTCCATCTACTAGTCGTCGGGATGCTAGAGCCGCAAGATCCAGTTGATGCTGATGTTGTGGCCATATTGCAGAATGATGATCGGATTCATTTAACGGGTCGGCAATGGGATACACCCCCATTTTATGCGGCGATGGATTTGTTGGTTCTGCCGACCTATCGCGAGGGTTTGCCGAATGTTCCTTTAGAAGCGGCTGCTATGCGACTGCCAGTTGTGGCTACAAGGATTCCTGGCTGTATTGATGCGGTTCAAGATGGCACTACGGGATCACTGGTTCCTCCGTATGATAGCGAAGCCTTAGCTAATGCCATCAGATGTTATTTGCTGGACTCAAGCCTACGAGAAGATCATGGGGTTGCTGGCCGGAATCGTGTTCTAGACTTGTTTCGACAAGAAAAAATCTGGGAAGCATTGGAGCAAGAGTATGTTGACTTGCTACATAAAAGAATGCCCTCCAGTTCGATTCAAAGCCTTCGTGCACTTACGTATGATTAATTCCTCCATAAATTCCTGAAAATATTGTCTTTATTAGATTCCTGAAAATATTATGGCTCACTTCACTAAGAAAGCTGGCGATTTTGTATTTGCAGTACTATCTCTAATTCTGGTATCGCCAATTATTGCGATTGTCGCTTTATTGATTTATCTTGAAATGGGAAGTCCGATTTTCTTTCACCAACCGCGCCCGGGTAAAAATGGCCGTATTTTCCATTTCTACAAATTTCGGACTATGTCCAATGCGGTGGATGCGAATGGTCAGCTTTTACCGGATGCCCAACGATTGACGGCGCTTGGCAAGTTCTTGCGTCAGAGCAGCCTCGATGAGCTACCGCAACTGCTTAATGTGATAAAAGGCGATATGAGTTTTGTGGGGCCTCGTCCGTTGTTGGTAGAATATCTAAGCCGATACACTCCAGAGCAATCACGTCGTCATCTTGTCCGGCCCGGCATTACAGGGTGGGCACAGGTAAATGGCCGTAACTCCTTGCAATGGGAGGAAAAATTTGGTCTCGATGTTTGGTATGTTGAACACTGGAATCTCTTACTTGATTTGAGAATCTTACTCCTGACCGTCGTGAAAGTTGTCAAACGTGATGGTATCGCTCATGCTGACCACGTCACGATGGAGAAGTTCCAAGGAAGTTCTTCGTCAGTAAAATAATTTTAATAATGCGGGCGGTAGGAGTAAGTTTCCTTGGAGATCTATCTGTACGGTTGTGGCGGTCATGCCAAGGTTATTTTAGATGTCTTGCGCAGGCAAAATGTTCCTGTCGCTGGGATCGTTGACGATTATCCGGCTCAAGGAGATCGATATATCCATGATGTCCCCATCTACGCCTCCCAATTGGTGCTGTCGAGCTACGCACCTGAATCAATTCGATGGATTATCGCGATCGGCAATAACCAAATTCGCCAGTCGATCGCGGAAAAACTGAGCGGCCAGGGCTATGAATTTATAACGGCAGTCCATCCCAGTGCCCAGATTGCCTTAGGTGTGACGATCGCTCCAGGTACTGTGGTCATGGCGAATGCCGTCCTCAACACAGATACCCAAGTTGGACATCATACAATTATTAATACGGGTGCAACAATCGACCATGATTGTGTCATTGGTGATTATGCACATATTGCTCCTGGATGTTCGCTTTGTGGTCAGGTAGTAGTTGGCCCAGGTGCATTATTAGGCGTTGGCACTAAGGTGAAACCAGCAATGAAAATTGGTGCTTGGACTACTTGTGGTGCTGGTTCAATTGTCGTGGAATCGCTCCCATCGAACGTAGTTGCCTATGGCTGTCCGGCCCGTATTGTTCATCCTTCTATTCATTGAAAAACTGATGTTGCATCAAATCTTTCTGTCATCGCCTCATATGGGTGAGCATGAGCTAGCCTTTGTTCAGGAAGCATTTCTGACTAATTGGATCGCGCCAGTCGGGCCTCACGTTGATGCCTTTGAACAAGAATTTTGTGAATCCGTTGGGTGTGATTATGCAGGCGCTTTTAGTTCTGGCACGGCGGCATTACATCTTGCATTACAGTTGGCAGGTGTTGAAGCCGGAGATGAAGTTTTCTGCTCTACCCTAACATTTGTTGCCACTGCCAATCCCATTGCGTATCTGGGAGCCAAGCCAGTTTTCATCGACAGCGATCGCACCTCTTGGAATATGGATCCGCAGCTCTTGGTCGATGCGCTCGATCAACGGGCGAAGCAAGGCAAACTTCCCAAGGCCGTCGTATTGGTTCACCTTTATGGGCAAAGTGCGGATATTGATCCCATTCTCCAAGCCTGCAACCGTTACGAAGTTCCGCTGATTGAAGATGCCGCTGAGGCATTGGGTGCGACCTACAAGGATCGGACACCGGGAACCTTCGGCCTGATGGGTATCTACTCCTTCAATGGGAACAAGATTATCACCACATCCGGTGGTGGAATGTTGGTATCGGATGATTCAGCCCTAATTTCCAAGGCGAAATTCCTGTCCACCCAAGCCCGCGATCCGGCCCCTCACTATCAGCACTCAGAGATTGGTTACAACTATCGGCTGAGCAACGTGCTAGCCGGGATTGGTCGTGGACAACTGCGGGTACTGACCGATCGGGTGAATGCGCGACGCCGCAACTTTGAAATGTATCAAGCGGCATTGGGCGATCTTCCCGGCATTGAATTTATGCCCGAAGCCGACTATGGCCGATCGACCCGTTGGCTCTCCTGCTTGACCATTAATCCAGAAAAATTTGGCTGCGATCGTGAAACCGTTCGACTGGCACTAGCCGAGCAACAGATCGAGTCGCGTCCCGTCTGGAAACCACTACATAGTCAGCCAATATTCGCCAACTGTGAAGTCATCGGGGGGCAAGTTGCTGAAAATCTGTTTGAGAACGGCCTCTGCCTTCCTTCCGGTTCAAACTTGACTGAATTAGATGTAAATCGTGTAATCGATGCGATTCGTTCCGTGAAATCAGGGCAAACTAAATCATAACTTTAAACTACCCATGGGTTTAGTGAGTGCTTCTTGAAGATTCGATGTAATTCATGCGATTAATCCGCCCGAACCGTTAGAATTTTCTCTGGAAGAGCGAATAAAGACTCTGGACGATTGAAAATATGTCAGTTCCTGTCACTCAAATTACTACTTATATTGACCGAATATGCCAGTTTGGGTTGAACTGGTCACTATTGAAATCCATCGTCAAGTACGTTGTTGAGCTGCCTAGCTTCCAGCGGCGGTTTTGCTTGGTGGGGACTGATGCTCTGATTTTTTTTGGGGCGATTTATCTTGCACTGTATTTGCGTTTTGACTTTCTACTGCCTTCAGCGCAGCTTGCTTACTATTCGAAATCGATCGTTGTCTTAGTGCTATTCAAGCTGTGCTGCTTTTATGGCGCGGGGATCTATCGCCCGCTGCTCCGGTATTCCGGCATCGGCATGATTGAGAATGCCTTGAAAGCGACTCTAGTCAGTGAAGCCAGTCTGATTGTCCTCAATGCCTGGTTTGCCTTCACGCCATTGCCTCGATCGGTGCAGATTGTCAGTGGCTTAGTCAGTTTTCTGGCGGTGGTGTTTTCCCGCTTGCTATTGCGGCATTCAATCCACAAGGTTGATTTGCTGACGTTCCGCTACAAACACCAGAAACAGACCAATTCAAAATCCCGCGAACGATTCAACCCCGCCCATACAAGCGTGGTGATCTATGGTGCGGGTCAAGCCGGAATCCTCTTGGCCGATGCCTTAGAGCGGGATCACCAACACAATGTTGTGGGTTTTATTGATGACAATCCCAACTTGGTCGGTCGCCAGATTGGCAAAGTTAGCATTTATCATTCCTCCGACCTGACATCGCTAGTTTCGGCCCATGATGTGAACCTGATTCTGTTGGCGATTCCATCCGCCCAAGCCGCCCAACGTCAAAAAATCCTGACACGCCTTAGCCTTTTGGCCGTTGAAGTCAGAACCGTGCCGACGCTGGGAGAAATCATGGCGCATCAAGCCTCGATCGCCCAGACTCGCGAAGTCGATGTGGCCGACTTGTTGGGCCGTGAAGAAGTCCAGCCCGTTCCCGCATTGCTTCAGGCAAATATTACAGGCAAAGTCGTTTTAGTCACGGGTGCAGGCGGCTCGATCGGCTCCGAACTCTGCCGCCAAATCGTCCAGCAGCAGCCTCGGATGATTGTGCTTTACGAAGTGAGTGAATTTGCGCTCTATTCGATCGAGCTAGAACTGGCCGAAGCCTATCCCCAGCTGCAATTCGTGCCCTATCTCGGATCCATCACCGACGCGGACTCGCTGCGCAAGGCGATTACCGACAATCAAGTGGAAACGATCTATCACGCCGCCGCCTACAAACACGTGCCCTTAGTCGAGGCGAATCCCGTTCAAGGAGTGCTGAACAATGCCTACGGCACCTTGACTGCGGCCCAAGTCGCCAATGACTGCAAAGTCGATACCTTCGTCTTGATTTCCACCGACAAAGCCGTGCGTCCGACCAATGTCATGGGGGCCACCAAGCGGATCGCCGAATTGATCCTGCAAGCCTTGGCCGCTAAGTCGAATATTCATACGCGATTCGTTATGGTGCGATTTGGGAATGTGCTGGGGAGTAGTGGTTCAGTGGTGCCGCGCTTTCGTAAGCAGATTGCCGATCGATTGCCAATCACGATTACCCATCCCGACATTACCCGCTACTTCATGTCGATTCCCGAAGCGGCGCGCCTCGTGATCCAAGCGGGGGCCATGGGCCAAGGCGGCGAAGTCTTCTTGCTGAATATGGGGGATCCCGTGCGGATTTATGATCTCGCGGTGCAGATGATTGAGCTAAGTGGCCTCCAACCGGGGAAAGATATTGATATCCAGATCACAGGGTTGCGGCCAGGGGAGAAGCTGTATGAAGAACTGTTGATCAACCAAGACAACGCACTCAAAACCGACCACCCCAAAATCTTCGCCGCCCGTGAGGTGATGTTGCCTTGGTCGGAGCTAGAAGGGTTGCTCAATACCTTGTTCGCGATCGCCCAGGCCAATGATGTGGCATCCATCAAGCCAATGTTGCGGAAGCTGGTACCCGAATACCAACCCGCCAATCATCCCGTCGCCGTCAAAGCGCCGATCCAGAATACTACCGTCAGTCGCCTCCTCCCAGTCTCTGCCCATACTGTCTTGAGTGCTTAAAGTTCTGATGAATTTCCCGATCGCGCCGTCCGCGTCACGCGAGATTCACGTTTATGATTGGTTCACAATGATTTTCGGGCGATCGCCTAATCTAATTTCTATTCATTAAGTCATATATTATGCAGCGCTTCACCACTCTGACCACCACGATCGGGACAATCACGGCGATTACTTGCCTGGCTCCGTTGGCTACCTTTGCCGCGCCCCCAAACCCTGAACCGATCGTCGGTGAGACGACTCAGGTTGATCCGATTGCCATGCCGTCGGATCAGTTGCCGAAGGCAAGACTAGCGGCGACTCCCGCGATCGCTGCACCCGAATCGATGGCGCAGATGGGGTCAACGACCGATGCCCCAACCACCATTACCCAAGCTCCAGCCAATAATTTACCCGCCGCCTCGCCTCAAGTCTGGACGATCGAAACCACCCCAGTCCAGCCCCGCTTGACCCAAATTATGGAAGTCCCGGTGACGACTGCGACCAAGCCAATCTGGACTGAAGGTTCGATGCGCCCCAATGCGGATGTGGCCACGCCGGAAATTGTGCCGATTGTGCCGATTCCGAATGATTCCGCCAATGGGGAAGCGACTGCTCAATTGCCGCCAGAAGCCGAAGCAGCCGCTTTGCAGGATGTGATCAATAGTTATCAGCCCGCTCCCAATCGTTGGCTCAAACGTTACAAGGCTTCACCGGGAATTACCATGGGCAATCCATCGGGGTTTGGAGCCGATCGGGGAAAGATATTTACGGGTTTAGGAATTAGTCGTACGCCGTTGCGAACGCTTGATGGTTCGGCTGGAATCGGGATTGGGATTGGCAATGCGCGCAAGTCGATCGGGGTGCAATTGTCTTACACTGCATATTCTTTGACCAGTAGTCCTGGAAGTCGGAATGCTGGAGATGGGGCATTCAACATCAAGATTCACCGTCAATTTGCTAATGGTTGGTCGGTGGCTTTGGGGGCCGACTCCATCATCAATGTCGGGCAAAGACTGTCTTCCGATCCGTTTGGTCGCTTCAAGTACAACGAATCAGAAGGTACCTACTATGGAGTTGTCACGAAGATGATCCCGTTGAAGCCCGATCCGACGGATTCCTTCAGCCGTCTGGCCCTCACGCTCGGTGCGGGGACTGGACGATTTCAGTCCGAGGGATCCTTGCTGACTGGCAAGTATGTGATCACGCCCTTTGCCAGTGCGGCGCTGACCATATCCCCAGCGGCCAGTTTGACGGCGGAATGGTCGGGGCATGACTTTGGGATAGGACTGTCCTGGGTGCCCTTCCGAAATTTACCGATCGTCATTTCGCCAGGAGTGCGTGATTTGTTCGGGGTGGATATCGGTAAACCACGCTGGCAATTGGGCATTGGCTTAAGTCTTTAATGCGGCCAGTAGCAGCTTCATCAGAGGTATCGATCAATCAGCCGCTGTTCGAGCAATTGATCGACCCCTTCATCGGTCAGGACTGCTTGGCCAGGTTCGTGCAGACATCCCCGCAATCGATCAACCAGCATTCGCCGCGCCTCAACACCAGCGATCGGCAACTGGCCGACTGTCGCTTCTAAGGCTTGAAATGTTTGGGTCGAGGCTTGCATAGGATTAAGCTAGATGAATCACCCTCCTAGACTAACATTTGCTCACTAAACTGGCAAAATTTCCGTTGATCGAATCGGTTTTAGGCGATTCCCATTAATTAGCTTGCCGGAGGCCCCCAACCCCCAATTCTGGGGGCTTCGGAATCTCTTACTCCCCCAGAATTGGGGGCCGGGGGGCCTCCGGTCGATTGATTATTAGGAATGGCCTTGATCCATGGATTGCCTGGTTATCGGGTGCGGCTGGTTTCGGAATAGCCATTCTCCGGCATCACATGGATGAATTTTATCTGATTGTAAAATCTCCGTAAATTCTCGGAGTAAGTCTCGAATTACACATCGGCTTCCACTAAGATACAGATATAGCGAAACGCCCTGTACAAAGTATGAAATACCAATGAAGTTTGGTTGAGTAATACAGAAATTCCCAGCTTTATTCGATATTTTTCTTGCTGAGAGATTAAACTGAATGGTAGCGCGATCGGGTTTTGTGGAATCGTAATCCATGGACGCTCGAACGCGACATCTCAGGGGTGCATTGAATTCGATCGAATTCCCGCTTGAGTTAACTCGCAAAACTGAGGTAAATCAGTCAATGAAATATATGCATTCTTCAAAATTTAACGCAATCGGCATCGCGTTGGCTACTGCGGTTGCCCTGCTCGCAACGGCAACCCCCGGTTCGGCAACGAGCCGCTTCGGCAGCGATGGGAACATCGGCAGCGACATGCACTTTGGCAGCGATGCAACTGGCCCGAAAGGCTCGGATAGCGGTCATTCCTTAGGTGGTAATGGCCAGCCCGTGAAGAAAGAACCACATTTCAGCGCGAATAGGGATCAGACTGCCGCAATCAAGTTAATTATTTCGCAGCTGGCGGTGGCGCAGAAGCAAGCTCAGTCATCTGATCAGCAGATTGCACAGGCGGGACAAGCGGAATTTAACCGATTGCTGCCGATCGCGCGGCAGTTGTTGTCTTCTGTGAAGTTTTCGCCCGGCGGTAAGCCAACACCCAAGCCTGCAGGGTCAGATAGTACTGGTCCTCAAGGTTCGGATGGTCATCAAAGTTCGCTTCATGGGAACAAGGACGAATCCAAAGGGAAGACGTTTGTTGCCGCCGATAAATTGGACAAAGTCAATAAGCTACTTCAGCAGCTGAGCAGCACGCCTGCAAACTCACCCGCGTACGCCAATCTATTGGTGCAGATCCGGTTGGCGACATTCGATGTCGAGAATTCGGCACATCTGAATGCGCCCCACCACTAAGCATGGTTGGTAAATGAGTTGAGGGAGTGAACCTGCACTGGGGATAAACCAGCACAGGTAGCGGCAAACCTTGACATCATTTAACGCTGACTAGATTTTCCTCGCGATCGGTGCGGTGCAATGTGGATGTTGCAGTTGAGCCAGTTGCGGGGATTTTCTATATCATGCCAGTTGGATCGGTGGGCCGACCTCAGTAAAAATCAGGCTTTTTAAGACAGTTTCTGGCCGCAGTTGGCGCAAAAGCGATCGCGCACCGATCGCACGATTTGCCCACAGCCGGGACAGCCATCATGGTGGCTGCGGGTAGTGGCAGTGGCCCAAGCGCTGCTGGTCACGGTCTGTCGCATCGTCTGATGGCGTTGGCGCGGGTGATGTGCGGTAGGCATGGCATCCGTTGGTTCGAGGGGGATGACTTCGATCGGGGGCGGAATCGTGGCGGGGCCGAGTACCTGCAAGCCATTGGGATTAATTTGCACGAGGATTGACCCTTGGGGACATTGGATGTGGATGAATTGGCCGTGGGTCGATCGCCAGAGTTGCGGTGGCGCAGTCCAATTGCCTGTGGTGAAGCTGCTGCTGGCCTGTTGCTGGCTGCCGGGTTGACTGCGCCGACAGAGCAGTTGGGTTTGACCGTCGAGGCAATCGACGAATACTTCTTGTCCGGGGTGGGGTTCGCAGCGATAAGCCATCATTTAATCATACAAATTTTCTCAGGGGGCGGTGGCCAATTTGGCCGCTGCCCCAAATTTGACGTGCCCAATTGATCGATGGCCTATATTGTTTAATGCCCCAATCGATCGAGGGCCTAATCGTTCGATGAAAGTGCTATCGTGACGAAGGATTTGGCTGATGTTTGGTGGGTGGAATCGCCCGATCGTATTCTATGCGGCTTCTGTGTCTGAGTAATGGTCATGGCGAGGATCAGATTGCGTTGCGGATTCTGGAGGAATTGCGGCGGGTGCCGGGTGGGCCGACGATCGCGGTGTTGCCGATCGTGGGGGATGGCAGTGCCTATCGTCGGGCGGAGTTTAGCGTGATTGGTTCGACGCAGATGATGCCTTCGGGGGGATTTATTAACCTGGATGCGGGGCGGCAGTTGGCGCGGGATATTGAAGCGGGATTGTTGAAGTTGACTTGGAGCCAGATTCAAACGGTGCGGGCTTGGGCCAAGGCGGTGCCATCGGAACCCAGTTTGATTTTGGCGGTGGGCGATATTGTGCCGATGTTGTTTGCCTGGTGGGTGAAGGTGCCGTTTGCTTTTGTGGGGACGGCCAAATCGGAGTATTACCTGCGGGATGAGACGGGTTGGCTCCAGCGGGAGGCTTGGTGGGACGATCGGGTTTTGCGGTGGACGGGCTGTGTGTATTTGCCTTGGGAGCGGTGGTTGATGGGGCGGGCGCGCTGTGTGGCGATGTTTCCGCGTGATCCGTTGACCAGCCAGGGTTTGCAGCAGCGGGGGATTCCGGCCTTTGATTTGGGGAATCCGATGATGGATGGATTGGGGGCGGTGGCGATCCCGGCGATGCCGATCGCGACCGATCGATTGACGATCGCGCTGATTCCGGGATCGCGGGTGCCGGAGGTTTATGCGAATTGGGAATTGATGGTCGAATCGGTGCAGGGGTTGGCCGATCGCCTGGGTCGATCGGTGGATTTGGTGGCGGCTTTAGCGCCGTCGAGCGATCGGGCGGAATTGGCCAAATCTTTGGGGGAATGGGAATCGATCGGCCCGGATCAATATCGGGGTGGATCAGGTGAACACCGGATCAATCTGACCTTGTGTCCCGGCAAGTTTGCCGAATGTAGCCAACGATCGCACTTGGCGATCGCTATGGCGGGGACGGCGACGGAGCAATTTGTCGGTCTGGGTAAGCCAGTGGTGACCTTGCCGGGGGCGGGTCCACAGTTTGTGCCCGCCTTTGCCGAAGCCCAAACCCGACTATTGGGACGATCGGTGCATTTAGTCCAAACCCCGAATCAAGTGCCGGATCAGATTCAGCAATTGCTTGCCGCCCCGCCGGAAGATTGGGCCGCGATCGCCGCGAATGGATTTCGGCGGATGGGTTGTCCGGGTGGGGCCGCGCGCATTGCGAATTGCCTAATACAGCAATTCGATCGGCTGGCTTTGGAGGGAACGCGATGAGCATTTGGACAGAGGGGGATGCGGCGGCGATTCGATCGGTGGTGGCCGCCCAGTTGCAGGCATTTCAGCGGGATGATGCGGAGGCGGCATTTGAGTTTGCCAGTCCGGGGATTCAGGATTTGTTTTGTACGGCGACGAATTTTATGGCGATGGTGCGGCAGTCCTATCAGGCGGTCTATCGGCCTCGATCGGTGTTGTTTGAGGCGTTGACGTTGGTGCAGGATTTGCCGACACAGCCGGTGTTGTTGCTGAGTCCCGATGGCGATCCGGTGCGGGCGCTATACGTGATGGAAAATCGCACCACAGGGATGTGGCGGATTACGGGCTGTTATTTGTTGGCGGTAGAGTAGGGTGGGCACGGCCCACAACTAACCCGGTGGTCAAATCGAATAATACAGCGGAAACGATTTGGCCATTTTGGGACGGAGATAGACCCGCTGTTGGGCTTCAAGCTTTAGTTCGTCAAACCGATCGCGAGTGATGTGGGCGACCATTTCCTGGCCGTCGTCGAGGGTGAGTTCGGCTTGGATTTCCCAACCGCGATGGATCAAGCGTTTGACGCGGGCGGGAACGGTGGTGTCACTGGCTTCGAGTTCGATAATAATGTCGTGGGGCCGCAGGAACATCTCGGGATTGCCGGAATCAAAGCCCGTGTCCTGGAACATCCGCGAACTGCTGGGCAGCACATTCACCGGGCCAATGAAGCTCATCACAAAGGCGCTGGCAGGCTGATCGTAGACTTCAGCGGGGGTGCCGACTTGTTCGACTTTGCCTTTGTTCATCACGACGATTTTGTCGGCGACTTCCATTGCTTCTTCTTGGTCGTGGGTGACGAAGACGGTGGTGACATGCACTTCATCATGCAGCCGCCGCAGCCACACGCGCAAATCCTTCCGTACCTTGGCATCAAGCGCCCCAAAGGGTTCGTCCAGGAGCAACACTTTCGGTTCCACCGCCAGGGCACGGGCCAGGGCGACGCGCTGGCGTTGACCGCCGGAAAGCTGGGAGGGATAGCGATCGCCGAGGCCCCCCAACTGCACCAAATCCAGCAATTCATTGGCGCGTTTGCGGATTTTGGCTTCCGGCTGTTTGCGGATGCTCATGCCGAAGCCGATGTTGTCGCGCACGGTCATGTGCTTGAACAGGGCGTAGTGCTGGAAGACAAAGCCGATTTGGCGATCCTGGACGCTGCGATCGGTGGCATCTTCGCCCGTGAGGAAAATCCGGCCACGATCGGGCATTTCCAGTCCCGCAATCGATCGCAGTAAGGTAGATTTGCCCGAGCCAGAGGGGCCAAGTAGTGCCACTAAGCCGCCACTCGGAATATCGACACTCACTTGGTCGAGTGCCTGAAAGTCACCAAATTGCTTGGAAACAGCTTGTACGCTGATGCCCATAACTCAAAGTTCCAGGTTTAAATCGAATCCCCGGTTTTCCGATCGTGATACGGGGGATTAAATCTTACCACGAGAATTGCCAGGTGGGCATTGCCCACCCTACGAATTCACCACATCACTGAGCATCGCGGGCAATGCGGTTTGGACAGCGGCACTGGAGAGATTGGCTTGGGGATTGGCGTGTGCGGTGGGGCCGCGTTTGATCTGTTGCATGAGGCTGGCCATTTCCAGGGCGCTCATGCCATATTCCCAGCCCAAGTTGGCTTTGATTCCGGCCCGTTCCATGGCTTGCTGCATGGTGTCGGTGGTGAGGACGCCAAAGATCACCGGGACGCCGGTTTGGAAGGCGGCGGCGGCGATGCCCTTGGAAACTTCGGCGGAGACATATTCAAAGTGGGGTGTCTGGCCGCGAATCACGGCCCCCAGACAGATCACGGCATCGTAGCGACCCGACTGAGCCATCTGCCGCGCCACTAGCGGGATCTCGAACGCGCCGGGGACCCAAACGTAGTCCACCTGCGCCCCTGCGGGATCGATATCGACGCCGTGGCGCTTGAGACTGTCCTGGCAGGCAGCCATCAGCTTGCTCACCACCAAATCATTAAATCGCCCAATCACGATCGCGAAGCGGAACTGATCGGCTCCCGCAAACGAACCCTCAAAAATTGCCATTACTTGGTTGGTTGTGTAAGTTGTGCTTGTTACTTATCCCTGACACTACCAGATTACCCGTTTTGGCGAAATCAATCCCAAGACGGAGGTTGCCCTTCAAAGGTCGCAATCGGCCCGGCTATCACGGGGTAGATCAACGATGAACCCCGCACCTTGAGCTAATCCCGTCTCGATCCGGACACTGCCCCCTTGCCGATCGGCGCATTGTTTGACCAAGGCGAGGCCCAATCCGGTGCCGGGAATGTCGCCTGTGTTGTCGGCTCGATAGAAGGGTTCGAACAGTTGGTCGGCGCTCTCGGGCGGAATGCCGATGCCGTTGTCGCGGACGGTGAGACTGACCCGATCGGCGTCCCAGGTCAGTTGGAGATCAATTTGGCCCGTGGTGCTGGGCGGGGCGGGGGAGTATTTGATGGCGTTGGCGAGGAGGTTGGTCAGGAGGTGCCAGAGCAGTTGTTCATCGAGCCAGACTTGACAGTGGTCGTGGCCAGGCGATCGAGGGTCGTCCGATCGGGCCATGAAGCGGAACTCGTGCTGTTGGCCGATGCTGGTTTGGAGCAGTTCGATCTGTTCTTGGCAGAAGGTGACGAGATCGAGCGGTTTGGGCTGGCTGTCGAGTTTGCCCGCGCTGGAGTAGCTGTAGGTCAGAATCGATCGCAGCAAATCGTCCAGACTGGCCGTGGCGACCTGCATCCGTTGGAGATACCGGGCGCGCCGATCGTCGGGCAGGTTGAGATTCGGCAGACTGAGCAACTCCGCCACGGACTGAATCACGCCGAGGGGATTGCGCAATTCATGGGCCGCCATGGCGAAATACTGAAGTTTTTGTTCGACCTGGGCTTGGGCCGATTGGGTCAGGGTGGCGGTCGCTTCGAGGGCGTGGCGGATTTCGCGTTCGGCTTGGTGGCGCGATAGGGCGATGGCGATCGTCGTGGTCAGGGTGAGTTCGTCAAAGGGCTTGAGCAAATAGCCAAAGGGCCGACTGCCCCGCACCCGATCGAGGGTCGGCAAATCGGCATTGGCCGTGAGGTAGACCACGGGCAGTTCAAACTTTTCCTGAATGATCTGGGCCGCTTCGATGCCGTCCATTGCCCCGGCCAGGCGAATGTCCATTAAGACCAGATCGGGCGGACTCAGGGCGATTGCCGCGATCGCGGCTTCCCCGTCGGCACAGATCGTCGGGACGATATAGCCCTGCTGGCCCAAGATATCGGCAATATCACGGGCCACTAGCCGTTCGTCTTCAACGACTAAAATAGTTGCAGATTCCATAGTGAATTTTGAACTGAGGGTAAAAGTAAGAGCATCGATCGATCGCGCATTCAGCAAATAAGTAGTCACCGCGACTTTTAAAGGGCGCAGCCGCTGGCTAAATGATTGACCGATTCAAAACAAGCAATTTAAGAGCACAAAATAGTTTTGAGTTGTGCGATTTAGGCAAGGCAACAATGGCATTCCGGTGAGTGGGTCGCAATCCCCGAAGCCATTCTGAGTGGGCAAACTCAGTCAAAATTCCTCAATTCATCATAGAGGATATTAATTGGTTCGACGCATTAATTGGGGCTAATCCGAGCGATTTCGTCCGTTAAACTTCGATGTGGCGACACATTTCTGGGTAGATGGTTCTTTGGGGTGACGTAAGTTTGAGAAACTCTGTGTTTGGCGTTGAATTTGATTGAGTTGCTGGAAATGTTTGATTGATCCAGGCGATCGCCCCAATTGTGATCGATTGGGGCGATCGCCCCCGATTTCGGCGTTATAGCACGCTTGACTTGGGTAATCGGATTTGGAAGTGGCAGCCGCTGTGGGTTTGGGACGGGGGGGTGAGTTGGATGTCGCCTTGGAGTTGTTCGACGAGGCTACAGACGATTTGGAGGCCCAACGATCGGGTTTGTCGCCAGTCGAGGTTTGGGTCAAGCCCCTGGCCGTTATCGGCAATCCCCAGCAAAATCGTCTGATCCGACTCGGTGGCGAGGGTGATCGTGATTTGGGCGTCGGGTTGATCAGGAAAGGCGTATTTCAGGGCATTGCTGACCAGTTCATTGACGATCAGGCCGCAGGGAATGGCGCTGTTGAGATTTAACTGGAGCGGTGCGAGCTGGAAAATCGCCTGGACGGGGCGTTGGCCGAGGCGATAGGTCTGGAGCAAGTTCTGGGTCAGGGCTTCGAGGTACTGATCGAATTGGGGTTTGGCCAGGTCGGACGATCGGTAGAGCTGCTCGTGGATCAGGGCCATGGCCCGGACGCGATTTTGGGCGTCATTGAAGGCGCTGTCGAGGTCGGGCGAGGGGGCGAGTTTGCGCGATTGCATGCGGAGCAGGCTGGAGATGATTTGCAGATTGTTTTTGACCCGGTGGTGGATTTCTTTGAGCAGGACTTCCTTTTCGCGCAGAGAGTCGTTGAGATCTTGGGTGCGGCGTTTGACCCGATCTTCGAGTTCTTGGTTGAGGGTTTGGAGTTTGCGCAGGTCGGACTGGCGTTCGAGTTCGGCGGCGACTCGGACGGCGAAGATGCGGAGGATTTCTTGGGCAAATTCGAGGTTGGTTAGGGGCGATCGGCTAATCACCGCAATCAAGCCAATCTGGACATTCGCACTATTCACCAGGGGCACGCCGAGATAGCTTTGGGCGCGCCATTCGCGCAGGTGATGATCCGTGGGAAACAGCGTTTGCAGATCGATCGGGAAACAGCACATGGCTCCGGTGCGGAGCACCTGTTCGCAGGGGGTGCCACAAAATGTATCTTTCACCGTCGCGTGGAACTGGCCGTCAATCAGGGTGGCGATCGTTGCCGCTTGGCCCGTCACTTCGTCAATTTCGGCCAGGGCGATGATTTCGGTGCCGAGGACTTGGCCAAGGTACTGGGCCAGGGATTGGAAAAACGATTCCCCCGTTTTGGCGGAGACGCCGCTGGCGATTTGGTGAATGGCGTCCTGGAGACGTTTGCGATCGGTGATGTCTTCGTAGCAACAGAAGATTCCCACGACTTCGTCCGCGTCATTAATCAGCGGGACTTTGGTCGATCGCACCCAGACGGTCGAACCGTCGCCCTTGGTTAAGAATTCGTCGTAGTCGCTAATTCGGACGCGGTGATTCATCACCTGGAGGTCGGCTTCGCGGCAGTGGGTGGCTTGGTCTTTCCAGGGCATGTCAAAGTCATTGCGGCCAATCAGTTGCTCGATCGAGCCAAAGCCACAGTCCCGCAGAAAGATCCGATTTGCGCCCCGAAATTTGAAATCGCGATCGAGCCAGTAGACCGCCTGGGGCATCGTATCGAGAATCATCTGGAGCAATTGCGGTGAATCGGGGAGCCGGATTGGCCCGGTGAGTTGATCGGTGAAGTTGTGTGGGGGTGCGGCGATCGGTGACATGGGGGAATTGGGGGCGATTGGGGGTAATATCCGTTTGCTGATTAATATACCGTATGCTCGATTCGCAAGAATGCGGTTGAGCATACGGTGGGCACTGCCCACCATTCTGCCCACCGTTTCTGCGTTACACTGGTGCTTCTGTCCATTTAGAGCATGATGTCCCATGGCTGACCGTATCGCTGAAGTTGCTGCCCCGGAGCCAGAAGTCGCGAAGATCTCGCTGCCGAAAACCAGCGAATCGGAAACCCTCAAAAAAATTCGCCACAGTACTTCCCATGTGATGGCGATGGCGGTGCAAAAGCTGTTTCCCAAAGCCCAGGTGACGATCGGGCCGTGGATTGAGAATGGCTTCTATTACGACTTTGATACGCCGGAAGCATTTTCGGAGAAGGATTTGAAATCCATCCGCAAGGAGATGATTAAGATCATCAATCGCAAGCTGCCGCTGGTGCGGGAAGAAGTGTCGCGGGAAGAAGCGGCGCGGCGCATCCAGGCCAACAACGAACCCTATAAGTTAGAGATCCTGGAGGGCTTGCAGGAGCCGATTACGATTTACACTTTGGGCGATCAGTGGTGGGATCTGTGTGCCGGGCCGCATGTGGAGAATACCTCGGAGCTAAACGCCGATGCCTTCATGCTGGAAAGCGTGGCCGGAGCCTACTGGCGCGGCGATGAGAATAAGGCGCAGTTGCAGCGGATCTATGGCACGGCTTGGGAGTCGGCGGAGCAATTGGCCGAGTACCAGCGTCGCAAGGAAGAAGCAATCAAGCGCGACCACCGCAAAATCGGGAAGGAATTGGGTCTATTCGTGTTCTCGGATGTGGTCGGGCCGGGGCTGCCGATGTGGACGCCGAAGGGGACGATCTTACGATCGCTGCTGGAGGATTATTTGAAAAAAGAACAGGTGAAACGCGGCTATCAGCCCGTGGTGACGCCGCACATTTCCCGCGTTGATCTGTTTAAGCAGTCGGGCCACTGGCAGAAATATAGCGAAGATATGTTCCCGATGATGGCCGAAAGCCAAGAGGACAAGGAGAAGGAAATTGGCTTTGTGATGAAGCCGATGAACTGTCCGTTTCATATCCAGATCTATAAGAGTGACTTGCGATCGTACCGGGAGTTGCCGATGCGGTTGGCGGAGTTTGGCACGGTTTATCGCTATGAGCAATCCGGGGAGCTGGGTGGTTTGACGCGGGTGCGGGGCTTTACGGTGGATGACTCGCATTTGTTTGTGACGCCGGAGCAGCTTGATGCGGAGTTTATGAGCGTGGTGGAGCTGACGCTGAGCGTGTTTAAGGCGTTGCAGTTGAAGGACTTTCGAGCGCGGCTGAGTTTCCGCGATCTGGCCAATCCGGATAAATATATTGGTTCGGATGAGGCGTGGGAAAAGGCCCAAAATGCGATTCGTCAAGGCGTCGAACAGCTGGATATGCCGTACTTTGAGGGCATTGGCGAAGCGGCGTTCTATGGGCCGAAGCTGGACTTCATCTTCAAGGATGCGTTGGAGCGGGAATGGCAACTGGGCACCGTGCAGGTGGATTACAACTTGCCGGAGCGATTTGATTTGGAATATGTGGCGGAGGATGGCACCCGGAAACGTCCAGTGATGTTGCATCGTGCGCCCTTTGGGTCGTTGGAGCGGCTGATCGGGATCCTGATCGAAGAATATGCGGGGGATTTCCCGACTTGGCTCGCGCCGGAGCAGATTCGGTTGATGCCTGTGGGCGTGGATTTCATTGACTACGCCAAGGATGCGGCGGCGCAGATGCAGGCCGTGGGCATTCGGGCGTCGGTGGATCTGGGGGGCGATCGGTTGGGGAAGCAGATTCGCAATGCGGAGAAGGCGAAGATCCCGGTGATGGCCGTAGTCGGTGAGAAGGAAGTGGAGGCGAAGACGCTGAGTGTGCGGACGCGGGCGGAGGGTGAGCTGGGGGCGTTGGATCTGGCGGTGGTGATCGATCGGTTGGTGAAGGCGAATGGGTCGCAGGGGAATTTCTAGCGAGTTGGTGGTTTGATGGCGATATCCACCGTGGGATCAATCCCACGGCTCATAGCTGAAACCCGTTGAAACGGGTTGAAATTCTGGTGGAACGACCGCTTTAGTCCGTTTCAACGGACTTGCGCTATGAGCCTGGGGTTTTAACCCAAGGCGGTGTTGTGGCGAAGTCAATCACTCCCAAGCCCGATCGAAAGTCCTGGGGATCGAATCCTAGACTAAACGCGATCGTCGAATCCATGGACAGATCGGCTGGACGGGGTGCGGCCATTTTCACGTCGGCTTGCAGGCAAGGTTCGATCCGAGCGGATTCGAGGCCCAATACCTCGACTAAGATCTGCGCCATCGCAAACCGCGAGAGGCTTTCCTTCCCACCCAAATGGAGGATCCCGCGATGCTGCTTGAGGGCGATCAGTAATCCTTGAGCGGCATCCCACCCACTGAGGGGCATCCGAATTTCGTCGGTGAAGGCTTGGAGCAATTCGCCCGATTTGAGCCGCTGGATAAATGGCTGGATGAAGCTACTGGCGTGAGGGACAGCCCCAAACATCAGGGGCATTCGACAAACTGCTACTTGGTCATGGCGGGCCAGCATTCCCGCTTCGGCCAAGGCTTTGTGTTCGCCGTAGAGATTGATGGGCGATCGGGGATCAGTTTCCCGATAGGGCGCTTGGGTGCCATCGAAGACCTGTTCCGACGAGGTGAAGACGCAGGGGATGCCTAAATCCGCACAGGCGATCGCGATATAGAACGAGGCGAGGACGTTGATTTTGTAAGCGCGCGCGGGGTCTTCTTGGCAGGCGTTGGGTTGGGAGAGGGCGGCGGCGTGGATGACGGCGTCGGGCCGCAGTTGGGCAAAGCATTGATTCAGGGCGGCGGTGTCGGTGAGGTCGAGGGCGATGGGATGGCAGTTGGGGGCCATTGTCCGATGTTGGTGATATGTCCCGTAGACTTCCCAATCGGTGGCGGTTTGGCTGATGTACCAACCGAGGAAGCCGCTGGCTCCAGTGACAAGAAGTTTGGGTTTGGGCATGGGTTCAGTGCGTTGGATGAGGATTGGTAAGCTAGATTTAAGCTTTTCTAAAGAAAGTCCGTACAATTAAGGCGATGCTTTGCCTGGGTTGTGTAAAAGGTTGGTTAAATCTGGCAAATTCTGCCGATCGGGGGAGACAAAATCCGTATTTTCACCGTTAGACTGTTACTACCAGTCAAGGACTGCGTGCTTTCCTGATCCTCTTAAATCGGTGGCCTGATGTTGCCGCCGTCAGTGAGTTCGTTATGAGCCAAATCGCCCCCTATGACCATCCTACGACGAAGCTCGCGCCCAGTCAGCCGCCCAGTCGCTTGGCCCTCAGTCGGCAAGCGCAGGACGCCCAGATGCAGGCGGAGCGGATGCAGGATGTGGTGCTGTTGTTGGAGCGACTGGCGGCCCATGATGCGACGACGGTGCGGTTGATTATGGATTGTCTTTATGACGTCGGTTCGGTGCATTTCGTCAATCAGAAAGTCCAAAATCCTTGGCTCAACGGCTTGATGCGTGGCACGACGAAGCTCTCGAAGCCTGTCTTTCGGCTGTTTGCGGTGAAGTGGTTTCAAAAGCATTGCCCGCAGATGATTGCGGATTGGCTCTATACCGTGGCCACGATGCAAGCGCCCACAGCCAGGCCGGAAACGCCCCCCGAAACGATCGAGGTGATGCAGCAACTGGAAGTCTCCCAGCAGCAAGTGCGGGCGTTGCAGACGCGGGTGCGCTATTTGACGGGGTTTGCGGTGGGATTGGTGGCGGTGATGGGTGGCGCGATCGTCACGAGTAGTAATTTGGTGCCCAGTGCGTTGGCGAAGAAGTTGGGTGAGGCGGAACAGGTGGTGCGTCCAGCGAAGCTCAAGGTGGCGGATCAGCCTGCGGGCAATTAACGATCGGGGAATGCGTGGCTGGGACGGCCTGGTTCGGATTGACCGAATCGGCCTTCAAGACAGTCGTGAAATCACGCGATTATTGAATTAGCCCCTGATCTGTGCCACTTTCAGGATTGGCATAGAACGAAAAAAAGATAATTTGATTGAACAAATCTTGGAACTTTCTCATGGCGTTTACGACTCAGTAAACATCAAATACAAATTCAACATTCCTGTTGAGGCTGCCATGAAACTCTCTCTGAAAATTTCTCTGCTTTTTGTCGGTTTGGTTACGTTGGTTTCGATGCAATCGGCTTCGGCTGCGCCCGCTCGGTTCACTGGCAGTTACGTCGGTGGCGGTGTGACTGGGGGTGTCCTGGAAAGCGGTTTGTCGAATGGTAAGCGCACGTTTGGTGGGGATATTAATGCCCGAATCGCATTGCCAAATCTGCCAGTTTCGGTACGCGGTAACTTGAAGTTTGCTAATACCAATAGCGCGATCGTGCCGACGCTAACCTACGACCAAGGGATCAATAGTAAGACTAACGTTTATGCGGGTGCAGGCTATTCCTTCGTCCAGAATACGGGTCAAACGAGTCCCCTCGGCAACCGGAATTCCGTCGTGTTGAATGCGGGTGTGGAATCGGAAGTCGTGAACGGCGTTGTGCTGTACGGCGATGCGAAGTACGGCATCAAAGGCTTCGACAATGGCAAAGGCGCACTGGCGATCGGCGGTGGCGTTGGTCTGAAGTTCTAATCGATCGGGTGTCAGTTGAACGTTATTGAATGGTTTGAGTAGTGGTGCGGCGCTTGGCTCCTAGTGAGCTGGGTGCCGCACTATTTTTTGGGCTTATGGGAGTTCCAGGAGCAGTTTGACGAGTTCGGGGAGGCGGCTACAGCAGGGGTTTGAATATGGGTCGAGTTCGTCACGCTTGATTTGCTGGGCGATTTTGGCGGCGCGTTGGATGGCTTCGGGTATCCGGCTTAGGAGTGGATCCGGAAATAAGGTTTGAGTTTTGGTGTAGTTGGGAAGATTGTCGGCCCGTTGCAGTTGTCGCAGGGCTTCTTTGGCGGTCATTGGGGCGAAGGCATCTTGGAAGTGGATGAGATACCAGAACTCGAAGCAGGGATTGGTGATGGCGAGGTTGATTTTCTGGGTCTTGGCTTTGGCGATCGCGGTTTGCCAATTTTGGGGATCTTGGTGGCGATGTTCGTCGCCATCGAACACGGCCCAAACCGAGTCGTCGGGTTCCCAGCCTTTGTCGGCTTTGATCGTTTGACGTTCGGCGATCGCCCGGTTGATGATGCCGATCGGATTGGTTTTGCCGGAGGCATCGACGATCGTCACCTGGAGTGTCCGCAGGCGTTTGTGCTGGCGAATGCCTTTGAAATATTGTGGCTCAGTTTTTTGACCTTCGCAGACGATTAGCAGTTTGTTGGCGATCGGGCGACTGGCAGCCCGCCGATCGTATTGATGTTTCGCCATCCTAATCGACTCCCAGCAGTTCCTCGACGGTTTCCGGCAGGAAGGGCACGGCCCCGAAGCGGCCATCGAGATAGGCTTTGTCGATCGCGAGATCATTCCGCACCTTGAAATCGGCTAGGGAATAGAGGTTGGTACTTTGATCCGGCTTCTTCTCTGTAAACCAAATCTCGTCCCGCCGCAAAAGTTGATTGCGCTGCAATGTGTTGTCGTGACTGGTGAAAATTAGTTGTGCGCCTTTGGGATTAGTTTTGGGACTTTGGAAAAGCTGGATGATGTACGAAGTAATCTGAGGATGAAGATTACTTCCAAGCTCATCAAATAGGACTAACCCGCCTTCCTTAAGAATGATGAGTATGGAGCAACCAAAACTGAAGAGTGATTGTGTGCCAAGAGACTCTTCTTCAAATTTCCACGACACTTTTCTGCCATCTTTTCGTTCATGTATGGCATAAATACCTGCATCGTCTTTATCATTTGGCTTGCGAAATTCCAGATCTGAAATCCCAACATCAAACATCTTAAGAAGCTGAACAATATTGCGTTTGATAGCCATATCCTCTTCTGTTTCGACTGTATCCCTCATTAAATTTGCGTAAATTATATTCATGGTATCGGATGGGACAGGCAGTAGGCCCGGTATACAAACCCCTAAAAACTCTGACAAGGGGGCAGTAATTTTAATTTTAAGACGATTTATAAGACTTATGAATAAGTCGTTTTCTGAAATAGTTGGCTGTAGCTGAATATGCGATCCAGCAAACGCTTCGCCGTTTTTCCATGTGTACATAGATTGACTTTCCGACCACTCACGATGGAATAAATGTCTCATCCTCTTAGTGGTGTGCGACGTATAGCTTAGTATCTCTCTGTATACTTTCTGGCCGAATAACTCTAGCTGATAACGATAGATTAAGCCATTTTTCACAATGGTCAGATCAAACCTAGTGGGAGTTGAGTGCGACTTTTCATCTAAGCCAAAAGGTTGATGGGAAGCTGTGAAAAAATAAAGCCTTTCCAGCGAGTTCTTTCCACGCATTAGCATAAGCAGGTAATCCAACGACTGGAGTACATTGCTTTTGCCCGAAGCATTGGCCCCGAAAATCGCCATTACGGGCAGTAACTCCATATCCCAGCCTTCCACCGGAAACCCAGGACAAATCTCCGCATCTGACTTCACGCCACGCTTGGTCTTAGCCAAGGATTTTCGTTTGGGGGCTTTCTGCGCCACCGCACTGAGGGTCACAGGCTCTTTGATCGATCGATAATTCTCAACTGTGAATTCCAAAAGCATGATTTCCACCTGCGTGAGGGCGATCGACGTGACTTTTTCACCTAAATCTAGTTTAAGCCATCAAATCGCATTCGGTTTGGGGATATTGCTGCGAGTCAGCTAGCAATTGGGTGCGACCATCGGCCCACGACACAAAACGATAACGTTCTCCTATAGAATGAGAAGCTGGAATTACGCACTTTAGAGGAAGTCATGGCAGAAACGCTGTTCTTTAATGCCCTGCGCGAAGCGATCGACGAAGAGATGGCCAAGGATCCGACCGTCATGCTGATGGGCGAGGATGTGGGCCACTATGGCGGTTCCTATAAAGTCACCAAAGATTTGGCGAAGAAGTATGGCGATTGGCGGATGCTCGATACCCCGATCGCCGAGAACAGCTTCATGGGCATGGCGATCGGGGCGGCAATGACGGGTTTGCGCCCGATCGTCGAAGGGATGAACATGGGCTTTCTGCTCCTCGCCTTCAACCAGATTTCCAACAACGCCGGGATGCTGCGCTACACCTCCGGCGGCAACTTCAAAATCCCCCTCGTGATTCGCGGGCCGGGCGGCGTCGGCAGCCACTTGGGCGCAGAACATTCCCAGCGACTCGAGAACTACTTCCAGGCAGTGCCCGGATTGAAGATTGTCGCTTGCTCGACCCCGCGCAATGCCAAGGGCTTGCTCAAGGCCGCAATTCGGGATAACAATCCGGTGCTGTTCTTTGAGCATGTGCTGCTGTACAACCTGAAGGAAGAATTGCCTGAAGGCGACTATATTTGCCCGTTGGATAAGGCCGAAATCGTCCGTCCCGGCAAGGATGTGACCATTCTCACCTACTCCCGGATGCGTTACCACGTGGTGCAAGCGTTGAAGGCGATCGAGGCGGAAGGCTACGATCCGGAAGTGATCGACTTGATTTCGCTCAAGCCGTTGGATATGGCGACGATTAATGCGTCTGTCCGCAGAACCCATAAGGTAATTATTGTCGAGGAAGGGATGCGCAGCGGGAGCATCGGCGCTTCGATCATTGCCGAAATTAATGACCAGATCTTCGATGAACTGGATGCGCCCGTGATTCGGTTGGCATCTCAGGACATTCCGACGCCGTATAACGGGAATCTGGAGCGGTTGACGATCGTCCAGCCGGATCAGATTGTGGCGGCGGTGCGGGATCTGATGATGGCGAAGGTGTAGGGTGGGCATTGCCCACAATTAACACCGCCACGAACATCCAAACCAACGCCCGATCGATGCCCGATCGACGCGGTTTGGATGCGTGATTTTGGATGCTGGGATGCGTGATTGGATGGTGGGATGCGTGATTGGATGGTGGGCATTGCCCACCCTACGGGGTGGCGAAAATGCCCAGTAAGGACGCGACCATCACCAAGCCACCAATCAACAGATTGATGATGTTGAGAGTCTTCTGCTGGAGCCAGACCTGCTGGCGCGGCATACTGGGGCGATTCAGCCGCGATCGGGGCTGTTGGATTTTGTAGATCAGCCGTTCGCTGAGATGATGCCAGTTGGTGAGGAAGAAACCGTTGTAGATGCAGTAGCCGATGCCGAGGAGCAGCATGATGGCATTCGCTTTGGCCGATGTGCCCTGGGTCAGGTGGATGCCGACATGGGCGAGGAACAGCATTAAGGTGCCGCCCAGAATCCACCAGCGTTGGTTGATTAAGAACCGATCTAACATCATGACCTCCGCGTTGTAGCGAGTTGGGGTGTGATGATGAATTGCGGTAAATGCGGAAAAAATCAGACTAACTTTACCCTAGCGCGATCGGCTTGAATTGGCCCCATTGGATCGGATGTCTTAATATCTGCCCGATCGATGTGTGAGCAATCTGCCCCATGACTTCAGCCAAGGGGTATCATAACGATTGGTCACAACGCAACTTCCGCAAGGCAACATGGGTAGACAACGCTGGTTATTGATGCTGATTGCGGCGCTGGTCGCTGTATCGGTCTATGTATTGACACAAATGCCGACAAAACTCGGTCTCGATTTGCGCGGTGGGGCGCAGTTGACGATTCAAGTCAGTCCCTCCGAGGCGGTGAAGCAAATCACCGAACGTGACATGGAGGCCGTGCAAAAGGTAATTGAAAAACGGATCAACGGTTTGGGGGTCGCCGAATCGACCGTCCAAATTGCGGGTCAAGATCAACTCGTTGTCCAGTTGCCCGGTGTGAGTGACCCCGACCAAGCGGAGCGTGTCCTGGGCGGGACGGCCCAACTCGACTTCCGTGAACAGATGGAAGGGACGGATCAGAAGCTGCCGATCTTCTCCCAAAACCTGAAGGAATTACAACTGAAGCAGCTCACTCTCCGCGATGGCGGCGACGAAAAGGCGATCGCGGACAACAAAGCCTTGATCAAGGTCAGTGCCGATGAGATTGTCAAACTATTTAAGGATGTGGGTCTGACGGGGACGAACCTGACCGATGCCTTCCCCGATGACCAGGGGACGGGCAATTGGAGTGTGGCGATCCGGTTTGATCAGGATGGCGGTGGCAAGTTTGCCGAACTGACGAAGCGCTTGGCGGGCACCCAACGGTCGATCGGGATTTTCCTCGATAACGTTTTGATCAGCGCCCCGGTGGTCGGCCCAGAGCATAAGGTGACCGGGATTCAAGGCGGCGGTGCGACGATTACGGGCAACTTCGATAGTAAGTCGGCCAGGGAATTGGGCGTCCAACTGAAGGGCGGTTCGTTGCCGTTCCCGATCAAGATCGTGGAGAAACGGGCGATTAGTGCCAGTTTGGGTCAGGACAGTATCAATCGCAGTCTCTATGCGGGTTTGGCGGGGCTGTCGCTGGTATTCGTCTTTATGATTTTGTATTACCGCTTGCCCGGTGTGATTGCTTCGATTTCCTTGGCGATCTATTCGTTGCTGACGTTGGCGGCGTTTAATATTCTCGGTGTGACGCTGACGTTGCCGGGGATTGCGGGGTTTATTTTGAGTATCGGGATGGCGGTGGATGCGAATGTGCTGATCTTTGAACGGACGCGGGAAGAACTGCGGGCGGGCAAAAGTCTGTACCGATCGGTGGAATCGGGTTTCTTCCGGGCCTTCTCCAGTATTTTGGATGGGAACGTGACGACGCTGATTGCCTGCTTTGCGCTGATTTTCCTCGGATCGGGTTTGGTGCGAGGGTTTGGGGTGACGTTGGCGCTGGGCGTGGTGGTGAGTATGTTCACGGCGCTGACCTGTAGCCGGACGTTTCTGCTGTATGCCCTGACGATTCCCGCTCTGCGCCGTCCCGAATGGTTCGCGCCCGGACTGAACAAACCCGCTAAAGATACTTCTGTGGAGACAGCTTAAATTATGAGACTCGATGTAATTAAGCTGCGGAAGCTGTGGTGGACGATTTCGATCGCGATTATTTTGGCCGGATTGGCGGCGATGGCCTTTTCTTGGGCGAAGATTGGGTTGCCGTTGCGGCCCAGTTTGGATTTTATTGGGGGGACGCGGATTCAGTTGGCGTTTGATTGCGCCAAGACGGATTGTGCGAAACCCACGGATCTAGAGGCGGTGCGCCAAATCCTGTCGAGCCAAGCCCTGGCAGGGACGGTGCAGGGTATCGATCAGCAGAAGAATACGCCACCAGGATTGGTGATTCGGACGCAGGATCTGAACCCGGATCAACAGGACAAGCTGAAAGCGGCCTTGACCGAAAAGCTGGGCGCATTCAAAATCGAGCAGATTGATACCGTTGGCCCGACCTTGGGTAAGCAGTTGTTTACTTCGGGGTTGCAGGCGTTCTTGGTGTCGCTGTTGGGGATTATGGCCTACATGGCGTTCCGGTTCGATCGGGATTATGCCGTGTTCGCGATCGTGGCGTTGGTGCATGACATTTTGATCACCATGGGCGTCTTTGCGGTGCTGGGGGTGGCGATGGGGGTGGAAGTCGATAGTTTGTTCATTGTGGCGCTGTTGACGATCGTCGGTTTCTCGGTGAACGATACGGTGGTGATTTACGATCGGGTGCGGGAGACGATTCAGCTCAATCCCGGTCAGCATATCAATGACATCGTGGATGATGCGGTGAACCAAACCTTAAGCCGATCGATCAACACGACGTTGACGGTGCTGTTGACCTTGGTGGCGATCTTCCTGTTCGGCGGGGAGACGCTGCGGTATTTCTCGTTGGCGTTGATTGTGGGCTTCTCGACCGGGGCTTATTCCAGCATCTTTATTGCCAGTTCGCTGTTGGCGTTGTGGCGCGAGAAGACGGGGCGGGCGATCGCGCCTGCCGTGGCGACGGTTCCTGTGGTGGAAAACTCCTAAGATGACTGACGCGAATTCTGCGGCGATCGATCCAGTGCCGCTCGACCCCGATTTTCAAGCCGATTTGGAACGGTTGGATGCCTTGACTGTGCGGCTGCGTTGGGCTGTGGTCGCGGGCTTATGGCTGACGATCGGGGCGGCGAGTCTCTGGACAATTCGGACGCATCTGTGGCTGATGTCGCAGTATTTTACTTGGGCGGCATTGCACTATACCTTTCGGTTCAACCGCTTTAGTGCCCTGGGGATCATGATCTGTATGGTGATGACCTTGAGTGTGTTGTTGGGGCAGAGTCGGAATATTCTGTTTGGCCGATCGGCCAGTGATCAGGAACGGTTGCATCAGCAGTTACTCCGAATCAAGCAACAGGGTGAGAGTCATCCGATGTGGCGTTGGCTGTATGGGAAGAAGGTGGTTTGAGGATTGTGGGTTGTTGGCGTGACCCACCTTGGGTTCAAACCCAAGG
>JANOQX010000112.1:0-43291 GCA_031415035.1 Cyanobacteria bacterium VAR_4_metabat_243
CGGCATAGATCCAAGGTGAGAGGCGACAAGGGCAATTCCTTATAATCCTGTACTCCTGGGCTTTGGGCAAGGGGCAGCGGCGAATTTACTGATTCTGGGGGCGGGATTTTCTCTGGTCAGTGGAAACGCGGATTTTTCCAAAATTCGGCGGCGTTTGATCAAAACTAAGGCATCTTATTCGCACTTGATTCATTCATGTTGCTGCTGCCCCATTGATTCATCCCCCTTAAATTTGACTGCTTATTTTGATTGATATGCGATTGATGACGATCGCACCGTGATCACGTTGTTTTAGCTCATTGTTTTATTTGCGCCTGCTATGACTACCACATTAAATGTTCAACCGTCGGTTAAATCTGTCCTGTCCGCTCATGTTCGCCTCGATGTCCCCTACCGATCGCAAACCAACAACGCCCTGAATCCGAATGGCGCTTGCAACGTCACGGCGATCGCCATGGCCTTGCTGTACTTCAACGTCACGCCCCGCTACGCCGAAATGTTTCCCCAGTTCGAAGATGAACTTTATGACTACACCGAACGTCTGGGATTGAATCGCCATGATGCGTTGGATTTGGTCAAAGTGGTGGAGGCCTATGGGGGGCGCGATCGGTTTTCTAGCACCTACAAGCTCGCCGATATTCAGGCCGCACTGGAAAATGGCCAACCCGCGATTTTGCATGGCTACTTCACCAGTTTTGGGCACATCATCGTGGCCGTGGGCTACGACGAGGATGGCTTAATCGTGCATGACCCGTATGGGGAATGGCATAGCTGGGGCTACGCGCTGAATCAGCCGGAGGGCGACAACATGAAGGGCAAGTATCAGCATTATTCCTATCGGTTGATCGAGAACGCCTGTATGCCCGATGGCAACCTCTGGGCGCATTTAATTGACCGCGCATAACTTCGGCGCGCTGAGCGGTAAGGGTGAATATGCGGAGTGTGGTTGATTTGACGGAGAGGATGGTGGTTTAGTTGGGCTTTTTGCGGGGTTTGGGGCGTGGCGATCGTGGATCTACTCAAAGGTTTCACTGTTTGCCCACCCCGCTCGGCGGGAACAATAAGCCTAACCGACTGAAACGTGTGTTCACCTGTGCCAATGCCCTCTGGGCCATCGCAGATTATGAGATTTTCTTCCTATGGATGACTTCCGTTACGACACTCAGAGTCTAGAGACTGAGGCCCCCGATGCCCCGTTTGAGCCATCTTTTTCCGAATTGGCCGAACTGGAAACCGAGGCCGTTGAAGAACTCGCTGAATTTCGTCCGGCGAATAAGCGGACGACTGATCTGGTGCGGATGTATCTCCAGGAAATCGGTCGGGTGCAATTGCTGGGCCGCGATGAGGAAGTGGACGAAGCCCAAAAAGTGCAACGTTACATGCGGCTCCTGGAGCGGCGGATTGCCGCTGCCCAAAATGGCAATCCGGTCATTCAGGCTTATATCAATGTGATCGAGGCGCGCGATCGCCTCGCTTCGATGCTGGGTCATCGCCCTTCGATGAATCGCTGGGCCGCCGAAGCGGGCATTGCCGTGTCGGAGCTAAAGCCGACCATCCTCGCGGGCAAGCAATCCTGGGCTGAAGTCCTGCAAATGCCGCTGGGCGAACTCGACACGATCGAGACCCAAGGTCTGCGGGCCAAGGAACATATGATCAAGGCGAATCTGCGCTTGGTCGTCTCCGTGGCGAAGAAGTACCAGAACCGGGGTTTGGAACTGCTCGACTTGATCCAAGAAGGCACCCTAGGCCTGGAACGGGCGGTGGAGAAGTTTGACCCGACGAAGGGCTATCGCTTTAGTACCTACGCTTACTGGTGGATTCGCCAAGGAATTACCCGCGCGATCGCCACCCAAAGTCGGACGATTCGGCTCCCGGTGCATGTCACCGAAAAGCTGAACAAAATCAAGAAAGCCCAACGCAAGATTTCCCAAGAGAAAGGCCGTACCGCCTCGATCGAGGATATTAGCGGCGAACTGGACATGACCCCGGCCCAAGTGCGCGAAGTGCTAATGAAAGTGCCCCGTGCGGTTTCCTTGGAAACCAAAGTGGGCAAAGAGAAGGACACGGAATTGGGCGAATTGCTCGAAACCGAGGACATCAGCCCCGAGGACTTGCTGACGCGGGAATCCCTGCGGAAGGATTTGCTGAATCTGATTGCGGAACTGACCGATCGGGAACGGGACGTGATTCAGATGCGCTTTGGGATTGGCAGTGGTCAGCCCTATTCGTTGGCGGAGATTGGGCGGGCCTTGGATCTGTCCCGTGAGCGGGTACGGCAGATTGAGGCGAAGGCGTTGCAGAAGTTACGTCAGCCGAAGCGCCGCAATCGCGTCCGCGATTATCTGGAAGCGTTGGGTTAGGTTAAATAAAAGCCCCGTAGGATTTCCTACGGGGCTTTTGGTTTGTTGTAGAGATTGCTAACGATAGGCCACCCGTGCGTCCAAACCATAGGCTTGCAGGAAGCGCGATTGCTGATCGGCGGCGTTCTGACTGGCATAGGCCCCGGCTTGAATGTAATTGCCGATGCTGGATTTGCCTTCGGTGGCGTCGGGGACGAGCCGCTTCACGGTGTCGAACTGGGCGCTGTTCTGTTTCGGAATGATCACGACGAAGCGGCCACCTTGGCTGATTTGGGCGCTGCCGAAGGCGCTGGTGGGAATGGGTTCAGTTTTGCTGATCGCCGTGCCGCCGTTGCTGGTGAAGCCGCCGCCATTAAACGGATTGCTCTTGGGGGCTTCGGTGGGGACAGTGGCGGACGCCTGATTGCCGATCGTCATGCCGAGGGCTTGCAATGTCGCGGCATCGGCGATGCCGCTGTTGGGCAGTTTGCGATCGGATTGGAAGCTCTGGACGCCGAGTTTGGTCAGGCTGCCGTAGTAACCCGTGGGGGCGGAGTCGAAGTAGCGCAGGGCTTTGAGCTTGGCCTGGAGGGTTTGGACGTCTTTGCCCGCGTCGCCGAGGGTGAGTTGGTTGCGGCCGATCGTCCCCGTCAGGTCGGTGGCGGCGGCACTGGGTTGGCCGACGGGACTGCCCGCGATCACTTGCCGCTCTCGATCGCCGAAGACGCCCGTCTGGGTTAAATCATTTAATCGCTGGAAACTGGCGACGGCTTGCTCGGTCAAGGGACCAAAATCACCATCGATCGCGCTGCCAAAGAGGCCAAGTTGCTGGAGCTGCTGTTGGAGGGCGGACACCTGCGGGCCACGACTGCCACGTTGGAGTCCGCTGGCGAGATTAGCGCTACTGGGTTTCGGCTGGGTGGCGACACTGGGGCTGCCATTCAAGATCCCGAGGGTCTGTGGCCCGACGATGCCGTCCACGGCCACGCCATATTTCTGTTGGCATTGCTCAACGGCGCTGTGCGTGAGGGGGCCGAAGTAGCTGGTCACCGGGCCTTCGTAGCATTGGGCCGCGATCAAGCGATTTTGCAAATCCCGTACCGCCTCGCCGCTGTCACCTTGGCGCAAGGCCGCCATCGCCGCATCGGCGAGGCTCAAAATGGCGAGGCCCAAAATGACGCTCAGAATGCGGGTCAACAGCTTCCCAGGCAACTTCGAAAATTGCAGCCAAGCGAAGCTCGATGGGGCAGCGGATTTAGCAGGGATGTCCATAGGATGATTAAAAACTGCTGGGAAAATGTCAGCGAATGCCGACTGGAAAGACTATTGCCATGATCTAGTTGTGGGCATTGTAACTGATTCATCCTTCAGGATCCCAATTTGCGCCAAAAAATCTGCCCCTGGACAGAGGGCAATTTCAAATTCAAGCGGTGGGCACTGCCCACCCTACGATTCCCGGCCAATTGTCGGGTGGGCAGTGCCCACCATTTCTCAACCGAATTGTTTTGAGCCTTAGGGTTTTTTCTGAATATTCCCGGCCTTCACCCAGCCTTCTTTTTCGCTGGTGCCGTAGCGGATCTTTTCCCACAGCTCGTCTTTTGACTTGCTCAGAACGATCACGGGTTCATTATATTCGACGCCATCGATTTGGCCGCCGCCCAGCTCGGGCGAAGTCCGCACGATCAGGCCCACGGGCTGCTTGACTTGACCTTCGTAGGAGCCAGCCGGGAGGGGCTTCGATTTGGCCGCTTCGGGTTCGGCGGCTTCTTTGCCCGCCTCGACTTTCGCCGCTTTCTTGGCGGCGGCTTGCTTACTGTAATTGGGATTGTCGTTGGGGAACGTGGGCCGGGGCGGGGTGGCGGTCAACTGCGTCAGGGCGTACTGCACGGCAAAGTAGCCGCCCACCCCGAGAATCAGGATCGCGATCAAAAGACCCGTAAATGTGCGCAAGAACCAACCCATTGGGACACCACCACAAGAGGGACACAACCCAAGCTACGGCATATATAGCGTGAATCTGCCAATAATAGCGTTCGATCGCCATCAAAGTCGATCGAACGCTCAATAGTGTAGACCGCGATCGTCCCCCTTGCACAAATTTCGCCGGGATTAGACCGGGATACCGACCCGATCGGAGGCTTGGGGCCGCCATTGCTGGGCGATCGGCATGCGCCAGCCCGTACCAAAGGCGCGATCGGTGATTTTCAGGCCGGGGGGGGCTTGGCGACGTTTGAATTCGGCGATCTTGACCAGATGGGCCACGCGATCGACGGTAGTGGGATCGAATCCGGCCTCGACAATTTCGGGAATCGACTGGTGCAGTTCGATCAGCCGTTCGAGAATATCGTCCAGCACTTCATAGGGCGGCAGCGAATCTTGATCGACTTGGTCGGGCCGCAGTTCGGCACTGGGGGGTTTGGTGATGATGTGGGACGGGATCGGCGCATGGCTAAAGGGCAAGCTGGCGCGGCTCAGGGCGCTGACATCGAAGGCGTTTTCCTGTTGCCATTGGGCTTCGTCGTTGAGCCAGCGGCAGAGTTCGTAGACCTTGGTTTTGGGCACATCGGCGATCGCGGCGACGCCGCCGTTCATGTCGCCGTAAAGCGTGCAGTAGCCCACGGACATTTCGGATTTGTTGCCCGTGGAGAGCAGGAGGTAGCCGAATTTGTTGGCGATCGCCATCAGGAGATTGCCGCGAATCCGGGATTGCAGATTTTCCTCGGCCACGCCGAAGTCGGTGCCTGCAAACATCGGGGCGAGGGCCGTATCGAAGCCCTGCATCATCGGCTGGATCGGAATGGTCTGGGTTTGAATGCCCAGGTTGCGGGCCAGGGCCAAGGCATCGCTGACGGAGTGATCGGAGCTGTAGGGCGAGGGCATCAGCACGCCGAGCACATTGTCGGGGCCGATCGCGGTGGCGGCCAACGCGGCAACCAAAGCGGAGTCAATCCCCCCACTCAACCCGAGAATAATCTTGCGGAAGCCGCATTTGTGGGTGTAGTCGCGAATCCCCAGGACGAGGGCCGACCAGAGTTCGGAGTCGGTGGAATGCAGGTAGGGCGTCGGGATGGCGGGTTCGATCGGGAGCAAACGCCGCTGGTTGGGCAGGCAATCAACCAGGATCAGATCGGTGTCGAAGGCCTTGGCGCGGGTGACGACTTCGCCGTCGGGATTCACGGCGAAGCTGTTACCGTCGAAGATCAGGTCGTCGTTGCCGCCAACTTGGTTGACGTAGAGAATCGACTGGTTGAACCGTTGGGCCGTGTGCTTCAGCATGTTTTCCCGCAGGTGGGGCTTGCCGAGGCTGTAGGGCGAAGCGGAGAGATTGACGATCACATCGACGTTCAGTGCGGCAATTTCCCCGATCGGGTCAACTTCATAGCTACGACGACCCCAGAATTGCTCATCGTTCCAGAGATCTTCGCAAATGCTGATGCCGACGTGGACGCCTTTGATCAGCACATGGTTCGTATCGCGGCCCGGTTGGAAATAGCGATCTTCGTCGAATACGTCGTAGGTCGGCAGCAGCCGTTTGTGGAACACCTGCCGAATCAAACCGCCCTCCAGCAAAGCCACGCTATTAAACAGCGGTTTGCCCCCCTGCTCGACGTGGGGATTGGGACTGACGGTGCCGACGAGGACGGCGAGTTTGTCCGGCAATTGCTGGGCTAAGGCCCAAAGCTGCTGGGACATTTGCTCGACGAAGCTGGGATTGAGCAGTAGATCGCGGGGGGGATAGCCACAGAGCGACAGTTCCGGTGTGAGCAGGAGTTCGGCCCCGAGTTCGACGGCGATCTGGGCGGCGGTGAGGATCTGCTGGGCATTCCCGACTAAGTCGCCGATGACGGGATTGATTTGAGCGATGGCAATTTTCATGGGTTGGGTGGGATGGCGGGTGGAATGGGATGGGGATGGGATGGGATGGGGATGGGATGTCTCAGAAAGTCTGACTGTTTGACTCAAAGGCCACGATCCCCCTAAATCCCCCTTAAGAAGGGGGACTTTGAATCCGGTTCCCCCCTTCTTAAGGGGGGCTAGGGGGGATCGTTGAGGGCTGCATCAAACCGTCAATGCCCTTCAAGCGGCCTCTAGATAAACACCAGGGGCTTGTCTTTGAACGGCGCGAAGGCGTCGGCGTCAAAGCGGTACAGACTGGCGGGACGGCCCGCGCCGCGTGAGGTTTTGATCCCGGTGTCGGCGAGGAATCCGAGCTTTAGCAACTTCGTGCGGAAGTTGGAATAGTCGGTGAAGTTTTCGCCGAGGATGCTGGTGTAAAGCTGATACAGATCATTTAAGGTAAATTGCTCCGGGAGGACATCGAAGGCGACGGGGCTATATTCCAGTTTGTTGCGTAGACGACGGTGGCCATATTCGATGATGGTTTGGTGGTCGAAGGCGAGTTCGGGTAGATGCTCCACGGGATACCAGGCAATGCCGCTGACGCCATCGGCGATCAATTCGGCGGCGGCATAGCGCACCAAGGCAAAGTAGCTGACCGACAGATAGCGCACGCCATAACTCTCCGTAGCTTCACGGGGGTCACGATCGGGGCCACCAAAGGTATACAACTGCTCTAAATACAAGTTACGTGCCCGCATCTTCTCCGACAGGACACGATCGGCGGCTAATTCCAAAGATTCGCCTTCACGCACCAATGTCCCCGGCAAACTCCACTGCCCCAAAAACGGCTCCTCCTGCCGCATCACCAGCAAAACCAGCAGCCGATTCAGCTCCGTATCAACGGAAAAAATCGTATTATCGACCCCCACCCGAAAGTCCGCCAGGGCGATCGGGCTAGCGGTGGTCTTACGCGGGGATTTGGACAATTTAGCGATCATGCGTAGAGCTGCTCCCGTTCAATGTAGGCCTGAATACTGGGGGTGGTCAGCGTCGGGGTGATGTGCGATCGGTGGCCCTGTTGCCGATACTCGCTCGAAGCCGCTTTGGGTGGGGTGATTTGGGCGATCGTCAGGGGCGTATCCAAGGCCTGAATCGCGTCCAGATCCGCCGCTTTGAGGCTGTAGCCCTGACGCGGCACGACCAGCAGCTTCACCGCCTGAAGCAAATCGATCGCCCGGTACCAGCGAGTAATCTGCGGGATCAAATCCGCCCCCACCACCAGGGTAAATTCCGCCGTCGGCCACAGTTCGCGGGCAACAATCAGGGTTTCCCAGGTGCGAGCATGGCTCAGTTCGGGGTAGACCTGGAGTCGCTGGGGGACGATCGGGCGATCGTTCTGGCGTTCCTCGATCAGCAATTGCAACATGTGATGCCGTTGGCCCAGCGGGGTTTGCTGCACTTTAAAGGGGTTTTCGGCGGCCCAGATCGCCACGTGATCATAGTGTTGGGTGAGGTATTCCAAAATCGCGGCATGGCCGATCGTCGGGGGGTCAGCGCTGGTGCCGAACAGGGCAATTTGGGTGGGTGTTTGGGTCATGGGGTTTACGCGGTGGGAACGGGGACACGACGGGTGGATGCGGTCAATTGCTGGAGCCGATCGGACAGGATCGGGGCCAGGGGTTGGGCCTGGGTGATCGAGCGACTGCCGATCGGCAAACTCGCCACCGATCGGGCCGCGCGATCGGCGATCGTCGCCAGGGTTTGCAGCGGCTGGCAGCGTTGACCCGCTTGCATCACCCGCTGGAGCAGGGCTTGCTCATGGCGTTGGGCGGGTTCGGTGGCGAGGCCCAGTCGATCGGCCTGGATCAGGCCATTTTCCAGGGTGCGGAAGATTTGTTTGCGGCCCGGATAGGTGATCTTACCCGCCGCTTCCTTCATCACCGGAATGCCATCAATTTCTACCAGTTTATACACGCCATTGACGGGTTCGCCCGTGACCAATTTTGTGCCGCAGCCAAAGCCATCGATCATCGCCCCCGCCGCCTTCAGTTCGGCAATCCGGTATTCATCCAGATCGCCACTGGCGACGATCGGCACCCCCGGCAGCAATTGGCGAATCCGCTGGGATTGGGCCACCAAATCACCGGAGTCAAGCCGAATCCCCGCCAGTTGCAAGCCCGTGGTGGCGACTTGCTGGGCTAGTTGTTGGGCCGCCGCGATCGCGTCATAGGTGTCGATCAGCAGCGGCGAATGGGGGAAATACCGCTGAAATGCTTGGAAAGCCTTGGTTTCGCTGCCTTCCGTCGCCGTCAACGCCATCACCAAGGCGTGGGCCATCGTCCCGGCGGGCTTGCGCCCCAGCTTCAGTGCGGCGAGGACATTGGAAGTGTTGTCGAAGCCCCCGCCGATCGCCGCCCGTGCCGCCCACAGTGCCGCTTGAGGGCTAAAGGCCCGCCGCGTCCCAAACTCCATCAACTGCGCCTCCGGCCCCGCCACATCCCGAATCCGCGCCGATCGGGTCGCCACCAGAGTTTGATAATTCAGCGTATTGAGCAAATAGGTTTCGACCAATTGGGCCTGCCACAGCGGCGCTTCGATCCGCAACAATGGCTCATTCGCAAACATCGCCGTCCCCTCCGGCACCGCCCAAACGTCGCCCGTAAACCGAAAATCGCGCAACACATCCCAAAACCGATCGGGCGCTTGGTCAAAAATTCCCGTCGATCGCAATGCGGCAATTTGCGGGGCCATGAAGCGGAGATTTTGCAGATAGTCCAGGGCTTGTTCCAGACCCATGGCGATCAGATAGCCAAACCGATCGGGCAGCCGCCGCGTGGACAATTCAAAGCTCGCAGGGCGTTGGTCGAGGGATTTGCCCACGTAGCAAGCGCCCATGGTGAGCTGGTAAAGGTCGGTGAGCAGGCCGTAGTCTTCGGGTTGGATGCAGAGGGTGGTGTCTTCCATGGTTTTCAGGGTGGGATGTGCGACTTGGATTAAATATAGTGTAAATCACCATATGTCGTCAAGGGTTTATTTTCGTTTTCATTGGAATTGTTGGGGGCAGGAATGATTTTAGGTGACGATTTTGCGGCGTGGTGGGGTTTCCCGTAGGGGCGCGGAATGCGCGCCAACCCAAATTTTGGTAAAAAACAAACAAACCCCCGCACACCCCACGAATTCTAAACATTTACCCCGATCGCCCCCAATCCCTCAAACCTGTCCGATAATAGAACTAAGCCTCGAACCAAACTGTTCACCCGATCGCCTGCTACCACTTCAACCTGCGCGATGCCCTTCGGGCGGTCGGAGACCATCGCCCCATTTGGCTCCGGCCACATCCACTTCATACTTAAACCACTGAGGTCTTGAATTATGATGACCCGTTTACAAACCTGGTTGGCCGATAGTTTTACCTTCTTTGCCAGCCCCGTGAGTCGGATTTTTGGCTTGACGGATGACCAGTATCCCGCCACGGGCGTCCAACCCTATAGCGGCGATCCATCAGACGAACATTAATTCTCAGAATAGCTGGCAACATTGTGGGGGCGGGCAATCGACGGCGATCGTCCGCCCCTTTGACGTGAATAATTCCCCGCGCATCCGACGCTAGGGGTGGTATAAGGGTTACGTCCCGCCTTGAATCGTTGTGCCCCGAACCCGATGGAAGAGTCCAATCTCCTGCTCCTGACGATTTATTTTCTGTGCGTCACCTATGTGCTGTTTCAGATCATTAATGCGTTCAGTGATGAGTACACCATCAGCATGGACAAGGACGCCCTCGATGCCGAACTCAAACGCAAAAAAATCGACGATCGGCTGGAAGTCAGCTTCAAGTTCAATGGCCGCTACGAAATCAACAGCAAACGCAACAAGCTGAACAAACTCGCCGTCACGGTCAAAAATAAATCCCAGGATTACCCGATCTACGTCGATTGGGATTACAGCAGCATGACCGACTGGTTTGGCGGTCGATCGCGGCGTCTGACCCGGATCGTCTCGGGCCGATCGCTCGATGTCTCTCAATACCAAGTCTTCAGCGTGATCAACCCTGGACTCAGCCTCCAAGAGGAAGTCGTCCCCGAGGATATCCTGGAACGCAAGGGCGACAAAGGCGAAGTCGAAGTCACCAAGCCCTTACTCGACCTGATGCCCCCACCCCAACAAGCCCCCGCCCCCAAGAAAAAGCTCTACAAAGCCTTCATCCAAGGCGCGGATCCACTCTCCTTCACGGTGGATCTGGTGATGCGCCTGGTCGATCGGGACAGTGCCTCGGGGGGCGATCGCGTCCTCGTCCAATGCCAATTCAGCCTCCGCCGCCTCGAATGGAAGGCCGGACTCCCCTGGAACCCCAAAAAATAGCATCAACTGCCCGCGCCACGACCACCGCTAGCTATACTCTGTAAGTGGAAGAGCCAGTGCGGCAGTTGCGGCCATTGGCGTTTCGGCGTGAATGGCTGAGGAAAGTCCGGGCACCCCAAAGCCCAAACTTGCTGGGTAACGCCCAGTGCGAGCGATCGTGAGGATAGTGCCACAGAAAAATACCGCCCCGCTTGCGGGGTAAGGGTGCAAAGGTGCGGTAAGAGCGCACCAGCAGCACCGAGAGGTGCTGGCTCGGTAAACCCCGGGTGGGTGCACGGTTGGTGGGAGTATGGTTGGGTTTTTTCCAGTCCCGCATCATGGGTTTCGGCCCGTGGAGATACTGCATGAGGTGGTCGGCAACGGCCATCCCAGATAGATAACTGCCCTGCGGCGGCTTGCTGCCGTAGAACAGAACCCGGCTTATGTCTGACTCTTCCATATTTTTCGATCGCGCATATCCATTGGACAAAGCAATATCCCGATGGCGATGCGCTGGCTTAAAAGTTTTTCCAGATTGGGCGCAAATCGTCCTGTGAACGAAGATTTTCCGTGAATATACTGATAACCCCGCAAGTGCTAATCCGTGAAATTACGGTTTTGTCCAAGTGGCAATGCCCTGATCCTAAGGAAAGGCACGGCTCGAAGGGTTTTTGGTGTGCTGGGTGATGTCTTCAGTTCCTGACATCTAACTTTATGATTCGACTTTAAGGCGTACGCCTACGCTCATCGCCCCTGCGTCACAGGGGTGAAGAGAGCCAAGTTAGGCGTTTCTTTAAAATTGGTGGCTCTATTTATAGTTTCAGCGAAGTCCTGTGATGATCATGTCCTAACCCGTCAACATTAACTTAGGATGCAAAGGCGTCTTGGGTGCTCGGGTCAGGACGATCGGTTGAAGTCGGTTAAGTTGCCGCTGGTGGCGATTTGAGCGAGTTTAGTCGAACGGTCGCAAGTTACGTCGTTTGTTAAGTCAATGGTATCTCCCCCACTTTTGACGATTTATTGAGCACTGAATGCGTTTTGTGAATATCCAACTTTCCCCCCCTGTCAGTTTTAATCCAGTGGTTCCACCCATCGCACGGCTGCCCCTCACGGGCAATCTGCTGTCGATCAGTGAACAGCGCAAGAGTGGCCTGATCCTCTGCAAGGCCTTTCATGCGGAGTTTGCGGGGCCGGGTGCGGCGATTTCCAGCTTTGTGGAACAGCCCTACCGCGCCGTGATCGCCATCGGTGAACCGGAACTCGTCACGATCAATACCCTGAATGAACGTCGCCAAGCCTATAGTCGGCGGATTCAGTGGGGTCGCTGGCTGTCGAAGATTGCCGAACATCCCGACCCGATCGAGCGGATTGAGCGGTTGTTTGCCGGATTTGAAGGATTTTTTGGTCGCCAAGTGGTGATGAGCCTGCCCGCCGAAGTGGTGGCATCCATGGTCGGCGTCCTGCCCGAAACCGCCAAAGCGGTTCAAGAGCGCTACTTCAACCTGGGTAAGAGCGACGGCCCGACCTACCTGTTTCCCAAGGATCAGCTGACGGTGACCCTGATTTCCTGGGATGGGTTGCTTCAGGGTGAGGCGATGCAGCCGTTGCAGCGGGCGACGACAATGCAAGAAATCTGCCGCACCTACGATCGGCTGAAGACGGCGTAAGTTGAAGACGGCGTAAGTCGGTGGCCGGATTCGTGCGATGGTAGTAGCCTGTTTTTGATTGCCATGCCCATGCCTTTGCACTATCCGCGTCGCCAGCAAGAACTTGAGAAATTGGTGCAACGGCTGGAGTTGGTTGAGCCGCCGATCGACTGGGATTTGCTCGACCAAGCCCTGACCCACTCCACCGCCAATCCAAGGCGTAACTACGAACAACTCGAATTTGTCGGCGATGCGGTGGTGAAGCTCGCCGCTGCCGAATTTCTGTTGAGAACCTATCCCGAGTTGGATGTGGGCGAATTTACTGCCCTGCGATCGGTGTTAGTCAGCGATCGGGTCTTGGCCCAGATTGCCGATGGCTATGGCTTCGATCGGTATCTCGTCGTGGCGGCCAGTGCCCAAAGCGATCGGGCCGGGCGCTATTCCCGGTTGGCCGATGCCTTTGAGGCGGTGTTGGCCGTGCTGTACCTGACGACGGGCAATCTGACGCTGGTGAGTCCCTGGTTGGATCAGCATTTTCAGGTGCTCGCCAAGGAAATCCTCGCGGATCCGGCCCGCAAAAATTACAAAGCGGCGCTGCAAAACTGGACGCAATCGCATTTAAAGATTTTGCCGGAATACCGCAACCAAGAGATTAGCTACGTCCATGACGATCCGGCCCGATTCGAATCGGCGGTGTGGGTGCAGGGTGAATGTCTCGGCCAAGCCCAGGGCCGATCGATTAAGGCGGCCCAGCAGGTCGCCGCGCAACAGGCCTACAGCAAATTGGTGGAACGGGCGACGGCTTTGGGTGATGTTGCGGGGAACGCCGCCGGATTGGATGGGCAGACTGAAGCATAGATTACGCCGCCGATCGGCAGAGATGCTTTATGACTGACCCAGTGGGAATTGCAGTATTGGGCTTGGGCCGATGGGGCAGCCATTGGTTACGCAATTTTGCCACCCATCCCGCCGCCCGCGTCGTGGCGATCGCTGACCCGCAACCCGAAAACCTCGATCGTGCCCAGCAACAATTACCGGGATATGCCGGATATATCGGACTCGATTGGCAAGCCGCGATCGCCCAGCCCGGCGTCGAAGCCGTCGTGGTCGTGACCCCGGCGATCACCCACTTCGAACTAATCACCACCGCTTTGGAACTCGGCCTCCACGTCCTGGTGGAAAAGCCGATTACCGTGAACACCACCGAGGCCCGGATCGCCTGTGAACTGGCCGATCGGCAGCAATTGGTGCTGATGGTGGATCACACCTATCTGTTCAATCCGGCGATCCAGCGCGGCCAAGCGACGGTGCGGAGTGGCAATTTGGGCGAACTGCGCTATGCCTACGGCACCCGATCGCACCTCGGCCCGGTGCGCCAGGATGTGGATGTGATGTGGGATTTGGCGATCCATGATTTGGTGATTTTGAATCATTGGTTGGGCCAAGCACCGACATCCGTGCGGGCCAAGGGCCAGGGCTGGTTGCAGTCCGGGTTGGCCGATACGGTGTGGGCCGAACTGAGCTATCCCGGCGGCTTCCAGGCGACGATGCACTGGTCTTGGACGAATCCCGACAAGCAGCGCCGATTGGGCTTAGTGGGCAGTCAGGGCACCTTGATTTTTGATGAATTGGCGGCGGCACCGTTGCAAATGCAGCAGGGCAGCTTCGGCGATCGGTTTGCGCCGATCAACCAGCACCAGGAATTGCTCGTCTTCCCCCCCGCCGAACCCCTCGCCAATGCCTGCAATCACTTCCTCGACTGCGTTCAGCGGCAGCAGCCGTCAACCATCTGCAACGGCTGGCAGGGCATGGAACTGGTGCAAATGCTCGAAGGACTGGCCCAATCGATCGGCCAAAATGGGGCACCGATCGCGCTAGAGTATGGCCGCAGTCCCGTTTTAGTTTAGGCCCGGATTTTAAGCCCGTATGTTGCAGCAACGCCCCCATGTCACCGCCGTCATGGCCATGAGCGCCGACGGCAAACTCGCCGACCACACCCGATCGGCGGGCCGATTTGGTTCCAAGGCGGATCAAGATCATCTGGAAGCACGGGTCGCCGAATCCGACGCCGTATTGTTCGGAGCCGGAACGTTGCGCGCCTACGGCACGACGATGAGCGTGCAAGATCCGCAATTGCAGGCCGATCGGGCCGATCGGGGCCAACCCGCCCAACCGATCCAGATCGTCTGCTCCGCCTCCGGCGACTTGGATCCAGATTGTCACTATTTCTCCCAACCGATTCCCCGGTGGCTGTTGACGACGAATGCGGGAGCCAAGGACTGGGGCGCGCCGCAGTTCGATCGGGTGTGGGCCGTGGGTGAGGCGATCCACTGGCCGATCGTCCTGGCGGAACTGGCCGAAGCTGGAATCACCAAACTCGCGCTGCTCGGCGGCGGCCAGATCGTGGGCAGTTTCTTTGAAGCAGGGGCGATCGATGAACTCTGGCTCACCGTTTGTCCGTTGATCCTCGGCGGCGCAACGGCCCCGACGCCCGTGCAAACCCCCGGCTGGCTGGAGGCCACCGCGCCGCGACTAGAATTGCTCACCGCTGTCCCGATCGGCGATGAAATCTTTCTGCACTATCGGGTGAAATAAATCCCTGACAAACCCTGGTCACTTGCCTTAGGCTATAAACAGGTGTTTTAAAAGTTTGATCGTTTGTCGCAAACGCCACGATCCCCCTAAATCCCCCTTCAAAAGGGAGACTTTGAATTTGGTTCCCCCCTTTTGAAGGGGGGGTGGGGGGGATCGTGGCATGTTAGACAAACGGTCGAGGCTGTTTGAAGCATCCTAATAAAGGTCAAATCTTTGCCATTTAGGTTTTGAGTCGCGATCGCCCTATGTCGGAATCCGTTACCCCCCAATATCGCGCCACCTGGATCAACCAAATTGCGGAAGTGCCCCGATCGGCATGGGATGAATTGGCGCTGAAGTTGGCCACGCCATTCTTCGAGTGGGACTGGCTGCACAATATGGAAATCTCCGGCAGCACCACGGCCCAATCCGGTTGGCTGCCGAATCACCTGCTGGTCTGGCGCGGATCGGACTTACTCGGCATGGCCCCGCTCTACGTCAAGGGCCACAGCTACGGCGAATTTGTGTTCGATAATCAGTGGGCCGATTTGTCTGAGCGATTGGGGATTAGCTATTATCCGAAGTTGTTGGGGATGTCGCCGTTTACGCCTGCCGAAGGCTATCGCTTTTTGATTGCGCCGGGGGAAGACGAACGGCTGATCACCGAAATCATGGTCACGGCGATCGACCAATTCTGCATCCGCAATAGCATCGCCAGTTGCAATTTCCTCTACGTCGATCCCGTCTGGCAAACCTGGATGGAAGAGCTGGGATTCCTCGCGTGGAAGCATCACAGCTACATTTGGCAAAACCAAAATTTCACCAACTTCGACGATTATCTCAAATCATTTAACGCCAACCAACGTCGTAACATAAAACGCGAACGCAAAGCCGTTGAGAATACTGGACTGACGTTCCGATCGATTACTGGCGACGAAATCCTGCCATCACATTTGGGATTGATGCATGACTTCTACACCGACACCTGCAACAAATTCGGTTGGTGGGGCAGCAAGTATTTGACCGAAGCATTTTTTACGCAATTGCATGGGGCGTTTCGGCAGCGTGTGGTGTTATTTGGCGCATTTGCCGAGGGCAGTGACGATCCCGTGGGCATGTCCTTTTGTTTGACCAAGGGCGATCGGTTGTATGGCCGTTATTGGGGTTCATTCCAGGACATCGACTGCCTGCACTTTGACGCTTGCTACTACGCCCCGATCGAATGGGCGATCGCCAATAAAATTCAGACATTCGATCCCGGTGCCGGGGGCCGCCACAAAAAACGCCGAGGCTTTCCCGCGACGGTAAACTATTCCCTGCATCGATTTTATCCGGCCCGACTGGCGCAGATCTTCGCCACCTACATTCCGCAGATCAATGAAATGGAGCAACAAGAGATCGAAGCGATCAATCAGGAATTGCCCTTTAAGCAAGAGCCATTACAGATCGACATTTAAGCGGGACAGCACATCTTACAATAGGCAACAGTTGTGATTCCCGTTAATCCGCCATGCTGACCCAAGCCGCTGCCCAAGCCCACGACCTCGATGAGCGCCTCTCGAACCGCTTCATTGAACTCGATGCCGCCGGCTATTTTTTGATTTACCTCGATCGGGACACCGTTCAAATCTGCGCCGATCACTACAGCAACACGATCAACGATCAAGGCGTCGCCTGCGATCCCACAACGGGCGAGCCACTGCCCTGTAGCGGCGATTTGGGCCGTCGATCGGTGCAGCAATTTCGAGCGAAGACGGCGAAGGAATTGTGCATTGAAATTTTCGAAAAAGGCGATGCGCCGTTAACTCGATTGGATCATGCGGCGTATTTGGGGCGGGAATTTGTGCGGGCGGAGTTGGCGCTGTATGGGAATGAGGAATACGTGCAGGATTAGCAATTCGTCGGGTGGGCCGATCGTGCGTTGAGGCGTTCAGAATTTAACTGACTTCGCACTTCAACCGCCCTGCCGTTTACGTGCGGGGCGGGATGGGCCGTAGTCGGTCAATTCGCACCACAGACGCATCAATCAATCCGCTTGCAACGTTTGCATCGCCCGCTTCGCCTCCAGCTTCTTCATCACCACCGCCTGATTCCGTTCAGCCAACTTATCATCGGGGCGCAGATTCAACACCTGCTCATAACTCGCCAAAGCACTTTCGTATTGACCCAGATTCACCAGAATGCCGCCGCGATTGTTCCAGGCGCGGTAGTCATCGGGGCGGATTTCTAAGGCCCGATCGTAGCTGACGATCGCTTCCTCTAATCGACCCAAAGCCTTCAAGACCAAGCCCCGGTTGTACCAGGCTGCGTGATAGCTCGATTGCAGTTTGATCGCTCGATCGAGGGAACTGAGGGCCTGGGTGTAGGCTTCCAACTTCATGTGGCAGTAGCCTTTGTTGTACCAAGCAGCGGCGTAGTCTTCGTAGAGATCCAGGGCTTTTTGGAAACAGTCGATCGCGGGTTTGGGTTGGTTTAGGGCTTTGAGTGCCATGCCACGATAGAACCAGATCTGATTGTCGGTTTGTTCCAGTTTGAGCGCTTGGTTGAAGCTGGCGAGGGCGGCTTCGTAGTCGGCGAGCCGATACAGCGCTTGGCCGCGATTGCCCACCGCTTCGACGTGGCTGGGTCGCAGTTCCAGTACGCGGTTAAAGCTGATCACTGCCCCTTCAAATCGGCCCGTAATCAGCAAAATTGCCCCATGCACATACCAGCTATCAACGGACTTGGGCGCAAGTTCGATCGCCTTGGCGAGGTAGGGCAAGGCATTTTCATACTGCCCCGTCATGTAGAGTGCCAGTCCGGCGCTGTAGTGGGCGTTGGGATAGTTGGGCTGAAAGCTGATCGTCCGTTGAAATCCAGTCAGAGCCAGCTCGTATTGTCCCAATAAATGCGCCACCCAGGCTTGGTGGTACTGCAAGTAGGGCGACGTGGGATGGGCCATCAACGACTTTTCAAAGCAGTGGAGGGCCGATTCGAGCTGACCAAGATTGACTAGGGCGGTGCCCTTTTCGCTCCAGGCTTCGAGACAGTCCGGGCGTTGCTCCAGGACTTTGTTCAAATGCCCGATCGCGCTTTGATAGTCCCCCATCTGACTAAGCTGGAGAGCGTGCTGGAGTAGTGCTTCGGGATTAACCGGGTCGGACATCATCATAGGGCTGGCAACCTAAAAAATCGCACTTGTCGCGTCGTCGTGACAGTGTATGACACCAACGTGCCCGCTTTCGGAGCGGCGGCTGTCGGTAATCTTAACGATCTTGTTACAGGGGGAATTGGGTCAGAATGAGCACTTTTGACGATGCCAATACGGAGAAGCCACGGGGGCACAGGGCCGAAACCACAGGTGATGTTCGACGCGGAGCGAGTGATGCGGGGACAGCTTGGTATCATCAGCGACTGATGCAGCGGCTGAGTCGCTGATGAATCGGTGCAGGGCTTACGATAAGATGCGCGCTATAGACTCGACAATTTTGGCAAAATTGCCGGGATTTTTCGGCACAATCGCAGTTCGCGGTGCTGGCAGTGCTCAAGTTTAATTTACGTTCGATCGGGAGGTTGGAGTGGAAAATTCGGCAGTCATGGAACTGAAAGTTCATAGCAAAAATCATTGCTTCTTGCTCACACCGGAGCAGATGAATTATTTGCAAAATAATGTGGCCGTATCGGCAGCGCTCGAACCGGGCGTCAATCTGATCAAATTGCGCCACAGTGATTGGCAATATCCCGATGCCACGGAACGCGAACCCTCGGCGATGCTCTGGATTCATGGTGGATTGTTTGTGAATCAAGCGACGGGCGTGGAAGTGAATGCCACTTGGGCCTCGCTTCAGGGTTATGACGACGTGCTGGTGCTAAATGTGAAGGAAAAGACCACATTGCGGGCGTTCTTGCTGAATACCCAATCCCAGCCAACGGGCAATCCCCTAACGCTCTCGATCGCCCGCGCCTAATGCGCTGGGGTGCTTCTGTGTTCTCTCATTATTTGCAGGTAAACAACGCAATGTCTCACTGGAAAAAACAGGCTTTAGCTGGTTCGCTGACGCTAATTGGGATCGCGATGGTGGCTCCCCTCCACCGCACGATCGCCCAAGACGCCCCCCCCAGTTTCCCGATGCCCGCTGAAGTGCCGAGTGGTACAGCGGTGAAGCTCGATGGTTCGAGCAGCATGCAGGTGATGAATGATTTGTTCAAGCAGCGGTTTGAGCAAAAATTCACGGGCAGCCAGATCAATCTCAATACGTCGAATAGCGATGACGCGGTCAAGGCCTTGGTCGATGGAACGATCGACGTGGCCGCTTTGGGCCGTCCCCTCACCGACGCCGAAAAAGACCAGGGCTTGCAGCCCGCCGTGCTGGCAAGGGAGAAGATCGCGATCGTCGTCGGGCCAAATAACCCGTTCCAAGGCAACATCACCTTCGCCCAATTCGCCAAGATCTTCCGGGGCGAAATCACCGACTGGGCCGAACTCGGCGGCACGGCTGGCCCGATTCGATTCATCGATCGTCCGGAAAATAGCGATACGCGCCGATCGCTCAGCCGTTATCCCGTGTTCGCGGAAGTGCCCTTCGAGGCGGGTAGCACCGCCAAACCCGTCGCCGATGAGACCACCGCCGTCACCGCCGAACTGGGCACCGATGGCATCAGCTACGCCGTGGCCTCCCAGGCATTGAATAACGCCGATGTGCGGATTATCTCGATGCACAAAACCTTGCCGGATGACCCGCGTTATCCCTATTCCCAGCCCCGCAACTACGTCTATAAAGCCGGGGCCGATGGCTTACCGAATGCCGCCGCCGCCGCCTTCTTAGGCTATGCGACTTCGCCCGATGGCCAGTCGATCGTTCAGGAAGCCGAAGCGACGGTACTCGGCGGCAAGACCGTGGCCGCCGCGCCTGCTGCCACCGCCCCTGTGGCGATCGTGCCCGCCGTTGCACCCGCTGCACCCGTGGCCACGGCCCCCGCCGCCAATAGTGAATTGCCCCCTTGGTGGTGGTTGCCGATCGCGGCTGTGGCCGGAGCTGGTGGATTGCTCTGGTGGTTTGGCAAGCGTGGCGGAGCCGTCGCACCCGTCGCACCCCCCGTGGCAGCAGCACGTCAGCCCGTTGGCGTCGGCGCTGCGCCAGTCCGCACCCCGGAACCGCCCGCCACGGATTGGGGTGGCACCGCCCGCGCCGCTGGTGCCGTCGGGGCCGCTGGAGTCGGAGCCGCCGCCGCTGCCAAATTAAATACAACACCCGTCGCGCCGAAGCCCGCTCCCGTGCTGCCGAACGTGACACCCACACCCGTCGCGGCCAAGGCCACGACGGGCCTCAACCTGGGCACCTTGGGCACCGCCGCTGCGGTGGGCGCAGGCGCAATCGCCGCCGGGGCCTTGGCGAAGCAAGCCACCCGGCTCAGCCTCAAGCCCGTGGGCAACAAATCGCTCTACGCCTCCTGGGATATTCCCAAGACCCGCCAGGCCGAACTGAAGCAACAGGGCGCAGAAACGCTGCAACTGAAGCTACACGACGCCACGATGATCGATCTCAACCAGCAACCCGCCCATTCCACGGCGGTATTTGACTGTGATGAGACGAAGGGCGATCAACTGATGCCGATCGAGCAAACCGATCGGGATTATGTCGCCGAACTGGGCTACAAGACGCGGGATAACGGCTGGCTCACCGTGGCCAAATCCCAGACCTTACAACTGTCCAAGGGCGCGGGCGGCTTGGCCGCCGGAGCAGCGGGAGTCGCCACCATGGCCGCGATCGCCGCCCAGACCAATGCCACCACCAAGAAGCACCCCGAAACCAGCCACATCATGCTGAATCGGCCCACCAATACCTACGTGTTGGATGGGGCGCAGGTGACGCAGTTAGCCCAGCAGGCCTCGGTGCAACAGCCATTAGCACCGGGTCACTACACGCTGAAAATTGCCGCAGGGAACTTCAGCTATCGGCCCTTAGCTGAGCATCCAGGTGAGCCGTTGGTGATGCTGTGGTTGAAAGGCGGCAAGCTGATCGGCGATCGGGCACAGGTGGAGACCACGGATACTTGGTTGACGTTGAATGGTTATGGTGATGAGTACAAGGTGCAAATCCTCGAGCCGACGACGCTGTATGGGTTCTTCATCGATACCCACAAGGATGACAATGCGGGTGAAGTGACCGTACAGGTGACGAAGGATTAGATTTAATCCGGTTTGATCAATCGCTGGGGGCTAGTTCTATAACTGGCCCCCAGTTTTTTGTGGCGATACAGCTTGTGTTGTACTAAATGTTTTGATTAATGGATTGAAGCCATAATTTAGCGTTCGTCTTTGTGTTGCGTGAATTCGATCCCCCTAAATCCCCCTTCAAAAGGGGGACTTTGAGCTTTTCTCCAGTTCCCCCTTTTGAAGGGGGTTAGGGGGATCATTACGTCAGCCACAAACCAATCCACCACCGCCACCCAACATTCACAACCTAATATTCCGGCACCGTCGGGTCAACCTCGCGACTCCAAGCCGTAATCCCCCCAATCACATTCGTTCCCTCAATCCCATGCTCCCGCAAAATCCCGATCGCCTTGGCCGATCGGCCACCCGCTTTGCAATGGACAATCAACGTTTTGTCCCCCACCAAATCTTTGACTTGCGCTATCGCCGATCCATCTTCGATTTGCGCCAACGGCACCAACACTGCGCCGGGAATCTGGGCAATTGCAACTTCATTGGGATTGCGGACATCGAGTAGGACAAAATCATGACTCGGTTGAGCCAACTTCGTCTGCAAATCTGTTACCGAAATTTCATTCATGGTTTGTGTCGCTGTGGCGGTTGTGTTTGCTGGGGGAATGCCGCAGAACGCTTCGTAGTCGATTAATCGCTCGATCGTGGGGCGCACAGGATTCGGTTGCAGCTTCAACTCACGGAAACTCATGCCCAGGGCGTCATACACCATCAACCGACCACTCAAACTCCGCCCTTCACCCAAAATCATCTTAACCGTCTCCGTCGCCTGAATCATCCCAATCATCCCCGGCAAAATCCCCAATACCCCACCCTCCACGCAGGAAGGCACCAATCCGGGCGGCGGCGGGGTGGGATAGAGATCGCGGTAATTTGGACTGGGGGCTTCGTCGTCGTAGTCCCAATCCTGATTGCGCCGTCGGGCCACGGCTTGGGCGGCTGGCGTCAGGCCGTCCCAGCCGTCAGGCCGCCGCCAGCCGCCCTTGTGGTTAAATACCGTCGCCTGCCCCTCGAATCGGAAGATCGAGCCATAGACGTTCGGCTTATCCAGCAGCACGCAGGCGTCGTTGATCAAATAACGGGTGGGGAAGTTGTCGCTGCCGTCCACGACGATATCGTAGGGCGCGAGCAGGGCCAGGGCGTTCGCGGCGCTCAAGCGGGTTTCGTGCCGATCGACTTGGCAGAAGGGATTGATTTCGAGGATGCGATCCTGGGCGGACCGGCTTTTGGATTGCCCGATCGCCGCCGTACTGTGGATCACCTGACGTTGCAGATTCGACTTTTCGACAATATCAAAATCCACAATCCCGATCCGACCCACCCCCGCCGCCGCCAAATACAGCAACAAGGGCGATCCCAATCCACCTGCGCCAATGCAGAGCACACTCGCGGCTTTCAACCGCTTTTGGCCCGCGACACCGACTTCCGGCAGGATCAAGTGACGCGCATAACGCGCCAGATCATCCGACGATAGGGCGATCGCGTCGAGATCGGGATTCAACATAGTTTGCTCGTAGTGCCGGATTGCCGTCCCTATTTTAGTAGTTATCCAACACGGCGGGCAGACCCACAGCCGCTAACTTTCCGAGCAATTCATCGGCCTCGGCCCGATCGTTGAAGGCCCCCGTCTGAATCACGGGTTGACCTTTGACCACGGCATTAAACGCACCGGGAACGATCGTCCGCAGTTGGACCAGTTGCTCCGGCGCAAGTTGGGGCACGTAGACCCGAAATTTGAAGGTCGGCCGGGGCGCGGGACTGCGCCACACCGGGGATTCGCTGCCACCTGTAGCGCCAACGGGAATGTTGCCACTTGGCACGGGGAGAATATTACTCGCGGCGAGAATGGCATGATTTACCCCCCGATGACCGACCGTCGGTCGTAGACCATCGGCGACCATCAGGCCACCGGGGCGGGCCGTGGTATTGACGGGGTTTGCGCCGCTGGTGTCAGGTGCGGGGACAGTGATCGGAATACTGGTGGTATTTTCCAGGTTAGCGGCGCTGGTGGGATCGGGCGCGGTGCCGCCGAGGACACTGGGCTTGGAGACGCGCAGTGCGGGCACACCGGGGAGCGATCGGCCACTAGTGGCGCTATTCCCACCGGGCTGGAACTGGCTGCTGTCCACCGGGATCGCCACGGGCCGCAATTTCGGCGCGAGTTTGGCCGGAACGGCGGGGAGCCGGAAGAGCGGCAGATTCGGACTCTCGACGATCGGGCTGACCATCGGCGGCACGGTGATTTCCGGTTTAGCCGTCTCAGTGGTGTCGGAGCCAATCTGGGTGGCCAAGCGGCGTACTGGTAACGCGCTGGCGAGTAACTGCACAGGCCGGGTTGTTACGGCGATATTGGAAGCGCGATCGAGGCTCCCGCTGGATTTACTCAGTTGATTGCCCACAGTGGGGATCGTTTGGCTGGTGGCGGCGGCATTGATGTCGAGACCGCCGTTGCCGGAGAATTGGTTGTTGCCGGACTCGCTGGTGTTGCCGAGGTGGGGCTGGGCTTTGCTAATGGCGACGAGACCATCGCGGCGGTTGTCGCTAATCCGATTATCCCGCAGGATCGGCGCGGCGTTACCCTGGACGACGATGCCGTCGAGGTTGTGGCTAATCCGGTTGCGGCTCAAACGCGGGGCAGCATTCTGGGCGATATTGATCCCAAATCCGGTATTTTCGAAGCTGTTTTCGACCAGTTCGGGATTGGAATAGCCGTAAATCGTGATGCCGTTCGCGCCATTTTGGGTGAAGCGATTATTTTTCAGCAGCGGGGCGCTACTCCCGACGATCGAGACGCCGTCGTGGGTGCTGCCCGTAAAGGTGCTGTCACTAATCACGGGACTCGTGGACTCGATCCACAGTCCGTAGCCTTGGGCGGCGGGGTTGGTCACGGTGACCCCGCGCAGTCCGGCCCGATTCGCGCCGAGCAGGGTGATATTTTGGCGGGCAAAGCTGCGGCTGAGATAGGTGCCACTGCCGGAAATGATGACGTTTTGGCCTTGGTTCGTCGGTTCGCCTTGGAGCGTCACGCCGGACTTCATTTGCAGCGGAAATTGCTCACCGGAGGCGGCACTGTAGGTGCCGGGGGCCAGTACGACGATCGTATTCTCCGGCGCAGTGGCGAGGGCACGGGCGATCGTCCGCAGGGGGGCCGCTTGGGTGCCGGGATTGGCGTCATCGCCCGTGGTGGGGTTGACGTAGCGGAAGCTGTAGCGATTGGTGGCCTGCTGGGCGGCGATCAGTCGCACGTCGGCATTCTGGGCGAAGGCATTCGGGGCCAAGGCAGCGATGCCGATCGTGCCCATGCCGACCACATAGGCAACGGAGTAAAGCGAAGTGCGGAAATAGCAGGCGGGGTGGGAGTTAGAACGCATAGTGACTTTTGTCCTATTACACGGCGATAGGATCAATCGGTGATGTACTTTAACTGAACTTTGCGGAACTGAACCACAAAGATTGGGGATCTTTGGGTCAGCGATCGGATGGCACAACAGGGTTTGTCACGGTTGTATAGTTCTATCCACCGATCGAGTTGCCACATCTGGGTAATTACCGATTTTTTTTGGCCGATCGGGCCAAATTAATTTTTGGGGGCTTCTGTCACATTTCGACATGGGGTGCGGACGATCGGGTTTCCATGGGCGATCTTCAGGAAAATCATGCTGGACTTTGGCACTGTGCCGATCGACCCCACCGATTTACCGATCGGGGTTGAGAATATCAATTTAGGGTTTTGTGGTTTGCCGATCTGACCCAAAACACGATGCTAATCAGGCAGGAACCTGTACCAGAGCCGCGATCTCGGCCCCTAACCGGACGAAATCTTTAGCATTCAAAGTGATGATATGGTCAACTTCAGCTTTGACTGCCGCTGTGGCAATCACCGCATCATACACACCACCACCACCAGGCAACTTGAGTCCCGCCATCAGCGCGATCGCCCCCTGATAATCGGCTGCCACTAACGGGACAGGTGCCAAATATGTCGTCAAGTCACCCAATGCCGCCACCGCCTCCTCAGGTAAAACGCTCAATGGTTTGGGCAAGCGGGTCATAACTGAATAAAGTTCCGCTAAACTGTGGGTCGAGAGATCTCCCTGCACTTCTCCCAGACGAGCGCGTTCCAGACTTGGCAGGGCGATCGTATGGTTGACATGTCGAACTAGCAGCGCCGCAATTAACACAGACGTATCATACAAAACTTTCACGGATGAGCCTGCCCAATTTGGTCTTGAATCCGCTCTTCCCGCATCTCGCCAATAAAGGCATTAATGTCAAATTCGCTATCCCCTCCGGTATCAATCACCAGCACACCTTGCTTCCGTTGCAGTCTGGAATACTCACCTGTAGGTACTTCAGAGGGCATTTGGACAGCCACAACTTGCTCCCTAGCCTTCAGAAAAGCAATAAAGTCGATCGCCTGTTGCTGATGGGCTGGGGTGAGGGTATTGAATTGCTCGATCGCATTACTATTGGGTGTCATTGGATCTCACGCGAGAATTCTACTGCCAATATAGCGGATTGCCGATCGATTGTCAGGGTATCCAAGGCGGTCAATTTGGCTCGATCGGCCCACAGGTTCGCGATCGGGGTTGAAAATATCGATTTAGGGGTTTGTGGCTCGTCGATCGGTTGGCTGATCTCACCCCAAACAGTAGACTGATGGGTATCCCCGATCGACAAGAACAAAGCATGAACAAGCCATCTTCTTCGAGCACCTCTGAAACCAATTGGGCAAGAGTCACAGCCATGTCTGACGAGGATATTGATCTGTCCGACATCCCTGAAACCACTGCGGATCAGCTAGCACAAGCAACATTTCGGATTGGGCGCGTTCCCGTCGAACGCACACAAGAATCAGTACAATTGATGATTGATGGTTTTGTACTGTATTACTTCAAAGCCAAAGCAGGCGATCGAGATTTGGAAGCACTTTTTGATGGCGAAACTGAGGACTAAACGATCGGGCCAAAAACCGAGAAATGATGGCCGATCGGGCTTCCCAATTTACGCGGCGTAGATGTACACGGGCGTTTCGATCGTCCGATCGGGTTGCTTCCCGTCAATCATAATCTGTTGCAAATAGGCCACGGTCGATGGCGAGAAGAATTGCTCTCCGGTTTCTTCGTTGACGCGGGCGGGCACATTTTCGACGAGGAAAAATTTGCCATTCAGTTCGAGGCTGTAGGTGACGCGCTTTTCTACCAAGGTTTCTGGCCGATCGTTAGTTGTCATGGTTGATTCTCCTAATTGTGAAGTCGTTGGCCCATTTTGCCGGGTCAGGCTCGTACACTGTAATGATTTTAACCAGCGATCGGCTGGGATAGCTACACTGAACGTGAATGGGGCGGCCAGCTTGGGTTACGCCACTGAGGAGGCAACTGGGGCCATATTTGTCGTTGGGATAGTCTTCGATTAGTTGGCTGGTGGCGATCGCCTCGCTGATCTCATGGACTCGGATTTGACGCACGATCGACTGGTCAAGCGCGTGTTTGGAGAACTCAAACTGTTCGCAAGCAATCTTTTTCCAAATTTCTTCGATCATCGACGTTGGATTATTGTTGCTCATTCAACTTTTCCTCTCAATGGAAGGTCTCTCTAGAACATACCCTGGAAAGATGATGAGCGCATTTCCAACCCAGTGGAATGGAAAGTGCAACTGAATCCATAATGCATTAGTAGAATTCAGTCGTCTTTTTCCATCATGTATAGGCATGAACTACAGATTGGATCTTCAGAAATTTCTTCTGGATTCATGGTTGAACCACATACATTACACTCATGCTCCGCTGCTTCTCCACAGCCTGCACATATTTTTTCATTATACAAATACAAATTCTCCAGACAATGCGGACATCCCGTCAATGGAATATAGTCGCCTTCTTTGTGCGAGAAATAGATTAAATCTCTAAAATATTCTGGAAGCGCTCGGTTAATAATATTCTCGTAAACATAGCTTTCGTTGCATGATCTGCATTCAAATTCTTCTTCAATGGCGTCATCTGATTCACCTAGTGGCGCGATCAGACCAGAGCCGCATTCATTGCAACTGTATTCAGACAATGCCAGACTTATCTCATCAGAATAAAAAGACAGCCTTTTAATTTTTTCGACGCATTCTAATTTCTCTCTTTCGTAAACCTCATTAACTTCAACTAAAACAGCCCATGCTTCTTCACCAAGAAGTTCCTTAGGATCTCGGCGAAGATGGATTGATGCAAAATCTCTGATTATTAAAAACGAATCAGAAATTAACCGTTGTATTGATTCATGTGTTAAATCACTGTAATAATGTTCAATATTATTTCTGTATTTATGTATTTTTTCTAACCGTTTCCAATCCAACTCAATCCCCAGCGATTTGAATCTATCTTCAATATCTCTGACGTCAACTGTTTTTGGCCCTTTGCCGACCCAATTCACCTCTCCCGCATTCAACGTAGGTAAAACTTTTTGCTTAATAAGAGCCTCATCGGAATCAGGAGGACTTAGTTCAGCTAGCTTATGCTTAAAAAGTAAGAGAATTCCGGCGAAAATATTTCTGGCTGAAGAAATAATTCTTCGTTCGTCGGTGGATTGATAGTCTTCTAATCCTATGGCTATTGAGTCAACAGCATTTTTTAAGATACTCATTTAACTTTCCTGCGCAATGCAAGTATGCTGCAAAACTTGTTGTTTCCTAAAAATCCACGCCGCGCTTCAAATCCACACCGCGCTCCGCATAGTGCTTATGACACACCATCTCCGAATGCACACTCGCCAGATCAAAATACGCCGGAGGATTCTGACAACGCCCCGTAATAATCACCTCCGTATCCTTCGGCTTCCGCAATAACGCCTGCACGATCGGGTCTTCCGGCAACAACTCCAAATCCACCGTCGGATTCAACTCATCCAAAATAATCGTCTTATACATCCCCGACGCGATCGCCGCCTTGGCAATCTCCCAACCCCGCTCCGCCTCCACGTAGTCCAACTCCTGCTGCTGTCCCCGCCAGACGATCGCATCCCGCCCACAACGCTGATGATCCACCAAACTCGGATAAATCTGCCGCAACGCCTGAATCGCCGCATCCTCCGTATAGCCCTTCCCCCCCTTCAGCCACTGCATGATTAAAACCCGATGGGATTTGTCTTGGTTAATCCCCCGCCCGATCGCCTGTAATGCCTTACCCAAAGCACTCGTGGACTTGCCCTTTCCGGCCCCGGTGTAGATCTCAATCCCGCTAATTCCCTGCCGCTCCCCATCCGCGTGGTAATGCGGCTTCATCTCCGAATGCAGATCCGCGACATCGATTAGCGCCTGCGGCGCACCCCGCCCCGTCAAGATCACCTCCATGTGATCCGGCTTGCGCTTCAACACGCTCACCACCTCCTCCACCGTCAGCAGACCCAAATCCAACAGCGGATTAATCTCATCCAACACTACCACCGAATACAGCCCCGAAGCTAATGCGCCCTTCGCCACATCCCAGCCCCGCTGCGCCTCCATCCGATCGAACCGGGTAATCTCATCTTTACCAAAAAACTCCGCCCGACCCGTCCGCACCTGATCAATCAAATGCGGAAAGCCCACCTGCAACGCCTGAATCGCCCCATCCTCGTCATAGATTCGCCCCGGCCCTTTCAAGAACCGCAGCAGCAGCACCCGCGTCTGCGACAGATTCTGAATCCCCAGACCGATCGATCGCAGCACCACACCCAAGGCCGCCTGGGATTTGCCCTTGCCCGCACCGTCATACACATGGATCTGACCCGTCACCCGCTCCGATCGATGCTGTGCCGTCTGAATCCCAATACCTGTGCGAACCATAGGAACGACCTGCGCCAACTAGCTTACTGAAATATACGTTTAAAGACAAAAGTTGCTCGAACGATTAATACTGCATGACCCTAGAGTAAAAATCGCTCAAGCAATGGTGATTGAATGATGTGCCCCAGTACATTAGCAGACTTTCTAGTTTTGCAACACCCCTTTTCCAAAAAAAAACGCTAGATGTAGCGTCCGCCTCCGCAAAATTGGCCAAACATTCTCTCGATCGCTTGCTGCAAACCGGGTAATTCCCCGTACAATCAAGGCACAACGACTGTCGTGAAAAGTGCGATCAGAGGCGACTGATGGAGTGGAGTGGAGTGTTGCCCCTGCGGGCCGTGGCCTTTCAAATCCTGTTTTTACTCGTGGCGATCGCCATTGAGGGGATGATCCTGCGATCGCGGCTGAATCTGCGGCGCAAGGAAAGCATGGAATATGCCGTTGCAACCAATCTACTGAGTACGATCCTCGGCTGGATGTTGTTCTTTATGGTCGAGCCATGGCTGCCCGAAGCCATCCGCCAAATCCTGATGGAATATATCTTCTTCGGCGGCAACACCTTCCCCCCCGCCCTGGTCGGCGTCGGCTTCGCCGTTTTCATCATCACCTTCATCCTCAAGTTCCAAGGCATGGGCTGGCTCGATCAGATTCAGGGCAAAGTCCCCCCCGCACCCACCACCCTCGATCGGCACAAATTCCGGGGCCGCAAACGCCGTTACGACGCCTTCAAAGGCATCCCCAGTCGATCGTTGGCGGTGCTCTGGGCGAATGCCTGTAGCTTCAGCGCCATCAGCATCCTGCTGGCGCTCCAGGTCTACAGCGGCTCGATGCGTAATTAATCGATCGTGCAACATCTGTGGGCGTTGGGTTCCGCGTTGCTCTACCCAACCTACAGCTTTCGCCATTCTGCATTCTCAATTCTGCATTCTCAATTCCCATGAAAGACGTCCTGCTCGACATCCGCAAAACCCTCCAACCCGATCGCTGGGATTCCTGGCAAACACTGATGCTGATGGCGGTGTTCAGTGCGGTTTTGGGTAGCTTCGCGACGGGGCTGACCCAGATTATTATTTCCTCCTGTGGGTGGATTTGGTTGGTGTTGAGTGTGTGGTGGGTGGTCTATGACTACAAAAAGCAGATTACCTTGGGCTTTTGGTTTCCTGGCCCGTGGATTGTCGGGGGGATGATGGCGCTCTTCCTGTCGAGCAACTTCCCGATCATCCCCAAATCCGCCCTCTTGATCCTCTGGGCACCGGTCTCCGCCGCGATCGCCGTCCTGCCCAACTTCATCCAGTCCAATAAGGTGTCGAAGGAGCCGGAATGGGCCAAACCGATGCTGACGAAGCGGCAGGGCATCTTGCTGCTGGTGTTGAGTCATTTGCTGATTGCCTGTTGGGTGCAGTTTTATTTCTTGCTCCAAACTTGGCTGATGGCCTATCCCAGCCTCCGGGCCGAAAATCTCGGACGCGGCAATTTCATCGTCAATCTCCAACCCGAAGCCGATACCCGCGCCAAGGATGTCTTGAAGATTAGCGAAGCCGCCCTAAAGGATGAACTCAAGGGCAAAAGCTGGCCCGAAGTCGAACGCTGGCTACTCGAAACCAACCGCAGCATGGCCAAACTCCAAGATGAAGTCCAGATCCGACTGGGTCAGCAACCCGTGCGCTTCCCCGAGGACGATTGGTGGAAGCTGGATGGCAAGGTCACGGGCGGCGAGTATGATCTGCAACTGCAAGCCTACCTCCAACGCCCCAACACCCAGCGCATGGGCCACAACATGACAATGCTCTGCCGGATCAACCCCAAAACCATCACCCTCCCCCCCGAAAAAATCGCCATCCGCACCGAGGACGTGAATCTGCGCGAAGTTGCCAAAAATTTGCCCCGCTTTAAGACGATCGCTACGATAAAATGCGAAGCGCCGAACGATCCGTCGGATCGTTCCAGCCCCCCGCAAGTTCAGGATGATGCCACCACGGGAATTTAGCCCCGTGGTCAGGTTGAGTCATTGCCATTCGAGTCCGGTGTGTCACAGAGGAGCCGCTTTATCATGTTCGGGATCATTCGTCGGGTCAGTGTCATCGCCGCCAACGTCTTTCGCGAGATCTTTCGCGAACGGGCGCTGTATTTGCTCGGCTTCTATGCAGTCGCCTTCGTCCTCGCCGCCCGACTCCTGCCGGAGCTATCCGCCAGCATGGCCGATCGGAAAATCATTCTCGATGTGGGACTCGCCGGGATTCAGATTCTGGGCTTGGTGTTGGCGATCTTTGTCGGCACCAGTCTGGTCAATCGGGAAGTCGAAAAACGCACCCTGCTCGTCTTGATGGCCAAACCCGTCAGCCGATCGGAATTCATTGTCGGCAAATTCGTTGGGTTATCGAGCGTGTTGGCTGTCCTGGTGGCGGCCATGGCGGCGATTTACGTCATCGTGCTCGAAGTCATGCGGATCGGCTACCCCAAACAAGCCACCCTGATCGCCGTGGGATTTCTTTGGCTGTTGCTGTCGTTGATGACGGCGGTGGCGATCGGGTTTGGGGCGCTGATGAATTCGCTGTTGGCGATCGTCATGACGGCGGCGGTCTACTGCATGGGCAGCTTGAGCGGCGATCTGGTCAACCTGGGCCGACTCACCGAAAACCCCGGAATCCAGCGCATGACCCAGGTGTTTTACCTGATCGTGCCGGACTTTTCCCGCCTCGATCTGAAAAATCAAGCCGTGTACAACATCCTGCCCAGCGCCGATATCCTGTTACAAAATGCTGGGTATGGCATGCTTTACATCGTATTAATACTGACCATTTCGTCGATGTTATTTACGGCTCGTGAATTCTAACGAGGGCAATCCGTCGCCGGATGCGTCAGACTATAAGCTAATGCTTTAACTTTCTCCCATCGGTTGCCCCAACCGCCCCCTGATGTCGCCGCATCAAACTGCCACACCCGTTTTGCCCGACGGTCTTGTTGACGATCGTGAAACCTTGGCGATCGATTTTGCGCGGGCGACCCATCAGTTGCGACAGGCATTGGATGACTGCTATCTGAGCCAGATCGCCGCGCCCGAGACGCTCACCGAGGCAATTCTCGCCACTTTTTTACAGCAGATCCAGCAGTTTGACGCGTCAGATTGGACGATCGCGCCCACTCCACCCGCCGCCGATGACCGCCCGACGGTGGTCACCCATCGGGCCGTTTGGCCCTTGACCCGGCACGGCGACCCGACCCCGATTGCTTGGCTGATTAGCGCCTCACCGATCGCCGCCGTCCAGCCAGACTTAATCGAAGCCGCGATCGGGCAACTGGCCTACGTCCTACGCCAAGCCGAACTCTGGCAACAAGCCCAAGCCCAAATCCACACCCTCCAACAAACCAACCAAACCCTCACCCAAGTCAGCAAACTAAAAAGCGAATTCCTCGCCAATACCAGCCACGAAATTCGTACGCCGTTGAGTTCGATTCTTGGCTTTACGCATTTGCTGCGGGAACAGGGATTTACCCCCGATAGTGCTCGGCACCAGGAATATCTGCGGATTATTCTGACCAGTGGCCAACATCTTTTGGCCCTGATCAACGACATTCTCGACCTGTCAAAAATCGAAGCCAACCAGATGGATCTGGAATGGGCCGACACCGAACTCGAACCCCTGTGCAAACTCGCCCTCACCTTGGTCAAAGAAAAAGCCAATGACAAGGGCTTGATGCTGCGGCTTGATCGACCGATCGAGTGCGATCGGATTGCCGCCGATCCGCTGCGCCTGAAGCAGATGCTGTTCAACCTGCTCTCGAACGCGATCAAATTCACCGCATCCGGCAGCATCGGCCTGCGCCTGCGCCCCGACGGGCAATATCTCCGGTTTACCGTCTGGGACACAGGCGCGGGGATTCCGCCGGAACAGCAATCGCTGCTCTTTCGGGCCTACAGCCAATTGCCCCAGGACGAAGCCAACCGCAGTATTGGCACGGGTTTAGGTCTGGCCCTGACGCAGAAGTTAGCCGAACTCCACGGCGGCTGGATTGAAGTCGCTTCCACCGTCGGCGAAGGTTCCGCCTTCACGATCGTCCTCCCCCTAGCCCCCGCCACCGCACTCCTCCAACCCGCCCAACAAATGACCATTGCCCTCGCCACGGGCCTGCCGCTCCCCCCCATTGCCCCGATCGCCCCACCCCGGCCCAGCCCCAGCCCCAAAAAATTCCGCCAAGCCGAACGGAACTATCACCTCCTCCTGGTCGAAGACCATCCCGCCAACGCCCGACTGCTGATCACCTATCTCTGCAAACTCGGCTATGAAGTCACTTGGGCCAAAGACAGTCAAATGATGTGGCGATCGTTGGAGCAATCCTTACCCGCGATGATTTTGATGGACGTGAACTTGCCCGACGTTGATGGGCTGACCCTAACGCGGCAACTGCGCGACCACGATCGGTACCAGAATTTGCCGATTATCGTTCAGACCGCCATGGCCATGACCGGCGATCGGGAGACCTGCATGGCCGCAGGCGTCGATGAATACATTACCAAGCCGATCGACCTGAACCGATTAGCCGATGTGATTCGGCAATACAGCGACCCAGAGATCGATCGGTGATCAATCGGGATTGTTCGTGGGTGGTGAGGATCTGGCTGAGGGCGGGGAAAGCCCGCCCCTACGGGAAAACAACGTTTAAACCGGGATCTCGATCGTGAATTCGGTGCCTTGATCGATCGTGGAATTCACCTTGAGCGTGCCTTTATGCTGCTCGGTGATGATTTGGTGGCTGATGGAGAGGCCGAGTCCGGTGCCTTTGCCCACTTCTTTGGTGGTGAAGAATGGATCAAAAATCTGGTCTTGGATCGCGATCGGAATTCCTGGCCCATTATCGGCGATGCAAATGCTGACGTAGCCGGGACGTGATATCTGGGTGCGAATCCAGAGTGTGGGTTGGGTCGGTTGACTGGATCGCAGCGCATCGATCGCGTTGCTGATCAAACTCAAAAAGACTTGATTAATTTGGCTGGCATAGCATTCCACTCGGGGCAACTCAGTGGTGGGATAAATCACTTGGATCGCCGGATGTTGCTCATTCGCGGCCAAGCGATGTTGGAGGATTTCGAGGGTTTGCGCCAGTCCTTCATGCAGATTCACCGCCTTCCGATCGCTCTCATCAAGGCGTGCAAAGCCCCGGAGGGAATCCACAATTTTCTGGATGCGGGTGGTGCCCGATCGCATCGAAGCCACCAACTTCGGCAAATCATCTTGGACAAAGGCTAAATCCAGGTTTTGCAGCTTGGCGATCGTCGCGGCATCGAATGGCTGATCGGTTTGCTGGTAGATCTCGATCGTTTGTAGCAAGGACTGAGCATGGGTTTGGACATGCTCCAGATTGCTGTGGATAAACGTGATCGGGTTATTCACCTCATGGGCCAATCCGGCGGTCAAATGACCCAATCCGGCCAGGCGCTCACTTTGAATTAGTTGCACTTGGGTTTGGCGAATCTGCTCGAAGGCGGCGGACAGTTCTTGGTTTTTGGCCCGGACGTGGGCCAGGTTGCGACGCAGTTCCAATTGGCTGATCACCTGGCGGCCCAAGGCTTGCAGCGCCGTGAGCTGTGCCGGTGTCAGATCGCGGGGAAACTGGTCGATCGCGCAGAGTGTGCCGATCGCAAACCCATCGGATGTGACCAACGGCGTTCCGGCGTAGAACCGAATATCCGGCGCGGACGTGACCAACGGATTATCCGCAAAGCGCACATCTTCCCGCGCATCGGGCACCACCATGACCTGCTCCGGTTCACAGATTGCATGGGCACAAAACGCCAATTCCCGAGGCGTCTCGATCGCGTCAATCCCGTGGCGCGACTTAAACCATTGACGATGTTCATCGACCAAACTGACCAGGGCGATCGACGTCCCACAAATATTCGCGGCCAGGGCCGTCAGATCGTCGAACCCACCTTCCTCGGGAGTATCGAGGATATCGTAGCGGTGGAGGGCTTGAAGTCGATCGGCTTCATTGGCGGGAATCGGATAGGGCATAGGATTTAATCGCAGGAAATCGTGGCTGCACTGAGTATTCCCAGGATTTCATGACAAATTGATTCCCAGTTGGCCGGAATCTAGGACGATCGGCCCGTCACTGCCACCGCCAAATCGCCAAATTTCGGCGACCAGAATCCGCCCTCACGACCCTGGAAATAGGCGACCTCTTTGCATTTCCCCTGGCGATGCGCAAAGATCGAACAGCGCAGCATTTCCTTCTCCTTGCCCTCTTTCGTATAGCGATATTTCTCCAGCAGCGCCCCACAACTCGGACAGGGATGCTCGGTGAATGCCTGCGGATCGACGGGCCGATCGCCGTAGGGCAACTCATATTTCTTCGTCTGCGGCTGCCAGAACATCACCGCCCCGCAGTCCGCCCCACTGCATTTGAGGAAGTGGTCGGCCTTGAGTTTCTCCGACTTCGATGGGACTTTGCCCATTTTGGCTTTGCATTTGGGGCAGTTGAATCGGGTCAATTCGGTCGGGACGGTGTGATTTTTTGCACCATTTTTTGCACCTTTGGCGGCACCGCCCGGTCGCGGCGTGGTGACAATCACCTGGGAACCGATCGCCTTTGCTGCCCGATCGAGCGCCGGGGCAAAATAACTCCGATGCCAATCATTCAGATAGCGCTCCCAATCCTGATCGCCCTCCGCAATCCGATCGAGCTGCGCCTCCATCTGGGCGGTAAACTCCGGCTGAATTAAATCGGGCAAAAGTTGCTCCAAGGCCGCATCCAATTCCAATCCCAAACTCGTCGGCTGGAGCTTCGCCTTCAGCACTTGAACGTAGTCGCGTTCCTTCAGCGTCTTCACCGTCGGCGCGTAGGTGCTGGGCCGACCAATGCCCTTGCGTTCCATCAGTTGCACCAGTTGCGGTTCACTGTAGCGGGGCGGCGGCTGGGTTTGCTTCTGTTCCGAGTCGGCTTTCTTCAGCTTCAACGTCTGTCCCTTGGTCAGGCTGGGCAACTGACTATCCGCACTGAGGTTATTCCAATATTTGGTGTAGCCCGCGAAGGTGACGATCTGGCCACGGGCTTCCCAGCGGGTTTCGCCCGCTTGGGTCATGACGCGGGTTTTCTGAAGCTGGGCGGGAGCGCATTGGGCGGCGATCGTCCGGTTCCAGATTAAGTTGTAGAGCTTGGCTTCGTCGCCGGAGATATTCAAACTGTCGGGCAGATTATTCACATCCGTGGGCCGGATCGCTTCGTGGGCTTCCTGGGCGTTGCCTTTGGATTTGTAGTTGGGGGCTTTGGCCGGGAGATTGTCGGGGTCATGAGTTTGCAAATACGATCGCACCGCCGCGACAAAACTCGCCGCCAACATCACCGAATCCGTTCGCATGTAGGTAATGTGGCCCGCCTCATAGAGCGACTGGGCCACTTTCATCGTCTGTTCCGGGCTGAATTTAAGTTTCTGTCCGGCGGCTTGCTGCAAGGTCGAGGTAATCAGCGGCGGCGGCGGTGACTGGGGTGCAGTTTTGCCTTCGACGGAGAAGACTTGGTGCGGCATCGATCGGGCAATTTCCACCACCCGATCGGCTTCGGCTTGACTGGTGATCCGATCGGACTCCGGCGCTTGCTTGTCACCCGGCGCGTCGGTCGGTTCCTGGGGATGCACCGCCTTGGGTTTCCCACTGGCGCGATAGAAGGCCTTAAATCCTTCGGCGTAGTCCACCCAGACTGACCAATATTCCTGGGAATTGAAGGCGAGGATTTCCCGTTCGCGTTGGCAGAGCAGATGCAGGGTGGCGCTTTGCACCCGACCCATGGACTTCGCGCCGTTGTTCAGTTTCCAGACGACGTGCTTGCTGCCTTTGTAGCCCACCAGCTTGTCGAGGCAGTCCCGCGCCCGTCCGGCGGCCACCAGGGTTTGGTCTAATTTTCGCGGTTTGGCGATCGCGGCTTGGACGGCCTGGGGCGTAATCTCGCTATAGGTCACCCGATGGGGATTTTTGAGCTTCAACGCCTGTTGCAAATGCCAACCGATCGTCTCGCCCTCCCGATCGGGGTCAGTGGCGATATACACCTGATCCGCCTGCTTCACGGCCTGCCGCAGCTCGGTCAAGACCTTCTGCCCCCGCGTCCCCCGCGCCTCGTAGCGACAGGCGATCGTCTCCCCCAATAGATCAAACCCCAGCGAATCCTCGCCATCATTCGACAGTTCGCGCACATGACCCATGCTGGCTTTGATAATCCAGTCACGGCCCAGGATTTGGGCCAGCTTACGCAATTTGCCGGGGGATTCGATCAGCAGCAGTTTGGTCATGGGCCGGATTACGACTTGAACTCAAATCGGACATTTGTACTTCTATTATGGTACATCCGCTCCGCTCAATTGGCGAATGTGACATGCGATCGACTTCGACGCCAAATCGCCCGCAATTCATGGATTCTGTGGTGCGAATTGATGGACTCCGCAATTCACCCGCCCGCACGTCAACGGCAGGGCTAGTAAGGAAACCCGGCTAAACCCGGCTCAGACTTGGTTTGAGTGCCCTTCAGGGTACTTTCCTTACTAGCCCGCAATTTATTCGCGGGGCGGGTCATACCGTAGTCAATGGATTCGCCAATCACAATATTTCTAACCGCGCCACGAGGGAACATTTGATCGATCGCCCACGTCAAAATCTCTTGTGACATTTCTCACACAGTTTGAAGGAAAAATTTACAGGAACGTCACGATGGCGCAGAATGGTGAAGCTCAATTTAACCGGATGGCGATCGTCTTGCGATGCATCGCTTTCCTAGCCGCTGTCCCAATTTTTGAGCGATCGTGACAAAGCGCTGGACAGTTCCCGTAACATATCGAACCGCCCTCAAAACGCATAGGAGCACCCATGAACTCATTGGTCCGTCAAGCAACAAAATTTGGTCTAATCGGTAGCGTCGCGCTGGCCCCCCTTGCCCTTGGCGCAAACCCCGCCGCTGCCCTGCCCCAGAAAGATGTCCTCGACAAACTCGGCCCCGTCTTGGTCTACACCGTCTTTGCCGTTGATCAAGAAAAGAAGGAAGCCATCCCCCTCACCGCCGAAATCAAGCAAGGCGACAAGAAATTCAACATCGCTTGGGTGTTCTTCACCGCTGAAGATGCCCAGAAGTTTGTGACACAGCAGAAGGCTGATGCTACGGAATTACAGAAGAAGGATCCGAAGGGCGGAGCCGAGCAACTGGCAATCCTCAACAAAACCGTCGTCGCCCCCGATTCCCTCGCGACGTTTTACAATGCCGCCATGGCCTCGAAGTCGGCGCTGAAGATTCAGTTTGTGCCGATCGCCAAGCAAGTCACCCAAGCCAAAGCCCTGGAAGCCAAGTTCACCGGCGTTCCCCTGTTCCGCGTCAACTTCGGCCAGAACCGCAACGGCACCTCATTCTTCTTCACCAAAGAGGATCTCGAAGCCGAATTGGCCGTGTTGAAAACCAGTGACGCCAAGCTGGCCCAGGACGCCAAGATCGAAGTGATTCCGCTGGAAGGCTTGATCGATGTGTTGAGCACCCAGGACAACGAAGACCTGAAGAAAATTCGGCTCCTCGCCCCGCTCGAATCCCGCAAGCTCCTGCGCGAGATTTATAACCAGTCGCAGAAAGCCGCTCCAGCGGGTAAGGACGGCAAAGCCGCTCCCGCTGCACCTGCACCGAAGTCGAAGAAGAAGTAATCGCCGAACCGCCCCCCGGCCCCCAGTCGTGGGATGCACTGAGGTGTCCGCACAGGGGGCCGGACGCGGTCACAGCCAGAATGCTTTTTCAGATCAATCACTGGGAAAGGCGCTCATCCACGGTGGCGAGATGTTGGCGCGTGTGGCGGCGTTTTTTACCCGAATAGTCGGCTTTCTGACGCACCGGGTCGATCGCTAACCACTTTGCGATCATGCCTAATATTTCCGTTCCTGCGGCTGAAACTGATTGATCACCACAGGCATCCCTTCGATCGTCACCCCCGCCGCACTGTGATACGCCAATGTATGTTGCAAAAACTGCACATCATCCCGCGCCTGATAGTCTTCGCGGTAGTGCGAACCCCGGCTCTCCTTGCGGTTCAGCGCCGATGTAAGAATCACTTCGCCCACGGTGAGCAGCGATCGTAGCTCGATCGCTTCCGTTAGTTCCGTATTCCAACAAGCATTCTTATCATCGAGATAGATCCGTTCGGCTTTCTGTTTGAGTTCTTGTAATTCTGTTAAACCCTTTTGGATTCGCTCTGCTGTCCGAAACACGCCGCAATACTCGGTCATACAGTCTTGAAATGCCTGTCGCACTTCATTGATTCGGTATTCCCCCGGTTGATCGAGCAGGGTTTGGATTTTGGTTTTGGCGGCTTGAAGGTAGTGGGCTTCATCCACTTTGGGTAGGGTTTGATCGGCGACGTAGCGGGCGATCGCGGCTCCCGTGCGCCGACCGTAAACCACACATTCCAGCAGGGAATTGCTGCCCAACCGATTGCCGCCATGGACGGAGACGCAGGCCGTTTCCCCCGCTGCGAAGAAGCCTTCCACCAAACTATTAGCATCCCGCCGCACGCGCCCGTCGGTATTCACCGGAATCCCGCCCATGGAATAATGCACCGTGGGCCGCACGGGCATCGGTTGCTCGACGGCATCAATGCCCACCAGTCGATGCGCTTCTTCCCAGGCAAAGGGGACTTTGCTCATGATTTTTTCGCGGCCCATGTGGCGCAGATCCAGATGGACGTAAGGCCCGCCCGCTGTGCCATCGGCATGAATCCCGCGTCCCGCCATGACTTCCCGGACGATCGCCCGTGAGGTAATATCCCTTGGTGCCAGCTCCATCCGACTTGGCGCATAGGTTTCCATGAACCGATCGCCGTTGCTATTAATCAAATACGCGCCTTCCCCCCGCACCGCCTCGGAAATCAGCACCCCCACCGGATACAGCCCCGTCGGATGAAACTGCACAAACTCCATATCTTCCAATGGCAAACCCTTTGCCGCTGTCATCGCCAGCCCGTCCCCCGTGGAAGCAAAATCATTGGAAGTCGTGTTGTAGACCCGGCCATAGCCCCCGGTGGCGAACATGACGGCCTTGGCCCGCGCCACTTCCACGGTGCCATCGAGCAAGTGATACATGACCAATCCCTTGGCCCGATCGTCCTCCAGGATCAGCTCCATGACATACCACTCCTCATAGAGCGTCACGCCATATTTCATCAAATTGTTCACTAGCTCATGCAGAATCGCGTGGCCTGTCTTATCCGCCGCATAGCAAGTCCGATTGTGCGAATGCCCGCCAAAGGCCCGCTGGGCAATCCGCCCATCCGGCAACCGCGAAAACAGCACCCCCATATGCTCCAGGTCAATCACCACATCCGGCGCTTCCTGGGTCAAAATCGCCACCGCATCCTGATCCGCGAGGTAGTCCGAACCCTTCACCGTATCAAACGCATGGGCCTCCCAAGAATCCGCCGGATCGACATTCTTCAGTGTCGCCGCCATTCCGCCTTGGGCCGCAACGGAATGCGATCGGATCGGGTGCGTCTTGGCAATTAGCCCCACACTCAAGCTGGGATTAGTGCGGACAATTTCGAGGGCCGCGCGGCAACCTGCGAGTCCGCCGCCGACGATGAGGACATCATGTTCGATCATGGCAATGGGGAAATTGAGAATTGATCCCCATTATTCACCAACGGGATCAACGTAGGTCTGAAGACTTTCTGGATCAAATTGGCGCAGGAGTTTGTTCGATCGGCGGATGCTGAGGTCGCTGCCTTCGACGACAATGAGGTATTTGCCGAGGGTGAGGCGTTTGCGGTAGGGGACGGAGCTGCCGCCGGGGATCAGCAGGCTCGGCCCACCGCCGACGAAGACGCTGCCGAGCAGGCCGGAGAGGGCACCGACCAGTCCGCCGATCGCGTAGTTGCTCAGGTCGCCCGCGTAGGCGAAGGTGTCGAGTCCGGTCATGCGGGTGAAGGTGATGCCACCGAATGCGCCGAAGGGCATCAGCCAGGTAGCCATGGTTTTGACTTGTTTGCGGGCGACTTCGCGGGGGTCGATCAGGCCGTATTCATCGGCGGATTTGTAGCCTTTGCCGAGGATGGTGACGTGCTCCATGGGGATGCTGGCTGTTTCGAGGGCGGTGTAGGCGGCTTCCGCTTGGATACGATCGGGCAGTACGGCAACCAAATAATTCATAACAATCCTGGAAACATCGCATCAATCTGTGGCTCATTATACGATGCGGGTGGATGCGGGCGGCGGGATGGGAGGCGATCGGCTAAAATCAAGGGGAAGTTAACTTTTCCTGTAGGTATGACTCAAACTACCGATCGTCCCCCGCAAAATGCTGCCGATCAAAGCCCCAAGCCAGTGGGCTTCACGGAGATTGGTGTGAGTGGGTTTAAGTCATTCGCCGAGGAGACGCGGATTCAGTTGGGTTCGCTGACGATTTTGGCGGGGGCAAATAGTTCAGGGAAGTCGAGTATCATGCAGCCCTTGCTTTTGGTGAAGCAGACGTTGGAAGCACCTTACGATCCTGGTGCTTTGCTATTGGATGGTGCAAATGTTCAATTTAGCTCAGGAGAGCAGTTGATTTGGAAAGAAAGTGATCGGCGATCATTTACAATTCGATTTTCTACAGCTAAGTCGTCATCAGTCAGTCAGTTTGACTGGCATCCGAATACTGGCATTGACCTTGTAGAGCAGACTTGGTTCGAAGAGCAAGAGAATAAGGGGATTACGTTCCGTCTAAAATTGGGCGTAAGTGAGGATGAAAGAATTAAGTTTTTTATTGTATCTCCTTCTTCAACTCCAGTTGATCAACTGACTCCATTGGATCAACATCGTTTTGTTGGTTGTACAGTGGAGCGTGAACGATGCTTTTTGAAAATTGTTACGTTGAAGGGTTCAGTAATTCGACCTGAGCGTACAGTTACAACGCTTCTTCGGAGTCTTATTCATGTTAGAGGTCTACGGGGTAGTCCAGAACGGACTTATAAAACGTCTGCTGTCTCAGGCTCCACATTCGTTGGCCAGTTTGAGAATTATGTGGCAAATATTATCGATCGATTTCAAAAAGAAAATCCTGAGCAACTGATTAAAATTCAGGAAGCCCTGCAAAAACTGGGCTTGACTGACATCGTACAAACCCAACGGCTGAACGATACCCAGATTGAGCTACGGGTGGGACGAGTTTTGGGGCAGGCTGACCCGACGGATACGGTGAATATTGCTGACGTGGGCTTTGGGGTGTCGCAAGTTTTACCCGTGATTGTCGCGCTGTTGGTGGCGCAGCCAGGGCAATTGGTCTACATCGAGCAACCGGAGATTCACCTGCATCCCCGTGCCCAAATTGCGTTATCCGAAATCTTTGCTGATGCGGCAAATCGCGGTGTCCGAGTCGTCGTCGAAACCCATAGTGAACTTTTTCTGCTGGGAGTTCAGTCCTTGGTGGCGGAAGATAAACTCGATCCGAAAGAAGTCAAACTTCATTGGTTCACCCGTAATCCCGATGGTTCCTCAAATGTGACTAGCGCTGAACTTGATGATACCGGGGCATTCGGTGATTGGCCGGAGGATTTTGGCATGACGGCCCTTGCGCTGGAAAATCGGTATCTGAGTGCCGCTGAAGCAAAGTTATGGAATTCTGGAAATGGCCGATCGCCCAACTAAACGACTCGTGATTGATGCGTCGGTTGCCCGTTCTTGTGGCAGTCCCACCGCCGATAAACCGCCTGGTAATACCTGTCGGGATTTTTTGTATGCGGTGTTGGACTGTGAACATCAAGTGGTGATGACGAGAGAAATTCGGGCGGAATGGCAAAAGCATCAATCGCGCAATACCGCCCGATGGCTCCGGTTGATGGTGTCAAATGGTCAATTGTTTCCGATTCAGGAACTGCCCTTTGACGCCGAGTTATGGGAAACAATTCCAGACATGGCTCAAAGCGATAAACAGCGAGAGGCAATGGCCAAGGATATTCTGCTGTTGGAAGCGGCATTGGCGACCGATCGACGAATTGTGTCTTTGGATGAAAATACCGCCCGGAAATATTACACGAATGCCGCCAAGACAATTCCCAAACTCCGCGAAATCGTTTGGGTCAATCCTGATAAACCGGAAGAAAAGCCGATCGAATGGCTGCGAGAAGGCGCACCAGCCGATGATTTCCGCATGTTGGGCGATTAGTTTCCTGGTGGTGTGAGTTGGAATTGAGCCAAGCCGATCGCCCAATATTGCGTCAATTCGGGCAAATACCGTGCGGCAATTCCACCCCCGATCGCGCCAAATAAATGGCATTCCCACGATCGGCCACGTTTGATCGGCAAGACGCCCCAGAGTGAGCTACCGTACAGCGTTCCGGCAATTACCGCTAATCCAATGGCGATCGGACTACGCTCAAAATAACCTTGCAACAACAAAAAGCCCAAATACTACCCCTGTTAAGGTGAGTATTTGTACTACTATTGGTTGTTGAGTAATCGAGCCGTGGCGACATGGGGATGTTTTGGGTCGAACGGTTTTTTGGTTGTGGCTTTCTTTGGCCCGCGTTTCGATTTACGAAATCGTTTCA
>JANOQX010000113.1:0-28994 GCA_031415035.1 Cyanobacteria bacterium VAR_4_metabat_243
GCCGTTGATAATTTGGGTGCCGTTGACTGATAGCCGAATGCCATCATCGCCCGTGGTGTAGAAGGTGTATTCTTCGGCATACTGCGCCAAAACTTGGCCTGACCAGCGGGCGGAGAAACTATCGGGCGCGATCGTCGCATCCGGTGAACCTGCCCCCCAATTGAAATTCACATTGGCATCAACGCGAGTGAGTTTGAGATTGGTAAAATCGGCATTGTCGTAATACTCCGCCGTCAGACCATTGCCAGTTCCGGCGGGTGGCGGTGGTGTGGGTGTCGGACTCGGTGGCGGTGGGGTTGGGGTGGGACTGGGCGGCGGTGGGGCGATGACGACAGCGGTGAAGAGTTGGGCTTGGGGAATGATTTGTTTGGTTTGGCTGGTGCTTGACCAAGCGAGTTGGGATACCGCGTCACCGCCATTTTCAAAGTATTCCAGTTGGATATTATATTTCTGTCCAGCGACGAGGGTGATTGTGCCGTTGTATTCGGTGGCGGGTTGGTCTTTCCAGCCATTGATGATTTGGGTGCCATTAACTGACAGTCGAATGCCGTCATCGCCTGTGGTGTAGAAGGTATAGGCTTCAGAATACTGCGCCAAAACTTGCCCCGACCAACGGGCGGCGAAGGTATTGGGCGCGATCGTCGCATCGGGTGAACCCGCGCCCCAATTGAAATTCACATTGGCATCAACGCGAGTGAGTTTGAGATTGGTAAAATCGGCGTTGTCATAATACGCCGCTGTCAGACCATTACCCGTGCCCGATGGGGGCGGTGGGGTGGGACTGGGCGGTGGCGGCGTGGGGGTGGGACTGGGCGGCGGTGGGGTAATGGCGGTATTGATTTCCACAATGCCGCGTCGGGTGGCTCCGACTTTCTCATCGTTCCAGCGGCCCGTCGCATCGAAGTTTAGTTCGACCCAATCTTCATTACCAGCATTATTGGGTTCGCCCGGTGTCCAGTTGCGGTAAGCGGATGTCTCGCCGCTAATCCATTGGAAGTTGCCTTCGGTGACTTGATCCGTGAGGCCAATCCAGAGCTTCTCCGCCCCGTAGGTTTGGCGCAGCCAAGTTTCTTCGGCGGCATCGTTCAGCGTGACGAGGTTGCCCCCGAGGCGGACGGCTTCGGTTTGGGATGCCGTCCAGGAAAGGTTGGTGGTGAGGACGTATTCATGGCCCTGATAAATTGGCAATAGTCCAGCGTAGTCGGTTAAGGCAAAGGCGGCGGTACCGATCGCCCCCAATTGCGCTTCCAATTCCCAGTTGCCGCCAAGATTAATATTCCCCGTAAGGTCGATCGATGCGGCAATATCCGCATCCGTTGCTTGCTGGAGCGCTTGCAGTAACTGATTGCCAACGCGGCCTGCCCCGATTTCACAGCCGTAGAGCAGAATATCCGCATCGGCCTTCAACGCTTGGTTCCAGGTGCGAAGTTGGGTCGTGTATTGATCGATGTTGGTGCGATCGAGGGTGACGTTGCCCAGTTGAATTTGACCTGCCGCGCCATGGGTAAACAGGTGAATCGCCTGGATATTGTGTTGTTGCTGCAAGGCTTGGGTGATTTGGGTCAGCCCGTCCGTGGCGTCATCCAGTATCAGGAATGCCGTGGATGCCGTCGCTTGACTTTGCAGCGATGCTAACAGCGGACTTAATTGCTGGTCGATCACGATTAGCTGAACATCACTACTTGTGCCCAATGCCCGATCGGAAATTTGGCGATTAAAAGTTTCTACCAATTGCATATTTAGTTTTTCCTAAATTGAATCAATTAATTGGATCAATCAAATTTTTTGGAGCACAACGTCGCATCGGTACTGATCGATCGCAATCAGCCGATGAGGGAATAACTTGTTTTTATTTCCCCGCAACTTAGCAGAGATAAAGTTTCAATAGAACTAAATTAGCCGCCGGATCATCAATACTTTAAACTGATGATCCGGCGGCTGGGGTTAGCTTCAAAAATGAGTTTCAGCCATTTGGCGCTGGTGTTACGACACTTTTTGTTTGCGGGCTTTTTCTTTTTCTTTGTCCTTCAGGCGCTTGGCTTCGACTTTGGCCGATTTCTCCGCTTCGATCGCCGCCAATTTCCCCTTCTCTTCTTCCTCGGCCACTTTGTCGAGGTAATAGTGGAAGTCGCCTCGGTAAACGCGCAACTCGCCCTCGCGGATTTCGACAATTTTGGTGGCGGTGCGGGAGACAAAATACCGATCGTGCGACACAATCATCACACTGCCTTCGTAATTCCGAATCGCGTCTTCGAGCATTTCCTTGGCGGGAATGTCGAGGTGGTTGGTCGGCTCATCCAGGACGAGCAGGTTTGCGGGTTTGAGCAACATCTTCGCCAAAGCCAACCGCGCTTTCTCGCCCCCACTCAATGCCCCAACGGGTTTGAACGCTGTCTCGCCGCTGAAGAGAAACTGCCCCAACAGCGTCCGCACTTCTTCATTTGTCCAATCCGGCATTTCATCGTGAATCGTCATCATCACGGTTTTGTCGAGATCCAGGGCTTCGGCTTGGTTTTGCTCAAAGTAGCTAGGGACGACGTTGTGATCGCCGAGTTTGATTGCGCCTTCCGATGGCGCTTCGATTCCCATCATCAATCGCAATAACGTTGACTTGCCTGCACCATTTGGCCCGACGATGGCGATCTTGTCGCCCCGTTCAATGATTAAATCGACGCCGAGGAAGAGGATTTTGTCGTCGTACATGTGGGTCATGTTATCGATTTCGGCAATGACGCGACCACTGCGCGGCGGCTCCGGAAAGCGGAATTTCAACGTGCGAACGCCCGCGATCGGGGCTTCCACGCGCTCCAGTTTATCCAACATTTTCTCGCGGCTCTTCGCTTGGGTACCCCGGTTGGCACTGGCCCGGAAACGCTCGACAAATTCCTGCTGTTTGGCGATGTCCTTTTGTTGGCGCTCGAAGGTGGAGAGCAGGGAGGCAGCGCCTTCGGCTTTTTGTTCGAGGTAGCTGGAATAGTTGCCGAGGTAGGTGGAGGAGCGGCCCCGCTCGGTTTCGACGATCTGCGTACAAAGCCGATCGAGGAATTCCCGATCGTGCGAGACGATCACCATCGGGGTATTCAGGTCTTTGAGGTAGTTCTCTAACCACTCGATCGTTTCGAGATCCAAGTGGTTAGTCGGCTCATCCAGCAGCAAGAGGTCGGGATTCTGGAGCAAAATCTTGCCGAGGTTCATCCGCATTTGCCAGCCGCCGCTGTAGTTGCTGACGGGCTGTTCGGCGTCTTCGGGGGTGAAGCCGAGTTCGGGCATGAGTTTGTCGATCCGCGTTTCCAGCCCGTAGCCGTCCAGGGCTTCAAACTGGCGCTGGTACTTGTCCATTTTGTTCAGCAGGGCGTCGAGTTCGTCACCTTCGGCGGTGCCCATGGCGTGGGTCACATCATGGAGCGCCTCATGCACTTGATTCGCCTCGCCAAAGGCCCGCCAGAACTCGTCCTTGACGTTGCGGCTCTCGTCGATGTCAAATTCTTGGTTGAGATAGCCGATGTGCAGGCTGCTGGGGCGGATGACGTTCCCGGTGGTGGGTTCGACTTCGCCCATGATGATTTTGAGCTGGGTGGACTTGCCTGCGCCGTTGACGCCCACCAGACCGATGCGATCGGTGCCCTTGACCTCCCAAGTCACGTCCTTGAGCACCTCGCCTGTGGGGTAAATCTTACTGATGTTTTCTAGGCGCAGCATTGGGTCGTGGCTCCGGTGGGTTGTAGGCGGGTCGGGCGAATCGAAGGAGGGATATAGCGTAAAGCAAATGTTATCTATTGTAAAGCGCTAGGGGACGATCGGCTAGGGATTGGGGCGGTACGATCGATCATCGGGGCAAGCTATACTAGAGGAAGCATAAATCATGTTGAATTTGCCATGAATGTCACCCTGACGCCCGAACAGACCGAGATTATCCAGGTCAAACTGCGTAGTGGTCGTTACCAGACGATCGAGGATGTGATGGCCCAAGCCTTCCTGCTATTAGATGATTGGGACGAAGATCGTTTGACGGATGATCCAGCGTGGATCGAATCGACGCAGCGCAAAGTCAATGATGCGGTGAAGTCATTGGCGGAAAATGGTGGTACAGATGGGGAGACGGTTGTGGGTCAGCTCTTGGATCGGTTTCGCCAAGCGCGTGAAAGTCGAGAATGAGCCAGTACATCATTGCGGATGAAGCAATGCAGGATCTCAATGGAATCTCCGATTATTTCCTTGAACGGAATCTTGATGCGGGTGAACAGTTTCTTCAGGCTTTCACGGCGAAATGCCGACAGCTTGTGAGTTTTCCCAAGATCGGACGGCCCTATTCGCATATATTGCCAGGTCTGCGAGGGTTAGCGTTGAAGGGATTCATCATCCTATATCGCGTGACTGAAATGGAAGAAGACGTGACGATCGAAATCTTGAGAGTGGTCAATGGTCGGCGCGATTTGAAAAAGCTCTTTTCAGAAGATTAACGAGATTGCCCGGAGCAGAATCATGGATGAACCGATCGAGACAATTCCCCTCACTGGCTTTGACCCCGAAGGTGAGCCGGAAATTCGGGTGATGGCGGATGGCAGTTGGGAGCTGGTGTTTAACTTTATGCCACCGTCTTGGGCGGAAGATCCGGTGCGATTTGATGACTTCGATGGTCTACGACCGACCATAGGTCATCGGCAGTTGGCCAAGGCGACGGGGATGGCGGTGGAATGGGACGATCGGGAGGTTTTTCGGTTTCCTGAGCCTGTGGCGGATGGGGGTGTCGATCGGCTTCGGGGATTTTTGGAGAATTATCGATCGGGGTAAACTAAATAATGACGATTAGTTTGATTCATCGGCTAACAGCTGATCGAGATTGCGCGATGCAGGCAAAATTCGCACAATCTCAAGTTCTGTCTCACTAAACCGATAGAAAATCAGATAAGCGCGAAATCCCCTGACGGGCCATTGATGGAGCTGGAGGTCAGGTTTAGCCCGGTGCCGATAGCGTTTTCCCATTCCTGGCATGCGCCCTAAATCCGCAAGCGTTTGGCGCACGGCATCGAAGAACCGTAACGCTGAATCTTCATTATTCTGAGCAATGTAGGCGAAGCAGTCGTCGGTGTCGATGCTAGCTTTGGGCCGGATTTTGATGCGATGAGTCATGGCGATGTTAGTTCGTCCGCCCTAACAAGCTTGCCCGTTTGGCTTCCCACCATTCATCGGTGACTTCGATCGCGTCCCCACTTGCCAGTCCTTCTGTGAGCAATTCATCTAACTGCGATCGCGATTGAATTTGCAAATGTGCAGGGCCACTCAAAGCATCATCAGCCTGTTGCTGCGCCTGGGCGATCAACGCGGCCAGGACTTCATCCGCAGTCGTATATTTACCACTGGAAATCTGGGTGGCGATGTAGGCTTGGGCGCTATCGGTCAGGGAAATGGTGAGGTTCGTCATGATGGGTTACGGGGATGACTCGATCGTTTCCTGGATCTATTATCGCTCAGATCTTCACGATCGACCGCCCCCAGAATGCATAATCCCTATTTCCCCAATAACGCCGCACAATTCGAACTTTCCAAGGGCCGCTCCAACGTGTCAAACGGCTGCAACTTCAACGCCTTCAACTCACAAACCATAAACGCTTTCTGTGGCCCATCTGCCCGCCGCGCCGCCGCCGAAAAACTGGGAATCGCGCCCAATAATGTATCCACCAACCCCGTCAAGCCAAAGGGCAAGGCAAACTTCGGCAACCCCGATGGCCGCGCCAACGACTCCGCCAAAAACTGCTCCAAATCAAATGCCGCTGTAATCGATCGCTCCACTTCTTGCTTAAATACCTTATCGTTCGCCACGCTGACATTGGACTCGATCGATAACGTCAATTGCGACAATACCGTATTAATCGAAGTGGCGGCCCGGTTATAGCGTAGTCGGGTTTCGCGACAGATCCGTTCTGACTCAGAGAGTTTGCCATCAACCAATTTGCCGGACTGATCGCAATAGAGTTCCTTCAGCGATCGGACAGAATTATCCGCCGTATAGCGGGCCTTGACCAACGGCGTCAGGGCGGCGGTATCCAACCCGGGTTTGGATTTGGTGCAGCCCGTTAGTAGGAGTAACCCGATGAATGCGCCCAATCCCCACCCAATTTGCTTGTTCATGCACCCAAAACCTGAATTTCATCGATCGAACGCAGCATTATATCCGCATTCGGAATATTGAACGGAATGTTCCAGCCCCAGGAGACGCCGATCGCGCCTGCGGCCAAGCCCCGCCGCGCCAATTCAATATCCCCGCTCGAATCGCCAATCACCAACGTCTGCTCCGGCGGCACGCCTAATCCCGCACAGGTGAGGTGCAATAGCTGCGGATGCGGTTTACTCAATCCCGCCTCTGCCCCCTGATAGAAATCAAAATAACAATCGAGTTGCCAATGCTGGGCAAACCGTTCGATATTCGGTAAGACATCGGCGGAGAGAATGCCGAGCTTTAGCCCAGTGGATTTGAGGGTTTGGAGGAGGGGTTCGATGCCGGGGAATAGGGTGGTGATTTCGTGTTTAATCGGCATCTGTTCTGTGGCGATCGCGAAGACTTCTTCGACGATCGTCAAGGCTTCGATCCAGTCGTAACCCAGAGCCGCAATGTAGCCTGCCGTGACGATCGTATTGTCTTGGCGCGAACCGACGGCGAGCATACTGGCCGGATGGACTTGATGATCGCGGAGTCCCCAGGCTTGGAGCAGGGTTTGGGCGAAATCTTTGGGCGCGTGGGCCAGAGTTTGTTCCAGGATGGTCGATCGTTTTAGGGCTACGAGTCGGAGATACTCATGGGAGTCGGAGAGGGTGCCATCTTTATCGAAGATTACCGCTTGGATATTGGGATAGACGCGATTGCCGCATTGAATCGTTGCCATATACGGCCTCTTAGAATCTTTGAAAAATCGGATGGTGTGTAGCAAACGCCACGATCCCCCTAAATCCCCCTTCAAAAGGGGGACTTTGACTCCGGTTCCCCCCTTTTGAAGGGGCTAGGGGGGATCGTTGAGTGCGGGCGATGACAGTCGATGCCGTTTAAAACATCCTCTGAGAAGTTGCCACAAAAAAAGCACGATCGCAAAACCGATCGTGCCTCCTCATCAAATCAAAACCGAATCTTACTCTGGCTCAACCGTGCTGGCCACTTCCATCGAAGGAATCGGTGCACCTTGCTCTTTCAGCTTCTCTTTGTACTTCGCGGCCATGGCTTCGGCTTGCTCGAACACGGCCTCACGGTTCTTCACCATGTCACCCGGTTCTGGCTCCAACTGCTTAGTCGAGAGCGAAATCCGCCCACGCTCGGCGTCAAGATCGATGATCATCACCTTCAACTCATCGTTCACGTTGAACACGCTATGCGGCGTGTCGATGTGATCGTGGGAAATCTCGGAGATGTGCAACAGGCCACTCACCCCACCGATGTCGATAAACGCACCGTAGGGCTTGATGCCGCGCACGGTACCGATGACGACTTCGCCCACTTCCAGGCGATTCATCTTGCGTTCGACCAAAGCCCGACGATGGCTCAGGACCAAACGGTTGCGCTCTTCGTCCACTTCCAAGAACTTCAGTGGCAACTCTTCGCCCACCAAATCTTCCTTCGGCTTGCGGGTGCTGATGTGCGAACCCGGAATAAAGCCACGCAGACCTTCGATCCGCACCAACGCCCCACCCCGGTTGGTGGCGAACACGAGCGATCGCACCGTGGCGTCTTCGGTCTGGAGCTGACGTACCCGCTCCCAGGCGCGCATGTACTCAATCCGGCGAATCGAGAGGGTCAACTGACCATCTTCGTTTTCGTCCGCTAGGATAAAAAATTCTCGCGTTTCGTTCGGCTGTAAGACCTCATCCGGCGTATCAATCCGGTTGATGGACATTTCCTGGATGGGAATATAGGCCGCTGTTTTTGCGCCGATGTCGATCAGCGCGCCTTTCGGCTCCAAATTAAACACCGTCCCGGCGACAATGTCCCCTGGGCTGAAGTGGTAATCGTATTTATCGAGTAGGGCCGCGAAGTCCTCTTGGGTAAAACCAATATCGACGGTTGTTGTGTTCTGACTGACCATGCTGTGTTTAGGTTGCTCCTTAAGGTTTTGTCCTCCTAGTGAATGGGCGAGCACACTTGATATAAGTGTGCGACCTACACGCTGAGTCCCGTTGCAAGTTTGAAGCAACCTGCGAGACCCATAGGAAAGTTACAAGAGTTTGTGAACTACGATGATACCCCAGCAAGGTGCCCGAATCCAAGCCTCTTGCCGTGGGAAGTTTGGGAGAATTCGATCGGATTGCCGATGAGCGATCGCTGACCCTGGATGTGCTCGATCGAGTGATTGAGTGATCTTTTACACATCTTTGCATCGATATACAGTGATTCCACCATCCTGAAACCCCTGTTTCTCTAGGATTCGGCTGGGCTGCAATGTCTGAGAATGCTGCCTGAAAGCAGTTTTGACTTGTTTTCAAAATGCGGGTATCAAAAATCACTACGTCAGTATAATTGGGGAACTTCGGGGTGTATTCATTTATCAGAGAGCGCGTAAAAATGCTGAGTTCGGGGAATCCTAAAGCCACGGGGGCGAGCCAACGGGCGATTCACGGGCAAACCGATCGGGCGCAGCGGTATCCCGATTGGGTGGGGGCGGCGGCGCGATCACCGAGTCCATTGCCGCAGGCCGTTGGGCATCGTCCGCCGTTCAGTCCGATCGACTCTGATCCCAGGCACACGATGAAACCAATTTTAGTGCTCGAACCCGATCGGTTGTCCCGTGAGGGAATTGTGGCGATGCTCCAGCAGCACGGCTTCCAGAGCGCGATCGCGCCGGATGCGGCGACGGCGCTGCGGCAGGCGCGGGCGACGGTGCCGGATGTGATGATTGTGGCGATGCAGTTGCCTCAGGATGATCCCAGTCAGTTGTTGCAGCAGATTCGGCAGGATCCGAGGCTGGCGTCGATGGCATTTATCTGGTTGAGTCATCGGGCCAGTCGCCAGGAGATTCGCACGAGCCTCAGCTTGGGGGCGGACGATTGCTTGGCCAAGCCGTTGGTGCCGCGTGAGTTGGCCCAGTCGATCGCCACTTGCCTCGATCGGCAAACCCGGATGTTGCAGCCCTATGAGCAGCAGGTGCAGCGTAATAAGCTGGTGCTGGAGCGGCTGGCCTATTGGGATGAGGTCACGGGACTGCCGAATCGGCGGCTGTTTGTGCAGCAGGTGGATCAGGTGATGACCCATGCCCGCCAGGTGCAGGAGAGTGTGGCGATGTTTGCGCTGAGTGTGGATCAGCTCCACGCGATTACCGTCACCTTTGGTCAGGAGATGGGATCCGCCTTGTTGCAGGCGGTGAGTCAGCGGTTGAAGCAGGTGGATGCCCTGGCGATCGCGCGGCTGGGAGATGGGGAATTTGGCTTGGTGTTTGCCGATGTTTGGCAGCATCAACAGGTGTCGCATATGGCCCAGCGGGTGATGGATGTGGTGACCGAACCCTATCGGCTGAATGGTCATGAGGTGCGGATTCAGGTCAGCATCGGCGTCGCCTCCTATCCGCAGCATGGCAATACGCCGGAGCTGCTACTGATCCAGTCGAACACGGCGATGCGCTGGTGTCAGCAGCAGGGCCAGAGCGGCTATCGCTTTTATAACCCGACGATGACGACGGTGGAAGCGGAGCGGCATTTGATCGCGACGGATTTGGGGCGGGCGATCGAGCGCCGGGAATTGGAAATCCACTACCAGCCGCAGATCGATCTGGCGCGGGGCCGGATGGTCGGGGTCGAAGCCTTGATTCGGTGGCGACATCCGCAGCGGGGGATGATCTCGCCCGCGACCTTTGTGCCGATCGCCGAAGAACTGGGATTGATTGTGCCGATCGGGGAATGGGTGTTGCGGACGGCCTGCGAGGAATTTCAAATTTTGCAAAAGCAATTGCGCCATCCGCTCAAGCTCTCCGTAAATCTCTCGATGCGGCAACTGCAACAGGTGAATTTCTTAGAAATGGTGGAACGCGTGCTGCGGGAGACGCAGATGCCCCCAGCCTTGCTGCAACTGGAACTGACCGAAACCTGTTTGATGCAGCAGGTGAATACGACGATCTATACCTTGCAGCAATTGAAGCAATTGGGTTTGGCGATCGCCATTGATGATTTTGGCACGGGTTATTCGTCCTTGACCTATCTCAGCAAGCTGCCGATCGACACCTTGAAAATCGATCACACCTTTGTCAGCCAACTCACCGTGGACAAAAATGCGGCGGTGATTTCCCAAACCATTATTGATATGGCCCATCGGTTGCAGCTTGATGTGGTGGCCGAGGGGGTTGAGACCCAGGGCCAGTTACAGTTTTTGCATCAGCTCGGCTGTGATGTGGTGCAGGGTTATCTCTATTCGCGGGCGTTGAAGACGGCGGATCTGGCGCGCTATGCGCAAACGCCGATTCCCTATTTACTACCAGGACGGGAACAGCCGGAGCGGGCACTGCGGTCGATCGGCTAGCGGCACCCCAAAATTCCTGGCGTTATTTCTGGCGTTGGGTTCCACTTCGTTCTACCCAACCTACGGCTGAAGATCTGGTAGGAAAATCTGGCTGGAAAATCTGGCTGGAAAATCTGTAAATACACTCAGTTGCAAATTGGTGATTCCATGCTCCAATTCAAATCTCGGTAAAAAAGCGGTATAGCAAAATTGATTTACCTGCGATTTTTATCAAGAGACTGTCAACTATATAGGTGTGCTCTTCTACTAACTACTTCTACAGGTCGTCTACCCACTTCTCCGGAACGTTTTCCGAAAACCTTGGAGAATCTTCGACGCCTTTGGACGGTTTACCCACGATTGATTGAATTGACCCCTCAGACTTAGCTGAGACCAGCGTAAGGCAAGCTATGGATCAAGAAATGACCGTTCTCACCAAAATGACCCACGATCTGCTGCTGCTGAGTCAGCGCCGATCGACGGGTGAATTGGTGGTGACGCATAAAGAAGCACCGTTTCCTCAGTGGCGGCTTTATTTTTATTTTGGCCGACTGGTCTACGCTGAGGGGGATAAGCATTCGGTGCGCCGTTGGATGCGGGCGTTCCAAATCCACTGTCCAGAGTGCATTCAATCGGGTTGGCTGTCCAAGGTGTCAACCGATCGGGAACTCTGGGGCGCGGACATCTTAGAACAAGCCGTCCAACAAAACCAGATCACCACGACCCAAGCCAAAGCGGTGATTCAGACCATCGTGCAGGAAGTCGTGTTTGGGTTTATCGGGCTGGTGCGACTCGATAGCGAGTGGAATCCGAATAAAGCGGTGCCCCAACAGGCCGCTTTCCTGTCGATTTCCCAGGTGATCCACGAATCGCAATTGTTGCGGGAACAGTGGCGCACTTCGGGCTTTGACCAATTGCAGGCGCTGGTGCCGAATTTCTCGCCGGAGATGGTGCCCGTGATTACCGATCCCAAGCGCTTGGCCATGGTCGTGCCCGCCGAGGTGTCGGTGAAGTTGATTAAGCTGATGCAAGGTCAGCGGACATTCTGGGATGTGGCGGTGCGGATGAAGCGCCCCTTGCCCGATGTGTTGAAATCAATTTTGCCGTTGATTCACCAGGGACTAATCACGTTTAAGGATCTGCCGGATCTGAATAACCCATTTGTCCGAGTGAAGCCGCCCGCTTACAAGCCCGAAACCCCGATCGCGCCCCTCGCCGTTGCGCCGTCCTCGGACAGCAAAGTGCGGAAGGGCATGGTGGCCTGTATTGATGACAGTCCGATGATTGGCGAACAGATTCGGGAGATCTTGCAGCCCTTTGGCTACGAGGTCAAGGTGATTACCAATCCGCTCCAAGGGATTGCGACGCTGTTGCAGGATAAACCGGATTTGATCTTCCTCGATTTGGTGATGCCGAATACGAATGGGTACGAACTCTGTACGTTTCTGCGCAAAACCTCCGCCTTCCAAAATCTGCCGATCGTCATCCTCACGGGGCATGACGGGGTGATTGACCGGATGCGGGCCAAGATGGCTGGCGCTTCTGACTTTATGTCGAAGCCACCGGAGGGCATCAAGGTCTTGCAAATGGTGGAGAAACATTTGGGCATGAGCAATGTGCCGGTCGCGGAGGTGAGCGAAAATTCGCGGCTCTCGATCGCTTAAGTGCGGTGCCATCCGTTAAGTTTCCAGCGTTATCGGCGTTACGTTACCCACCTTCCACACCCTTTGAGGATTCCTGATATGACAACGATTCTGGTTGTAGAAGATACCGCTTCCCAAGCTGAGATTATCACTGGCACGCTAAAACTGGCGGGATTTGTGACGATTTGGGCTGGGAGTAGTGAAGAAGCCAAGGCGACGATCGATCGCCAAAAGCCCGACGCGATCGTCATGGACGTCGTGTTGCCTGGAGCCAGTGGGTTTGAACTGTGCCGCGAACTGAAGGACAACCCCAATACGAAGGATATTCCCGTCGTGTTGTGTTCCACCAAGGATAGCGAGATGGATAAGTTTTGGGGGATGAAGCAAGGCGCTTCTTCTTATATTACGAAGCCGATCGATGCGGATGAATTGTTGCGCGCTGTCCAGAAGCTAGTGGCGTAGCGCTGTCCAGAAGCTAGTGGCGTAGCGCTGTTCAAAAACTAGTGGCGTAGCGCTGTTCAAAAACTAGTGGCGTAATTGTCATTGGTGTAATTTACCCTGCTTGACTTGATATATGACTACTTCATTGTCTCCCCCTTCCACCGTGGAGCGATTGCATGAGCAATCGCAGCGCTATTTAAGCGTATTTTTGCCCGGACGACACCAGGCGTTATTGCCGACGGACAGTTTGATTGAGGTCTTGACCTTCGCGCCCGCCCAAATCATTTCGATTCCCGACACCCCCGCGCAGGTGATGGGTGTCTGTAACTGGCGGGGTGAAGTCCTCTGGCTCGTCGATGCGGGGCATTTGCTCGCGGCGACGCCGTCCTTTCATGAGACCAACTATCAAACGAAGTTTAATGTGGTCGTCCTGAAACGGCAAAACCGCGCCCTGGGTCTGGTGGTGGAACGGGTGGGCAATATGCTCTGGTGTCATCCCAGTGAGATTGAGGCGGTGGTGTCGGATGCGGCCCTAGACAACATGGCGACGCGCTGTTTGTTGGGGGCGTGGGTCGATCCGGCGGGGCAATCCCTACTTGTGATGAATGCGGTGGCGATCCTCAATTTGTTTGCTTAACTGCCTGTCCTGATTTTTTTGCGTTCTGAATCTTGTCACGTAAAGGTGTAAATTACCATGCTTACTAACTCTGATTTGCCCGTTTGGTCCGATGCGTCGAACGCCAAGGCGAAGCCCTTCTCGAAATTCAGCTTGCGCACCAAAGCGACGATCCTAGCGATCGCCCTCGGTACGATTCCCCTCGCAATGGTAGGAACAGGGGCGTATCTGGCCTCCTCCTCCACACTGACTCAAAAAGTTGCGTCAGAACAGAAGGCACAGGCCACCGAATCGATCGATAAAGTTAACCGCTTTGTGTTTGAGCGATTTGGCGATGTGCAGGTGGTGGCCAACTTGCCGTTCCTGCGGAATAAGGCGGTGGGTGATTTGATCGCGCGCCAGGACAAGCAGCAGGTACTGGATCAATTTGCCAAAACCTATGGCGTTTATGACAGTATCGGCGTGTTTGAACTGAACGGGAACGTGATCGTTCAGACGAGTGGCAAGTTTTTGGGCAATCACAGCGATCGCTTCTACTTCCAAGAAGTGCTGAAAAACGACAAACCGTACGTGAGTCAACCGGAAGTCAGTAAGAGTTCGGGCAAAGTTGTGGTCTACTTTGTCGCACCGATTAAAGATGCGGTGACGAACAAGACGATCGCCATTGTGCGGACGCGGATGCCGATTGAATTTGTCGAGGCGATGCTGAAAAACTATGATGAACAAGGGATTGATTATCACCTGTACGATGCTGAAGGTAAGATCTTCGCAGCGGGGAACAAAGCGCAGGTCGGGCACCAGGCCGCTGAGGACTTTCAGGGTTTGACCCTGCTCAAGCCGGGGGATCAGGCGCAGTTTGTGGAAGCGCAGGATAATGGTGCCAAGGCGATGATCGGCAACGCGGTGACGGCGAACCTGAACGGGATGCCGAACCTGAACTGGGGCGTGGCGATCGCCCAGCCGAAGGAAGCGGCTTACAAAGATGCGATCTACCTGCGGAACGTGCTGCTCTTGGGCGGCGCGGGCGCGGCAGCGGCGGTGGCCTTGGTCGCGGCGTACTTGGCGAACCGGGCGACGCGCCCGGTGAAGGCGTTGACCGACGCGGTGGCCAGCATTGGTGCGGGTAACTTGAATACGCGTCTCGAAGTCACCAGCGCCGATGAAGTCGGCGTCTTGTCCGGCAACATCAACAAAATGGCGGGTCAGATCCAAGGCTTCTTGTCCTTGCAGGAACGGGCGGCCACCCGATCGCAGGCCTTTGCGGAAGCGATCGCTAGCGTCCAACAACAAACCAGCGAAACAGGGGTGTTGGATCAAGCCGTGGAATCGGTGCGGATCGCCTTGGATGCCGATCGGGTGGTGGTGTATCGCTTCAAGCCGGATTGGAGTGGTTACATCCTGGCCGAATCGGTGCTGGCGGGTTTCCCGAAGGCATTGGACAGCCACATTGAGGATGCTTGCATTCCCCAGGCTTTGTTGGATCAGTATCGCCGGAACCGGGTCGTGCCGACGGATGATGTGTTTAATGCGGGTTTCCATCCCGAACACTTGGAATTGATGCACCAGCTGTCGATTAAATCGAACTTGGTGACGCCGATCATCAAAGATGGCGATCTCTATGGCTTGTTGGTTGCCCACCATTGCGGTGCGCCCCACGCTTGGGAACAGAATGAAATTGAATCGATGCTGCAATTTGCGAGCCAAATGGGTAGTGCCCTCGATCGGGTCAGTCTGACGGCCAAGCAATTGCGTCAGTCCGAATCGGTGCAGGCATTGGGTCAAGTCGTCTCCAACATGCGGCAATCGCTGGAGCGGACGGATATTCTCGATGTGGCGACCAAGGGCTTGCGCGTTGCACTCAAGAGCGATCGGGTCTTGGCTTACTTCTTCGAACCGGAAACCTACGCCAAGGGCATCATTGAAGCCGAAGCGTTGTATTCCGGTCAGGGCATCCAATCGCTGTTGGGCCGCGAAGTCGAAGATGGCTGTAGCACCGAGATTGAAGCCCGCTACATTGCGGGCAAAGCCAAGGTGACCAACGATGTCGAAACCGCCGGGTTTAGCGCCTGTCATCGCAAGATGTTGCAGGAATTCGGAATTCGGGCCAGTATTATTGCCCCGATTATGGTGGGGGGTAAGTTTGTTGGCTTGCTCTGTGCCCATCATTGCAGTGGCCCACGTGACTGGTCAGAAGAGGACGTGACCCTGGTGTCGCAGTTGTCGGTGCAGCTCGGATTTGCCCTTGACCAAGCCTACTTGCTGGCCTACACGGAGACGGCCCGCATTGAGGCCCGATTGGAGGCCGATGGTCGCGCCGACGAACAGAAGGCGGCGAAGGAATTCATCCAAAAGCGCGCCTTGGAATTGCTGATGGAAGTTGACCCCGTGAGCCAAGGGGACTTGACCATTCGCGCCACGGTGACGCCGGATGAAATGGGGACGATCGCGGACTCGTACAACGCGATTATCCGTTCCCTCAGGCAGATTGTGACGGAGGTGCAGACCGCCTCCGCCTCGGTGGCCACCACGGCTTCCGATAACGAATCGGCGGTCTCCTCGCTGTCCTCGGAGTCGAAGCGGCAGTCCGGCGCAATGCGCATCGCCCTGGAACGACTCGAATCGATGACCGCCTCGATCGACGGTGTGGCCGAACGCGCTATCAAAGCCGAACGCAACGTGCAGTTGGCCGCCGATACCCTGAAGGCCGGGGACGACGCGATGAACCGCACAGTGACGGGTATCTCCGCCATTCGGGAAACGGTGTCGGAAACGTCGAAAAAAGTGAAGCGCTTGGGTGAAGCGTCGCAGAAGATTTCCAAGGTGGTCAGCCTGATTGGTGACTTTGCGGCCCAAACCAACTTGCTCGCACTGAATGCGGCGATTGAAGCCTCCCGAGCGGGTGAGGAAGGACGCGGTTTCGCGGTGGTGGCGGAAGAGGTGCGATCGCTGGCCCAGCAGTCGGCGGCGGCAACGGCAGAAATCGAACAACTGGTGGAAGAAATCCAAGGTCAAACCAGCGCGGTATCGGCGGCAATGGAAGCGGGTACGGAGCAGGTGGTGACGGGTACGCAGTTGGTCGAAGAAACCCGAGGCAAACTGGCCGAAATCAACATCGTGAGTCAACAGATTAACGAACTGGTGAAGGAAATCTCCGCCGCAGCGGCCAGCCAAACGGCGACTTCGGCAGCGGTCACCTCGACCATGCGGGAAGTGGCGGATACGGTGACCACGACCTCGGAGCAATCCGAGCAAGTGGCCGATTCCTTCGGTCGGCTACTGGTCGTGGCACAGGATCTTCAGGTCAGTGTCTCGCAGTTTAAGGTGAAGTAAGTCACCGAGTCCCGATCGGTTGCTGATGGCATCAATGCAGGCAATCGATCGGTGTTCTTCGAATTGATGCTTTTGATATTGATTCTTTTGATGTTGTTCGCCGATCATCGACCCAAACATCTACTCTCGCGATACCCCTCATCTACCCTCCCCAATCGCTATGCAGATTGATTCCCAAATCCGTGACCAAGCCTATCAATTCTTTATCCAAGAATCGATGGAGTTTCTGCAAATGCTCGAAGAGGGTTTGCTCAACTTACAGCAAGAGCACGATATCCCCCACATCCATGCGATTATGCGGGCGGCCCACTCGATTAAGGGGGGAGCCGCGAGCGTTGGACTTGAGGCGATCAAAAAAATTGCCCACCAAATGGAAGATGTGCTGCGGGCCTTGTACAAAGATACCGTGGTGATTGATGCGGAGCTAGAAGAGCTGCTGCTGCACGCCTATGACTGTCTGCGGACGCCGCTGATTCAGCAGATCCAAACGGGTGAAAATGAGGGCGAAAAGTGGCTGGCCCAGTCCGAAGTGATCTTCGAACAATTGGTCGAAAAACTCGGCGATGCGATGTTGGGTGAAAGTGAATTGCCGACGGCGGCGGAATTGGGCATTGATATTGTCCAGGTGATCTTTAGCAGCGATGTCGAATCGGGACTCCAACGACTGGAATCGGTCTTGGCCGATCCGGCGCATCCCGAGATTGCGGGGGAGCTGCGGGCACAGTGTGAGGTGTTTTTGGGCCTGGGTGAATTGGTGAATTTGCCGGGTTTTGTGGCGATCGCCCAGACGGCGGTAGCGGCGATCGATGCCCATCCTCGCCAGGCGCGGGCCGTGACCCAAGCGGCCACGCAGGATTTTCGATCGGCGCAGCAATTGGTGCTGGCGGGCGATCGGGGTCGAGGCGGGGAACCAACGGCATTGGTGGTTTGGACGCAGGCCGAGGGCGGCGCAGCGGCGATTGAATTGAATATTGCCTCGAATCCGGCAGCGGATGTGGCAGCGGTGTTTGCCAGTATGGCGGTGGATTTGCCGTTGGCGATCGCGCCGATCGACGAGCCGCCGATCGCGCCGAATTTCTGGGCGGCGGCGCTGGATCAGGAGGATGATGATAGTTTTGCGCTGGATGTGTTTGATGCCTTGGCGATCGATGCTGTGGATGCGGATAGCTTTATCGACTTGCCCGAAGCGCCGGATCGCTTTATCGACTTGCTCCAGGAGCCGCAATATTTCCCCGATGATTCATTGCAGGCGATGTCCTTTGACTTGAGTGAGGACGATGAGGATGAGGTATCGAGTGACTTTGGGCTGGCTGACTTGACGGAATTGGAGATGCCGGAGGCGGATAGTGCGTTTGCGGTGGTGGAAGCGGCGTTGTGCGAACCTGACAGCCTGATTGCCGCTGCCGAGACGACGGTGGAAAGCTGGGATGGTTTGGCGGGGATGTTGGCGCAGGATGATGCCGAGGAATTTGACCCGATCGCTGATTTTGCGGCGGATTTGGACTTTGACGATGACGCGAGTGATTTGGTGTTCGATTTGGGCCTGGGGATTGCGGCGGAACCCGTTGGTCATGGGGTCGAACTGGATGCCAAACTTGAAATCGATGCCGAGATTGATTCTGAAATCGATGCCGAGATTGATTCTGAGATTGATTTTGTTGTTGCCACTGACGATCGGGATGCCGATTACGCCGGACTGAGTGACATGATGACTGACCTCGGCGGGGACGAGGAGGAGGATGACGACCAGGACGATTGGCCGTCGGCCTTCACGATCGTTGCGCCGGAGCCGATTGTCGTACCGGAACCGATCGCACTCCCCGTTGTACAATCGATCGCGCCACCCGTTGCACCCGTTGCTGCTGCCGCATCGCCCGCGATGCCCACACGGCCCCAAATGCCGATCGAGCAATTGGCCCGAGCGACGATCGCCATTGACCTCAACCAAGCGCCAGCGGTGCCCGTCAAGCCCCAAGCGGCATCGAACGCCGCATCGGCAGAGACGCCGATGTTGTCGAATGCGATTCGGGTCGATCTCGATCGGCTCGATCGGTTGAATAACCTCGTGGGCGAGATGGTCAGTCAGGAAAACAGTTCGATTCTGCAAAACCAGCAGTTAATGGAAATCCTGACGATGATGTTGCAGCGGGTGGGTCGCTTTGATCACCTGACGCGGGAGTTGCGCACCTATCTCGATGGCAGCCAAACCGCTCACAGTCACATGCCGCAAACTAGTTCAACGTCGTCGATTGCATCGCAGTCGAATCTGGTATCGGAATTTGATCCATTGCAGATGGATAACTACAGCGATCTGTCCGTGGTGATGCAGGAAACGATCGACGAAATCGCCCAAATCGGTGAGGCGATGCGCGATATGACCCTGCTCACCCGCAACGCCCAGCAAACCCAACGCCACAAGCAACAAACCCTGCGCGAAGTGCGTACCGACTTGCTCTGGGCGCGGATGCTGCCGATCGGTGATATTTTGCAGCGGTTCCCTCGGATGATTCGCGATATGTCGCGCAAACATGGCAAATCGATCGCCGTGAAACTGTCGGGCAACACCACCTTGGTCGATAAGAGTATGCTGGAGCGACTCTACGATCCGTTGGTGCATTTGGTGCGCAATGCCTTTGACCATGGGATTGAACCGATCGAGCAGCGGGCCGAATTGGCGAAGTCCGCCGAAGCAACGATCGACATTCGGGCCTATCACCGAGGTAGCCAAATCTACATTGAAGTCCAGGATGATGGACGCGGGATTGACTGCGATCGGGTGCTGAAAAAAGCCCTGTCGAAGGGCCTGGTCACGCCGGAAGCAGCAGCGAAGCTGGACAAAGAAGGCATTTATGAATTGCTGTTTGCGCCGGGATTCTCGACGGTGGACATCATTAGTGAATTGTCCGGGCGTGGGGTCGGACTCGATACCGTACTGTCCCAAATTAAATTGCTGAAGGGCAGTTTAAGCATTGCTTCAGAACTGGGGAAAGGCACAACCTTTACCATTCGCTTGCCATTGACCTTGACGATTACAAAATTGTTGGTCTTTAGTGTGGCTGGGCGATTGATGTCGGTGCCTGTGGATAGTTTGCGGGCGATCGTGGCTGCACCGATCGAGCAGATTCAAACGCTGAAAAATGGCCAGTTCTACCATTGGCAGGAGCAATTCATTCCGCTCTATCCGCAGACGATTTTCTCGAAACATTACACACTCACCCACCAGTTGCAAGAACAGCCGAATGCGCTGACCCTGCCGACGAAGGGCAAGGTGACGCTGCTGATGTTGGCGGGCGAAAACCAGACGATCGCCCTGCCCGTCGAGACGATTCTGTATGAACGAGAACTGGCGATCAAACCCTTTAGTAATGCCGTGACGCCGCCGCCTTATCTCTATGGTTGTACGTTGCTGGGCGATGGTTCGTTGGTGCCCGTCCTCGATGCCCAAATCCTGATCAGCGCCAAGCAAGGCGAAATCGTCACCCGCCGCGCCGCGATCGTGCCGCCCAAACCCGTAGTCGATGTGAACAACGCCACGATTTTGGTGGTGGATGACTCACTGACGACCCGCCAAACTCTGGCGGCGGTGTTGCAGAAGGCAGGCTATCGCGTCCTTCAGGCCAAAGATGGGCGTGAAGGCATCGAGCAATTGGCCCAACATGCCGAAATCCAAGCCGTGTTCTGCGATATCGAAATGCCCCGGATGAACGGCTTCGAATTCCTCAATTCCTGCCGTCAGGAATACGCCAAAGAAATCCTGCCCGTCACCATGCTGTCCTCCCGCAGCAACGAAAAACACCGCCAAGTGGCCCGCTACATGGGGGCGAATGAATATCTCACGAAGCCTTTCCTGGAACCGGAGCTGTTAGAGGTGTTGAATAACTTGTTGCGGTTGCGGGCGGCGACGATGACGGACTCGGTGCCCGTGCCCGTGCCCGTGCCCGTGCTGGTTTAGTCCCCGATTCAGCTTGCGCTGTTGGGTGGCGCGTTGCTGTACCCAACCTACCCATTTATCTTTCGTGAGTTCCTATGCTGTTGAAAACTGCTGAAACCAAGCGCGCTAATTCCAAGCGAGTCGTGTTTGAAACGATCGATCCGGAATCGACGTTGCGGGTGGTGGTCGCGCCCTTTAAGAATTTGTGGGTGGCGTTGCCGCTGGATGTGACGCGGAAGATTGTCCGACTGAGTGCGGAGGAGTCGCGGCTGAAGACGGGCGATCGGATTCAGGTGGACAACTTCTCGGCCCAGATTTTCCGGTTGTACGAGCATATCTACGATGAGCCGAATCCTGACCTGGAATCCCACTGTGTGGTGTTGCACCTGTCGCCGACCCAGATTGTGGCCTTGACGATGAGCCAAGTCCCGGCGATCGTCAATTTACCTAAAGCCGCATTGGAGCCGATTTCAGCGGACTATCGCGATCTATATATGATTAACATCGCCAGCCACATTACCTTGATGGAACGGGCCACGGATGATGTGACGGTGTTTGTGTTGGCGATGGATAAGTTGATGGGCCTCTTGCTGGATGACTCTGATGGGCTGCCACTGGCGGCATAATCCGCTGGTAGCATAATTCGCTGGCCGCAGGATCAGCCCAACGGTAGTTGTCGGGGCCGCGCGCCCAATGCCTTAATGGGAGAAATACCCGATCGTCCCACCGCAGGCAAGGTGGACTCTCCCCGTGTCGCATCCGACTGAAGTCAATCCGATCGTTTCCATCTGGCAGCAATTTCGGCGGGATGGTGATGCCACGGCCCTGCGGGCGGGACTGTGGCGAGATTTTGCGATGGATGCGGTGTGGGGCACGTCCACCGATCGGGCGGCTTGCTTCGATCGGCGGTGGCGGTGGCTGGAATTGGCCTTGCCCGCGATCGAACCATTTTTTGGCAGTCGGCAGTTTGAGTCGAATTGGATCCTGCCGTTGTGGGCGGTTTGGCTGCCCCTGGCGGCGCAGCTCCAGGATTGGGCCAGTGGCATGACAGCGCCGCCCATCGTGGGGTTTCTCGGTGGGCAAGGTAGCGGCAAGACGACGCTGACGACGTTGCTGAAGTTACTGCTGGAATTGCAGGGGCTGCGGGTGTTGGCTTGGTCGCTGGATGATTTGTATTTGCCCTATGCCGATCGGCTGGCGTTGCAGGCTGAGGATCCGCGTTTGATCTGGCGTGGCCCACCCGGAACCCATGATGTCGCCCTCGGGCAGCAAATTCTGCGGCAGTTGCAGGCCGGGGAGACGGCGGCAATTCCCCGGTTTGATAAGTCGGCGCAGGGGGGCGCGGGCGATCGGGCGGGGTTTGAAACCGTCGGCCCGGTGGATTTGGTGTTGTTTGAAGGGTGGTGTGTGGGGGCGCGGCCCTTGTCGCCGATGGTGTTCGCGGCGGCGGCGACGTTGCCGGAGCCGATTCGCACGGTGGCCGATCGGGCCTTTGCCCAAGATATGAATCAGGCGTTGCATGAATACTTGCCGCTGTGGGCGATGCTCGATCGGCTGGTGGTGTTGCAGTTGCAGGATTATCGCTGGAGTCTGATCTGGCGGCAGCAGGCGGAACGGCGGATGCGGGCGATGGGCGGGGCGGGGATGGACGATCGGGCGATCGCGGCGTTTGTGGAGTATTTCTGGACGGCGTTGCATCCGGAGTTGTTTGTGACGCCGTTGACGCGGGAGCCGGGCTGGGTGGATTTGGTGTTGGAGATTGGGGCGAATCATTGGCCAGCGCGGGTGCGGCGATCGGGGGCGAATTGATTGGGGTGACAAATTTTGTGCCAGCTTTTCGATAAAGCAGTTAGTTTAGAGGGGGTTCTGGACTATTCTAGGGACAGAATTATACCCGTATAATTATTTATCACCGTCTAATTGACTACCCGTGCCCCCTATGAAAGTTTCGATGTCCGCCTCCCCGGCCCAGTCCCGTCAAATCAAGCAGCAATTGGCGGTGCCGGAAGAATCCTTGTCCTATGAACTGGGTAAGGCGGTGCAGGAATTGCCGCCGCTTTATACCCGCGTCCTGAGTGGCTCGATCGCGCTGTTGACCTTGGGGACGATCGCTTGGGCGCAGTTTAGTCAGGTAGAAGAGGTGGCCGTGACCCAGGGCAAGCTGTTGCCGTCGAGTGAAGTGCGACCGATTCGGGCGACGACGGTGGGCGGCGTGTCCAGTGCGCGGGTGAAGGAAGGCGACATCGTGACCAAGGATCAAATCCTGGTGGAAATGGATCCGGGGGCGGTGGAGACGAGCGTCGAAGGCCTGGAAAAGGAAGTGGCGAAGTTGCAATCGGAAGTCGGACGACTGGAAATCGAAAATAAAGGTGGCGTGTCGGGGACGCCGGAACAACAGCAATTACTTGCTTCCCGGCAGTTGGATTTGCAGACGAAACAACAGGGCGCTTTGTCCGACTCGGCCCGGAAAAAAGAGGCGATCAGCGAGCAAATCAGTCGGCGCGATCGGTTGGTGGAAGCCAAACGCAGTGCCGAAACCAACAAACTCAGCGCCCAGTCGGCCTTGGCCCAGTCGGAATTGGCCTTGGCCAGCGCAAGGGAAGGATTGGCGCAATCCCAGGAACGGGCCAATCGGTTTTCCAAGTTGGAGAACACGGGCGCGGTGTCGAATGTGAACGTGATCGATGCGCGGGAACGCCTCGCTTCAGCCAACCAAGCCGTGGCCCAAGCCGAGCAGCAACGCATCACCGCCCAAAACACGATCGACCAGGCGGCCAGCGAAGTGATTTCGATGAACGAAGAAATGCAGGCCCAGGATAGCCGGATTATCCAGGCGGAGCAAGACTTCCAATCGTCGATCAGCACAGTGCAGAATATTCAGCCCCAGCGCCAGAGCGAAGTCTTGACCCAACTGACGGCCCGCCGATCGGAACTCACAGCCAAAACCGGGGAACTGGAAGTGGCAAAGAAGCAAAAATCCGAACGCGAAGTGGTGAAAGCCCCCTTCGACGGCACGGTGTACAACGTCAAAGTCACCCAAGGCCCAGTGCAGCAAGGCGAAGAACTGCTGTCGATCCTGCCCAAGGATCAAGAACTGGTGATGGAAGTCAAGGTGACGAACCAGGATGTCGGCTTTGTCCGGCTCGGAATGAAGGCCAAGGTGAAGCTGACGGCCTTTCCCTATCAGGAATTCAGCGTGATCGAGGGCGAATTGATTAGCGTCAGTCCCGATGCCGTGGTCGAGCGCGACGCCCAGGGCCGGGAGATGGGTCCCGTCTTCCTGGCCAAGGTGAAGCTGAACAAAGCCTCCGTGCCCGTGCGCGGTAAGGTCGTTGATCTGACGCCGGGGATGTCCGGTACGGCGGATATCGTCACCCGCAAGAAGTCGGTCTTGAGCTTCCTGATTGAGCCGGTGACCCGGAAGTTTGATGAGGCCTTCTCGGCGCGGTAGTGGATCGGTGGCGATCGAGCGGTCGGCGAGTTCCCACGTCAGACCGCCCGTTACCCGATAGAATGAAGGGCGGCGCACTGTTTTGCAGCACTTATGAGAATTTTGGTATTTCTTCCCGGTGGAATAGCGGATCAATTGCTATTTTTTCCTACGTTGTCGGCTCTGGCGACCGCCTATCCCGGTGGCAAAATCGATGTCGTGGTCGAACCTCGGGCGATCGCGGCTTACCAAGTCTCACAACTCGTAACCGAAACCATCGCCTTTGACTTTACGGCCCGCAATAGTTTGGCGGACTGGGGCAATCTTTTGGGGATTGTCCGCGATCGGGAATATGGCATCGTGATCGCCCCCCAACCGAGCTGGAGCTTGAGTTTTCTGCTGTGGCTCTCCGGCGTGCCCACCCGGCTGACCTACGCCGATCGGCCCGGTGCGAATTTTTTCACCGCGACGGTTCCGCCGCCTGCCCCTGGCACCTATGCGGTGACGGGCTATCACAGCCTGCTGCGGGGCTTGAATCAAACCGCCCCCTGTCCGGAGCTGCAAGTTAACCTGCCGAAGAGCGCGCTGGGCTGGGCCGATGGCGAACGGCAGCGGCTGGGCCTGGCGAATGGGGGCTATGTCGCGATGTACAGCATGGATGCCGGGTACCCCGCCAATAGCTGGGAAATTATCCTGCAGGATTTTCAGAAAAAACAGCCCCAACTGCCCGTGATCTGGCTCCAGGATCAGCAAAATCCGGATCTCACCGCCGCCTTAATCGAACGTCTCCCGACGCTCAAAGTCTCCCGACCGAATGGCGTCGGCCAAGTGATTGCCCTGCTGGCGGGGGCGAATCTGGTGTTGTCCGGCGAAGGGACAGTGCTGCAATCGGCGATCGCGGCCCAAACCTTCACCCTCGGACTCTTCGGTGCGTCGGATCCCGCCACCCAACTGCCCCAAACCGACCGCGCGATCGGGATCAAATCCCTCACGGGCAAACTCGCTGACATTGCCCCAGCGACGGTGCTAGAGCAGATCTGGAGCGGCCAGGGCTAAGTTCGAATCCGCGTTGAATCCTAGGGCAAGGCCGGGGGCACGGGGATGCTCACCGCATCGGGTTGATACATCGGGATGGCCTCGCCGGGTAAGGCTTCGTCGCCCCCAATACTGATGCCACTGCCATAGATTTCGGCCCCCGCGATCGACAGGTTGCTCAAGTTGGCCCCGCGCGTGTCGGCGTAGAAGGCGATCGCGCTGGTCAGGTTGGCATTGGCCAGATTCGATCGGTTGAGCGAGGCATTGGTCAGGTAGGTTTTTTGGAGTTGGGCACCGCGCAGGTCAGCGCCGGTGAGGTCAGCGCCTTCGAGGTTTGCGCCCGCCAGATTGGCGCCTTGGAGATTCGCTTCGCGCAGATCGGCCCCGATCAAATGGGTGTCACTCAAATCCGCATTTGACAGGTCGCAGCCCGCGCAGGCTCCCGACTGGAGCAAGCGTTGGATGTCCGCTGGTTCGGCCGCTTGGCTCGGCAAGGCGGCACTGAGGGCCAGCCCGATCGCCAACGCGGCGAGTGGTAATACTTGACCCCATGGGTGATTTTTCATGGTGGGCCTCCTTAATTTCACGATCGGGATGAGCGATCGGGGAATGATGTGAACTTTCCGGATAGTCGATGAAGTGACGGGAAAGAGATAAATCTCAGCTCCGGGATCCTATGCCATGAGTGTGGAATCGATCGGTTCGCAGGGAACTTTAGGGGATCGGTCACCCGTCAATTCCTGATCACATTGTGGCGCAGATCGGGAATCACATGTTGGTTTGGAATACAGATGTTTAGGTGTCTTAACAATTAGTAATTCGGTAGCTTACCCGATGACAAGGCGTTTTCGGGCGATCGGCGGGTTGGAATGAGAAATCTGAGTGGCAAGTCGCCATTCGTCTCAGAATTTTGATAAAATTTAATCCACAAGCAAAGACCAATCACTGCACGGTTTAGGAGAAACGCAATGGGTTTCTGGGGCAAAATTTTTGGTAAAGGTGGTTCGTACTTCCTGGAAGACGAATTGGCTAAGGGTTTGGGCGATACGGAGTACATGAAGGAGGTCAAGGCCGTCCGCCGGACATTCCCAGGCGTCGCGGGGGAAGAAGAGTTTGAAGTAACGCGTCGGGTTTCGGCCATGGACAAAACGGTGTTTGATTCCCGCGAGGGCGGGGTCGTGCCTGCGGCGAAACAAGCCGCGAGCAGTCCGAGCTTTGGGAGCGCCAGTAGCTTCGGTAACGCGAGTAGTTTTGGCAACGCCAGCAGCTTCGGCAATGCCAGCAGCTTTGGCAATTCCAGCTTCGGCGGTGGTTCCAGCTTTGGCAGTGCCAGCAGTGCGGAAACGCCTGCACCTGAAGCGACAGCGAATGCCGCACCCGCCGCACCGAAGGAGCCTTCCTTCCAGCCCAGTCGATCGGGTAACGTCGATACTGGGATGGATATGTTCCGGGATATGGCGAAGAAAGTGGGTCGCTAATTGACCCATCGGTTTGGATTAATCTTCTGAGGGGGCTAATTTGCCCCCTTTTTTTACGAGGTAGCCGCCATGACGATCGCGCCCCAGATTATTGTGCTGGATGATGACCCGACGGGATCCCAGACGGTGCATAGTTGTTTATTGCTGATGCGGTGGGATGTGGCGACGTTGCAGTTGGGCCTGCGGCATCCCGCCCCGATTTTCTTTGTGCTGACCAATACGCGATCATTGACGGCGGCCAAAGCGGCGGCAGTGACGCGGGAAGTTTGCCAAAACCTCAAACAGGCGATCGCCCTCGAAGGGATTACCGATTTTCTGGTGGTGAGTCGATCGGATTCGACCTTGCGGGGGCATTACCCGATCGAGACGGATGTGATTGCGGCGGAACTGGGGGGTTTTGATGCGCATTTTCTGACGCCTGCATTTTTTGAGGGGGGGCGGACGACGCGGGATAGCGTGCATTATTTGCAGGTGAACGGGGTGGATACGCCGGTGCATGAGACGGAATTTGCGCGGGATTCGGTGTTTGGCTACCGCCACAGCTATTTGCCGGACTACGTTGAGGAGAAGACCCAGGGGCGGATTCGGGCCGCTGATGTGGTGCGGTTGGATTTGGCGGCGGTGCGATCGGGCGTTGGGCCGCAACTGATGGCATTAACCGACAATCGATGCTGCGTGGTGGATGCCGTGGTGCAGGCGGATCTCGATCGGTTTGCCGCCGATATTCTGGTGGCGGCGGCCCAGGGCAAGAAATTCCTGTTTCGCAGTGCGGCGAGTTTGCTGACGGCGTTGGCCCAGTTGCCGCCGCAGCCGATCGCGCCTCCAGCGATGGCGAATTATGTCCGCGACGGCAAACCCGGTGCGGTCATCGTCGGTTCCCATGTGCAGAAAACCACGGCGCAGTTGGCCGAACTGCTGAAAGCACCGGGGATCGCCGGGATCGAAATCGATGTGGCGCGGTTGCGGGATGATCCGGCGGCGGGAGCGGCGATCTTAGAATCCGTTTGGCAGCAAGCGAATCAGGCCCATCAAGCGGGGCAAACCGTGGTGATCTATACGAGCCGATCGGAGTTGCAGTTTGCCGATGTGCAGGCGCGGTTGGATTTTGGGATTGTGGTGTCGGCGTTGTTGATGGATGTGTTGCGACATTTGCCGGAGACGATCGGCTTTTTGATCAGTAAAGGTGGAATTACGTCGAATGATACCTTGAGTGATGGGTTAGCACTTTCATCGGCGGATTTGCTCGGCCAAGTAATAGCGGGCGTTTCCATGGTGAAAACGCCCGCTGACCATGACCAGTTTCCCGATTTGCCTGTGGTGCTATTCCCCGGTAATGTCGGAGACGCGCAAGCACTGGCGACGGTGTATCGGCGCTTGAGTCGGAATTGAGTGGTGTTGAGGATTTTAGTAATAATGCGATCGGGCAATATGCGGGATGGAGTAAGTCTCCCCCGATTAAATCAGAATCAGCAACAACAGAAACAGCAAGACGGTAATGCCGGATTCAACGAAAATCGGTAATTCGTTGGATTTGTTGATGGTGGCTGGCTTAGTCATGGGGGCACCCTCCGGTTAAGGCATAAGTATGGGGTCGAGATATCGTGGACGTGAACTAATCTGGTATACGTCTGATCGTCCCATCGGATGCAAGGTGATGCAGTGATCAATCGGCCGATCGCCGGTGATATCGATCGGGTTTGGCGGTGATGGCGCACAGCAAAATGGGCAATGTCGATCGACATTGCCCATGGGCGTTGTTGTGTAAGGTCACCAATCAATCCGCGTTTCGCGAACTATTTCAAGCTAATGGTCGGCTTGGGGTTGGGATTGGTGAGGGTGGCGAGGGTTTGTTCGTGGGTGAAGTAGAAGTGGCCTAAGGTTTCGCCATTGAAGGTGCGCTTGGTGATGCGCCATCCGGCTTCCATTTCGAATTTACCGAAGGCATCCGGTGCGCCTTTGATCCGCGCGATCGTCAGTTCTGGCAGTTTTTTGCTGCCTGTGGGCCGACCGATCAACATCATTTCGCCGTTGCGCTTGGCCACTTGGAGGCTGTAACGCCAGCCCACATCCTGTCCGGCCAATCGAATCGAATAGCCGTTGCTATCCGTGGCCCGACCACAAATTCCGGTGAAATCAAAACTCAACAACAATGGGTCAACGGTTTTGACATCCGTTCCGCTGACACTCCAGCAGGGTTTTTCATCCGTCACTTGTTGCAAGACCAGCAGTTGGTGTTCACCTTCGCCATAGGGTGAGGCGACCGCAACGACTTTAGTCGAATCAATATCCTGTTGAGTAAAGGCAGCGGCAGCAGTGGGTGCTGGGACGCTGATGGGTGTGCCAGCGGTTTGGGCCGTGGCGGCTTGGGGTGCCGGGATGCCAGAAATTAAAATGGCAGTAGTAATAGAAGAAACAATAGTAGACAAACCGATGAACAAATTACGTTGCGACATGGAGAATTACTCGGGTAAACACATGACCCTATAGAACCCATTTGACATCTTTTTAGGTGACGGCAAGGCGTTTGACCATCAAGCGAATGAAGCAGAAATTGAGCTTGGCGCGTGCATGTTCAAGTGTCCACTCAAAGTTTTTGACTAAATTCTTACAGCGCTCCACCCA
>JANOQX010000114.1:0-66164 GCA_031415035.1 Cyanobacteria bacterium VAR_4_metabat_243
CCCCACCGTGGCTCGGAACCCGGTGTGGGATGGAATATGGCGTTGGCGATGTCGCAGTATCATCAAGTGCATGTGCTGACCACGGCGGCGCACAAGGCGGGGATTGAAGCCGAACTGGCGATCAATGCCCATCCGAATTTGCGGGTGACCTATGTCGATCCGATCGGCTGGATCTACAACTGGAAATCGAAGCGGAAGCTGCATTTGGGTGTGAATTTTCACTATTACTTCTGGCAGATCCAGGCGTACTTTCAAGCCCGATCGTTGCTGCGGACGGAGAAGTTTGATCTGGCCCACCATGTCACCTACGTCCGCTATTACACGCCGAGTTTGTTGGCATTGTTGCCGTTGCCGTTTATCTGGGGTCCGGTGGGCGGTGCCGAGGCGGCACCGCCGCCATTTCGGGTGGATTTTCACTGGCGCAATCGAATTTTTGAAACCCTGCGAGATTTGGTGCGGGGATTGGGTGAACTCGATCCCTTCGTCCGGTTAGCGGTGCGTAAAAGTGCTTTGCTGTTGGCAGTGACGGCGGATACGGCCGATCGGTTCAAGCATTTGGGTGGGCGCGATCGGTTGCAGTTGATGAGCGAAGTCAGTTTGCAACTGGCGGAAATTGATTGTCTCGGCCAACTGCCCCCGCCGTCGATCAAGCCGATCCGGTTTATCAGCATGGGGCGGTTGCTACATTGGAAGGGATTTCATTTGGGGCTGCGGGCCTTTGCTGAGGCGGATCTGCCCGATGCGGAGTTTTGGGTGGTGGGGAATGGGCCGGAGGATCGATCGTTGCGGCAGTTGGTGCGGCAGTTAAAGATTGAGCATAAGGTGCATTTTTGGGGGATGATTCCCCGTGCCGAAGCGCTGGAAAAGCTGTCGCAGTCCTCAGTGTTAGTCCATCCCAGCCTGCATGATTCGGGGGGGTGGGTCTGTTTGGAGGCAATGGCGGCGGGGCGTCCGGTGATCTGTTTGGATCTGGGCGGGCCGGGGGTGCAGGTGACAGCGGCGACGGGCTACAAAGTCGCGCCGACCACCCCGATCGCGGCGGTAACGGCGATGGCGCAGGCGATGCGGCGGCTGGCCGAGGATGAACCGTTGATTCACCAAATGGGCCAAGCGGGCAAGCTGCACGTGAAGGAAAATTACTGTTGGCAATCGCGGGAACTTTGGCTGAACGATCTGTATGCGCAGGTGGTGGCGGATTATGCGCGGCGGCCTTTGGGCAAGGTCGATCGGGTTTATTAGACCCGATTAATTCACTTCATCGATCGTCTGATAGGCGGTGGCGGGGTCGGCGTATTCCGGCATATCCGATGTGGCCCAATCAGGCGAGGGCGCATCGGCGTCGAATAAGTTTGGCATCCGGGGATAGACCCACTGCGCGGCTAATCCCACGCCGTAAATTGTCCAAATCCAAATCCCCCCGGTCGGCCCTTCAATGATCACCTCGAAGTTGGTGGTGATCATGAAGGCCATCCAGTAGATCAAGAGGCTGATGAATAGACTGGCCCAGGCTTTTTGGTTGTTCAGCAGGCTCTTGAGGTAGAAGGCCAACATGCCGATCGCCCAACTGCCCTGGAGCGCAATCCAGAGGAAGAATCCGGGGACGCCCGTGCGGGCCAGAATGGTCATGTGGCCATTGTGGGGACTGCGGAGGTTGCCGTCCTGGTAAGGGTCAAAGCCATCGGCGGTGGCGAGGTTGATGCCGAAGCCGCGTCCCGTCCAAAAATATTCCCCGTTGAAGGTGTAGTTGATGATTTTGGTCCACCATTTCAAGCGCCATTCCTTGGTGCCTTGATCCCGGACGGAACTGCCTTCGGAGGAGACGATACTGGCAAATTTGCGGCTCGCTTGTTCGACTACGTCGGGGAGAAAGACGGCCACCAGACCGATCGCCAGGACGATCGCGCCGATGACGACCCAGATTTTTTTGCTGCGGGGGTAGAGGCACATGATGACGACGCTGGCGATCACAAAAGCCACGGCCCCGGAGCGGTTGGTGGCGGAACCGACGACGGCCATATCCATCAAGAAGAGGGCGGAGAGCAGGGTCACTTGGGGCAACTGAAAACTCACCGCAAAGGCGAGACAGCCCGCCATATGCACCATAATGTCGGCGATTTTTGACTCAATGATGGCGGCTTTGGCTCCGGGCAAGGCGGGCAGGATGTTGAGATTGGTGATCGTCCAAAATACTGGGGTCAGGAGCAGAAAGACGATGATAAAGGTCTTGTAGCGGGAGAGGAGGAGATAGAAATATTGCGGCTTGTTGATCAAAAACAGCGCAATGATAAAGGCGAATAAGGCGTAGTACCAGGTGGCCGCATCCCGAATCGCGTCGATGTTGTAAAGTCCGATGTAGGGAATCGTGCAAGCCAGACACCAGCCCATAAACACCAACAGAATGCTGGCCGCCGGTACTTTCAGCAGATTCGGTAAGAGGACATTGAAGAAGTGGCCGGACGATCGGTTGAACAGCAGCGCCACAAACCCGAAAACCAAGGTCAGCTCGCCCATATACAACGGCGCGACCCCAATGTACGAAAACCCCCGTCCGAGCAAGGCATAGCCCAGCAACATCCAGGTGTGCCAGTCGAGAAATTTACCCGTAAGACTTGATTTAGTGGCAATCATAAAATTTTGTCAGCGGCAGGATTAATAGTGGAATCGGCGGAAATTACACCCAGATTTTAAGGGGCGGCCTGTTGATTGGTGCGGGCCTGGGCGTAGATGCTGAGGAGCTGGGCATGGTTTTGGGTGGCGGTATATTTGGTTAGAAATTCGGTGCGGGCGGCTTGGCGCATTTGCTGGAATTCGGGCTGGGGCAGCAGTTGGAGAAATTCGGTGACGGCGCGGGCCAGATCCGAGGCGTCACTGGGGCGGAAATGTAATCCGGTGACCCGATCGGCGACGATTTCCGCGATCGCCCCGATCGCCGATGCAATCACTGGCGTCCCCCGCGCAAAGGCTTCCGTCGCCACGCGCCCAAAGGGTTCGTACCATTTCGACGGGAAGATCAGGCCCGTGGCTTGGCCCATCAAGTCGTAGACGGTTTCCAATGGCTGACGGCCCAGCCATTCGATTTGGGTGCTGTGGCCGCAGGCCGCTTCCACCAGGGGAGCCAATGGCCCTTCGCCGATGATCTTTAGTTTGTAGGGATAGTCGAGGCGCTTCCAGGCGTCGAGCAGGATGTCCAGGCCCTTTTCGGTGGAGAGCCGTCCGACGAACAGGAAGAACTGGCCGTTGCCGTCGCCCATGCCGGGATCGGGATCGACGAAATTTGGTTTGACGTGGATTTTGTCAGCCGGGAGGCCGCCTGCGATGAATTTCTGGCGGGCAAATTCGGTCAGGGCGATGTAGCAATCGACTTGCTCGTTCCAGGTGTGGCGCAGGCGGTGCCAGGCCAGCATCGCCACCACGGCGGCGCTGGCGGCTTTGCTCTCGCGGTAGCAGCCATACTTGATCCCGGCGATCGGTAAGGGCTGATCTAAGCACTGCTCACACACCTGCCCATCCCGGAAAAACAGGGCATTGGCGCAGAGTAGGCGGTAGTTGTGTAGGGTTTGTACCACGGGGACGCCCAACGATCGGGCGGCGTAGTAGGCAGCGGGCGAAATTAGGGGAAAGGTATTGTGGGCGTGGAGCACGTCGAAGGGCTGTTGCCGCAGGGTTTGCTGGATTTCCTGGTAGCTGTGGTGCGACCAAATGGTTTCGAGTCCGGCTTCCCAGGTCTTCATGTCCGCCACCCGATCGTTGGTGGTGCTGTAGACCGCCACATCATGGTCGTGTTGCTTCAGCAACGCGACTTCAGCGGCAAATACTTCGTCCTCGCCGCCGCGAATTTGGTAGTGGTTATGGACAATGAGTGTCCGCATGGTTTCGAGTATAATTAGTTACTGCTGCCTCGGTTATTCTAGCCTTGCAAGGCGCGGTCCGCGCGGCAATTCCACCGGGATCGGCTGGCTTCTTGGAGACCTTACGGCAGCATAAAATTTCCGTAAAGATTCCCCTGTAGCGGGTTTGGTGGAATTTAATAGAGTTGGACTCAGGTTTAGCAATTCTCTAAGATTTTAGGTTTATGGCACGCAAGGTCATTCTGTTTGAATTAAACGAAGTCCCTTATCGGATTTTTGATTATTACTGCGATCGGCATCCGGCTTCGGCGATGGCGAAGCTGTTCCGCCAATCCCAGCAGTACGAGACGATCGCGGCGGATCAAGGCGAACTCGCGCCGACGCGGACTTGGCCGACGGTGCATCGCGGCGTTGATGACACCCAGCACGGCCTGAAAAACTTCGGCCAAGCCGTGGATGAAATCGACCAAGCCTTCCCGCCGATCTGGCAGATCTTGGCCAAGCAGGGGATTAAAGTCGGCGTGTTCGGCTCCCTGTTTACCTTCCCGATGCCAAAGCAAGATTTGGAAAATTACAGCTTCTATTTGCCCGACGCCTTTGCGACGCAGAAAGATGCGATCCCCGAATCCTTGGAATCCTTTCAGGCGTTTAACTTGCTGATGTCGCGGGCCTCGTCGCGCAACGTGTCGAGCGATATCAATCTGGGCGCGGCGCGGGATTTCTTGACTCGATCGCTGAGTCTTGGCGTCAAACCCAGCACCTTCGCCGACATTGGCCAGCATTTGGTCAAAGAGCGGGTGAAGAAGCATGTGAAGAACCGTCGCCGCAGCTACCAGACGATCCTCAGCTTCGACCTCTACATGGCCCAACTGGAGAAAACCCAGCCCGACTTCTCCACCTTCTTCACCAACCATGTGGCCTCGGCCATGCACCGCTATTGGGCGGCGCTGTTCCCCAAGGACTACAAAGAATTTGGCCTGGAAGATGCCTGGGTCGAAACCTATCGGCATGAAATTGACTACGCCATGGCGCAGTCCGATCGGCTCTGCCAGCGATTGATGAACTTCGTCGATCGGCATCCCGAGTATGTGCTGATGACCACCACCAGCATGGGCCAATCCGCCGATCGGGCGGAACATGTGGACTCCTGCGTCGGCGTTCAGGACATGCCGACCTTCATGCAACGCCTGGGCGTGGAACGGGGCGAATACGAAGATCGTCCAGCCATGGCTCCGATCTTCAACGTGGTGGTGCAGCCTCACAAGCGGGAGATCGTGCGCCAAAAGATTCAGCAGTTGGAAGTCGGCGGCAACCCGATCGGTGGCGAAGTCGAGGAAGGCTTCTTCGAGTTCGCCTTTGGGCCGTTGCAAAACTACCGGGGTCCCGAAGTCGCGTTCCTGGGTCAGGAAAAGCTGACATTTGCCGAGATTGGCTTGAGCAATGTGCCCCATGAGGATGGTGTTTATCTCACGGGATCCCACATCCCCGAGGGGGCCGTGTTGATGTATGACCCGCGCCACGTTGCCGTGGATGGGGCAAAGCGGACGCAGATCTCCACCTTGGATTTGGCCCCGAGTTTGTTACATAACTTTGGGGTGACGGCTCCGGATTATATGAATCGCCCGATCGGGCAGTTGATTGCGGCGTAGGGGTACGGTGGGTTGTGGCCGTAGTCGCCCAAATTCAGAATTTCCTCATAAAAAGCCCCTGTTCCTTGGAACAGGGGCTTTTTCAAACACATAAATATCCAGCAGATCTACCGTGCGTGCTGACCTTCGAAGCTCGGCGCGTAGGCCTGGAGCAAGCTGCTGACCTGGGACAACATCTCTTCCTTGGAGCCATTCTTGCCCAACGCTTGACGTTCGGGGAAGAAGTCCGGCCGATCAAGGTTTTGGGCGATCGCTTCGCTGACACACTGGGCAATCAACGTGTGCAAATCTTCCTTGGCCCGGTTGCGCTGGTAATTCGCCCCCTCTTCCGTGGTGGCATAGAGCGGCGGCAAGCGGTTGAGTGCGTAGGCGGCGATGTCGCCCAAATCTAGGGTGCGATCGCTTGTTGCTTCGATTTCCGCGACGCGGGCGATCGACTCGGTCAGGACGAGTTCTTCCATCACGTTGATGAATTGCTTGCGCGGCACAGCCACGACTTCACCGGTCAACAGGGCACCCATCAGGCGATCGAGGGCCATGTACTCTTCAATCAACAGCTCAGAAGCGGTGTCGCAAATACGACCCACTTCGGCCTCCATCGCTGGCGTTAGATATCCATCTTGCAGGGCTTGTTCGACAATCTTTTCAATACTCATAGGATTCTGGAAGGCGACAGCAACGGTGCGTGGGTGGGGTGGTTTTCCTAGCTTTATGATGCCCCAAACAGTGTGAATCATCACATGGGTGATTGGAATTACCCAACCTTATTTATACACGCTGGTGGCGGGCGATCGCTCAGCAATTTCCCCGAGTTCGGATAGGCGGGGCGCATTCGCGATCGCCGAATTCTCATATACTGCAATAATCCGTAACAAAGCCTGGTCAGTTCTGTGCAAGAAGATTTCCGATTAATTGTTGACCTGGTGCTGGTGCTGGGCGCGGCGGCGGGGGGCGGACTCCTGGCGGCGTTGCTCAAACAGCCGGTGTTGTTGGGGTATTTAATCGCGGGCGTGATCGTTGGCCCGACGGGCTTGGCGCTGATCAAGGAAGTCGTCCAGGTGGAAACCTTGGCGCAGTTTGGGGTGGCGTTCTTGCTGTTTGCCCTGGGCGTGGAATTTTCGTTTTCGGAATTAAATAAGGTTAAGGTGATCAGCCTGGGCGGCGGTGGTTTGCAGATCGGCGTGACGATTTTGATTACGACGCTGGTGTCGCTGACGATCGGCTGGGTGGATTCGCCGCCCCAGGGCGTGTTTCTCGGGGCGATTCTGTCGTTGTCCTCGACGGCGGTGGTGCTGAAGTCGCTGATGGAGCGCAACGAGACGGATACGCCCCACGGCCAGGTGATGTTGGGGATTTTGGTGGTGCAGGATTTGGCCCTGGGCTTGATGTTGGCGGTGCTGCCTGCGTTGGATCAGCCTGTGGAAGCGCTGGGGTTGGCGATCGGCTGGGCGCTGCTGCAAACGGCGCTGTTCGCCCTGGGAGCCACGGCGGCGGGGATTTGGTTGATTCCGCCGCTGCTGCGGCTGTTTGCCAAGACGGAGAGCCGGGAGCTGTTTCTGCTGGGGGTTTGTGCGATTTGCTTGAGTATCGCGCTGTTGACGGAGCATTTGGGACTGTCGATCGAGATGGGCGCGTTCGTGGCGGGGCTGATGATCTCGGAGGCGGAATATGCCGATGAGGCGCTGACCTACGTGGAGCCGCTCCGGGATATCTTCGCGGCGCTGTTCTTTGCGGCGATCGGGATGCTGATTGACCCGGTGTTTTTGTGGCAGAACTGGGAGTTGATTCTGGGGCTGGTGACGATCGTCCTGTTTGGCAAATTCCTGATCGTTGCGCCCTTGGTGCGGATCTTTGGCTATCCCTTGCGGACAGCGCTAATCAGCGGTTTGGGCTTGGCCCAGATTGGGGAATTTTCCTTCGTGCTGGCGAGTGAGGGGCGGACGCTGGGCCTGGTGTCCAAACGGGTTTACTTACTGATCCTCGGCACGACGGCAGTGACGCTGGTGGTGACGCCGTTTGTGCTGCGGGCGGTGCCGCAATTGCTCACCTGGGCCGAATCGGTGCCTTGGCTGAATCGCTATCTGACCCAGGCGGATGTCCCGGTGGAAGCTTCGGAGGATGTGCCGCAGCAGGGCCATGTGGTGGTCTGCGGCTATGGGCGGATTGGCCGGAATATTGTGCGAATTTTGCAGCAGCGCAATTACGCCGTGGTGGTGATTGACCAGTCGGAAAGTCGGGTGCAGCTCCTGCGCGATCAGGGAATTCCCTACGTCTATGGCAATGCGGGCAGCCTGTACGTCCTGGAAAAAGCGGCCCTGGCGACGGCGGCCTGTATGGCGATCGCCTTGCCTGACCCGATGAGTTCGCGCTTGTCCCTCAAACGCGCCTTGGAAATCTCGCCGAACCTCGATGTGGTGGTGCGGGCCAGTAAGCCGACGGACGTGGATTTGCTCTATCAGTTGGGGGCCAAAGAGGTGGTGCAGCCGGAACTGGAGGCGAGCCTGGAACTGTCGGCCCATGTGTTGAAGGTGGGGACGGAAGCCTCGATCGTGCAGCAAGTGGTGCAGGATATTCGCAATTCGCGTTATGCGGCCTTGCAGTCCGATCGGCCCGTCGAAGCGATCGCCCGTGAAGTCAAAGCGGCCACCAGTGATTTGAACAGTCGGTGGTATCTGATGCCCGAGGATTCGCCGTTGCTGGGCATGACGCTGGAGGAAATGGACATTCGGCAATTGACGGGCGCAACGCTGATGGCGATCCGGCGTCCCGGCGGCGGCGAAATCGACTATCCCCAGGACAACAACACCTTGGAACAGGGCGATCGGGTGCTGTTGATTGGCTCCGATACGGAGATTGCGGCCTTTGATGAATTGGCCAAGGGCGAGGCGGTGGTGCCCTCGGGGAATAACTGCTGTCAGTGGGTGCGGATTGACGGGGTCAGTCCCCTGGCGGATCAGCCGTTGGCGATATTGATGGCGCAATTCCCCGATTTGCTGGGGGTGCAGGCCGTGCGGCGGGAGGGCAATTTCCTACGATCGCCGGAGTTGACCCAGGCGATCGTGGTGGGCGATCGGTTGCTGCTGTGCGGGACGTTGGGGGTGCTGCGGCAGGTGGAGCAGTGGTTGACCGCGCGGTCGATCGCTTAGGCGGCTTGGTTAGGTATTGGGTCGGCGATTGAACAGATAGACTTCGGCTTTGGCATACCCGAGTTCAAACCGGGGGTCGGCTTTGAGTTGGGTGATGAGGCGGTTGGATTGCCAGTCGTGATCCTCGTCGGTTTTGCCGATGCGCAGCAGCAGTTGGTCATACATGCTGACGTCCAAATCCGTGCCGCGTGGGGCGGTGAGGTGTTTGAGTCCTGGCAGTTGGGCAAATACGGGTTGATAGTTGGGCAGCATCGGATAGACGTGAATCACCGATCGTTGACTCACTTGCGGGGCGAGGCCGTGGTTGGTCAGGACGGCACCCGTGGGCTTGATTTGGGCGATCGCTTCGCGGGCGGCCCAATACTGGGGCCAGTTGAAGCTGCTGCCCGCATTACTGGTGGCCATCCGGGCACTGCCGCCGAGCAGAATCAACACCAATGTCCACAGGACGATCGTCCGGCCCCGCTTAAACCAAGTCTTCTGGGCTTGCATCGCGCTGATCAGGGCAACGAACATGAAGACGAGAATTGGCAAATCGTAGAAATACTTCAGCGCCCGGAAGGCTTCTTCTTCGGCCAAGATATTCATGGCCAGGGTCGGCGCGGCCCCGATCAGTGGCGCGAGATGCCGGGGGGAAAGGCCCCAGGCCAAGGGCACCAGCAAGACCGTCAGGTATTTGAAGGTGGATGGCGTCAGCACATGTCCCAGCCAGAGGTCAGGCCGGAGGAAAAAATTCTTCAGCAATTCGGGGATGCTGCCGCCCAGGTAGCCATAACTCCGGATAATCACCGAATCGGCGGTATTCACGGTGCCAGGTAGGGTGAACATCGGCGCAATCACCTTGGTCGTCAGCAAAAACCAAGCCACGCCGACGACGATGGCGATCGCTCCGGCGCGGTAGCGTTTCTCAAAGCCCAGCAGCCAAATCCCCAGGAAGATGATCGTCAGGGAGCTGGCATCGCGGCAGGCCATGACGATCGCGATGCAGGCGACAAACCAGGCGAGTTTCTGGGCGCGGGCGAAGTAGACACTACCGAGCAAAAACGGCACGGCCAGGGTCGATGGATTGAAGTCGAACAGGCTGGCAAAAATGGTGACCGGGTAGAGCAGATAGGCGATGCTGAGGCCGATCGCCTGGTGGTGACTCAGGTGACTCTGACGACAGAGGTAATACAGCGGAATCACCCCGCCCGCGATCGCCCCCGTCTGCAACGCAAATAGCCAATAGACCGACGGCACAATCTTGTACAGCAAGCTAATCGGATAGAGGATAAAACTGACGTGGTCGGCCAGAATATGCATGCCAATCAAGGTCGAAAAGGGGTTTTGACCTTGGCTAATCAGATAAATACTCTGATCAAAAATACTCAGGTCATAGCCGCCCGATCGCAGGAAGGTGTGGCGCAGCACGGCGGCGATAAATAGCACGAGGCCGCCGATCGCGGCGATCACCAGGGGTGTCCGCACCGCAGTGGGCGTCACGAATCCAGTCGTGGCGGGCAGGGGCGCGTAATCGGCATCGATCGGGGAATTTAGCATAGGGTTTTAAATAATGGCACTGAATTGGTTGTGGGGCATTAGCGGCTGATCGGCGTGAAAGTTAAGCATAGGGCGACCCATTACACCCACATTTTAGTCAGAGATTAAACCAGAAGATCACCGTTGGCGGAGAGTTCAAAAAGACTTCATCCCCGCTTAAATTAATCACCCCGCCGCACGGATTGGTGCGGCGGGGCAATGGTGCCGCCCCGAGGGGTGGCGGCAATTCGGGAATGGGATTTAGCGTTTCCGGATGGTTTTGGCCATGTCGAGGAAGCCCGTCATGTTGGCTCCGGGACCCCGACGTTTGCCTGTGGCGTAAGGTACGGCGTTCATCTCCGCAAAGCTGACGCTGGATTCGGCCTGGGCGGCTTGTTCGGCGGGGGTGGACTGCGATGCGGCCAAGGCGGCGCGAATCAAATCGACGGCATCAACGGGCTGGGGCGCAGCGGTGATGGTGGCAGCCGCGACGGCGACGGCAGCGGCGGCTTGACCGACTTTGCCTTTGGTGGATTGCTTCGGCACGCCACCTTTTTTGGCGGTGTCAGCCGTAGCGGCAGCGCCCGCTGCGGCCTGCGGGGCCGGGGCCACCGCTAAATCCGCCGCAGTGGCTTCTAGGTAGAAACCATCTTTGCCTTTTTGGCGTTTCGGGGCTTTTGCGGCCTGCGGGGCCTTTGGCGCTTCTACTTGCTTTGTTTGGGCGGGCTGTCCCTCAATGGCGGTCGCCGCCGCTGGCTTTTTCTTGCTGAAAATGCCCGTGATCAGACCGATGATGCTTTTGAAAAAGTTGATGATAGCGCCCATTGAACAGCTAGCTCCTACGCGATCGATAAATTCGGCTCAAGTGTGATCAATTATCTGGTGCAATGTGCGGTTGCCGCAAGTCCGTCCGAGTCAGACGTTAATAATCGTTACTTTCTGTATCGATCGCTGTAGTCGCATCATCGAACAGGCCCAGCAGTGGCCCCAAAATCGCTCCAAACACAAAGCCGCCCGCATGTGCCCAGTAGGCAACGCCGCCGTTTTGCATCCCGAGGGTGGAGGGTGAGGGCAGGGAGGCAAAGCTGTAGAATGCCTGCTGCACAAACCACACGCCGAGGTAATACACCGCCGGGATGTCGAAGATGAAGATCGGCGGGATGATGGTTTTGATCGGGGCTTGGGGGAAGCGGATGATGTATGCGCCCATGACGCCCGCGATCGCGCCGCTGGCTCCCAAGGATGGCACGTAGGAACCTTGGGAGAAGACCCATTGGGCCAGTCCGGCCAGGATGCCGCAGCCGAGGTAGAAGCCGAGGAATTTGACCCGACCGAGTTTGTCTTCGACGTTGTTGCCGAAGATCCAGAGGAAGAGCATGTTGCCCAGGAGGTGCGACCAGCCGCCGTGGAGGAATTGGGAGGAGATCAGGGTGAGGATTTCGGGGGGTTGGGCCACGCCGATGTTGGGCAGTTGCGATCGGATCGGTGCCCCGGTGAGGCTGGCGGTGAGTTGGGCGGGGACGACGGCCCATTGGTCGAAGAAGAAGTCGAGTCCGCTCAGGGCGCGTTCGACGATCGTGCCACTGGCGGCGCGTTCGGGCAGGGTGCCGAGGATTTGATTCTGAAGGACGACTTCGTAGAGGAAGATTGCAATGTTGATCGCCATCAGCCCGTAGGTGACGTAGGCTGCGCGTTTGGTGGGATTGTCATCGCCGATCGGGAACACAATGATCACCTCTAAAAATGCTGACTGTCTGTCACAGTAGCGAATTTGGGGGGTGAATTTGGTCAGTTTGGTGCAAAAGTTTAGCTTTCGCTGATGCGTTTGAGGATGCGTTGCACGATGTCGATACCGGAGATCGCTTGCCAGCCGAAGAGTCCAACGATCGTCACGTTAATCGCAATATGGGTGACTCTGGCCCATTCAGCGCCGCGTTGCATTAAGGGGGTGAGGGCGGCGGAGATGGCGATCAGGCCGGTCATGCTAAGTCCGGCGATGAGGTGGGAGCCGACGAAGAGTTTGCCGTTGTTGAGGTAGGTGACGCCCATGCCGCCGATGCTGCCGAGTACCATGAGGGTGAGGACGATCGCGCCGATTTCATGGTGTTTGATTTTGAATTTGCCTTGGATTAGGGCTTTTTTGGTGTCGCCTTGGGCGCTGCGGGTGCGTCGCCATTGCCAGCCGGTGTACATGGCGTAGAGGCAGAGGGCGAAGAGAACCCACATGAGGAGGGGGTGGATGAATTGGCTGTAGGTGAGGATTTGGTTGGGGGCGATCGGGGGGGCGTAGTGCTGCATGGGATTTGGTTGAGGCGGCTTCATAAAACTTAGCACGATCGTTTGGGGGATGGGCTAGTTGGCGGGCCATTTGCCTTGGGGGAGGGGTTGGCCTTGGAGTTGGGTGAGTTGAGCGATCGTCATGGTGTAGGCCCAGCTTTGTTCAAGGGGTTGGCCGTTGGGGGTGAAGGTGGCGATCGATTGGCGATCGTAGCCTAGCTCGGTCATGGCTCGATCACAGTTAAGTTGTGGATAGTGGCGTTGGAGGGCGATCGGGTCGTGTTGTTCGTAGTCGTCGAGGATTTGGAGGATTTCGGGATCCTGGAAGCGGAGTTGGTGGCCGTAAATTGGCCGATCGCCGCCCGTCACGATCGCGGGATAGCCGATCGGGAGGTGGTAGAGTTCGCCATATACGATCGCGGCTTCGGCGGTGTGGGGATATTTTTGGCAGAGGGTTTGGTAGGGCCTGTGACCCGGTTGGAGGGTGCCGTAAACAAAAATGTTGATCGTCATTGGGGTTTGGGGCGTAATTCTGGGATGGTTTGTTTCAATGTTGGCTGGGTGGCTGTGCCACGATCCGGGGGACTTCCCCCCGCGCCCCCGCTAGTCAGGAGACGGAAGCCGTCCCGTAGGTTGGGTAGAGCAACGCGGAACCCAACACCCACACACCCGCAATAGTACAAATATGCTATTATGGTGAAATGAGGCCAAGGCTCCGCTCTTGCTCCCCCAGAATTGGGGGCCGGGGGGCGGTTCGGCCGGGACTCTGGATTTACCCTTCTGCCCCATCACACCCCATCACTACCCACAGACAGAAAACTGTATTTCCCCACTAGATATAGCGCATATAATCGGCTATTCTAAATGCCCACCCCCATCCCCTAGGCGATCGTTATGGCTTTTGTTGGCTTGCATATTCACAGTGATTACAGCCTCCTGGATGGCGCGAGTCAGTTGCCAAATCTGGTGGCGCGGGCACAGGAATTGAATATGACGGCGATCGCCCTGACGGATCATGGGGTCATGTATGGGGCGGTGGAACTCCTTAAGGTTTGCAAGGGCACTGGGGTCAAGCCCATCCTCGGCAATGAAATGTATGTGATCAATGGCGATATCACGAAGCAGGAACGTCGCCCGCGCTATCACCAAATCGTTTTGGCGAAGAATGATCTGGGTTACAAGAATCTGGTGAAGATGACCACGATCTCTAGTCTGGAAGGGGTGCAGGGTCGGGGGATCTTTTCGCGGCCTTGTATTAATAAGGATTTGCTGGTCGAGTACCACGAGGGGCTGATCGTTACGAGTGCTTGCCTTGGTGGGGAGGTGCCGCAGGCGATTCTCCAAGGCAAGCCGGAGGCGGCGATGAAGATTGCGCGGTGGTATAAGGATCTGTTCGGGGACGACTATTATCTCGAAATCCAAGACCACGGGTTGCAGGAGGAGCGGGTGGTGAATCCGGCGATTCTGCGGATCGCCCGGGAGCTGGATATCAAAATCGTGGCGACGAATGACTCCCACTTTATTGGTTGCAATGACGTTGAAGCTCATGATGCCTTGCTCTGTATCCAAACGGGGAAGCTGATTTCGGAGGATAAGCGGCTGCGCTATACGGGGACGGAGTATCTCAAGTCGGCGGATGAGATGCGGGTGCTGTTCCAAGACCATCTGACCCAGGATATTGTCGATGAGGCGATCGCGACCACCCTCGAAGTCGCCGACAAAATTGAGGAATACCACGTCCTCAGCGAACCCCGGATTCCTGACTATCAGGTGCCGGAGGGTTACACGCTGTATAGCTATTTTGTCGAGCAGACGCAGCTGGGCATGATTGAGCGGTTTGGGGTGAACAGCTACGCGGAAATCGAGCAGGTCTATCGCGATCGGGTGGAATACGAGATCGAGATGATGCACACCATGGGCTTCGATGCCTATTTCTTGGTGGTTTGGGATTACGTAAAATATGCCAGGGAACAGGGGATCCCAGTCGGGCCGGGACGGGGTTCGGCGGCGGGTTCGCTCGTGGCTTACGCGCTGAAGATTACCAACATTGACCCGGTACACCATGGCTTGCTGTTCGAGCGATTCTTGAATCCCGAACGGAAGTCGATGCCGGATATTGATACGGACTTCTGCATCGATCGGCGCGGCGAAGTGATCGACTACGTCACCCAGAAGTACGGCAAAGACCGGGTGGCGCAGATTATTACCTACAACCGGATGGCGTCGAAGGCGGTGCTGAAGGATGTGGCGCGGGTGTTGGATGTGCCCTATGGCGAGTCGGACAAGATGACGAAGATGATTCCGATTATTCGGGGTAAGCCCGCGAAGCTCAAGGTGATGATCGGCGATGATACGCCCAGCAAGGATTTCAAACAAAAATATGACAGCGGCGATCGGGTTCCGGGCTGCGATGTGATCACCTATAAGGATTGGATCGACACCGCCATGCGGATCGAGGGTACGAACAAGTCTGTGGGAATTCACGCCGCAGGCGTCGTGATCTCGGCCCAGCGGCTAGATGAAATCGTCCCGTTGCAGAAAAATGACGATGGCACGGTGTTTACCCAGTACTACATGGAGGACATCGAGGCCATGGGCTTGCTGAAGATGGACTTCCTCGGCCTGAAAAACCTGACGATGATCCAAAACACCCTCGCCATGGTGCAGAAGTCCCACGGGGAATCGATCGACATCGACGAAATCGCCATGGACGACCCCGCGACCTACAAACTCCTCGCACGGGGCGAACTCGAAGGCATCTTCCAGCTAGAATCCTCCGGGATGCGGCAAATCGTGCGGGATCTCAAACCCTCTGGAATCGAGGATATTTCCTCAGTCTTGGCGCTGTATCGACCGGGGCCATTGGATGCGGGCCTGATCCCCAAATTCATCAACCGCAAACACGGTCGCGAGAAAATCGAGTACGAACACGACATCCTCAAACCGATCCTGAACGAAACCTACGGCATCATGGTCTACCAAGAGCAGATCATGAAAATCGCCCAGGATATGGGCGGCTATTCCCTCGGCGAAGCGGATCTGTTGCGGCGAGCGATGGGTAAGAAGAAGAAAGCCGAGATGGAGAAGCACCAAAGCCAATTCGTCGCCGGGGCCGAGAAAAATGGCGTCCTGAAAAAGGTGGCGGCGGACTTGTTTGAGCAAATGGTGATGTTCGCCGAGTATTGCTTCAACAAATCCCACTCCACCGCCTACGGCTATGTCACCTACCAAACCGCCTACCTGAAGGCGCATTATCCCGTGGAGTACATGGCGGCGCTGATCACCGCCAACAGCGGCAACCAGGAAAAGGTGCAGCAATACATGGCTTCCTGTCAGGCGATGGGGATCGAAGTCTTGCCGCCGGATATTAACCAATCGGGGCTGGACTTTACCCCGATCGGTAAACGCATTCTGTTCGGTCTGACGGCGGTGCGAAATGTCGGCCACGGGCCAGTCGAAGGCATCATGCAATCGCGGGCCACCGATGGGCCGTTCAAATCCCTGGCGGATCTGTGCGATCGGGTCGATACAAAAGTCCTGAACAAACGCGCCTTGGAAGCCTTGGTGCATTGCGGGGCATTGGATACGATCCAGTCGAACCGGAATCAGACCATGAAGGATCTGGAACTCATGGTCGAATGGGCACAGGGACGGGCACGCGATCGGGCCAGCGGCCAGGGCAACTTGTTCGACCTGCTCGGAGCCAGCGATGCCAGTGCGCCCAAAGGCGGATTGGAAACGGCCCCCAAAGCCCCCACCGTCGATGACTATCCGGCCCAGGAACGGTTGCGGTTAGAAAAAGAACTCTTGGGCTTCTATATTTCCGACCATCCGCTGAAGCCCGTGGTGCGACCGGCTCGGGTATTGGCCCCGATCAGCTTGAGTGAAGTCAAAGACTACGCCGATCGCTCCGTCAGCGCGATCGTCGTCCTCGCCGCCGTGAAAAACGTCACCACCAAAAAAGGCGATGCCATGGCGATCGTCCAGCTCGAAGACCTCACGGGCCATGCCGAAGCCGTGATCTTCCCCAAAACCTATGCCCAGATTGGCTCGCTAATTCTGCCTGATGCGCGGCTCATGGTCTGGGGCAAGATCGACAAACGTGACGAAGACCAATTCCAATTCATCTTGGACGACGCCGAACCGATCGAGCAGGTGCGGATGGTGATGGTGGAATTGGAGGCCGCGATCGCCGCTGACGTCACCCAGCAACATCGCTTGCGGAATATCTTAAAAAGCCAGAACGGCGACGATCGCAGCGGCAAGATCTCGGTGGTCGCCGTGATTAATGGTGGGCCGAACCAGCAGCTCGTGCGGTTTGGCAATCAGTTTCGGGTGAAGGACGATCGGGCCACAGTGGCGGCGTTGAAGGATGCCGGATTCCCCGCCCATGCGGAAATGCTGATTGGGGCCTAATTATCCCTACGGGAGGCTTCGCTCAAGGCAAAGTCTCCCCAATCCAGCTGAGTGAGGCCGAACCCTGATTATTGTGCGTCGTTCGGCCAAGTCGCTTTGACCCGGATCGATTTGCCACCGCCAACGGTTTTGGTGGGGGGCGGCAATACGGCGTTGTCGAGGGAAACGAGGTAGCCTGCGGTGGTAATTTCTTCGGTTGGGCTAGGCGCAGTCCGATCCTGGGTGCGATTCGCGGTCTGGCTGGCAAACTGCATCGAGCCACTGCCGATCGTGTTGATCCCCACCAATGTCGCGACCAGCGCAGCGGCGGCGGCGACGGTGCCACCGATCAGGACGCGGAGCCGCGATCGGCGTTCGACTTTCTCGAAGACTTGATCGATCGTTTGCTGGATCGGGCGGCTGGTTTCGGCAGTGGGGAGCTGACTAAAGCCATCTTTGAGCGACAGCAGGCGCTGATGCATCTGCTGGACTTGCGGTTCGGTGGCCAGCCAGGATTCGACCAGACGCCGCTCTTCGGCGGTGACTTCGCCGTCCATGTAGGCACTGAGTAACTCGAAGCGCTCATTACTGCGGCTACGATCGTCTGGCCCTTGAGGGGAATTGGGGGTGGAGTTGGGGTTCATGACTGGATCGGAGGAAGCGTCTAGTGGTTGGTTCATAGTGCTTGGTGGATGTCCCTAAAACATAAGGTACCCAAACCGGGAAATCAAGTCCTGGTTCCATCGATCGGGCGATTGCTAGGCGGCACCGCCGTTCAAGTAGCCTTGGAGCTGCTCTTGTAAACGGCTGCGGGCACGGGCAATGCGGGATTTGACGGTGCCGAGGTTGACCCCGGTGATGACGGCGATTTCTTCGTAGGCGAGTCCTTCGATTTCGCGCAGGACGATCGTCGTGCGGAAGGCTTCGGGCAGGTCGGCGATCGCGCTGTTCAGCTGATCGTAAAACTCCTGAGTCGCCATCGCTTCGACGGGTCCTGGTGTGTCGCTGGGCAGTTCCCAACTGACTTCACCATCGTCAAAGGCCAGCTTCGCATCGAGGGAGAGTGGCGGCGCATGGCGCTTGCGTTTGCGCAACTCGTCGTAGAACAAGTTGGTGGCAATCCGACTCAGCCATCCACGAAACTTCTCCGGTTCCTGGAGCTTGGTGACATTGCGGTAGACCCGAATCCAGACTTCCTGGGTCAGGTCGGCTCGATCCTGCCAGTCGGGGGCGAGGTGGTAGAGCACACGCTCCACATGGGATTGGTAGCGCTTCATTAGCTCTGAGAAAGGTTCCCGTCCGGGACGAGAACCCTCCTGGCAACGCAGGATCAGGTCAGAGTTTGAGAGCTGGGTAACTTGCACGGGCGCTGCTGGGACGGGTGTTGCAACCGTTGGCCATAGGGCGGAGATCGAGTAACTCATGGGCAAAATTCTCAATATGCTCGGTGCGTATGTCGTCTATGACGCGCCGCGATCGCCCAAGGTTCCCGCTCTCCAAAAATCCCATTGTTCCGGTTGCGTTTCATCTAGAATAGCGCTTTCGGGAGGGATTTGACCGCTGATTTGGTGGATTTGCCCCAGCCGATCCCCGTCGATCGGTGCGGCATTGGGCAAATTTGTCGGTCATGGTTTGGGGTGAATCAAGCTAGATTGAGATCAGCGGCGCGAGGCACGAAGGGCGATGACGTTGATCCAAGATGGCTCAATCACAAAACATTTAATGCGGCTGAGTATGGCGGCGGGTGCGGTGCTATTGGCGGCGGGCGCGGTGCATGGCTGGAAATCGACCGTTGTGCCCGCCCCGCCCCGTCCCCCGGTGGCGGATATTGTCCTGTCTCCCCGCGCGCTGGATACCAAATTAGTGGTGGATTTGGGCGATCGGCGGGTGGTGGTGTATCGCCACGGCAAGGAGCTGGCCCGTTACGCGGTGGCCGTCGGCCAAGCCGGATGGGAAACCCCGATCGGCGAATTCAAAATCCATCAAATGCGCCGCAATCCCGAATGGCGGCATCCGATTACCAAGGTCGTGATCCCCGCTGGCCCGGACAATCCCCTGGGCGATCGGTGGATCGGCTTCTACCAAGGCGAACATATGGCGCTCGGGTTCCACGGCACACCGAATGAGTCCCTCGTCGGCCAAGCGGTGTCCCACGGCTGCCTGCGGATGCGCAACCGCGACATTGAACGTATGTTTGAACAAGTCGGCACTGGCTCCGTCGTCGAAGTCCAATCTTAGAACCGATTGCCAGAACTTCTAGTGGCGCAATCCCGGCTGACCCGAAGTCACCAATTCCTGGGTGTTCAGTTCGGGCTGCGGCTGGGGCAGGATGTTGCGGGAAGTCGATCGGGAGGCCCGCATCAGTTGCTTGCAAGCCAGCCACACAAAGGGTGGAATCGTCTTGCTGTAGCGCTTCCAGAGGCGGCGCGGCTCCTGCACGAGGCGATAGAGCCACTCCAGACCCGCCGATCGGATGAACTCGGGAGCGCGTTGCTGCAAGCCCGCATACACCGGGAACACTCCGCCCACACCCAACATCACGGCATTAATCCGGTTGTGGTAAGCGGCCATCCACTTTTCTTGCTTCGGGCAACCCAAGGCCACGAAGACGATTCCGGCCCCGCTGTGGTTGACTTGCTCCACCACAGCTTGATCGACGACGATCGGCACGGACAACATTGGCAGCGGCTCCATTCCGGCAATCTTTAGCGCGGGGAAATCCCGCTCCAGACGCCGCCGCATCTGATCCAACACCGATCGCTCCGACCCGAGGAAATACACGCTGAGGCCCTGTGCGGCGGCGGATTGGCACACCGACATCATCAGATCCATCCCGGCGACGCGATCCTGCTCGATTTGGCGCAGTTGTTGCACCATCCACACGAGGGGCATGCCATCGGGGGTGACCATATCGGCCCGGTTGAGGATGCTGGCCAGGGCGCGATCGTCGCAGGCTTCGACCAACATGTGGACGTTTGCCACACAGACCACCTTACTTAAACCGCCTTTGGCCCACTTGATCACCTGCGCGACTTGCGCTTCGAAGGAAAGCACAGTGACCGGGAAGCCGATGACGTTTTGCGAGGGTAGGGAAGGAGAAACAGGCATAGGAAGGAACCAAAATTGTAATTAGTGAGGACTCAGTGCCCCGTGCCTGTGACCCAACGGCGGGCGTTGGCGGCGGGCGGTGGGCCGGAAAAACTCAATTCAAAAGGCTTAAAGACTGATATAGGGGAGGGGCATCAACTTATGCAGAATTACGGAGATGATGCCGGACAAACAACGTGGCGATGAAAGTGAATAATTCAGGAAGACTGGGTGAGACTGTCGCAAAAGGCACATTTGAATCGAGGGAATCTTCCGTGCGCTTTGCCTCTGTATCGAGCATATCGTATCTCCACCCAGGTGTCTTTAAAGGTTGCGTAAAGTCCTCCGTAGCAATCTCTACAGATTCCGTGAACTTGTCTCCGTAGTCGGGCCGATCGCGGCCGCAAAATCACCGATCGGCCGCAATTAGGAATTGTTCGAAACCCCCGTAAGGACGACCTTACTCCGACTGTAAGGGGGAGATTTAAGGCCGCAATTGACGCACAAATCGGTCGCCGGAGCGATTGCCGTAAAGCAACACGATCGCTGGGACGTTCTCAGTGGAATCCGCATTTTTGGATTTATTTGGGCACCAGTATTGGCGGGCTGCGGTGGCGGGGCGGGATGGCTACAGGCCGATCGGGGCCTCGGCGAGGGCGGATAAGTCGAGCTGCTGCAACTGGCCATAGGCGTTGTCGATCGTCATCATGCCGCGCAGCCAGCCAATACTGGCACCGGGACAGATATGTGCCAAGGTGTCGGTGCTGAAGCGATCGGTCAAGGCCGTAATACTACGGAGTTGGCGCGGCCAGTGGAAGGTTTTGGCGGTGCGGAGGGGGACGGGATGCCCTTGGCGATCGGGGATCAGATGCCGACCGGAGAAGAGGATCCCCCCATGACTGGTGCTATGGAGACAACTGCTCCCCGGCGAATGGCCCGGTGTCCAGAGGGCGCTGATCGTGGGGGTGAGTTCGTAAGTATGGTGAAAGGTCGTCGCACTGACCTCGGGGATCAAGTAGGCTTCCTGCTCCTGGATTAGTACCTGGCATTGGAGGGTTTGTTGTAATGCCAGCAGGTGTTGGCCGATGCCGCCCCGTTGGGTCAGGCACAGCCACCGCACGGGCGACGCCAAATTGGCCAAGAATTGTTGATTTTCCGGCGTCCAGGCGGGGCTGTCGATCAGGATGCTGCCGCCCGGATCGGTGAGGAGATAGGCCGTGCCCCCAAGGGTTTCGCGGTTAGGCGGGAAGGCATAGACGGCGGGCGCGGCAGTCGCAAAAACGGGTCGCGGTAATTTTGGTTCAGCCGAGGAAGAGGTCACAGGCGTTATTTTTGAAGAAAAAGCGAGACAATAGGAGGGAGGATCACCTCATCCCTCATCATGCCAGATCTTGGTGGCATGGTGTTTGTCCGCTGGTAGCAAAGGTTTCATGCAGCTTATTTGGTTTCTTTTACTTCTGATCATGACGGGCGCACTGATGTACGTCATGATCGTGCGCCAAGCCAAAAAGCTGACGCAGACCCCCGTATGGCTCCTCTGGTCGGTGCTGATGGCCCCGATCGTCGGTCTGATGCTCTGGCGGATCCTGAGTGGCGGTAAGACCTTGCCCCCGATCGTCTTCCTATTGCTGTTGATCAGTAGCTTTCTGGCCTATGCCAATTTGTTGGTGCGGGGTCGGGTCGAGCGGACGGGCGAATTGCCGGGGGAGCCGCCGATCGATTCCGGCGCACCATTGGCTCCCCTGAACCAACGCGAGGTTGGCATTCCGGCGATCCAACTCACTCCCGACAGCCCGACGCCAGTCCCCGAGGCCGTGCGGCCCTTGACCGACGAAGAAGAAACCCGCTTGCGGGATTGTTTTCCTTGGTCGATTTACTATGTCCAGAATTTTGAATATCGGCCCCAGGCGGTAATCTGCTGGGGTCAACTGCGATCGCCCGCCGCCACGGCTTACCAAAAAATTCAGGCGAATGTCCGCAGCGAATTTGGCGATCGGTTCCTCGTCCTGTTGCAAGAAGGCCAAAACCGCAAACCGATCTTCGCCATCGTCACCAATCCCCAACTCACCCCCGAAGGCCAAATCATCCAGAAAACCCTGGACAAGCCCGCTTGGGGGATCGCCTTGGCGCTGATGAGCTTCTTGACCACGACCTGGGCGGGCTACGAGATTGTCAAAGTGCTGCCTGCGAGCTTGCGATCGGGTTCGGTCAATCTGCTCGATGGCTTGCCCTATGCCTGTGCTTGGATGGGCTTCTTTGGGGTGCGGGAGTTGGGCTATTACCTGACGGCGAAGCGCTATCGGGTGGCGGTGACCTTGCCCTACTTTATTCCGCTGCCGCCGTTGCCGTCGCTGCCGATCGGCACCCTCGGGGCGTTTATCCAACTGCGATCGCCCGTGCCGAATCGCCAGGTGTTGTTCGATATTCGGGCGTTGGGATCGCTTTCCGGGTTGCTGCTGGCCATTGGTTTGCTGGCCTTCGGGTTGACCCAATCGACGGTGGTGGATGCGATCGCCAATCGGACGCCCAGCATTTTTGATTTTGAGGCGCTGCGGCCCCAGTATTCCTTGCTGCTGGCTTGTTTGAGTAAATGGGCCTTGGGGGCGCAGTTGCTGCCCAATAAGCTGATTGCCTTGCATCCGATCGCCTTTGCGGGTTGGCTCGGGGTGCTGTTTTCGGCGTTTAACTTGATGCCGATCGGGTCATTGGATGGGGGCCGGATTGTCCATGCGGTCTATGGTCAGCGGGTCGGGGCGATCATCGGCAACGTGGCGCGGTGGTTGCTCTTAGCCCTGTCGCTGACCCAGAGTCATTTACTGCTGTGGGCGTTGCTGCTGTTCCTATTGCCCGCGATGGACGAACCCGCATTGAATGACGTGACCGAACTGAATGGCTGGCGGGACTTCACCGGACTGGTGATTTTGGCGTTGGTGCTGTTGATTATTATGCCTGCGCCCGCTTCGCTGATGCGGGGTTTGGGCTTGGGTTAGGGCAGAGTTAGGGGTTTGATGGCTTTACGGGGTGACGGGTGATGGATCAACAAACTGCGCATCAAACGTTGCATCAGACGGTGCGATCGTTGCTATTGTACCGATCGGCGCTGGAGCCGACCCCACTGCAATGCTGGGATCGCCTGTTGGTCTTATTGAGTCATCCGCCGGATGATGCGACCCCAACCGCATTGCTCGAAACTTACGGGCAATGGTTCCAAGCCCTGGTCGATCGGCATCAGGGCTGGCAGGATTACTTATTTCAAACCTTAATCACCGCCGAAAATTCCTTTACCCGCCAAGTCCAGACGACGGACTGGGCCGATCTGCCTCTGGCGGTGCGGTTAGCGGCCCGCCATGACCTGCGGATTTGGCAACAGATCGACCAGTGGCATTGTGGGTCGATCGCTGCGGCGGTGCAGCAAGCCGTGCCCCATGTGCCGATCGTCGCTTGGGTCGATCGGTTGGATCCCGCGATGTTACCCACGTCCCAAGGTCAGGCGGCGGCCCATCTGCGATCGCAGTTGGCGCATTTTACCGATTGGGCTGATGCATTGCCGACGTTGGTGGATTATTACCGTCAATTTGGCACGGGGATTTTTGCCCAGTTTCACGCCTTTCGCTGGATGGATGGGGGGTTGCGGGGCGTCGCCCACCCCGATCCCGTGCGGATCGACGATTTGATTGGCTACCGTTGGCAGCGGGACGCATTGGTGCAAAACACCGAGGCGCTGCTATCCGGCTATCCGGCGCTGAATGTTTTGCTCTACGGCAGTCGTGGCAGTGGCAAGTCGTCGTTGATCAAGGGATTGGTGAATCAGTTTGGCGACCGGAGTTTGCGGTTGATTGAGGTGTCGAAGGCGAATTTGGGCGACTTGCCGAACATCGTCGAGTCGCTCCAATCGGCCCCACAGAAGTTCATCATCTTCGTCGATGATCTGTCCTTCGAGGAAGATGACGATGCGTTTAAATCATTGAAGGTCGTGTTGGAAGGCGGTGTTACGGCTCGGCCCGCGAATGTGGTGGTCTATGCCAGCTCCAATCGTCGTCATCTGATTCGCGAATTCTTTGGCGATCGGCCCCGCCCCCAGGATGCCGACGAAATCCATCAATGGGACACCTTGCAGGAAAAAATGTCATTCAGCGATCGGTTTGGCCTCACCCTCACCTTCGAACCCGCCGACCAGGCGATGTATCTGGCCATGGTGCAGCATTTGGTTCAGGCAGCGCGGTTGGTGATGAGTGACGCGGATTTGGAATTTCGCGCCTTGCAATGGGCGACACAGCATAATGGCCGATCGGGCCGCACGGCCCGCCAGTTTGTCGATTATCTCACCGCCGAGTTGGGCCTGAAGGGGAATCAGCCATGAGCTTTACCTACGATCGCACCGTCCGATTTGGCGACACCGATGCGGCGGGCGTGGTCTATTTCGCCAATGTCCTGTCGATCTGCCATGAAGCCTACGAAGCGGCGTTGATTGCTGCCGGGATCGATGCCCGATCGTTTTTCAGTGGTCAGGAATTGGCGGTGCCGATCGTCCATGGCGAAGTGGATTTTCATCAGCCGATGCGTTGTGGCGATCGGTTGGTGGTGCGGGTGTTACCTGTGATGACGGCGGCGAGTGAGTTTGAAGTACGCTATGAGATTTTGTTGGAGGGCTGCGATCGGCCTGTGAGTCGGGGGTTGACCCGGCACGTTTGCATCGATGTGAAGACGCGCAAACGGATTCTGATCCCCGCGATGTTGAAGCAGTGGGTGGCGGGGGAATCGGCGGATGTTGCGGGGGCCTAAGCCACGGCTAACTGCCCGATCGCGGCATTATGCCGCTGTTTGAAGTAGCATTTTGGGCTGTGGGAGAGGTTTGCCGATCGCTTCATAGCCATAGACCAAATCGGCCAAAACCGCTTGGGCATTGAGCAGTGCTTCTTCGTAGGTATCACCATGGATATGGGCGTATTCGCCCCATTCCGGGAGGCTGACAACATAAGTTTGGTCATCTTCTGACCATTGGATGAGGATGCTGTATTTCACATCAACCCACCGCATTGGCCCAATTCTTGGCCCAATCGAGGGTCTGATGTACCCGATCCAACGTCGCCGCTTCACAGTACAACCGCAACACGGGTTCCGTCCCACTAAACCGAATCAGCAACCAACTGCCATCATCCAACCGAAACTTGTACCCATCATCGGTCTGACAACTGAGAACCGATCGGCCCGCAATTTCCGTTAACGGCTGATTATCCAAACTCGCGACTAACTTCGCCCGCACGTCCATGTTGGCTAACGGCAAATCAATTCGATCGTAGGCCCAGTCAAATCCCGTCTTCGCCTGCAATTGCTGGTGCAATAGGCCCAAATCTGTCCCCGTTTTGACCACGGCTTCCAGGGTGTAGAGCGCCGCGAGGAGGGCATCGCGTTCGGGGATGTGGTGACCGTAGCCGATGCCGCCGGATTCTTCGCCGCCCAATAGGACTTTGGCTTCCAGCATTCGATCGCCGATGTATTTATAGCCGATCGGGGTTTCGTGCACGGATAGCCCATGGAGCGCCGCGACCTTGGCGATCAATTCCGAGCCGCTGACGGTTTTGACCACTTCGCCGCTGTAGCCACGGGAAACCAGGTGTTCGATCAAAATCGGGATCAAGATTTGCGAACTGAGGAAGTTGCCTGCGCCGTCCACTGCCGCAATCCGATCGCAGTCACCGTCGAACACCAAGCCCACTTTCAGTTCCTGGCTCGGATGATTTTTCATCGTGGCCAGCATTTCGGGCAGGTATTTCGGTAGGGGTTCCGGGGCACCGCCGCCAAACAGCGGATCACGATCGCTGTTCAACTCCTGGACTTCGACGCCGAGCATTTGTTGCAACCCCGTGGAAGCCGCGCCATGCATCACATCGACGACGATCGACAGCTTGCCGCTGTTGACCGCGTCTTGAATCAGTTTCACATCGACCAACTGCTGCAAGCCCGCGCAGTAAGAAGTCCAGGGGTTAAACGTCTCAAACCTACCCGCCTGCGCCGCAGGCGTCAGTGGTTGGTTCGCGGCGAGTAAGATTTCGATTTCCTGGGTCACTTCCGGGGGCACCGAGCCGCCGAAGGCGCTCTTCACTTTGAGTCCAGAGTAGTTGCCGGGGTTGTGGCTGGCAGTGATGACGATCGCGCCCAAGGCCCGCATTTGCTTCGCCGCCCAGCTAAAGGCCGGAGTCGGCGCAAAACATTCGGAGAAAATAATATCAAACCCTTGGAGGCGAATCGCTTCCGCCGCCGATCGGGCAAATTCTTCGGCCAAAAACCGTCGATCGTAGCCGACGATGATCGTATTGCTGTTCCCGGTTTCGGCCCCGTAGACCTGACGCAACACCTGCGCGGCCAGTGGTGCCACCAACATCACCCGCTCAAAGGTGAAGTCAGCAGCGATGATCCCCCGCCAGCCGTCGGTGCCGAATTTAATCGGGTTAATGGTCGTCAAAACCGAAGAAGAACCTGCCATGAACCTACAAACCTCAGGAGAAAGTCGCGCTTTTCAGTGTACCTAAATCCTTCCAGAATATAACGGCGAATGGCAGCGTCGGGTGGGCATTGCCCACCTTACGGGGTGAGGTTGCTGCCTTTGCCGGAGTAGACGACGCCGCGTTGGAGGTCGATCGTGACGATTTCGCCTTCGCGGATGACGGCGGTGGCTTTCTCGACGCCGACGAGGACGGGAATGCCGAGTCGCAGTCCGGTGGTCGCCGCGTGGCTAGTCAGACTGGTGTCTTCCACCACAATTCCGGCGGCTTTGCGAATCGCTTCGAGGTGCTCGCCACTGGTGCCATTGGCGATCAGGATTTCGCCCGCATTGAATTGGGTCGGTTCGCCCGCCTTTGTGACGACGCGGGCTTTGCCGCTGACTGTGGTGCCTTGGCCGATCGCGATGCCCTTACCGCGCACCGCTGTCACGACTTCGACTTTGACCAAATCCGTTGATCCTGCCACGCCTTGCAGCGTTCCAGCCGTTTGGATAATCACATCGCCTTCGTTGACTAACCCTTTCTCCTGGGCGACGCTGACTGCGGCTTGGAAGGTTTGCCAAGCGTTGTTCAGATCCAGCATGAGGATCGGCTTGACGCCCCAAACGAGCTGTAACTGCCGCGCCACATCCATATGTGGTGTCACCGCTAGGATCGGCGTGCGCGGCCGGAACTTGGAGACATTGCGCGCCGTCGCCCCGGTTTTGGTCAGGGTCATGATGGCGCTGGCGTCGAGTTGCTGGGCGATCTGGCCGACGGCTTGGCTGATGGCGTTGGTGATCGATTTGCTGTCGGTTTTGTTTTCGCGGGTGAGCGGCTCTTGCTCAATCCGGCAGGCGATCGTCGCCATGGTTTGCACCGCTTCGACCGGGTATTTGCCCACTGCCGTTTCGTTCGAGAGCATGATTGCGTCGGTGCCATCGAGAATGGCATTCGCAATATCCGAAACCTCGGCGCGGGTCGGTCGGGCGTTGCTCACCATGCTGTCGAGCATCTGGGTCGCGGTGATAATCGGGATGCCCAGACGATTCGCCGTGCGGATCAAGCGTTTCTGCAAAATCGGCACGTCTTCAGCGGGCAATTCCACGCCCAAGTCGCCCCGCGCCACCATGACGCCGTCGGACAGGGAGAGGATTTCTTCCATTTGCTCGATCGCTTCGTGCTTTTCGATCTTGACGATCACGGGGGTGGATTTCCCCGCGCTGGCGATCAATTCTTTAATCTCGATCACATCCTGGGGATTGCGGACAAAACTCAGGGCGACCCAATCGACGCCTTGATCGAGACCGAACATCAGGTCTTGGCGATCCTTGTCCGTTAGGGCTTTGACCGAGAGATAGACGCCAGGGAAATTCACCCCTTTGTTGTTGGACAAAATGCCGCCCACCACGACGGTGCAATGCAAGTCACCCGCCGCTTTGTCCACCCGATCGACCGTCATTTCGACCTTGCCATCGTCGAGCAAGATCGTTGAACCTTCCGGCACTTCCTGGGCCAGGGGTTCGTAGGTAATCCAGCTCATGGACTGCGTTCCAGCCATCGGACGGCTGGTGAGGGTAAAGGGATCGCCCTTTTTCAAGTCGATCGCGCCATCGGCAAACTTACCCAAGCGGATCTTTGGGCCTTGCAAATCCTGCAAAATCGCCACGGGACGATTCAGTTCGTAGGAGACCTGGCGAATCGATCGAATGTTTTTGAGATGATCGTCGTAGGTACCGTGGGAAAAGTTGAGGCGCAGCGTCGTAGCGCCCGCCAGAATCAATTCTCGTAAAACCTCAGGGTCACTGGTAGCAGGGCCGATCGTCGCCACAATTTTGGTTTTACGTCGAGAATAAAGGGATTGCATCAACGGGACTGCCTATGCCGATTCAAATGTTGACAAATTGCGTATTTACAAACCGAAGCAAGAGGGATACTACCACGTTTGGCATGACCATCGATCGGCCCCAGCCTTGGCTAAAACAGCGCCCAAAAAACGGCGGCAATGTGCATAGACATTGCCGCCGTACATTTGTCGAGCGAACCGCGTTTTCGCCATTAATTACCGAAAATTACCGCAATAAGTTCCGCAAGCGACGGCCTTTGGTCGGTGCAGCCACGGGCTTGGCCACCGTTGGGGCCTTGACGATCGCGCTCGATGCCGTCAGTTGCGCTCCGGTACCCCCATCGGCCCGATCAAGGAATGGCTTCAGATCAATCCCTGTGCGGGCGGGTGCAGTGGGCGTCACGGCCGCTGGCTGACCGAAGATCCCGCCGAGATCCACCTTCAATGCCCCGCCCAACTGCTTCAGCAAGTCTTTGCCGGAGTTGGCTTGGTAGGTGTAGACCCCGGCGGTTTGCTGGCCACTATCGGCGATCGCCAGATTGCTGAACACGCCGTCGCGGGTGGCGACTGGATCCTGGCCCCGTGGCACGGTGAAGACGATGCGACAAGTGGGCACAATATCCGTGGTGACGCAGACTGTGTTGTAGCCATTTTCGACCCCCGTTTGCATTTCGACTAAGCCATCCGGTCGATAAAGTTCTAATCGGGCCGCGATTTCGCGACTGCGCTTTTCGGGCGTCCATCCCCCGCCCATGGCCTGCGGCACGGCCCAGGCATAGGATTTTCCGGGCTGGCTTTCGGGTTGGTACATGACGCTGTACTGGCCATTGCGCAATTGGGCGCTGAACCGGACGCGATTCAGTGGGATCCCGCCAGTGGTGGGAATGGGGCTAGTGCTAGGAATGGGGCTAGTGGTGGGACGGTTCACCGTTGTCCCCGTCGTGCCAGTCCCCGCATCGGTGGGAATAATCACATCGGTGGTGGGCACGGTGGTACTGGCCGTGCTCTGGGCCAGGGCCGCGCTGGGGAGCAACCCCGGAGCCATGAGGCCGAGACTGATCAACGTGACGGAATGGATTAAGGCATTCTGGGGAAGGGACATGGTGAAAATCCTCGCAGACGGAAAATTGCGGATGAACAAGGGCTGGAATTTCTGGGATACCCCGATGTTTTGGGGTGACTCGATGCAAGACCGGGAGGGAACGCGATAAGTTCCCGATCGTTGTGGATCACCGAAAAATTGATCCCCGCCTGAATCAAACCGCTTAATCATCGGGTAAATCCGCTGAAAAGTCTACGGAGCTGCTCATTTCGCTGTGCCCCCAACCCGCCAGAGAGAGAAAATTGGGCCGATCGGGGGAATTGAATCCGCAGGAATTCTGTTTTTTCTCGGCCAACCCCTCGCTTTCCAGGGGAAAGCCATGTTTCAATAGATAAAACTCACAAAACTTTACGCATCTTAATGACCGTGAGCACCGCCACCGCCATCCCAATCATTGCTGCCACCACCGCCGCCCGCGCGGTCGATGATCCCAGTATAAATACTAGGGATGGTTTCGAGCCTGGTATGATGCGTGAGGCTCAAATGGGTCACCGTGACCGTGGGGATCAAACTTTTAATCAAGGGGAGTGTGGTGTGATGTCGGAGGCAAAGCCGTTGCCCCTGATGGTGCCGAGGCAATTGCTTGGCCCGCCGAAGGGATTTTGGAACCCAAACCTAATCATGTTCGGGGCTTCCGTCGTGATCGCCGTTGGTTCGACGGTGGGGTATTTTGGCCTGCACTGGGCGGGTTGGATCAGCTTTTTGCTGAACTTCGTGGCGCTGCATATGGTGGGCACGGTGATCCATGATGCGAGTCATGGCGCGGCCCACCCCGATCGGGTGATCAATGCCGCCCTAGGCCACGGCAGCGCCTTCATGCTGTTCTTTTCGTTCCCGGTATTCACGCGGGTGCATCAGCAGCACCACGCCCATGTGAACGATCCCGAGAACGATCCCGACCATATCGTTTCCACCTTCGGGCCGCTGTGGTTCATCAATGCGCGGTTCATGTACCACGAAATTTTCTTCTTTCAGCGCCAGCTGTGGCGCAAGAATGAGCTGTGGGAATGGGTGATTGCGCGGGTGGTGGCGGTGGCGATTCTGGCTCTGGGCTGGCAGTTTGGCTTTATCCACTACATTTTTAATTTTTGGTTTACGCCGTTGGCGATCGTGGGGCTAGTCCTGGGGCTGTTCTTCGACTATTTGCCCCATCGGCCCTTCAAGGAGCGCGATCGGTGGCTGAATTCGCGGGTGTATCCGAGTCGGTTGCTGAACTTGCTGATCGGCGGGCAGAACTATCACCTTGTCCATCACCTCTGGCCGTCGGTGCCCTGGTACAAGTACGAAGCGGCCTACTATGAGATGAAGCCGTTGCTCGACGCTAAGGGTTCGCCGCAGTCGTTGGGGATTTTGGATTCGCCGCAGGATTTTTGGGGCTTTGTGTATGACGTGTTCATCGGGATTCATATCCATCGCAAACCACCCGTAGAGGAACTCGAAGCCGTTCCCGATCGGGCCGAAGCCCACGATGACGTGGTGGTGCCGATGATCTCGAAGGCGCTCGATCGGAAGGCGAGTTAGGCGCTGGTTTGATCAAGTTTGATGGTTTGGCGCAAGTGCCAAGATCCCCCTAAATCCCCCTTCACAAAGGGGGACTTTGAATTCACTTCCCCCCTTTTGAAGGGGGGCTAGGGGGGATCGTGGCATTCGCGATCGATCGTTAAGGTCGGTTAAAACATCCTCCCAGGCCACACCCCCGCTCAATATTCGGAAAGCACCATCGATTCGGGCCAGAGATTCACCCGATCGGTGGTATTTTCGAGCAGTTTGTTATGGCAATGTGAAGTTTTACGATGTGATCCGACAAAAGTAATTTGTTGCGACTTGTTCGGGCAAAATTGGGAACAAATTAATTGTTTAGTCAGTTGATTGCCTCAGTGGGACACGATTTTTGTTTGGGCGACTTCTCGGCGATCGATCTATCCATTTTGTGGAATTAGGCAGCGTACATGACAGGCATCATTATTTCTAGCGACCATCGTTCTTCTCAGTCCGCGACCCCAACCCATCCTGTCAATTCCACCGGACAGGCGACGCCGCCTTGGTGGGAAACCGCCGTCCTCTACCAGATCTATCCCCTCGCCTTTGCCGATAGTAACGGCGATGGCACCGGGGATCTAGCCGGGATTACGCAGCATTTGGACTATCTCAACTCCGACGCCAATCCCGATTGTCTCGGGGTCGATGCGATCTGGCTGTCCCCGGTGAATCGATCGCCCATGCAGGACAATGGCTACGATGTCAGCGACTACTACGACATTGATCCAGTGTTTGGGACGATGGGGGATTTTGCGGCGTTGATCGAAGCGGCCCACGATCGGCAGCTCAAGGTGCTGATGGATCTGGTGATCAACCATACTTCCAGTCAGCATGACTGGTTTATCGAGTCGGCCTCGAACCGCGAGAATCCCAAACATGACTGGTATCTCTGGCGCGATGCGGGGCCAAATGGCGCATTGCCGAATAACTGGGTGTCATACTTCGGCGGCCCCGCTTGGACTTGGTGTGAGGCGCGGCAGCAGTATTACTACCATGCGTTTAACCAGAATCAGCCGGATCTGAACTGGCGCAATCCGGCGGTGCGGGACGCGATCCATGCCGTGGTGCGGTTTTGGCTCGATCGGGGGGTGGATGGATTTCGGCTCGATGCCTCCAGCGTCTACGCCAAGGATGCGCAATTCCGCAACAATCCCCTCAAGCTCCACGCCCGCCACCAAAACGCCTACGACAACCAATATCACCTCTACGACAAAGACCTCCCCGAGAACCACCAGATCATCCGCGAACTGCGTCAAATCTTTGACGAGTATGGCGATCGGGTACTGATTGGCGAAACGTTTATTGATAGCGGCGTGCATGACTCGGCACTGTTCTACGGCGTCCAGCAGGACGAGCTACATTTGCCGTTCACCTTTGAATTTACGTTCAGTCCGTGGTTTCCCGGCTACTTGCAGCGCGAAATTCAGAAGAAGGAATTGCTCACGCCACAGGGCGCTTGGCCGACCTATTTTTTGGATAACCACGATATTCCCCGGCATCTGTCGCGGTGGGCCGGGGCGGCCGATCCGATCGCCCTAGCGCGGGCGGCGGCGATGCTGCTGCTGACGTTGCGGGGGACGCCCGTGCTGTATTACGGGCAGGAATTGGGGATGGTGGATCACGATCGGATTCCCGCCGATCGGTTGCGCGATGCGGTGTTTGCGATCGATCCCGACCAGCCACCGCCCGTGACGCGGGATGGGGTGCGGACGCCGATGCAGTGGACGGCAGGATTGCACGCGGGCTTTTCGGATAATCCGGCGGCGGATCTATGGTTGCCCGTGAATGAGAACTATGTTGGCGTGAATGTGGCGACGGAACTGGCCGATCGCGATTCGGTGCTGCATTTTTATCGATCGCTCTTACAGATCCGCAAGCATCAGAGCAAGGCCCTGCGGATGGGATCCTGGCGGACGTTGATCCACTATCCCGATACCCATTTGGCCTATGTGCGGGAGTGGGAAGATGAGACGGTGCTGGTGTTGATCAATTTTGCCGATCGGGTGCAGGATTGCGCGTTGGATGTGCCGTTGGAGTCGGATGATTGGACGGTGTTGTTGGGCAGTCATGTGGCGGCGCGGGAGATTTTGGCGACGCCGACGGTGTTGCAGCCGTTGGAGGTGCTGTTGTTGCAGCGGTTTGGGGGGACGTAGGGGTTACGGGGTCTTGGTCTTGGCTCTGGCGATCCCGGCTTTGGCGGTGGGGTTTTGGGGTTCGATCGTCAGGGCTTGCTCGTAGGCCGCGATCGCCTCCGCAAATTTGCTGCCGCGTCGGTAGGCGTCGCCGAGGTAGGCGTAACCCATGGCCCGATCGGGCTTCAATTCCGTGTAGCGTTTGTAATGCGCGGCGGCTGGGTCGTATTGCTGGCGGTTGTAGTAGGCGACGCCGAGGCCGAGGTGGGCGTCGAGGTTGTCGGATTTGAAGCCCAGGGCGGTGGTGAAGGCGGTGGCGGCTTCGCTGTATTGTTTGAGTTGGTTCTGGGCATTGCCGAGGAGCGTCCAGGCGGTGGCGGATTTGGGCTGAAGTTGGGTGGCTTGCTGAAACTGGGGGACGGCTTCGGCGTATTGCTTAGTCTCGAAGTACGACCCGCCGAGTAATAGCCGTGTGTTGTAGTTGTCGGGATCAATCTGGACGAGTTTTTCCAATGGCCCGATCGCCTCTTGGTAGCGTTTGGCTTGGTAGTTGGTGATGGCGCTGCGGATCAAAGCCTGCCGTTGGTCTCCGACCGACCGTTGGTCATCGGCGCTGCCTTGGGCGATTTCGGTGGACTTGGGGTTGAGTGTGGATTGCCTGGTGGTCGTGGGGGCAGACTGGCCCGCGCTGATGGGGACGATCGCGGGGAGGGTCGCGGCCAGAATCACGGTGGCGCAGGTCAGCAGGTTGAAACGGTGGGTCGGAATCATGGTGAATCGGTGGGTGTGGGCGGGTGGGTAGAGAATTTAGAACTTACTGCGACTTGCCACGAGCGGTATTGAGGCCTTGCTGGGCGATGCTGTTGGTGGGGTCGAGTTTCAGTGCGGCTTCGTAGGCGGCGATCGCGGGTTTCACTGCACCACTGCGGAAGTAGGCATCGCCGAGGTAGGCGTGACCCAAGGCAAATTCCGGTGCGAGTTCGGTGACGCGTTTGTAGTACGCGATCGACTTGGCATATTGGTTGGTGTTGTAATAGGCGATGCCGAGATCGAGTTGTAGATTGACGTCCTGGTTGCCGAGCCGGAGGGCAGTTTCAAGGATCGGGATGGCGGCGGCTTCTTGGCGGAGTCGAACATAGGTCGAGCCAAGATCGGCCTGGGCACGAGCGTTGTCTGGCATGAGGGCGACGGCTTGCTGGAATGATTCCAGGGCGGCGGCATATTGTTTTTGGCGACGGTGGGCGATGCCCGCTTCGAGGTGGGCCAGGCCGTTTTCGGGTTCGAGGGCGGCAGCGCGGCCATAGGCGGCGATCGCTTTTTCGTATTCCCCGGCATCGTCCAGGACATTGCCCAGGTTCATCCAGGCTTTGGCGTAGTCGGGCTGGAGCCGAATCGCTTGCTGGAAGCTGCCGATCGCGTTTTTGTAATCCTTCAGGCTGTACTGCACCATCGCCAGATTGAAATGTACGGCGGGGATATTGGGATTGAGTTTGATTACCTGTTGGAAGGCGGCGATCGCGTCTTTGGGGCGGTTGGCTTTGAAGTGGGCCACGCCGTCACTGAATAATTTTTCGGTTTCGGGAGTTTGGTTGATCGGGCGAATTTCGGCCGGGATTTTGACCGGGATTTCGGCGGCGATGATCGGCCCGACGGCGATCATCGCCATGCCCGAAAGCGCCACTCCGGCGACGGTTTGATAAATGCTCATACGGACAGACTCCAACACGATCGATGCCCCAAGGTGGATATTCCTAGCTTATGCTAGGGAACGGGCGATCGCCGACCCAGGCTATGCCAATTGTCCGGGCGTCATAAGACAATATTTGAACAGCCTGATTGTTTGTCGCGAACGCCACGATCCCCCTAAATCCCCCTTCAAAAGGGGGACTTTGAATCCGGTTCCCCCCTTTTGTTGGCGAAGCCTGTCCGAAGGACTTAGGGGGGCTAGGGGGATCGTGACACTTGCACCAAGCCATGGATGCTTTTAAATTGTCCTCATCACCCGATCGCGCCACACCTCAGCCCCGGTAGGATTTTTATGCAACTCGAAACCGTCGTCCCCTGGGGCCGCAATTTAACCGAATACCAACAGATGTTTGGGTTGACCGAGGCGGATCAATCGGGCCGCATTCTCGGCTGCGGCGATGGCCCGGCCAGCTTCAATGCGGAAATGCAGCAGCGCGGACACTACGTTGTGTCGATCGATCCGCTCTATCAATTCTCCGCTGATCAAATCCGCGATCGGGTCGAAGCCACCTACGACACCGTGATCGCCCAAGTCAAAGCCGATCCCTCGGGCTATAACTGGCAGACGTTCCGCGACCCCGACGATCTGGGCCGATCGCGCCTCGCGGCCATGGAGCAATTCCTCACCGACTATGATCGGGGCCAAGCCGAAAATCGCTATATCAATGCTTCCGTCACCGAATTACCCTGGCGCGATCGGCAATTTGACCTGTGTCTCTGTTCGCACTTTCTCTTCCTGTATTCCCAACAACTCAGCCTTGAATTCCACCAAACGGCGATCCAATCGCTACTCAACGTCGCGGCGGAAGTGCGAATCTTCCCATTGCTGACCCTGAGCCGTGAGCGATCGCCCTACCTTAAGCCGATCGTCGAGTCGCTGACCCAAAACGGTTACAACACCGAAATCATCACCGTCGATTACGAATTCCAAAAAGGTGCAAACCAAATGTTGCGGATTCGCTAAGAGGCTATTTTACAAAGTCTTACGGCTTGGCGCAAATTTCACGATCCCCCTAAATCCCCCTTCAAAAGGGGGACTTTGAATCCGATTCCCCCCTTTTGAAGGGGGGTTAGGGGGGATCGTAGAGTCTGGCATAGGACGATCGATGCGCTTTAAAACAGCCTTTAATACTCAATTCTCTGGCAACTTCACCGGAATCCCCAATGCGCCAGAAACCACCCGTACCTGCGCCAGAAAGTCGTCCCCATTCGGCATTTGCGGGACGATCGGCAGCATCATCCGCAACAGCGCCAGAAAATATGCTCGAATCCGCACGGGGCGGCGACGGTAGGCAATATTGATCTCGGCTTGGAGGTCGTCGAGGTAGACTTCGGCGAGTTCGCGCCAGTCGGTGGGCAGTGCGGCCAGGATTGTCCCGATCGTCGTTAAGCTGGCGCTGACTAAGCCGTAGTCGGGGCTGCCGGGGCTAGCGGGTGCGGGGTTTTGGGTCGGGGCGGCGACAACGGGTGCGGGGGCCAGTTGGGCCAGGATGGCTTCCCCTTCGGCGGTGAGATAGGCCCGCACCACGACAAAATCGCGCAATTCGTTATCGTAGAGGCGGGCGGCTTTGATGTAGCCGTCTTCCACCATTTGATTCATGTAATGGCTCAACATCTGCATCGATGAATTGAGCACATCAACGATCGCTTCCCCGGTGGTATGTCCGGCTTGGATTGCTTGCAGAATTTTCAGTTGCCGATCGCCGATGGCCATGTGCAGTCACGTTCGCGTCAAAGTCTCACCATGTTAGTCGATGCGTGTAAAAGTGCGGCTTCGACGGACAAAATCACGGTGCAACGGCTCCGGCTTGACAATCGCGGAGCCAGATTTTGGTGGCTTGGGCGATCGGGCCGTCACTGCTTTCCCTGGGTGGGGTAATGGCCCCGGCGTCTTTGGGGTAGCTGCCGGTGCGGGTGTAGCTCAGGACGATTTGCCAGCCGGTGCTGGTGGGGGTGAGCAGGAGCCAGTGGAATTGTTGGAGTTCGCGGAAGTCGTTGCCGACGCGTTGGCGTTCCAGGGTGGTGAAGAAGAGTTGTTTGACTTGGGGATCGGTGGGTGCGGTGGCCGCGATCGGTAGGGGTTCGGATTCGGCTTGGCCCGCCAGCAGGATGTTGGGCAGGGTTTTGAGTTCATCGACTTGGCGGCGGCGGACGATGACGCGATTGGTGTAGCTCGGCAAGTCGCGCAGCAGCAAGGGCGCAAGTTGATCAATGTCCGTGGGACAGGTGATGCGGGCGGCGATCAGGGCAGGTGGGGACGGGGGGAGGAACATGGGGAATGGGGAATGGGGAATTGAGAATGAGGAATTGAGAATGAGGAATTGAGAATGAGGAATTGAGCGCAAGTAGGATGTGTTCACCTGAGAAGCGGTGCGATCGCGTCACCCATCAACTGAACGCATCATCCGGCCGCCAATTCGGCGATGATCCGATCGCAGGCGGCAATGGGATCGGCATCGGCGGTAATTGGCCGACCAATGACTAAGTAATCGGCTCCGGCCGCCAAGGCTTCGGCGGGTGTCATTACCCGCTGCTGGTCGCCTTTGGCCGCCCAACTGGGTCGCACGCCGGGACAAATCAGCCGAAACTCGGGGCCACAGGCCGCCCGCAATGCGGCGGCTTCGTGGGGGGAGCAAACGGCTCCGGCGAGGCCGCTCTGGCGGGCGAGTTGGGCCAGATGCAGCGCATATTCCGGTAGCCCGATCGTGACTTTGAGTTCCTCTGTCAGCATGGGCGCACTAATGCTGGTCAGCACCGTGACGGCAATGATTTCGGGCGGCGTTAAACCGAGGGTGATCGCGGCTTGGGTAGCGGCGGTTTGGGCTTGGCGCAGTCCCACACTGCCGTTGGTGGCATGGACGGTCAATAGATCGACGCCGTATTGGGCGGCGGCGGCGGCGGCTCCGGCGACGGTGTTGGGGATGTCGTGCAGTTTCAGGTCGAGGAAGATCCGCTTGTCGCGTTGCTTCAGGGTTTGGACGATCGCGGGGCCAGCACTGACAAACAACTCTAAGCCGACTTTCCAAAAGCTGACTTGGGGCAACCGATCGATGAGGGCGATCGCGGCGTCGATCGTCGGCACGTCCAACGGCACAATGATTCGGTCGGCGGGGGCCAAGGGGGTCGATCGCATGGGGGCAGAGGTTCTCGCTAGCGGCGGCCCATCCAGCATGGCGGAAAATGCCGCTTCTGCCAAGTCCAGACCACTACGCATGAAGTTCTGTGACCAAAATCTGGTCGATTCCGGGAAATTACGGAACTCCCATGCTCATAACTCAGTCATCCAAGTTAAAATCGCAACGCGCCTGCGCAATTACATTTTCAGGGCAAAAATATTTAGGTAGGGAATAGTTGTCATGCCGATTCAGGGTCATTCTCAAATCCATCGATCGTCCAATCCGCCAGCTACCCAGCGGCTGTTTCGCCCGCTGGCGTTGTCGAGTTTGGCCGTGCTGACGGGGGTCGCCTTCACCTTGGGCCAGTCGCCTGCGACCCAAGCCCAACTCAATGCCACCAAGGCGATCCAAATTGCCCAAATCCCCGTGGGAGCGACGGTGCTGAATGTGAACCCCACGGCGGGGACGGATGCGGTGGGCGGTGGGACGATCGCGGCCCCCTTCAAGACGATCGCCTTTGCCCTCGCCCAGGTCAAAACTGGGGTGCCCACGGTCGTCCAACTGGCACCGGGCAGCTATACGATCGCTTCTGGCGAAACCTTCCCCTTGAAAGTGAAGCCGAATGTGACGCTGTTGGGCGATGAAGCGACCAAGGGCCAGGGGATTTTGATCCAGGGGACGGGGAAGCTCTTGACCAAGGCCCTAGGCAGTCAAGATGCGACGATGAGTCTGGACAAGAATTCGGTGCTACGGGGCGTCACGGTGACGAATCTGGCCTCACGCGGCACCGGGGTCTGGGTCGAATCGACCAATCCCGTGATCGCCAACAATACCTTTACCAATACGGGCCGCGAAGGGATTTTTATTACGGGTCAAGGCACCCCGGTAATTGGCAGTAATCTCTTTATCAAAAACACGGGCAACGGGGTTTCGACCCTGAATACCGCCGCTGGCACGATCACGAACAACCTTTTCCAAGAGAACGGTTACGGGTTAGCGATCGGCGGCAATTCCACCACGAAGGTCGAAAACAATCAGATTACCAAGAACATTGCTGGACTCTATATCAATGCGGACGCCTTGCCGATGCTTCGGGGCAATGCCATTACCGAAAACAAAGAAGACGGTATCCTGATTACCACCCGTGCCAATCCCGATTTGGGTACCGCTACCAGCAACGGCAGCAACATCGTCCGGGGCAATAACACCAGTAAAAAAACGGGCGTGTTCGATATCAACAACGCGACGAAGAACACGATCGTCGCCTTTGGCAATGACATCGATAAAATCACTGGCCCGATCGACTCCACTGTGGTGACGCTGCCGACGCCGACCCCGATTCCCACACCATCGCCGACGGTGACGCCGACGCCGCTACCGACGATCGTGCCGACGCCGACCCCCACGGTATCGCCGACGCCATCGCCGACGGTTAGTCCGTTGCCGACGCCGACGGTTAGTCCGTTGCCGACCCCCACGTTCCCGGTGCCCACGCCCACCCCGACGATCGCCCCCGGAGCCGTCACCTTCAAAGACGTCCCCGCCAATCATTGGGCCAAGGGATTTATCGAAACCCTGGCGGCTCAGGGTGTGATTAGCGGCGTGGGCGACGGGAATTTCCGGCCTGATGCGCCAGTCACCCGTGCCCAGTTCGCGGCTTTGATCAATAAAGCCTATGCGCCTGCCCCAGTGCGGGACGCGATCAACTTTAGCGATGTGCCCAGTAGCTACTGGGCCTTTAGCGCCATCCAAACGGCGTCAAAGGGTGGCTACATGGCGGGTTATGCCGATCTGACCTTCAAGCCGGAGCAGAATATTCCACGGGTGCAGTTAGTCGTCGCGATCGCCAATGGCATTGGCTACGGTCGCCAACCCGCTGACCAAACCCTCCTGACCAAAATTAGCGATGGCGCAAGCGTCCCCGACTACGCCAAAAATCCTGTGTCCGCCGCGATTAAGCGCAATATCTTGGTGAACTTCCCGACTCCGGCGACCTTTGGCCCCAATCGTCAAGCGACACGGGCCGAAGTTGCCGCGTTGATTTACCAATCCTTGGTCGATCTCGGTCGGGTGCCCGCGAGCAATTCGCCCTATATCTTCAAGCCGTAAGGTGGCGGTGGGTGGCGGCTCCGCTCAACCCACCGGGACTTAAATCCTGAGAAGGCCACTGCCAGCGGTGGCCTTTTTTATTTTTTCTTTGACTTTGTGGTGGCGCGATCGGCTCCGGTCTTCATGGCGGCTCGGACTTCATCGATCGCCAAGTTCTTGGCTTTGTTTTCCCGCAGGAAGAGCCAGCCCGTGAGCGCTACGACTCCGGCATTGACGGCGAAGTTGGGGATGGCGGTTTCGAGGTTGCGTCCCGCGAGGATCCCAAAGAAAATGACCAATCCACCGATCCCGGCCGAAGCGAAACAACTGGCATAGATAAACATTCGGAGACTGCGGAAGGGGGCCTGGGCCTCGGCGCTGAGGGCGGCGTATTTGTCGGGGTTGGTTTGGCGGAGGTCGCTCATGGGTGGGGCCGATCGCGGGGTGTAGAAGGATGGGATTCGATCGTAGCGCAGATTTGTCCCCGAGAAGATCCCCGATCGGCGATTATTCTGCTACAATGCTATCTGATAATTCATGCCGATATAGCTCAGTGGTAGAGCACCTAACTCGTAATTAGGGGGTCGTCAGTTCAACTCTGATTATCGGCTTTAGTTAAAAGAATCGGCCTTCACCGTCACCCATGCAACGCTATGACACGATCGTGATTGGGGCGGGAGCGGCAGGCCTTGCAGCGGCCCAACGGTTGCAGGCGGCAGGACAAACGGTATTGGTGTTGGTGTTGGAGGCCCGCGATCACCGACTTATTGGTGGCGTTTTTGATTGCAATCTGGATTAGGTGATCAATGCTGCTGAAGTTTGGCCTATGGCAGTTTGGCGGTCATACTTTAAATTTGAAGAATTTAAATGTGCAGTGTTGGCTGGATGCCCTGTTTGGTCTCGGTGGAGTCAAAAGTCGATTCATGACACTAGATCTGGGGGATTACATCTGTGGATCCGTATGCCATAATGTTGGTAGCAGGGTTCTGATATTTGAAAGTGCGAAATTTGGCTCTGACTACGTACTAGAGGGAGGTAGCCATGACAGAAGTTCAGATTAAAATGGCAGACCTCTATGATCGTCTGGCAGAAATTGGCTTCCCGAAGATTTTTGTGCAGAAGAAAATCTTGCCGGATTGGTGGACGGAGGAAGCTGACCAAGATCCAGATGTGGTGTTGGAAGGGGCGATGTATCTGGCGAATCGGCTGAATGTGAATGTGCGATCGCTTCTTGATGTGGGTGAGTCTGCGAAATTTTCGCCTACGTGTCAGCCGAAGTTTAAGTTGAAGAATGGGACAAATTTGCAGCGTCTGGCGATTCCGCGTGCGTTGTCGGCGCGGGTAGCGGAGCTAGTGGCTTATGGTTGTAAGCCTCCTTATCAAGGTTTGGCCGATTGGCCGATTGAACGGATTCGCGAACGAATTATGGCATCGCGGGATGCAGTGGATTTGGCTGGATTTTTGGAGTTCTGTTGGTCGATCGGGATTCCGGTCGTGCATTGTGCGGCCTTTCCGCCTAATGTGCAGAAATTTCAGGGGATGGTGGCTTATTATGGTGATCGGCCTGTAATTTTGCTGAGTTATAACCACAAACCATCGGCGCGTTTGCTGTTTATTGCGGCGCATGAGTTGGGACACTTGATCAAAGGCCATGTCAGCCTGGATGAGCCATTGATTGATGAGCGAGTTGAGTTGGTGGTGGATGATGAGGACGAGGCTGAGGCGAATCAGGTTGCTGCGGAGCTACTGATTGGTCGATCGGGAATGCCCTATGACCGATCGGGTGAATTTTTGAATGGTGAACAACTTTCGATACTGTCACACCAGTGGGCGCAACGGGATGGAGTCGATGCTGGTGTAGTGGCTTTGAATATTACGTGGAGTCGAGCGGGACGAGCTTGCACAGAGAAAGCTGAGAAGATGATTTGGGGGGTGGGGTCGAGGGCATTGAAACTTCTGGAGCCGAATGCTGATGCACCTCGGATGATTAATCAGGTTTTGTGTCAGTATATGGACTGGGAGAAGTTGGGGGATGATACGACAGAGTATTTAACGACGATGTTGAATCTGGATATGGCGTGGTTTGAGTAATTGGTGTGAGTCGCATTTGCTTTCTTGATAACGATATTATTCATAAGCTGGTGGCGTTGAATCTGTTTTATGCCGCGATCGATGCTTTGCAAGTTGAACGATCGAATATGCAAGTTTTGCCCACGGCACGGTATTGGTTTCAGGGACAGAAGCGTAAGGCGCGGCAGTACTCGGATGTGATTTGGGATGCGGGTATTGCGGTGGTGAGTGGGTGCAAGCCGATTCAAGTCGATAGAGATTCGGGTTGTTTGGAGGAAATTGAGTATTTGAGTCAGTTTCAGAATGACATTCATGTCGGGGAGCAGGAATTGATTTTGGCGACTCGATCGCCGCCGGATTTTTTCTTGCTGACGGGGGATAAGGTCTGTATGCGGGCTTTGCCGCAACTTAAGGCGAAGATTTATGGGCGGTTGGCGGGGCGGGTGATTTGTTTTGAGCAGGTGGTGTTGCTGTTGATTCGACGATTGGGATTTGAGCGGGTGAAGGAGCGGGTGGTGCCGATGCGGGAATGTGATAAGGCGTTGCGGGTTTGTTTTGGTTCAGGGGAGCAGGCGACTGAGGAAAATGTGGTGGTGAATTTGGAGGACTACATTGAGGGTTTGCGGCGTGAGGCTCCGGGACTTTTAGCAGATATGGGGTGGTTTGAGGATGGGGGCGGAAGGGACTATTCTAGATAGGATGTTTTGAAACGCTAGCTAATTTCAACTATGTTGTCCCCGTCTTCCATTCAGCGTTATGACACGATCGTGATTGGGGCGGGAGCGGCAGGCCTTGCAGCGGCCCAACGGTTGCAGGCGGCAGGGCAAAGGGTATTGGTGCTGGAAGCGCGCGATCGGATGGGGGGCCGGGTTCAGACCGACTACGAGTTTGCATCGCATCCGGTGGAATTGGGGGCGGAGTTTGTCCATGGGGATGTGGTGACGGGGGATTTGGCGCGGCAGTATGGGTTGGCGTTGATGTCGGCATTGGGCGACGATCGGGCCTATATGCATGACGCCCAGGGTCTGAAAACCGTCGATGACTATGCTCAGGGCGATGCGGCTGTGGCCCGTCAAGTGATGCAGAGTAATGCGTCCGAAGTCTGGCAATGGGCCGAGGATTGGGTGGCGGCGGGCCAGCCGGATACCGATGTGGCGACGATGGTGCGATCGCGTGGGATTACGCTACCGCCAACGGTGGAGCAAATCGTCAGTCATACCTACAGTGCTGACTACGGCGTTTATTGGGATCGGCTGGGCGTGTACGGCATGGTGGAGAATTCCTATGAGGGCGATGGGTGTGAGGAATACCGGATTCGGGAGGGCTATGGGGCGCTGATTGCGGGATTGGCGGCGGGTTTGAGCGTGAAGCTGAATATGGCGGTGCGGGCTGTGGATTGGGTGGATGGCGGGGTTCGGGTTGCCACTGATGATGTGGTGTTTGTTGCCGATCGAGTGGTGATTACATTGCCGTTAGCGTTGCTAAAAAATCATGCAGTAACCTTTAATCCGGCTTTGCCTGACTGGAAGCAAGCCGCGATCGCGGGCATTGGGATTAGCCATAATATTAAATTGATCCTCAAGTTCGATGCGCCGTTTTGGCCAACGGATTGGGAGCATTGCCATACGCATTTAGACACGCAGTTGTGGTGGCGATCGGGGTATGGATTTGAGTCAGAAGCGCCGATTGTCACGGCGTTTGTCGGCGATATGGGGGGCGATCGGCTGCGGGCCATGGGGGAAGCGAAGGCGACAGCGTTGGGGGTGTGGCATTTGGCGCAGATGTTTGGGGTGGATTTGCGCGGGCGGTTGGTGGCGGCAAAATTGGTGGATTGGTCGGCTGACCCCGATATTCGGATGGGGTATTCCCATACGATGGTGGGCGGGACGGGGTGTCGTGAGGCGTTGGGGCGATCGATTGACGATCGGTTGTTTTTTGCGGGGGAGGCGACGAGTGTGTTGCGTCCGGGGACGGTGCATGGGGCGATCGAGAGTGGCTGGGCCGTGGCGGAGGCGATCGGCACTGCATCGAATTGAATAATTCTGCCGAGGTAACGCAATGGATACCCAAACCCCGATAACTGATGCCGATGAGGCATTCGATCAATGGATGACCGATCGGCACTATGCCTCTACCACTCCCGATCGCGCTGATCCCAGGTCTTGTAAGGACGGTGATCGTCATCCTTACCGTCATCGCGTTGGCAGGGCAAACTCACTTCCTGCTGCGCGATCGTTCTGACATCATCCACGTCTTGATAATCAATCCCGATATCCATCACGAATTCCCCGGATTCGATCACCTGATCGCCGCGCTTGATCTGATAGGTGAGCTGGTTTGACCCCGATCGGACGGCGAAATATTTTTGCTGATGCCGATCGGCCAGACCCGCGACAAATCGCTCGGATTTTGCCCCTTGCTCATACTTTCGATCGGTATAGGGCGCAGTCGCCGTACCGCCGTCAATCGAAGTATTTTTAACAACGACGCGTAATCCTGGTGCCGGGGGTGTCGTCGGCGAGACAAACCAGCCTTGCATCGTCGCCCGTCCCCGTGGATAGGGCGTCACATCCCGCACGGATTCGACGCTGGTGCCGCCGCCAGAGGTATGGGGCACACCGATCGGGTGTTTGCCCTTGGGACAGTGATTCACGTATTTAATCCCTTCTTCGCGCATCACCACGGATTTCGTGACGCGGGGTTGGATGACGTTGCCTTGGTTGAGGGTGCCGGGTTCCACCTGCAATGCATTCTGGAAGACCAGTCCAGCGGAATTCACCGGAGTCAGCCCCACATTCAGCGCGAATAATAATCCAATCATTTTGCTTTACCTTAAATCAACTAGGGAATATCTTTACGATTGGCTTGTCAGCGATCGGGCCACCGTTTTATGTGCGATCGGTCTATCCGAACACAAATTCTGGGAACACATGCACCGTGCCACTCGGCAGCGTCACCGCCACCTGGAAGCCTTCATCCATGTCGCCGATTAATTGGGTGTAGAGATAGGCCTGCGATCGGGCGACTTCGACGGATTCCTCGACCAGGATTTGGCGACCGTCGCTGACGCGGAGTTGGAGATTGGCGGGGAGGGCGATGCCGTCGGGATTGCCCAACACCAAAAGCAGTGACCATTCCGTGGGATTCAGTTGTCCGACTACGGCGTAGAGCCGCACCGCCGGATCGGCTGTGACCAAATCGTAGTAAGCAGTCTGGGACAAATCCGAAATCATAATGCCCTCGGACGCAATCGTCCCCAGCACTTGGGCGAAGGAATTGCTGGCGGTGGCTGTCGCCGATCGTAATCCCGCTGTTTGGGGTGTCATCGGCGGCATCAAGACCCAGGACAATTCCGCCGCCAGATCGTCAAGCTGCCGATTCAGCCATTGGCCGACCCGAATCTTTGACTGTTTAGCCGACTGGGCGACGGCTGCGACCTGTGCCCCGATCGATATGGGCAACGGAATGAATGATGGTTCTGAGCAGCGTAAGGTAAGCAAAAGTTGATTGCCGCCGGAATCGAGTTGGTCAATGGGCAGACGATAGGCTTGATCTTCCGTCTGGAGCGATCGGGCCTTCAGTTGGTCATAACGGGTCGAACCGAGAATGTAAGCCTGGCCATATTCCTCATCCACTCCGACGGCCACATAGAGGTGACAAGCATCGGTGTCGAGTAGCGCCTTTGGCAGCAGCACTTCATCTTCCTGCGTCGCCACGATCACGCCGAGCCGGAACCCATTGACTTGCCAGATATTCGCGCCGATCGGCTGGGCCGTCAGTTGCCGCTGACTCAGCCATTGGGTCAATCCGGTGGCCGCGAGGGCGTTCAGGTAGGTTGACCATTGGGCCGCTGGCGGGGCCGCTTGGCTCAAGGTTTGGGCCGCTGTGATGTCCGCTGGCGTGAACCCGATCGCGTCGGGCCGATCGGCTTGGAAATCACTGAGGTCAAGGGTGTCGATGAAGAAGTCCGTCATGGCTGGAAGACTCGGGTTAAGCGTGCATGGGTTGGGTTCACAAAACGATAGCGCATGGGGGCTGACAGCTTATGCAATCAAGCCGTTCGATCGAGTTGCCCGCAGAGCGTCCGCGAAAACATCGTCCCGGTGACATAGTCCTTCGGGCTTTGGGCTTGGGCGGCGGCTTCCTGCATAATCCCGGCGATTTGCTCATTCAGGGCGGCTTCGATTTGGGCGTCTAGTTGTTGCAACCGATCGGGCGACATCAGTTCAGCGGCCTGCTGCTTCACGAATGCTAGCAATTGTTGCACCATTTGGTGGCGCACATCTTCGCGGAAGGCTTTGAGGTTGAGCAAGCGACTGACCTGAAACTGCGCCTGCAATCCTACCTGGGAAGCAATTTCCGTCATCGATCGGCCCTGACAGTGAAATAGCTTTAATGCCGCGAGGAAACTTTGGGATTTGTCGGCTTTGTAGCGACTGGTGCGGGCTTGGATGACGTGGTTGAAGGCCCGATCGAGGGCGGGGCCGAATTGGCCTCGGAAGGCTTGGAGAAAGGCGTTTTGTTCGTTCGCGCCGTCGTCTTCGTGATCCGAGGGGGCGGCCAGCCGATCGCCGATCGTCACGTTTTCGCCGCTTTCGATCGAGACAGTCGGCAAACGTCCGGCGCGGGAAGCGACTCGGTATTGGCGGAGTTGGCTGGCGAGTTGTTGCAACTTCGCGAGGATGCTACGGGGTGTGCCTTCGCCCAGTTCTTGTTGGATCCGTTGGAGTTGGTCTTCGGTGGGGGTGGGGCAAGCGCCTCGGACGCCGGTTTGGCGTTGGGCCAAGCGATCGGCCCGGTAGACGGCGTGGTAAGCCTCCAGCAGGAAAATCGCCTGTTCCGTTTCGTAGGCGCTGATGCTGAGGAATTCGGCCATGATGCGGCGGAGTTTGTTGGCGTTGGTGTCGTTGAGGATCGCCCAGTCGCTGAGGAGGCAGACGCCGGATTCCATCAGGAATTGGTTGAGGTCGCGGTTGTGTTTGACCAGGCGGATTGTCCAGGTGGAGAGGCTGCCTTTGCTGGGTTCGAAGGTGTTGAGGATATTGCGGGCGACGCTGAGGTATTGCCCATTCGTGGGGCGGTTGGCGCTGAGTTTGCCGTCGTCGTCGAGTACCAGTGGGAATAAATCCAGCCGGGAAAAGCCGTGGTTCAGGCCGAATTGCTGTTCGAGTTGGATGCAGACCTGTTCGATTTGGTTGGAGATGAAGCAGCGGAGGCAGAGGTCGGCCAGGGGTTCGCGATCGCTCAGTTCCAACAATTTTTCCTGGATGGCGATCGGCGGCAGATCATCGTGATCGTCCCCCAGTTGTTGCTGGAAGAACGCCTTGGCCTCGGGCAATTCGGCAACTTTGCGATGCCCCGTGAGATCAAGGCGAGTGAGTTTCCAATAACGGGCGTTGCGGCTCATAAAAATGGGAGAAGAATAGGCAGGGCGAAGGCGGAATTTGATCGACTACGGCATGACCCGCCCCGCGAATGAATTGCGGGCTAGTCAGGAAAGTACCCTAAAGGGCACTCAAACCAAATCGGAGCCAGCTTTAGCCGGGTTTCCTTACTAGCCCTGCCGTTGACGCGCGGGGTGGGCGAATAGCGAAGTCGATCAATTCACCAACAGCATCTTACAGTCGAGGGCGGTTCGGCCAGGATGATGCCATTACGACAATTGCACAACTGGCTGGTCGCTGACCAATGTCCGCTGGGTTAATAGATCTTCGACCGTAATACAGAGGAATCGGGATCGGTTCACCCTAAACATTACTTTAATCCGATCGCTCCCCGGACGGCCAGGGGGATCGAGCGGGGCGATATTACTGGCTTGGTGATTCAGGGCTTTGACGGCGGTTTGACTGGATTCGAGATTGCGCATGATCAGTCGATCGCCATCGAAGTACACCTCCGTCTGGGCCGACTCCGCCGCCAGTTCACCCAGGACTAGCTCGATTTGGGGCTGATCGGCCACGGATGCGCCGAGGGTGATTTCCACCGGGCTTGCCATGGGGTAGGGCTGACCGGGACGAATGATCGAATGCCAGTTGTGGGAGTTGATCCGCCGATCCCAGTAGCGGACGCCGTAGCCGTGATAGAGGAAATCCTTGACTTCGAGGTTTTGCGAAATCTGCAATGCGCCTTGGGCGATCGCTTCGAAGGGTTTGTCCGATCGGATTTTGGCGGGGTCGAAATACTGCTCCACCCAATTTTTTACCGCTGGGATTTGGGAGGTGCCACCGACGAGTAATACCGCATTCACGTCACTCAGGGCCAAACTCTGGCGCTGGAGCTGCTGCACGATCTGGTCGATCGCGCCGTCGAGTTGGTCGAAGAATTGGTGTTGTTCGAGGATGGCGGCAAATTGCGCCCAATCGAGTTGCAGGTCATAGCTGTCAAACGTTTCGTCGTCGAAATACACTTCCTGGGCTTGGGGCTGGCTCGATAGCTGGATCTTCAGGCGTTCAGCTAGCCGCAAGGTGACCGGGGAAGGGGCGATCGACTGGGTTTCGCCAAAATAATTCAAGATCCAATTGTCCAAATCCGCGCCGCCCAAGTTCAGGCCCGCCTTCGCCAATACCTGCGCCACCTTCGGCGCTTGGCCTGAAGCTTGAGCAAAGGATTTGTCGCCCCATTTCAGCAGGAACCCCAGGGGTTTCGCCGTTTGCGCCTTCGCCGCATCCAATCGCACCAGGGACAGATCCAGCGTCCCGCCACCGAAGTCGATCACCAGCAGCATTTCCCGATCGGCCATCCCATAGCCCAACGCCGCCGCCGTCGGTTCGTCCAACAACCGCACTTGGGCGATATCCAACTTCTGGGCGACTTGGCCCAACCACAGCCGATAGGACTCAAAGCTATCCACCGGCACCGTGAACGTCACCGACTCCGACAGCTCCGGCGCGATCGCCTGAAACTGCCGAATCACCTGCTCCAAATACCACGATCCCACTTGCTCAAAATCCACCGATCGCCCATCCAATTCCGGCACAAAGCCCTGGACATCCGCCCCAATCCCCCGCTTAAAGTTGCGAAAGAATCGCGTATCCGTGGCCACATCCAGGCCCCGATCGCGCACGGCTTGCCCGATCGCCACTTGCCCCTGAGCCGCATTTTCCACGTAAAGCAAGCTGGGAATCAACGGCGGATTGCCCGCTTGTTGCAGCGACAGTCCGGGCAGCGCCAGGGTTTCCGGCTGGTTGGTGGCAGGATTCCAGCGGGTGACGACGGTGTTGCTGGTGCCAAAGTCGATCGCGTAGGCCATGGATTGCTCCGGTTAGATGTCTGGCGATGCTACTTTTCAACCACTCGCAACCGTTGGGTGACGATCGTCATGCCCGCATCATGGCGCACCAGCACTGCCGAAAGCCAGCGATTTTCCGGCGTCTTGGGGGCGAAGCCGGATTTGAAGAAGCCGCCCGATCGCAGGCGCTTGAGCTGGACGGATTGGACGCTGGGATTGGGCCGGGTGGTGCGGGAGAAACTGCGATTGCCCACCAGTTCTAGCACCGAGGGCAGTTGCAGTTGCAGCGGCTTGGGTTTGATCAGCATCGCCGCCGTGATCGGCTGATCGAGAATGTCGCCCATGAGGATGTCTTCGGCCAGCGGTTCGAGGACGATCGCTTCGTAGTTGTAGCGTTCGCCGACTTTCACGGTTTCCGGTAGGTTGACGGCGACAGTGGGCGGTTTGTCGCCCAGGCTCATGCGGGTGGTTTCGGCGAGGATCTCTTGTTGGACGAGTTTGTTCGATTGCCAGCGTTGGCGCGATCGGACGGTGATATCGACCGTCACGGTGCGGCCACCCCGGACTTGGGTGCCATTAATCTGCGTCAGGGTTTCGGCGTCCACGGCTTTGCCCTGGGGCGTCGCCCGGAAGACGGTGGTTTTGTACGTCAGTTTGGGATATTGCTGCCAGAGCTGGCGGATCGACTGGCCCAGGGTTTCGCGGTTGAGTCCGTCGGCGGTGGTGAATTCGAGGCTGTAGAACCGCAGGAGGGTTTCCCGATCGGCCGCATTGGCGGCGGCGTCCATTTGATTGTGGAGGGCTTGGACGCTTTGGCTCAGGGCGTCGAGCGGTGCAGGCGCGGAAATGGGCGTGGCGATCGGGGGCTTCGGCGTCACCACGGGAACGGGTGTCACGATCGTCTTGGCCAAACTCGGCTGGCTCAGAGCACCGACGAGGGCGATCGTCGTAAGGAAGCTGAAACGAAGGGAAAAGCTAGGCATGGACGATCGTGACTCTATGCGGGATGGAAGTCGGCAGAACCTAGTATAGTCGAGGCCGATGATGGTGGCGGCTTGTCCGATCGTTTTTGGCCAGGATTTCCATAGTCTTGCTGCTTGTAGCACCTGCCACGATCCCCCTAAATCCCCCTTCAAAAGGGGGACTTTGAATCCGATCCCCCCCTTTTGTTGGCGGAGCCTCTCCGAAGGAGTTAGGGGGGCTAGGGGGGATCATTGAGTGCTGCATCGACAGTCAATACCGTTTAAAACATCCTCTTAGCCCGCCATCAACTGCGCGATCGCCGGACGATCGTGGCAGCGTTTCAGCCATGCGGTGACGTTGGGGAAAGGGGCCAAATCGACTGGCATCCAACCGAGCCAGCTCACGATGCCTTGCCGATGGGTGTCCGCGAGGCTGTAGTCGCCGATGAGAAACGATCGTCCTTCTAACCCGCCGTTGAGAATTTTGAGCCGATCGGCGAGATCGGCTTGGGCTTGCGCCATGGCGATCGCCCTTTGCGGTGCGGCGGCAACTTTTTCATCGGCATTGGTGGCTGGATCGCCTTGCGGTTCGGCAGATTGCGGTGCCTTCATGGACGATCGCCGGGACTCGGCCGTTGGGGTTAATCTTCAGAAATTCCGGCTTGCGGCTGTCGCCATTGCTGAGATTGAGTTCTACCCGATCGCAAGGGATACCAAGTTCGGCGATCACGGCTTCGGTGATACTCGCAGTTGACATCGGGGCGAAATAAAATGTCAGACTCATTGATCGTTTCTCCTAGGATTTGACTTTCGACTGTGGGGTGAAAGCAGACATTGATCTAGCTAGCTGCACCGTAGCAATGTTAGGTGGCGTGCGCTTCAATTCAACATACTATGCGTTATTGAAAGCGCCACTGTATATATCACTGAGGGTATCATAAAAACCCCACCCTATACCTGATGCATCTTCCACAATTCTCATACAACGTTCTTCGAAAACATATTGCATTTCATACTTGACAATCCATTCAACTGCTTTTCCATACATACCCTCCATACTATTATAGAACGGCTCATCAATATCACCATACGCATTGGTGAATTTCACGCCCTGCTCCACATAGAAAAGCATAATATCTGCCGTACCAACTGGAGTTTCAGAAATTTTCCTATACTCAGTAATTGCTTTTTTGGCAACTGACAGCTTGGCTTTCCCTAAACCTCGCGCTGGAAAGAACTCATCTTCAATAATTTTTCTATACTTCGCGATAACCTGCATTTCTTCTTGCGGAGAAAGTTTTATTTGATAGTAATCTTTGACTGAATGAAACCTCTTGAAAAGTTCTGAAATATCACCTATTAACTCTTCTTTAGAGCGGTTTTTTAGATATTGTTTCAGAGCTGTAAGGCTAGGGCTATTCTGTGTCATCTTAGTTAACTACCGTATTTCAACCCGATTGGATAGCTGACAGTTTAGCACTGGCTCAGCAGCGGGTTCACATACCCAATGATCTTAATATCCTGTACCACAGGCAACTTTGCACCGACCCGACTTATGAACACCAACACACAATCTTTCTGGGCCGTCACCGCCAACAAATCAAGCGACCTAACGATCGCACCAGATTAACTCAGCTAACGTCAACTTGAGTTGACGACGCGGTTAACCTTGTTACATTTTGTTTCATAGTCAATGCTACCCAAAGGAGACGCGGCGGATGGTGACGGCTTGTGCGATCGTTTTTGCCAGGGGTTTAATGAATGTTTGTGATTGGCGGCGGCGATCGACGTTAGAATCGGCTTCGCTATCCACCGTTTTGGCCCGCTCACCTGTGAATCCATCCCCACCCCGCCTCCTGATCGCCGCCAGTGGCACCGGGGGCCATATCTTCCCCGCGATCGCCCTGGCGGAGCGGCTACCGGACTACGACATTGAGTGGCTGGGCGTGCCCGATCGGATGGAAAATCAGGTGATTCCACCGCTGTATCCGCTGAATATCGTCAACGTCTCGGGGTTTCAAAAGAAATCGATCGGGCATATCCTCTCCGTTTTCACCCGCTTCATCCAATCGATCGTCCAAACCCGAAAAATTCTGAAACAGGGCAAATTCTCCGGCGTCTTCACCACGGGCGGCTACATCTCCGCCCCCGCCATCATTGCCGCCCGGATGCTCGGCCTGCCCGTGGTGCTGCACGAATCCAACGCCCTCCCCGGCAAAGTCACCCGCCTATTTTCCCCCTGGTGCAGCGAAGTCCTCGTCGGCTTCCCCGCCGCCCAAGCCCATCTCCCCAAAGGCCACATCACCTACGCCGGAACGCCTGTCCGTAAGCAGTTTGAATCGCAGTTGAATGCGCCCTTGGACGATCTGAAGATTCCGGTGGGCGTGGCATTGATCGCGATCGTCGGGGGCAGCCAAGGGGCCGTCGCCGTCAACAAAGTAATTCGCGAATGCGCCCCCGCCTGGATCGCCGCCGGAGCCTGGATCGTCCACCAGACCGGGGATAACGACCCAGATGTCGCGGCTTACGCCCATCCCCACTACATGCCCCTGCCGTTCTACGACAAAATCGCCGCATTATTTCGCCGCGCCGATTTGGTCATCAGTCGGGCCGGAGCCGCCACCCTGACAGAACTCGCCCTCACCGCAACCCCCGCCATCCTCATCCCCTATCCCTACGCCGCCGAAGATCACCAGGCCTTCAATGCCAAAGTCTTTGACCAAGCCGGAGCCGGAGAGATGATCCGCCAGGGCGATTTGACCGCCGATTATTTGCGCGATCGCGTCCTCGCCCTAATCCGTGACCCCGCCAAATTGGCGCAAATGGCCCACCAATCCGGCACGATCGGGGTTCTCGACAGCGCCGATCGGGTCGCCCAAATCATGCGCAGCTATCTGAAATAACACCCCATTTGAAAAGTCTGACTGTTTGTCACAAATCCCACGATCCCCCTAAATCCCCCTAACTCCTTCGGAGAGGCTTCGCCAACAAAAGGGGGACTTTGAATCGGGTTCCCCCCTTTTTAAGGGGGGTTAGGGGGGATCGTTGAGTCCGACATCAAACCGTCAATATCATTTAAACCACCCGCTAAACCCAAAAACCCACCTCAAGACAGAGGACAGTCCCCCCTCCGAAAAATTAGAATCAACCTAGTACAAAACATTTCCATCACCGCGCCATGCCTAGTCCTCAAATCCCATCCGAGCAAATGCACACCGCCGTCGCCACCATCATGGAACGCGAAGGCTTCGTCCCCGCCGTGGATTTTGTCGTCCATGATGGCGCGATTCACATCAGCCGCCGCGCCGCCGACCACTTCAAATCCCTCGGCATCGCGGGCAGCGATCAAGTCTGCGGAGCCGAAACCCTGGCCGAAATTGCCCTCGATCGCCCCTTCTTGCATCCCTTAAGCGCATCGATGGAATGCAACGGCGAACCCGGACTCAACAGTTGGGGCTGCGTCTCGATGATCATCAACGCCGCCATGCTGTGGGGCGACCAACCCAATGACGACGGACTCAGCGCCCGCACCATCCTCCAAAAATGGGTCTTCCTCGAAAAACCCGACCTAAATTTCCTCGACATGTTGCAGCAGATCCGCTGGAACGACGACGCCCTGATGCAACTCACGGCGATCGCCGAATCCGGCTTCAACAAGATGGCCCAGTCATTTTCCAAGACGTAGCCCGATCGGTGGCGATGCGTTGCGCAAAGCGGACAACGCATCCTACGATTGATATCCCATCCGCCGCGATCGTCCCCGTGACCACCAACCTCGATCTAAACCCATCCACCTTACTGGTTGCCGGGTTCCAAGCCCTATCCGATCCGCTGCGCCTCCAAGTCCTCGACCTCCTACGCGATCGGGAATGCTGCGTCTGCGATCTATGCGAAATCCTCAACGTCAACCAATCCAAACTCTCCTTCCACCTCAAATCGCTCAAAGACGCCCACCTCGTCCAAACCCGCCAATCGGGCCGCTGGATCTACTACCGCCTCAATTTGCCGCAATTCATCGCGCTGGAAGCATGTCTCCGCGACTTCCAGCAAATCGGCCCGATCGCCCCCACCCGTGAATGCGGTGAACCCGATTAAATCCATCAACTTTTTTTGAAATATTCCCGCACCAACCGATCAACGTATCAACTTTTCTTGATATGATCAGAACGTTCCCCTAGCGATTTCCCGATGAGCGGATGTTCTATGCAGGTAATTGCTCCGAGCATGCTGAAATCCAATCAACGCGCCACTCTCGCCGAAGCGATCGGCACCTTCATCATGGTCTTCACTGGCACGGGTGCGGTCATGGTCAACCAAATCAGCAACGGGGCGGTGACACACCTCGGCATTAGCTTGGTCTTCGGCGCGATCGTTGCCGCGATGATTTATAGCTTCGGCTACATCAGCGGTGCGCATTTCAACCCCGCCGTCACCCTGGCCTTCTACACCAGCGGCGTCCTACCGAAAAACCGGGTGCTGCCCTATATCCTGGCCCAATGTCTGGGCGCGATCGCCGCATCCGGTCTACTGCGATTCAGCCTCGGCCCGATCGGCAACCTGGGCGGCACCTCGCCATCCCAAAACCAGTGGTTCCAGGCGTTTGTGCTCGAAACCGTGCTGAGTTTTATTTTGATGTTGGTGATTTTTGGCACCGGACTCGATCGGCGGGCGCATATCGGCTTTGCGGGCATGGCGATCGGCCTCACCGTCGGGGTCGAAGCGGCCTGCATGGGTCCCATCACCGGAGCCAGCATGAACCCCGCTCGATCCCTTGGCCCCGCATTATTTAGTGGCCAATGGCAACATCATTGGCTCTATTGGCTGGCCCCAATCCTCGGTGCCCAACTGGCTGTGCTGGTGTATCGCCAGCTTTCCGACAACTTCCACGATGAAGCTAACTAACCCATTTAGGAGCAATCCCCATGAAGCGCGTCATGTTCGTCTGCAAGAAAAATTCCGCCCGATCGCAAATGGCCGAAGGCTTTGCGAAGCAATTGGGTGCGGGAAAAATTACGGTGACAAGCTCGGGGTTGGAAGCGAGTCAGGTCAGGCCCGAGGCGATCGCCACGATGAACGCGATCGGCATCGACATTAGTCAGCAAACCTCAAATGCTTTGGCAGAATTCCAACCGGAGGACTTTGATGTGGTGATTTCGCTCTGTGGCTGTGGGGTGAATTTGCCACCGGAATGGGTGGGGCGGGAAGTTTTCGACGATTGGCAATTGGATGATCCGGCGGAGCAACCGGAGATTTTTCCTCGGGTGCGAAATGAAGTGCGCGATCGGGTGGAAAAATTGATTGCGGCGTTGAATTAATTGGATCAAATCATCATGCACTATCCCCCCCGCATCCTCCTGCTCTACGGCTCCCTGCGCGATCGGGCTTACAGCCGCCTCCTCGCCGAAGAAGCCGCCCGCATCCTGCAAACCCTCGGCGCGGAAACCAAATTCTTCGATCCGCGCGAATTACCGCTCCATGGCACTGTCCCCGACACCCACCCCAAAGTCCAAGAACTGCGCGCCCTCAGCCTCTGGTCGGAGGCCCAGGTCTGGTCGAGTCCCGAAATGCACGGCCAAATCTCCGGCGTAATGAAAACCCAAATCGACTGGATACCCCTAACGATCGGCTCCGTTCGTCCGACCCAAGGCCGCACCCTCGCCGTGATGCAAGTCAGCGGCGGTTCCCAGTCCTTCAACGCCGTCAATACCCTACGCCTCATGGGTCGCTGGATGCGGATGTTCACCATCCCCAACCAATCCTCCGTCGCCAAAGCCTACGAAGAATTCCATGAAGACGGCACGATGAAGGACTCCGCCTACCGCGATCGGGTGATCGACGTAATGGAAGAATTGTACAAATTCACCTTGCTACTGCGGCCCGAAGTCGATTATCTCGTCGATCGCTACAGCGAACGCAAAGCGGCTGGGGCTGAGGAGACAATCGATGCGATCGCCCAATCGATCCGATCGCATTGACCACATCGACGTTCCACCCAGTAACGAACCCGCTTATAATCAAAAAGCGAATAATCCCGGTGAGGTCGCCCGTGTTTGTCTTAAGTGGCTATGAATATTTTTTGGGCTTCTTGCTAATCTGTAGCTTCGTCCCCTTACTGGCGCTATCCGCATCGCGGCTAGTACGCCCAAGTCGGCGCGGCCCGGAACGGCGCACCACCTACGAATCCGGCATGGAACCCGTGGGCGGTGCCTGGATTCAGTTCAACATTCGCTACTATATGTTTGCGCTGGTCTTTGTGATCTTTGACGTGGAAACCGTCTTCCTGTATCCCTGGGCCGTGGCGTTCAATCAACTGGGATTACTGGCATTTATTGAAGCATTGGTCTTTATTGCCATTCTCGTCGTGGGTTTGGTTTATGCGTGGCGTAAAGGCGCACTGGAGTGGTCATGAGCGATCAATTAATGAATCCGGTACAACGCCCGGAAGTAACTCAAGAACTGTCGGAAAACGTCATCCTCACCACCGTCGATGACCTCTATAACTGGGCCAGACTGTCCAGCCTCTGGCCGCTGCTCTACGGCACGGCCTGCTGCTTCATCGAATTTGCGGCGTTGCTCGGTTCGCGGTTTGACTTCGATCGGTTTGGCCTTGTCCCCCGATCGACCCCGCGCCAAGCCGACTTGATCATCACCGCTGGCACCGTCACCATGAAAATGGCCCCAGCCTTGGTGCGGCTCTATGAGCAGATGCCCGAACCAAAATATGTGATCGCCATGGGCGCTTGCACGATTACGGGTGGAATGTTCAGCGTCGATTCGCCCAGCGCCGTGCGCGGTGTGGACAAGCTGATTCCGGTGGATGTCTATCTGCCCGGTTGCCCGCCCCGGCCCGAAGCGATCATCGACGCGATTATCAAACTGCGCAAAAAAGTCGCCAACGACTCCATCCAAGAGCGTGGCAAAATCCGCCAAACCCACCGCTATTACAGCACCACCCACACGATGAAGACCGTCCCAACGATCGTTGATGGCGTGTACCTGCAATCGGCCACCCGTCAGGCACCCCCGCGTGAACTGATGGAAGCCATGGGGATGCCCGTCTCCGCCCTGCCCGCGATTGAGAAACAGGAGGCCTAACTCGTGGCTGAAGAAATCACCCCCACCCCCGCCGAAACCCCAGCCACGCCCCCAGCCGCCGAAACTGTGGCGATCGTCGAAGCGGGTAAAACCTCGAAATGGTTGACCAGCCAGGGGTTTGACCATGAATTTGAAGGGATGGACGCCGATGGGATCGAGCTGCTGAAAATCGATCGGGCGCTATTGCTACCCTTCGCCACGGCACTCTACGCCCACGGGTTTAACTATCTCCAATGTCAGGGAGCCTATGACGTGGCACCGGGTAGCGATCTCGTCAGTTTTTACCACTTGGTCAAGCTGACGGATAACGCCGAGAAGCCGGATGAAATGCGGATCAAGGTTTACTTGCCAAGGGCCGACCCGAAGGTACCTTCGGTCTATTGGATCTGGCCATCGGCGGATTGGCAAGAGCGCGAATCCTACGATATGTACGGCATTATCTACGAAGGTCACCCGAATCTGAAGCGGATTCTGATGCCCGAAGATTGGGTGGGTTATCCGTTGCGCAAGGATTACGTGTCCCCCGACTTCTACGAATTGCAAGACGCTTATTAGACGACGACCAAATTGAATGTATCACCTCAACCGATCGCCAGTTGAGGTGATGTGGGCCGTGCCCACCCGACAATTTTCATCCCATCGTAGGGTGGGCACGGCCCACCGCTTCCACGTTTTTGGTTACCCCACCAACTCCGCCAATGCGATCCACCGATCGGTCGATCGCGCGATTTCCTTTTCCAAATAGGCCAGTCGATCGGTCATCTTCTTCACGTCGCTATAGCCTTCGGGGGGCTGTTCGTACAGCGTTTTCTCTAAGGCGAGTTTGTCGGCTTCGAGTTTGGGGATGGCGACTTCGAGGTCTTCGTACTCGCGCTTTTCCTTAAACGACAGCTTGCGGGCCTTTTCCGTGGGGGCGACGGCAACATTCGCCGGAGCTGCCGCTTTTTTGGTGCCCGCAGCCGCTTGTTTCTCCTCGATCGCTTCGGCTTTTTTGCATTCCAGATAGACGGAATAGTTGCCGGGGTAGTTTTGGATATTGCCGCCGGGTTGCAGTTCGAAGATCGTCTGCACCGTGCGATCGAGGAAGTAGCGATCGTGCGACACCACAATCACACAGCCATTGAATCCCTCCAGATACTCCTCCAGCACCGACAGCGTCTGCACATCCAGATCGTTCGTCGGTTCATCCAGAATCAGCACATTCGGCGATCCCAGCAGCACCTTGAGCAAGAATAACCGCCGCTTTTCGCCCCCGGAAAGTTTCCCGATCGGGGCATATTGCATATTCGGCTCGAATAAGAACCGCTCCAACATCTGCGACGCCGTAATGATCGAGCCGTCATTGGTTTTGACTAGCTCCGCCACTTCTTTGAGGTAGTCCAGCACCCGCCGCTCGGCATATTTCGCATCTTCCAAGTCATCGGAATGCTGATCGAAATAGCCAAAGTGAATCGTGCTGCCGATCTCTACCTTCCCCGCGTCCGGCTCGATCCGGCCCGTGATGATATTCATCAAGGTCGATTTGCCCGCGCCGTTGCCGCCGATGATCCCGATCCGATCGTCGGGATTGAACAGGTAGGAAAAGTCCTGGATCAGCACCCGATCGTCGTAGGACTTGGTGATGTTTTCCAGTTCGACGACTTTCTTGCCGATCCGCCGACCGACGGTGGAGATTTCCACTTTGCCTTGGGTTTCTTTAAATTCCCGTTCGCGCATGTCGCCGATCCGATCGATCCGCGCCTTTTGCTTCGTACTGCGAGCCTTCGCCCCGCGCTGGAGCCAAGCCAGTTCGCGCCGCAGGACGCCCTTGAGTTTTTGCTGGGTGCTGGCAGTGGAGGCCTCGGCTTCGGCTTTTTTCTCCAAATAATAGGAATAGTTGCCGTCGTAGTTGTACAGATCGCCCCGATCGATTTCCAGGATGCGGTTGGTCACCTGATTCAGGAAATACCGATCGTGGGTAATCAGCAACAACGCGCCCGGATAGCGGCCCAGGTAAGTTTGCAGCCATTCCACCGAATTCGCATCCAAGTGGTTGGTCGGCTCGTCCATCAGCAGCACATCCGGTTCGGCGATTAAGGCCGCTGCGATGGCGATCCGCTTGCGATAGCCCCCCGAGAGCGTCCCGACCTTGACATCAAGATCTTCAATGCCCAATTTACTCAGGACGATCTTGGCTTGGGTTTCCAATTCCCATGCGCCCATCGCATCCATCCGCTCACTCAAGACCGCCAATTGATCCAGCAGCGCCTCGTCGTAGTGTTTCTCCAGACGATCGGAAAGCGCCTCATACTCCCGCACCAGCGTCATCGCCGCGCCACTATCGGCAAACACCTGTTCCAGCACCGTATGCTCCGGGTCCATCTCCGGCTGCTGCGGCAAATACACCAAACGCACGCCATTGCCCGACTCGATCGCCCCACTATCGGCTGGCTCCAGCCCCGCCAACATCTTCAGCAAAGTCGATTTGCCCGAGCCATTGGTGCCGATCAGGCCGACCCGATCGCTACTCTCCATGCTAAAACTCGCGTCCCGCAGGATTTCCTTAATCCCAAAATCCTTGCGCAACGATCGCACAACCAATATCCCCATGTCGCCGCCCCGCGCCTAAACGCCTGCTAAAAAACCGTTCGAAACCGCTGAAACTCAAACCCAGTGCACCGCAAGGATTGGTGTGTCAAATGATAACAGCGGTTTGTGATCTGTGACACAATCCCACGTCCCCCTGCGAATCTATCATTCTTACCTATAACAGTTGCCGCTTATCAGAAATTCCGACGCAAGTCACGAATTTACCTGTCCTCAAAAATTTTCTCGCCCCTAATCGTTCCGTCGTCAATTTTCGATCGTCACATCCCTGTCCAATCCTGCATTTGTTCACCCTTGTGGACGTAGATATATGCAGGGGGTATTTCCGCCTGATACGCGATCATTCGATGCCATTCGCCTGCTCCGGGATGTAAGCTCATGCAAATTCGTGAAGTCGTACAACAAGTGCTCAGCACTGGGTTTCTTTCGATCGAAGCCGAAGACCAACTGCGCCGGATGCTCTCACAAAAATACGATCGGGAGGATTTTCAAGCCTTTATGCAGTTGCAAAATGCGGCGATGACTGGCTCGGTGCGGCAGGAATCACGGTTGGCGATCGTGCCGCCGCTGCAAACGGTGGCTTAGGGGATCACCGACTGCCGACCGTCTAAATTGATCGCAAGTCCCGACCCCAAGATCCCCAGATCTATGGCAATCTGAAGATAGTTTTCCATCGAGCGCTACCCATGCCGACCCTGCCCAACCCCGTTGCCGCTGAACCCACGATCGCCCCGCCCATCGAAACCACGATCCGCCGCCGCGTCACGCGCCCGGTGCAAGTCGGCAACATCACGATCGGGGGAAATGCTCCGGTGGTGGTGCAGTCGATGATCAATGAAGATACCCTCGATATTGATGGGTCGGTGGCCGGGATTCGCCGCCTGCATGAGATTGGCTGCGAGATTGTCCGCGTCACCGTCCCCAGTATCGGCCACGCCAAGGCTCTAGCAGAAATTCGGGCCAAACTCAAGGCCACCTACCAAGATGTGCCCCTCGTGGCCGACGTGCATCACAATGGCATGAAGATCGCCCTGGAAGTGGCGAAGCACGTCGATAAGGTGCGGATTAATCCCGGTCTCTATGTATTTGAGAAACCCGTGGACGATCGCACCGAATACACCGCCACCGAATTTGCCGAAATCCGCGACAAGATCCGCGAGACCCTGGAGCCACTGGTGGTTTCCCTGCGCGATCAGGGCAAGGCGATGCGGATCGGGGTCAACCATGGCTCCCTGTCCGAGCGGATGCTATTTACCTATGGGGACACGCCGGAAGGCATGGTGGAATCGGCGATGGAGTTTATCCAGATTTGCGAATCCCTGGATTTCCATAACATCGTGATTTCGATGAAGGCGTCGCGGGTGCCCGTGATGATTGCGGCCTATCGATTGATGGCCGATCGGATGGATGCCGTCGGGATGAATTATCCCCTACACCTGGGCGTCACCGAAGCGGGCGATGGCGAATATGGCCGGATCAAGTCCACCGCCGGGATTGGCACGTTGCTGGCCATGGGCTTGGGCGATACGATTCGGGTCTCCCTGACCGAAGCCCCCGAGAAGGAAATCCCCGTCTGCTACAGCATTCTGCAATCCCTCGGCCTGCGCAAAACCATGGTGGAATACGTCGCCTGCCCTTCCTGTGGCCGGACGCTATTTAACCTCGAAGAAGTGCTGCATAAAGTCCGCAATGCCACCAACCACCTAGTCGGACTCGACATCGCCGTCATGGGCTGTATCGTCAACGGGCCAGGGGAAATGGCCGATGCCGACTACGGCTATGTGGGCAAAACGCCGGGAACGATTTCGCTCTATCGCGGCAAGGAAGAAATCAAGCGAGTGCCCGAGGCGGACGGGGTGAGCGAACTGATTGATCTGATCAAAGCCGATGGTCGCTGGGTCGATCCCGAAGCGGTGTAATCCTGTCAATCCCGATTAAGGATGATTCGGGTCAGTGATCCGGATCATCCGGCCTGGCCTGTGTTAGATTGAGCATAATTCTCAGACCCCCTTCGGACGTTCGGCGTATGGCTTTGATCAAACAGGCATTGATTTTGAGCGCGACTGCCATTGCCGTCAGCGGCGTTGTGGCGATCGGCTGGGGCGCGTATGGGGGGCCGAGCAAAGTCCCGCCGATGCTGGCCCAAGATAGCCCCAAGGAAGTGGTGGATGAGGTTTGGACGATCGTCCAGTCGCAGTTCGTCGATGGCACCTTCAGCGGCAATGACTGGGTCGCCGTACGCAAAGATTTTCTCAGCCGCAAATACGACAATCGCAAGGCCGCCTACGACGCCTCCCGCGAAATGTTGAAGAAGCTCAACGATCCCTACACGCGCTTCATGGATCCGGATGAGTACAGCAATATGCGGATCGATACCTCCGGCGAACTCAGCGGCGTCGGGATTCAGCTCGCCGTGGATGAGAAGACCAAGGAACTCGTCGTGGTCGCCCCGATCGAAGGCAGCCCAGCCGCACAAGCAGGCATCCAATCCCAGGATGTGATCACCAAAATTGACGATACCACCACCACTGGCATGGACGACAAACAAGCCGTCCAACTGATCCGAGGCGCAGTCGGCACCAAAATCAAACTCACCGTCCGACGCGGCAAGCAATCGATCGACTACACAATGAACCGGGCCAAGATCGAGATCCACCCGGTCAAGTACCGCGTCCAGGAAGCCGATGGCAATCAGATTGGCTATATCCGCCTGGTGCAGTTTAGCCAGCCCGCGATCGGGGAGATGGCCGATGCGGTGCGCGCCCTGGAGCAGAAGCCGATTAAAGGCTACGTCCTGGATCTGCGATCGAATCCCGGTGGGCTATTGAACGCCAGCGTCGATATTGCCAAGATGTTTATTAATCAAGGTGGGATTGTCTCCACCGTGACCCGCAAGGGCGAGCCAAACCGCGAAACCGCCGACAACTCCGCCCTCACCAAAAAGCCCATGGTCGTCCTCGTTGATGGCGGTTCCGCCAGCGCCAGCGAAATCCTCTCCGGGGCGCTCCAAGACAATGGCCGCAGCAAGATCATCGGCACCAAAACCTTTGGCAAGGGCCTCGTCCAAGCCGTCCTGCCGATCCGCAGCGACAACGAACAATCCGCCATGGCCGTGACGATCGCCCACTATCTCACCCCCAATGGCCGCGACATCAACAAACATGGCATCGACCCCGATGTGAAAATTGAATTGACCGACGCCCAACGCAAGGTGCTTTCCCAGGACAACAAGAAGATTGGGACACCCGCCGATCCGCAATTTGCCAAAGCCGTCCAGGTGTTGCTCACGGAGAAAAGCTAGTCGAACGCTGGCCGATCGCCGATTCATCCGCATTTTCGCCTTAACGCCATCGTCATTCGCACCTCGATCCCTCGCCCAATTCCGCACTCCTACTGAGTATTGCAACTGTCAGTTGGTCAATTCTGGAATATAAGTAATGGCGCATTCCCGTATCCGGTTTTACCAGCCGTTGGGAGTTGCGATCGTTATGGCTTTCCTGGGCTTCTCCACAGAACTAAAGTTGCGTTATGACATCAGAACAGCGTCCCTCGATTTCCGTCCCGCGTGTGCCTGCGGCACCGCCACCTCCCTTGCGCACTGCCGCTGCGGGAGTGCGCGATACGAGTGAGGCGACTCGGCTCAATCCACCCGGAATGCCCGATCGCCATACCCATACCCAAGATTTGACTCGACTATCACCGCCGGGGTTGCCACCATTGCCGCCTCGGCCCACCAGTCAAGATGCTGGCCCGGTGACGGAATTGGCTGCCATGCCGATGCCCCAAGTCACCCCGCAAACTGCCGCCCAAACCATGCCACTCACGCCCGCAGCGGTGCCCGCTGCCGTTCCGGCCCATCGCCCGGCGGCCTCACCCTTTGCCTCGATGGCCCATAAGCCATCGCCCGGTGCCCCGACCTTGGCCACCGTCGTGCGGATGGCCTATGACAAAGGCTTTTCTGATGTCCACGTCGGCGTCGGCGAAGTGCCACGCTTCCGCGATCGGGGTGAAATCGCTATGACCGAGTGGCCCGAAGTCACCAAAGAAACCTTCTACAGCTGGCTCCAAGAAATCCTCTCCACCGCCGAAATCGAGCGGTTTGAAGACACCTTGGACTTTGACGGCGCGACGCAGTACGACTTCGCTCGCGTCCGGATCAACGTCTTCGATTCACTCCATGGCCCTTCGATGGTGCTGCGATTGATTCCGATGAAGATCCTCACCTGTGAGCAATTGGGCTTGCCGCCGGTGTTCCGCGATGTTTGCCACTATCACAAGGGGTTGATTCTGATTACGGGGCCAACGGGTTCCGGTAAGTCCACGACCATGGCCGCCATGGTGGACTACATGAACAGCACGATGACCAAAAACATCATCACGATCGAGGACCCGATCGAATTTGTCCACAAGAGCCGCAAATGCTTGATCAAGCACCGTGAAGTCGGGATCAACACCCGCCTGTTCGACAGTGCGTTGAAAGCGGCCCTACGGGAAGATCCCGACTGCATCCTGGTCGGCGAAATGCGCGATCGCGAAACTATCAACACCGCGCTCAAAGCGGCCCAAACGGGTCACTTGGTCATGGGCACGCTGCACACCAACAGCGCCGTCAAGACGATCGAGCGGGTGCTAGGGATGTACCAACCGGACGAGCAGCCCGCGATGCGGGTGGCCTTGGCGGAATCATTGGTCACGGTGATTTCCCAAGGACTGTGTCGCACCACCGACGGCAAACGCGCTGCCTTCCACGACATCATGATCAACACCGACGCGATTAAGGATTACATCCGACGCGGCGACCTCGACGAAATCGAGCAGATCATGCCGAACTGTGGCTTCGACGGGATGTGTACGATGAACCAAGCCTTGTACAAACTCTACGAAGAAGGCCGGATCACCGAGGAAGTCGCGCTGGAGATGGCTCCAAAGATCAACGAAATGGCGCAGATGTTGCGCGGTCGTTGTTAGTGTGATGCCTTTAAAAGGCATCGACTGTCGTGTGCAAGGGCCACGATCCCCCCTAGCCCCCCTTAAAAAGGGGGGAACTGGATTCAAAGTCCCCCTTTTTAAGGGGGATTTAGGGGGATCGTGGCCTTTGCGACAACCGATCAGACTTTTCAAGCATGCTCTTCGATTGACGATCGCGATTCCATAAAAAAGGGCAGTTGCATTGCAACTGCCCTTTTTTGTGAAAATTCAACCAATCTCGAATCTAAGCGTTGCCACCAGCGGCTTGAACCCTGGCTCTGGCCCGCTTAAATTCCTGCGTTGCGGTAATTAACTCCTCACGGTTCGACCCATTCTGGGCTTTGTTGTACCGCGATTCGGCATCCGAAAAGACGGCCTTTGCTTTCTCAAGGTCGATCGTGTCGCCCCGTTCAGCCCCATTCACTAAGATCGTCACTTCGTTGTTCTCGATCTCCGCAAAGCCGCCCATCAGCGCGATCGGCACCCAAGTTTTATCGGCCCCACGCACGCGCAAAACGCCTGTTTCCAGGGCAGTCAGCATCGGCGCGTGACCCGTCAAAATTCCCAATTGCCCAGTGGTACTCGGCAAAATCACTTCATCCGCCGGGGCATCCCAAACGGTTTTATCCGGGGCAATTACCCGCACAGTTAATGCCATTGTCGCTTCCTCGAATTGCTATAAACAGGCGAACAGGCACCATCACACCGGGGCGATCGTGCCTGTTCCAACCCTGACATTTACTTGCCTTCGGCCTTCATCTTGGCACCCTTGGCGATCGCTTCGTCGATGTCGCCGACCAAGTAGAATGCCTGCTCCGGCAGATCATCCAACTCACCCGCCAAGATCTTCTTGAAGCCCGCGATCGTCTTCTCAAGGCTGACGTACTTCCCAGGCGAACCCGTGAAGACTTCCGCCACGAAGAACGGCTGTGACAGGAAGCGCTCGACTTTGCGGGCACGGTAAACGATCAAGCGATCCTCTTCCGACAATTCATCCAGACCCAGAATTGCGATGATATCCTGCAATTCCTTATAACGCTGCAACGTGGACTGAACAGCCCGTGCAGTGTCATAGTGATCCGCGCCCACAATGCTCGGCTGAAGCATCGTCGAAGTGGAATCCAAGGGATCCACAGCGGGATAAATTCCCTTCGCCGCCAAACCACGGGACAACACGGTGGTGCCGTCCAGGTGCGCAAAGGTCGTCGCGGGAGCGGGGTCAGTCAAGTCATCCGCTGGCACGTAAACGGCTTGGATGGATGTGATGGAGCCGACTTTGGTCGA
>JANOQX010000115.1:0-5683 GCA_031415035.1 Cyanobacteria bacterium VAR_4_metabat_243
TGGAATTATCGTTCCGAGGCTTACTGATTAGCATTCGTCGATCCGTGCAGTTGCTTAGATAGCGATTGTCGATTACTGGAATTGGCAATCGTTTACATCTAGCTGAAACTCGCTTACATCAGTATTCTCAGAGGTTAAATATGTCCAGAAGTTCAACGTCGATCGTCATCGCGATCGATTTAGGCTCGTCACTATTCAAGGTGATGTATACCGGAGCGCAAGGCCAACCCGTACCATTGGCCCTCCGACCACAATTAGTCAGTGCCATTGGGGCCGATCGCATTGCCGCACAGATGTATGAGTATGGCGATGACCCATTTCGTTCGGCCTGGGTCGAAGTTGATGGAATGACTTATGCCGCTGGTGAATTTGCTGCCGATTTATCCGGGCGGCAATACCATGAGCTATCCAAGTGGGATGACTTGCTACCCCGTATCTTGATCGTGCTGGGACTGGTTGCCGATCGATTGGGCATTGAAGCTGAATTCTTGGCCCACGTTGGTTTGCTATTGCCCCGTGATGAGATCCATCGGCCCGATCGGACTGAACATCTGCAAGCCATCACTCAAGCCGCCGCCGCATTTCAATTTCGGGGGGAAACTGTGGCCTGTCAGCTTGATCTTAAAGTTTCCACCGAGGGCGCAGGATTATTCGCCTCCCATGCCGTGGCGCTGGAAAAAAGCGGGGTTAACCCCATGCGCATTGATATTCCGGTCGTGATGCTGGGTGAACGCAATACGTCGGTGGTGCTCTATCGCGGCGGCAAAATCAATCCGGCTCTATCCAGTTCGGATGGGCCAGGATTCTATCAATTTGCCGAGATGCTCAAGAAATCAATCGGTCCGCCGATCGCGCTACCAGATTTGATTCAGGCCGTTTTTCAAAAGACTGGTCGGGTTCGCGTTCCAGGCAATCAACTCGTCGAAATTGGCGATCTGGTTCCAGCCGTTTTAGAGAAGTATGCAAATGCGATTCAGTCCCATCTCAAAGCCAAAATCCCACCAGGCGATGTCAATGTGATTATCGGTGGGGGTGGGTTTTACTTAATTTCGGAGACGATCGGGCCTTGGCTGAAAAACACCGATATTTCCGCCACCTATATCGGCGAGGCACTTTGGAAGGAATTGCAGAAAATCTTTGGTCAATATCCCGATGAATTCGACCTCAAGACAAACCGATCGCTCCCCGCTCGATTTGCGGATGCGCTGGGACTGCATAAAGCCATGTCTGCAAGACTCAACCAAATCCAATCATCGCCCCTTGGGAGGTAATCCATCATGCCTCGACGTAAATCGCCGCCGCGCCCCAAAGCGCCCAAGGGCACCGCCGACCAGCAAAGAATCGAGTTCTCCTTCCACCCAAATTTGAGTACATCCGAAGGTGAAGTTTACCAGTACCTTTTGCGGAGTCCAGTCTGGACGATCGACCAGGGGAAGGTCATGGCCAATGACTGCATCCTGACCCGATTTTTGCCCTATGCGCGGGCGCAAACCAATCCCGTTTTGGCCAAACGCACCGCCCAATATTCGATTCAACAACTCGTGCGCTACATCGATGAACTCTGCCGGGACTTTGATTTAGACCATCCACTGATGACCTATGCCCCAACAGTTCAACACATTGCGCCGACATCACCAATCGTCGCCCCTCTAAACCCAATTCAACCGCCTGCCCCAGTGACACGGACCGATACCGCCTATGGCCGATTTGAACTGTTTGAACAGGATGAATGACTTGTGCCTCACGCACAGGAGGAGACCCCATGAATATCAACCAACAACAAGCGATCGCCCATCTGGAAGCACTGGGTTATGGTCAATCCACGCCAATCTACCTACGATGCTTCCCCAAAAATAAGGGACGGGCGCGAAATTTCCAAGGCACGATCGACCAGTTGCCCTGGGATGATCTACATCGACTCCAAGCCCAAGACTATGGTGTTTACTTTGTCGTGAACGGCCAGGGTCACAAAGATGTGGATGTGCGCTTGGGGCGAGTCGTGTTTTTTGAGCATGATGACCTCGAAAAGGCTATGCAGATTGGCCTGTGGGAAACCTTGGGATTACCACAGCCAACCATTCAGATTGATACGGGCGGCAAGTCAATTCACTCCTACTGGCGTTTGCAATCGGACTGCGACATCACTCAATGGCGCACCCTTCAAGCCGATTTATTAGCATTTTCCGACGCCGATCGCAGTATCAAAAATCCCTCGCGAGTAATGCGTCTGGCTGGTTTTATCCATCCGGGTACAGGACAACTTTCAACGATCGTCCATCGTTCCGACCAATGCTACAGCTATGACGAACTCCGCGCGATCGTGCCACACCAGCAACGATCGACCAATAATTCGCCGCAAACCCCACTTCCACTGGAAATCTGTTTAACCCACGACGATCGGGCATTGCTGCAAAACGGCGCATCAGAAGGCCATCGCAACACAGGCGGCGCAAAACTTGCCCGAAATTTAATCGGCACTGAATGCTATTTGAAAACGATCGGGCAATCATCCAATTCACCAGCGATCACACTGTTTGAATCCTATTGCTCACGGTGTCATCCACCCATTTGTGCCAAAGAATCAGCCGCAATTTGGGCCAGTGCGGCAGCCGACAATCTCATGCCTTCACTGACAAAAACCGCGATCGCCAACTGTATTGACGCTTGGCAAAAGCGATCTCGCACTGTTCCGATCGAAGTCACAGCACCAGAACCCAACCAAGTATCCAGTTCGCGCTTGGTGCGAGATTTCCGGTATGTCGAAAATAAACTCGGCGATCGACTACGACTGAATATGCTCAAAAACCGAATTGAACTCGACGGCAAACCATTCGACATCACCAAGGCGCAACTCATCCTGGCCCTAGAACACAATCTCGACCTGGGCGGCAGGCGCGAACAAATCGAAGATATTCTGACATTGCTGGCCGAACGCCGTCCTTACTCACCCGTGATTGACTACCTGGAATCCGTTCATGCCCAGCATGGCAACGACACGCAAATTCTGACGGGTTTTGCCGATCGATATTTGGGCGATCGGCAACCAATGGCGGATGCCTTCCTCAAACGCTGGCTCATTTCCGCCGTGGCCAGAGCCTTCCAACCGGGCTGCAAAGCCGACTACATCCTCGTGCTCCAAGGCAAACAGGGCTGGGGCAAATCCGGTTTCTTCAATACGCTTGCCAATGGCTGGTTCGACGACGGTATTGCCGCGACGGCCAACGACAAAGACCAATTGATGAAACTGCACAGCGCCTGGATTATTGAACTGTCGGAACTGGAAGCAATCTTCCGCAAAAAAGATGTCAGTGCCTTCAAAGCCTTTATCACCGCCCGGACTGATGCACTCCGCAAGCCCTACGGTCGTTTGGTCGAAGAATTGCCACGCGCCAATGTGTTCGGGGCTTCCACGAACGAAGATGGCTTTCTCAATGACCCCACAGGCAATCGGCGATTCTGGGTCATTCACGTATGTAAACCGATCGACATTACCCAACTCGAACAAGAAAAAGATCGCATCTGGGCCGCCGCCGTCGCCCTCTACAAATCCGGTGAACGCTGGCATCCCACGCAATTAGAAGCGATCGCCGCCGAAGCGATCGCCCAGGACTACCAGCAATCCGACCCCTGGCTCAAACCCATTAGCGACTTCCTCGGCGATCGGGACACAGTTTTAACCGCTAATATTCTCGAAAATGCGCTCCAAATCGAAGTGGGACGGCAAGGAAAAGCCGATGAAATGCGCGTTGCGGCAATTCTTCGTGAGTTAGGATTTCACGCGGCCCGGAAAACGGTCAATGGTCGCCGAATGCGCGTTTGGGTGCGATCGACGGACGACCAGGACAACCTGGGACAACCGCACCCGCCATGGTTGGCCACTGCCGAAAACCCACCCACAGAAGTCATTGACCCAACTCAGGCCGACTCGGAGAACCTTAATCCGATTGAACAAACCGTCCCCAATTCTCCAACACCGATCGTCAACCCACTCAATCTTAGTGAACCAGTCGTCCAGGTTGTCCAGGTTAGTCAAACCCAATCCAGCATGACTGCTGACAATGCCCAACCCCTAAAACCAAGGCTGCCCCGGTTGGCCAACTATCCCACCGAGTCGAATTAATCGTCCACTATCCTGGTATCGCCCCATGAGCCAAGACCCAATCGCCATACTCCAACAAGCGATCGCCCTCATGCAACGCACCGAATCCCTCCTCGATGCGCTGAACCATAAACTCGATCGACTCGAAGCCCCAACCGTCACACCCGAATGGATCGACAAACACGATGCTGCCAAACTGGTCTGCAAACATTGGAAAACCCTCGATCGTTGGCGGGTTGGGCCAGACAGCACGTTACTCGACGGCATCCATTGGCAACATGATGGCGGCGAAGTGGTGTATCACGCCGATTTGCTCAAGGATTGGTATCGGCATCGTGGTGATCCAATCGCCCATCAACGAACGATCGCGCACTTCCTGGCAACGCTACCGTCCAATCAAACCAAGAAACGGGGCCGAAAGGCTTCCTAGCCATAGGAGTTCGTCTCTTTCCTTACCTCTGCAATATCACGGAAGGCGGTTTCCGGTGACCTCTAAGCCCAGCATGATCTCAAATCATCTCATCCTTTAATCATCCAGTCGTAGCTCAAATTTTGTAGATAACAGAACTTACGCAGTTCCCCTGAGTGAATTCTAGGAAATTGCTGCATAATCGGAAAAATATTTAATTGACTAGAAATATTAGGAAAAATAATCGTGGATGACCAATCAATTGTCTTTTTTATAGAGTCGATCAAGTCACCACTGGAGCCGCAATCAGGGGCGCGGGATGGTCGGGATATTGGACCGCAGTTTGGGGCTGCGAAGCGGGAATTGGTGGGGCAAGTCCAGGAATTGGTGGAGGTGCCTGCGGAGCGTTTAAAGCGGCAGGTGGATAAGCTAGTGGGGCTAGTGGGGTTGGTGTTTGATCAGGCGGAGCAGCAAGTGGAGCAGCAACGACCGGACACCCGGTTGCACTTGGATGAGATTGAGATGACAGTGGAGGTGAATGGGGAGGGGCAGTTGGGAATTTTGGGGAATGGCGGGAAGGCGGGTGCCAAGGGTGGAATCAAGCTGAAATTTACGCGGAAGTAGGAAGATGGATCAGAAGGCTCAGAATTGGGCGATCGTGGTGGGGGTGAATAAGAATAGCAATCTGCTGCCGTTGGACTATGCCGAGCGGGATGCCGAATCAGTGCGGGATTTCTTCCGAGAGCTGAAGTTTAAGCAGGTTTACTTTTTTGCGAAGGGTGCCGACCCGATTCCGGCTGATGAGGGGGGATCATCTTCAGCAGAGCCGACATTTGGGGAGTTGACCAATTTTTTGGATCGGCGTTTTGCTGCGCCTTTCCTTAAACCGAGCGATAATTTGTGGTTTTTCTTTGCGGGCCATGGGCTGCGTGTGAGGGAACAGGACTATCTGATGCTTAGAGATAGTAATCCGGGGAATGTTGACAGAGCGGCGTTAAAGGTTCAGGATTTGGCGGCCCAGCTACGGGGTAGTGGCAGGGCTATTTCATTCTTATCTAGACAGTGATATGCTGGTTAACTAATCTGGCCTAAATCCGAGGGTTTCATGTCCCAACTTGCGATTGTCGAAGCCTTCTCCGATTTAGCTGATACCCGTCGGAGTGCGGGAAAACGCC
>JANOQX010000116.1:0-4367 GCA_031415035.1 Cyanobacteria bacterium VAR_4_metabat_243
CAAAGGTCGTCGCGGGAGCGGGGTCAGTCAAGTCATCCGCTGGCACGTAAACGGCCTGAATCGACGTGATCGAACCTTCGGTAGTGGACGCAATTCGCTCTTGCAAGTCACCCATGTCCGTGCCCAAGGTCGGCTGGTAGCCCACAGCGGAAGGCATCCGGCCCAACAGTGCGGACACTTCAGCGCCCGCTTGGACGAAGCGGAAAATGTTGTCCACGAACAGCAACACGTCTTGCTTGTTCACGTCACGGAAGTACTCGGCCATGGTCAAACCGGACAGCGCGACGCGCATCCGGGCACCGGGCGGCTCGTTCATCTGACCGTACACCAGCGCGATTTTCGATTCGCTGGGGTTGTCAACGTTGATCACGCCGGACTCGATCATTTCGTTGTACAGGTCATTGCCTTCACGGGTGCGTTCGCCCACGCCCGCAAACACCGACACGCCGCCGTGGTTGGTCGCAATGTTGTTGATCAACTCCATCATGATCACGGTCTTGCCCACGCCCGCACCGCCGAACAGGCCAATTTTGCCGCCGCGACGATAGGGGGTCAGCAGGTCAACCACTTTGATGCCCGTTTCGAACACCGAGGCTTTGGTTTCAAGCTCAGTGAGTTTGGGTGCGGGGCGGTGAATCGGCATGGTGCTAGAACGATCGACATCGCCCTTTTCATCCACGGGATTGCCCAACACGTCGAAGATTCGGCCCAGGGTGGCCTTACCGACGGGGACGCTGATGGCGGCACCCGTATCCTCGACTTCCATCCCGCGCACCAACCCTTCCGTTGCCCGCATCGAGACGGCGCGAACTTGGTTGTCGCCCAACAGTTGTTGGACTTCGCAAGCGATCATCGTATCTTGACCGTCAGAGTCCTTCGCCTTGATATACAGGGCGTTGTAGATCGAGGGCATCTTGCCGCTCGGAAATTTGATGTCCACGACGGGACCAATTACTTGTGTAATGTATCCGTTTGTTGCTGCTGCGGTGACCATGCTTACGCCCTACTTCGTGCGTGACTTTTTAAATACAATTTCGGCTAGTCGCCGCTCATTAGCTTATCACCGAAGGGTTATCGATAATTAAGAATTCGGTGCAGTTGGGGGAATAACTTCGCGCATCGATCGCCGCAAGGCCGAGGAGAACGGCATCCAGCCGAGGAAGCGCGCGCATTGTTCGGGTTTTTCGGCTTTGGGGCACGTTAGGAATAGCACTATACCGCATCACCCTTGCCAGCTTTGGGGCAGACGTCCCGCTGACTCGAGTTAGTTGAACAATCCTAGCATTTGCGAGATTACCGATGGGAACCCTAGCTGGCGTTGGAATCAGTCACGATCGACACCCGGTGCGCGCCGCCCAAGCTGCCGTCGATCAAGCGCTCAAAGCCGCCGGGATCACGCAGCCAGACTTTGTTTGGCTGTTTGCCTCCCTGGGCTACGCGCCGGAGAAATTGGTGGCTGCCGTGCGGGCCGCCACGGGCCACGCCCCATTGATCGGCTGCTCCGGCCAAGGCGTGATCGCCCAAGGCGAAACCGATGAATCGAGTTTTTCGGTCAGCGTCATGGTGATTCAGTCCGACGAATTGCGCTTCACCAATTACGCCGTCCCCCATGCTGACCTGTCCTTTGAGCAAGTCGGCAAGACGATCGGCCAACAGCTTGCACCCACCATCGACGAGGCAGCGATCGCCCTTTTTCTGTTCACCGATGGCCTGACGCTCAACTTCGATCGGCTCGCCGCCGGATTGCAATCGACCCTCAACTTGAGCCAGCCGTTGCCGATCCTCGGCGGAGCCTCGGGCAGTGATGCCGAAATGCAGGTGACCTATCAGTTTTGTGATGATCAAGTGTTGACCGAGGGCACCGTCGTCAGTCTGCTGTCGGGCCAAGCCCAAGTCGCCTGGAGCAGCAATCACGGCTGCGTCCCGATCGGCACCGCCTACGAAATCACCAAAGCGGACGGCAACTTGATCTACGAATTGGATCATCGGCCCGTGTTTGAGGTACTGCGCCAATACCTGACGGAAACCGACATCGAGCAGTGGAACCGGATGATCGTCTCATTCTGCTTTGGATTGACCATGCCCGGACATGCCGACATGACAATTCGTTATCTGCCGCGCAAGGACGAAGTTGCGGGCTGCGTCATGCTCCAAACCGAAGTCCAGGAAGGCACCCGAATTTGGGTGATGCGGCGCGACCAAGCCGCAATCGTCCAAGGCACGGCCCAACTGGCCCAAGACCTGAACCAGCAACTGCAAGGCCGCACACCCAAAATCGTCTTGCAGTTTGACTGCTATGGCCGGGGCCGATCGGTCTTCACCGAACAGCAAAAACAGACAATGCAAACTCAATTGCAGCAGGACATTGGGCCAGCAGTGCCCTGGATGGGGTTCTACAGCCATGGCGAAATCGCCCCGATCGGGGCGCAAAATGCCTTCCACAACTACACCCTCGTGCTGGCAGCGATTTACTAAAATCACCGCGATCGACTCAATTCGACCCTTCGCTTCGACTCTATACAACTTGATCGATCCACACACCGTAGATAGGCCCATGACCACCACTACCACCGAAACCGAAAATGCGCGATTGCAGGCCGCCCTCCAGCAAGTCGAGCAACAAAACCAGCACCTCACCACCCAGGTCACCCAACTGGCGCGGATGGAACGATCGCTGATCGAATCCCAAGCCCTAATGGATTGCCAAGTCCAGCGTTACCGCCAGCTAAATGACATCGCCAAGCAGTTAAACACCACCTTCGAACCCTTGGAAATTCTGGCGATCGCCCTCGATTTCGTCGTCTATGGTCTGAATTTCGAATGTTGTGTGGTATTGGCCCCGCTGGATGCCCCCGTTGACGCCGTCGCCCGGAACGGGAATCATCGGCCCACCCACCCCACGTTTCAGCCACTGCTCTGGGAAGGCTATGAGACGGAGCCACTGGGGCCGATCATCAGCGCGGTGTGGGATGGACTCGGTGCCCAGGATTTTGTGTTGAGTCCAGCGGGTTCACCACTGGGGCAGCAAATGAATCCCCTGTGGGACTTAGATGAATCAATCGTCTGTGCGATTCGGGCACAATCGCAATCGATCCCGGACTATCTGATCGTCATGGGCAATACCCGCGATCGGGCGAAATATTTTTCGCGGGTGGTGCCGGAGGCGGACTATTGCGTGGTGTTGAGCAATCTATTGGCCCAGGTTTCGGGCGCGATCGAGCAGGCGCACCTATACCAAGCCAGCCGCGACCAAGCCGCCACCATTCAGCGCACCCTCGAAAAGCTCCAATCCACCCAAACCCAACTGATCCAAACCGAAAAGATGTCTTCCCTCGGGCAATTGGTCGCCGGGATTGCCCACGAAATCAATAATCCCGTGAACTTCATCCAGGGCAATCTCAACTACGCCCAAACCTATAGTGACGACCTGCTCAAACTGGTCGCGACCTACCAACAGAGCCTGACTGAAGGCAATGCGACGATTCCGGCCAATCCCGCGATCCAGCAGATGCTCGCGGCGATCGACTTTGACTTCTTGCAGAGCGACTTTCCCCAGGTGATTGCGTCGATGAAGATGGGCGTCGATCGGATTCAGGAAATCGTCCTGTCCCTACGCAACTTCTCCCGCCTTGATGAATCCGAATTTAAGTCCGTGGATCTGCACCAGGGCTTGGCCAGCACCCTCCTGATTCTGCAACATCGGTTCAAAGTCAGCCACGAACATCCCGAGATCAAGTTAATCAAACAATATGATCCCACCCTACCCACGATCGAATGCGCGGCCGGTCTAGTGAATCAGGTGTTCATGAACTTGATCAGTAACGCGATCGATGCGATGGAATCTGCCGGAGTGGCAAAGCCAGAAATTCAAATTTGGACAGAGCAACAGGACAACGGCATCCAGATTCGGATCATCGACAACGGCACTGGCATCCCCGCCGCCATCCAATCGCGGTTATTTGACCCATTCTTCACCACCAAACCCGTGGGCAAGGGCACCGGACTCGGCCTCTCCATCAGCTACCAAATCATCACCGAAAAGCACGGCGGTAAACTCGAATGCCACTCCACACCCGGCATCGGCACCGAGTTCCGCGTCTGGTTACCGTTGCGATCGGCGGCGCTAGCACCACAGAATCATCTAAACAACTAACCAACCCGAAAATCCTCAACGCATCATGCAAAAGCCCCCTGATTCCGAAGAACCAGAGGGCTTTTGTAGCTTCACTATCTTCGACTAAGACCCGATGGGAATTAACCGTTGATGGCAGGAGCCGCGAGTGCAACAGGTGCCGCTTCGCCCGCCGCCAAGTCAAGCGGGAAGTTGTGCGCGTTCCGCTCGTGCATCACTTCCATACCCAAGTTGG
>JANOQX010000117.1:0-2486 GCA_031415035.1 Cyanobacteria bacterium VAR_4_metabat_243
TCAAATTTGGGCGATTGCGCGCAATATTTCCCTCAATTTGTATCGTGACTTTGGGTTTGAAAATATGGCTCAAGCCCAACGACTGGCTGGCTTTAGCCTTAACACACTCAAGCGCCTATTTAGAATGAAATAGCCCTGGGTAGTGGGGCCGGAAATGTAATTTTGCTGCTTGATGCTTGTCGGAATACTGGGTTGGGAATGCGGAATGGCTTGGGTTTTGAGCGGGAACAACAAGGGGTCATTACGTTTTATTCGTGTGCGCCGGGTCAGTATGCCTATGAAATTGCTGAGCTATCGTCGGGAGCGTTCACCTATGTGCTGTTGAAGGCGTTGAAGTTGCGGGGGGAGACAGATAACTGTGCAACGGTGAATCGACTAGCACGACATCTGGAAACACAGGTACCGATTTTGGTGAAGCGGTACAAGAAGGGGGAGAGGCAAAATCCTTGGTTAGCACTTGATCCGGATACTAAGCGGGATGCGATTTTGTTGCCGGAATTGGCGCAACAATTAGATGTACAGATGTTGAAGAATCATGCTTACAGATACAGATCGAGGGGCGACTGTGACATTGCCCGTGAGCTATGGATTCAGGTATTGGCTGTATCGCCTGCGGATTCGGATGCGATCGAGGAAATCGAGCGGTTGGCTTCAGGAAATTCGTCGCGGCGGAGTGCTGAGAAGGCCAGAGGTAGTCGATCTAGCATTGCCCAAGCGGTTTGGCGGGGAGTCCTCCGGCAGTTAGGTGATTTGCGCTTAGCAGGGGAGAAGTTAATCGAGCGGTTGGGTGCAAAAAGTTCTTCACAGCGAGGTGTTGAAAAAAATGTCAGCGGCTCCGTCCGAATAACATTTCGGCAGAGGAAGCAACACAACCCGCTTGTCCGAACTTGTCTGAATCTGGTGGCGGCCTCACTGGTGGTGGGCTTGGCCTATGTGCTGCTGCTGCTGGTCGCGCAACTGCTGTCGCCGCTGGTGGTGCCGGAGCTATTGGCCATTGGGTTTGACTGGGGTCGGGTGATCCTGGCGATCAACCTGGTGAGCTTGATGATGGCGATGGTGGCCGAGTCGGCCAATTAGTCCGTCAGATAAAGCATTTATGGTGAAAGTCTACTGGGGCAATCAATAAATTCAGTGGCCTGATAATTTAGCCAGCTACAGTTTGTCTTGAGAACACTCATAGAAGCGATCCCAAAGCTCGGAAACCAGAAACGTCTCCCCCGCTTTGGTCGATCGCACCGCTTCGGTCAAGTCGGCTAAGATTTGCGCCTTTGGCTCGTCCTCATCGATTGGATGCAAACCACTTTCCATCACACGCCAAGTCGCTAACAGTTGCGCCCACACCGCTGACGGCACCAACACGGCGGTCGGCTCACCATCGGCATCAGTGACATAATCAACTAACTTTTGCAATTCGGTCAGCGTCATAATAAGCGCCTCATTCTTGACCAGTTTTTCCAAGTGTAACAACGATCAAGTCAGAACACCCCAATCGCACCCTACCCACGCGGCATAACGTCCTCAAGCGTAAAGTGAAGATCGGGAAATAGGGGGGAGACGATCGGTTCCCCCAGATGAAACTGAGTCTGCTGATAAGTCCCACCCACCAACGTATTCACCGTAAACGTCGGCTGCTTCGGACTGCCAATGAACCGAATGCCACCCAGCCCCCGAAAGTCCGCAATCCAATATTCCGGGATTTCCAGAAAGGCATATTCCTCCACCTTCCGCGCATAATCATCCTGCCAATTGCTACTGGTCACTTCCGCCACCAGCTTGATACTCGCGCCACTACAGACGATCGGCTCCTTCTGCCAAAGTGGCTCCTGCGCCAACGCCACCTCATCCAATACAATCACATCCGGTCGCAGCACCGTGGCAAGTGCAGCAGGCGGTTGAATCAAACAATTTTTCGGCACAATCCAGGGCTGCTGGAGTTGCAGGATGGCGGCGTAGAGGCGACCTGCCAGATTTCCAGCAACCAGTTCGTGCGGGCCAGTGGGTTCCAAATCGCGTAATTCTCCATCGATCAATTCGTACCGCGAATCTTCACCATACTGGTCAATAAACTCGCGGGCGGTGAATGTTTTTTTGGGGGTCGGGTAGACCAGGGTTTGAGTCATAGGGTTGGTTGCCTAGACAGTTCAAGATTACTCAAGTCTAGCAACGATCGCCCATCAACGCACGATCGCGCAATTTCTAGCAGCACTACCCTCCAATCAAGCCAAGAAACGGGGTCGTAAGGCTTCCTAGTCATTTTCCTGTCTCCATGATTGTGACGGCTATTGCCTACCCTTTTTTGGGTAACTCGCCGAGGATTGGCACACGACGATGTGACGATTACACCCAAAACAGTATCACCCCCGTTTCGTTTATTTCGTTTTTGGGTAATATGGAATTTGAGGATGTTCGCGCTATTGCAGGATGGTATTTCTATGGCGGTGCTTGATGGGCGAAATTACACGGCCCCAACTGAAGAAGAAATGTCG
>JANOQX010000118.1:0-20662 GCA_031415035.1 Cyanobacteria bacterium VAR_4_metabat_243
ATCGAGAATGAATATTTGCGGCTGGAGGTTGATCCGCATAGCGGCGATATTGTGCAGCTTTGGGACAAACATTGCTTGATTGATGGCCAACCGCGTCCGATTTTCGCCGACTACGCCAACCAAATTGAGCTATTTCAGGACTCCGGCCAATATTGGGATGCCTGGAACATCGACCCGGCCTACGCGCAGCATCCCTTGCCGCCCGGTCAGCATTACGACGTGGTGCAGATGGAATCACACTACGCCAAAGAACTCTGGGCCGTGGGCCAAGGCGGTTCGCGGGGCTATATCCTGACGGCGGGCTGCCCCTGGTTGACGATCAAAGCCCAACTCAAAGGCGACGAACGCCACGTGCTGCAAAAAGCCTGCTTCCCGCTCAACTTCACCGCCGATCATGCCACCTACGAAACCGCCGCTGGGGCAATTACCCGCCCCACTACGCCCACCACCCCGGAGGAGAAAGCCCAGTGGGAGGTTCCGGGTTTGCGCTGGGCCGATATGACGGCGATCGATGGCAGTTACGGCGTGAGCATCCTGAGCGATCGCAAACATGGCTACGACCACACCCCCAACCAAATCCGGCTCACCCTCCTGCGCGGCAGCGAATGGCCCGACCCTGAAGCGGACAAAGGCACCCACCATTTCAGCTACGGAATTTATCCCCATGGGGGCAATTGGCAAACGGCGCAAACGGTGCAGAAAGCCCGTGAAATGAGTCAGCCATTGCAAGCGGTGATTGATTGCAATGGGGCGGGGCGGGCGATTGGGCAATTGCCACCGGAAGGCAGTTTTCTGGACTTGGGGGCCGCGAATCTGATCTTAATGGCACTCAAACCCACGGAAGATGACCCAAAAACCTATATTCTCCGGTGTTACGAATGCCTCGGTGAAACGGCGACGATCGCGCCCCAGGGTTTGATTTTTAAGGCGCATCAATTGGGCGATCGGGTGAATCTGTTGGAGCAACCGATCGGGAAGGCGGGGGATGTGCAAATTACGCCATGGCAAATTGCCAGCTTCACCGTTCTAAGTAAGCGATAAATCCTTGATGATGCCGATCGACGCGAATGACGGAGCCGTCTTTGTGGCGAATCCGCGCGGATTGGAGGGTTTCGTGATGAATCAACTGACTGATCATCTGCTGCAATGTGATTGTCTGAAAGGTCACCATGGCCTGTAAGCCCAAATGCGGCGAGGTCACTTGGGGAATCCCCTTGTGATCGAATTTGCCGACACAGGTGAGGGTGGCTTCGTTATCGAGATCCATGATCATGGGCGGGTACGTTGACGGGTAGAAGGCGATGACACTCTGCAATTACTAGCTTAATGGCTCCACCGATCGTGTCATCCGCACTTCTCCGGAAATTCCGCTTTGGCCGCTGGCGCTACCGGATCGGTGGCGCATACATCAAGCCCCCATCCCGCCACAGGCGATTCTGGCCACGGGGTAGATTCAGTGGGGTGTTGGGGCCGAGGTTGCGATCGTAGATTTCGCTGTAATTGCCCCCATGTTTGATCATCCGGGCGGCAAAATCATTGGTCAAACCCATGTCCTTGCCGAGGCTGCCTTCGACGCCGAGGAAGCGTTTAATGTTTGGATCCGGACTTTTGAGTTGCTGGTCGAGATTCTTTTGGGTGATGCCGAGTTCTTCGGCTTCGATCAGCGCGTAGACGACCCATTTGGTGATGTCTTGCCATTGACTATCGCCATCGGCCACGGCGGGGGCGAGGGGTTCTTTGGATAGGGTTTCGTCGAGGATGGTGTGGTCGGTGGGTTTGGGCAGTTTGAGGCGGCGCGAAACGAGTTGGGAACGATCGGTGGTGACGGCATCACAGCGGCCCTCGGCATAGGTGCCAAACACCGTGTTCACATCCTCAAAGACCAGGGATTTGTAGGGAATATTGCGTTTGCGCATTTGGTCGCTGAGGTTTTGCTCGGTGGTGGTGCCGATTTGGATGCAGATCGATTTGTTTTTTAAGTCCGTGAGCTGTTTGATCCCACTGCTGGAGCGCACCATTAGCCCCTGACTGTCGTAGAACACCACGGGCGCAAACTCCAGCCCCACGGCGGTATCGCGACTGAGGCTCCAGGTGGTATTGCGGCTGAGGATGTCGATTTCCCCGGTTTGGACGGCGGTGAAGCGTTCTTTGGCGTTGAGGTTGCGGTAATCGACTTTGTTCGGATCATCGAATAGGGCGGCCGCGATCGCCCGACAAATATCGACATCCAGCCCCGAATAGTCGCCATTCTTATCGACAAAACTAAAGCCTGGCAATTCGCCGCTCACCCCACAGCTCAGTTCGCCTCGGGCCAGAATCGCGGCGAGTTTGCCTGTGGCTTGGCCTTTGGCGGGCACCCCGGTCGTGGGAATATCGGCGCTATCGCCGCAGGCAACCAGCGTCCCCGTCATCAGGATCAAAACGCTCAAGCAAAATCGGTGGAGCTGACGCATGGCGAGTCGCAAAGGTAGTGGCGAGTCCTATTGTACGCGCGATCGTGGGGCGGTTAGGTCTCGGCGTCCGAATTCAACGATCGGCTCAGCAATGGAATCAAATACGCCACGATCGCCCCGCCCAGGAAGCCAATGATGTTGCGCGATAGGGGCAGCAAGTCTGCCGTCCGCGTGATCACCGGGGCAATCCCAAAGGAGACAAACAAAATCCCCCACAGCGGCGAAAAGATCAGCGCCCACTGCCAAGCGAAGCCATCGCCGGGTTTGCGGGGCTGCCCGGTGAACCCGAGGATGACGCCGCCAATGATCGAGGTGACCAAGGTCAGTAGCCACTGCTCACGGGGCAGGCCGGGGACGAAGGCGCAGCCATTCTGGCGCAGGCAGGTTTCGAGGGTTTGAACCGTTTGGATGATCGCTTGGTCTTCGCCGTTGTCGCGGACGAAGAACTGGTTGCCGAAGCGGGTTTGGAGTTCGACCCAGAAGGTGCGGGAGAGCAGGGGATAGAGGTTTTGGCCGACGCTGAAGTTGAGAATGTTGCCGCCGCGTCCATCGGCCACGAGCATCACCGTATTGTCATCCAAGCCCCAAAAGCCCTTCACCGCCCGTCCCGGCGTCTGGTCAAACTGGGTCAGCACGCGCAGCTTCCAGCCCGTCTCGGTTTCAAATTTGCCCAGCTCGGCGTCGAGTTTGGTTTCTTGGATTTGGGTCAGATTATTGGCTAGGTCGATCACGTTGGTGGGGTGATCGGGCAGGAGTTGGGGATTCTCGAAGGCGATCGCCGATGGGGCGGCGAGACTCCAGCCCCCAAAGCTGACGATCGTCGCCAACAGCAAGGCCCAAATGGGCCGCAGGCGCGATTGAATGGCCGATCGTGACATAGTGAATCCTTGCATTTAATCTTCCCAACCCCGCAAAAATGAGAGGAAATCGAAATATCGTTACATTTGTTTAAGCTCTATTTATCTTAAGAGCGGATGATCCCAGCGTCAATTCGAATTTGACTCGATCGGTGGCGGTGATGGATCGGCGTCATGCTCCGTCCCCGGACTGGCTTCGCTGGTCAAACTTTGCCAAGCGGCTTTGAATCCAGCGGCGACCTGCTTGCTGGTGGTGGTGACTTGTTGGGCTTGGGCTTTGGCGGTGGTGACGCTACTGTCCATCTGCTGCGCCACTTGGCCGACGCTCTGGATGCTGTCGGTCAGATCGTCGGTGAGTTCGGTCAGTTCGAGGCTGGTGAGCCGAATTGCTTCCAGGGTCGGCGGCAGTTCGCGGTTCAGGGTATCGAACAGCTTTTCGGCTCCTTGGGCGGCCCGACCGAGTTCTTTGAGCGCCGGAATCATCGTGCACAAAACCGCCGCGATACTAATCGCCACGAGCAACACCGACAGTCCCAGCCAAAAAATCGGATCCATGCCTTGGGTCTACACTCCTATTCGCCATCGCCGATGTGGCCGTAATGCGCATCGGACGGGGTGGGAATTGTCTCGTCCGATCGGGTGGCGGTGGACGGCGGATTGCGGCTGGCTTCGACCCCAGCGGCGATCGCCACCTTCAGCCGCTCCAGCGTCCCATCCCAGTTCTTCAGCGCCTTTTCGGACAACCGATCGGCTTGGAGTTGCACGGTGGTCGAGAGATCTTCGGCCAGATCGGGCAGGGCATCGGCGGTTTTTTTGAGCATGTGGCGGGTTTCGACGCCCGTGCGTGGGGCAGCCAACAGTCCGGCCACTGCGCCAGCAGCGGCTCCCAACATTGCACCGACGAGAAATGCGCCCGATCGCTTGCCTGACATAATGATTGATCCGCTCCGATGATGAATGGAAAGGCGAGGAAAAGGGTTAGGTCGATCGTCGCCGCAAGGGGAGGATGGGCGATCGGCCGCGAACGATGGCGTGGCTCCAGCCGACTAGCCCCAAGACCGACTGGAGACGGTGTACCTGGGCCGCCAGTTGGCGATAGCTCTGGCGCAGGCGCTGACTTTCGACTTGGCCCACGGCGATGCCTGCGGGGGCCGTATCGAGCCATTCGTGGGTGGCCCGATCGGCTTCCCAGAGGGCATCGGCGGCAGCGGCCAGGGCCTTGCGCCAGAGCCACAATTGCCGGGCGATCGTGAAGCCCACCAAGGCGAGACAACCGTTAATAATGAGGATCACAATCAGCATAACGATGACTGGCAGGATGGGTGAATTCCGGAATTGTCCCCATCATAGCCGGAATTGCTGGGTTATCGAGCGCCATAACATCGATTAAACTGGGGCGAAGGCGATCGAACCCGCAATCGCTGTACACAAACTTTTAACCGCAACTTCTATGGTGCAATCGCCGACGACGAATCAGCTTTATGTCAATCCTGCCACTGGGCGGGATGACAATGGGGGCAATGCGAGTGCCCCGTTGCGGACGATCGGGACGGCCCTGCGGCTGGCCCAATCGGGCACGACGATCCAACTGGCACCGGGCACCTATGCCAGCGCCAGCGGGGAAGCCTTTCCGATCGTCGTCGCGGGTGGCGTGATCCTCCAGGGCGATCCGGCGCGGCAAGGCAGTGGGGTGATCATCACGGGCAGTGGCGCATACGCCAGTGCGACCTTTGCGACCCAAAACGTGACGCTGGTGGCGCTGGCCACGGCCCAGATTCGCGGCGTCACCGTGACCAATCCCGCCAGTCGCGGCACCGGGATTTGGGTCGAAGCGGCCAGTCCGACGATCGCCAATTGCACCTTCACCCGCTGTCAGCGCGAGGGGATCTTCGTCACGGGCAAAGCCCGTCCGCTGGTGACCAACTGTAGCTTTAGCCGCAATGCCGCCAATGGCATTTCGATCGTCCGCACCGCCAAGGGCGAATATCGCCAAAACACCTTCCAGGATACGGGCTTGGGCCTGACGATCGGGGATAATGCGGCCCCGCTGTTAATCGACAACCAAATTCTGGAAAACGTCTCGGGGATTTTGCTATCCCGATCGGCCCGGCCTGTTTTGCGGGGCAACACGATCGCGGGTAATCGCGAAGTGGGCATCGGCATCACGGATATGGCCTTGCCCGATCTCGGCAGTCGTCAAGATCCGGGCCGGAATATCCTGCGCGACAATGGCGGCGCGGATTTGCGCAATTCGACTAGTCCGCCGATGCAGTTGCGTTCCGTGGGCAATCAACTCAAGCTGTCCCAGGTGGTTGGCCCGGTGGAGCTGGTGGCCGATGAACTGCCGCCGCCTGCCCCGGTGACCGATCGGCCCCCCACTCCGGCCCCGCCGCCGCCCGCCTTCATCAGCCCGCCGCCGCCACCCGCCAAGGAACTCCCGCCATCCCCCGTCAGTACGCCCCAAGCCAGTGGGCTTTCGGACATTCGGGGGCATTGGGCGGAGGCGTTCATTCAGGCGTTGGTGTCGCGGGGGATTATCTCCGGGTTTCCCGATGGGACTTTTCGGCCCGAAGTGCCGTTGACGCGGGTGCAGTATGCCTCGATGTTAGCCAAGACCTACGATTTGCCGTTGGTGCGGATCGCGATCGACTTTACGGATGTGCCTTCGACGTTTTGGGGCTTTGGGGCGATCGTCCGGGCTTCGGAAATGGGCTTCCTCTCCGGTTTCCCGGACAAAACCTTTCGTCCGGGGGCGAATCTCACCCGGATCCAGGCGATTTTGGGCTTGGTGAATGGTTTGCAGTTGCGGGGCGGGCAGCCGATGACGCTGCAAATCTATGGCGATCGGGCGCAGATTCCGGCCTACGCGATCGATGCGGTGGCCACGGGCACCCAACGCGGCATGATCGTCAATCACCCCAATCCCCGTTTGCTGAATCCGCTGCGAGACATTACCCGCGCCGAAGTTAGTGCGTTGCTGTATCAGTCGCTGGTGAGTATTAATCGGGCGGCCCCGATCGCCTCGGATTTCATCGTCACGCCGCAGCTTTCGACCCTGAGTTTTACCGATCTAGAAAGCCATTGGAGCAAGGATTTTATTTTGCCGTTGGCGGCGCAGGATTTGATTCGGGGCTACGGGGATGGGTCGTTCCAGCCGGATGTGCTGATTAATCGGGTGCAGTTTGCGGCGATCGTGGCGCGGGCGTTCAATCCCCCAGCCCAGCGGGCGGCGATGACCTTCAGCGATCTGCCGGACAATTTCTGGGGTAAAGGTGTGATCGACCAAGCCTATCGCGGCGGGTTTCTCGATCGCTTCGCCGATGCGAGTATTCGTCCGGCTTCGGGGTTGACCCGGTTGGAATTGGTGCAGGCTTTGGTGACGGGGTTGGGGTTGCCCGATGGGCCACCGCAGTCGCTGAATGTCTTGAGCGATCGGGCCACTGTCCCGGCTCCGGCCCAGGCCCAAGTTGCCGCTGCGATCGGGGCGGGCATCCTGGTGAATTATCCGAATAAGGCCCAATTCAATCCCAACCAACCCGCGACGCGGGCGGATATGACGACGATGATCTATCAGGCAATGGCGCGGACAAGTCGGGTGCAGCCGGTGAGTTCGGCTTATATTGTTAAGTAGCTGTGCTGACGCGGGCGGTTTTCGGCTCAAGCCATCGGGTCGATTTCTGCGCTCAGCGCGATTCAGAAATTCGGTGGTTGTGATAGGATTTGCACCACTTAGAAGTCAGTTGAATGGATTGTGATGGCGAAAAGTGATAAGGCGCGTGCTGACCAAGACAGCCCCTGGAAGCTGGTTTTGCGGCAATATTTCCGGGAGGCAGTCGAGTTTTTCTATCCCGATATTGCCAAGGTCGTGGATTGGACGCGGCCCGTGGAATTCTTGGACAAGGAGTTTCAGAAAATCACGCCGGATGCGGAGATTGGTCGGCGGTTTGCGGATCAATTGGTGAAGGTGTATCGCAAGAGCGGGAAAGCCCTGATTCTCTTGATTCATCTGGAGGTGCAAGCGGCCCCGGAGAAGGACTTTGCCGAGCGGATGTTCATCTATGCGATCCGTATTTTTGAGTATTTCCATCAGTTTCCGGTGAGTTTGGCGATTTTGTGTGATGCCAAGTCGAGTTGGCGACCAACGCGCTATGCCGCAAAAACGCCGGGAAGTTCGGTGCAGTTTGACTTTACAGCGGTGAAGCTGTTGGATTATCAAACGCAGTGGGCGCAACTGGAAGCCAGCCGCAATCCCTTTGCGATGACCTACGGTCGGTCGTAGACCATCGTGGTGATGGCGCATCTGAAGACGCAGGAGACGAAGCGGGATGCGATCGATCGTCGAGCCTGGAAGTTTGTCTTGGTGAAGCGGTTGTATGAGCTGGGCTATAGTCGATTAGATGTACTAAATCTGTTCAAATTTATCGACTGGGCTATGATATTACCAGAGGAGCTGAAGAAGGCTTTCTGGGAAGATTTGAAAATCTACGAGGAGGAGCGAAAGATGACCTATGTAACGACTGGCGAACAAATTGGGATGGAGAATGAGCGGAATCGGATTGCCTTAAATCTCCTGCAAGGGAATTTTTCTTTAGAAGCGATCGCCCAAGCCACCGGACTAACGATCGCCCAACTGAAAAAACTCCAAGCGAAAAATCCGGCGTAAAGGTCGATCGATGACCTCACAACTTGGCTGGAGAATTATGGGTAGGGGCCGATCGCCTTCGCTGATGGATGGGGTCGATCGGTGTGAAATAGCACAATAGGCGGAAAGATTCGCGTTTTCCTCTAGAGAATGAGCGGAATTTTGATGGCGATCGCTCCGGATTTGGGTGGATAGGCGGAAAGTTTCCACCTACTAATTGTCCGACCGCTTAGGTTAAAGATTTAGTATTCTTGAACGCTGAAGTGATTTCTATGGATATGCAGTCTATTTGGATAAGGATTGAGAAATGGCTGGGTGAGAATGCTCCTCATATCTTAAATACTTTGCAGCCAGGTGCCACTGAGACTGAAATATCCGAGCTTGAAGCGAGACTTTCGATCTGCTTTCCTGAAGATGTCAGAGCTTCTTATCTTATTCACAATGGCCAATCAGACGAGGGTGAAGGCTTTTTGTATGGATATGAACTTTTACCGTTAGAGTCCATTTACCGAGCATGGGAAATTAACCAAGGGATTAATCAGAAAATCCGTAAGATTCAGGAAGAAGAAGTTTATGCTCAGACTCCTGGGGAGGTCAAAGAGAATATTGTCCAGGAGGATGACTTGAACTCTTTGTGGATTCCATTAGCCACTGATATCAGTGGCGACCATTATTGCTTGGATTTATCACCAGAACCCAAAGGTAGTTTAGGTCAGATGATTAGACTAGATTACGAACAAGATGTGTATCCTGTCCTAGCTCCTAGTTTTCATGTGTGGATGGAGCAGTTTGCTGATGCACTAGAATCAGGCGAATATGTATTTTCAGAGCAGTATTATGGTCTCATCAGTGCTGAAGAGCTAGCCGAGTATGAAAGTGACGATGAGTTTTGGAAGATTCATCGTAGTTTGCCACCAGTCGAACAAGCCTGACCCAACCTACGGGTTTAATCAATCCGTCAAGATGCCCGCGAGATTCAGGATGAATCCGGGGACGATCGACTCAGCACTGAGACTGGGTGGATTGTTCAAGCTGGCAACGGAGCCATCCGCTTGGTAAATCTCCACGATTTGGGTCTCCGGGTCAATCAACCAACCCAGGGGCAAACCATTCTCGACATATTCTTGCATCTTCAGCCGCAGGTCTTCGATGTCATCGGAAGTGGACTTAAGTTCGACCAAAAAATCCGGGCAGAGCGGCACCCACTTCTGGCGTTGGGCCGGAGTCAGGGCTTCCCAGCGCGATTGGCTGACCCATGCGGCATCGGGCGATCGGATGGCCCCATTCGGCAACCGGAATCCGGTGGAGGAGTCGTAGATATGTCCTAGACGCGCTTCACGGTTCCAGAGCCAGAGCTGGCCATTCAGTTCAGCATTGCGTTCGCCCGTTTCGCCGCCCGTTAAAGCCATAATCACCAGACCGCCCCGTGCGGTACGCTCAAATTTCAAGTCGCGATTGTTGTTGCAGATCTGCTCGAACTGGTCTTCGCTCAGGTCAAAGGTGGGTTGGAGATTGACGGTAACAACCATGGGAATGTCGTCCTCGCAAGTCAGGCGTGCGCCAGTATACCCAGTTTACTCCGCCGATCGGCAAGAATCAATTCTCCCTGGGGCCGGAAACTCCTTATAATTGTAGAGTAATATTTCGTAAGCCCTGGGGGATAGCCGCGCTATGCCAATGATCGAAACCAAGACCGAACCCATGGTGATCAACATGGGTCCGCACCACCCAGCGACCCATGGCTGTTTTCGGTTGGTGATCACCCTGGATGGCGAAGATGTAATCGACTGCGAACCCGTCTTGGGCTACCTGCATCGCGGCATGGAGAAGATCGCCGAGAACCGGACGATCGTCGCCTACATCCCCTACGTCAGTCGCTGGGACTACTACGGCGGGATGTTCAATGAAGCGGTGAGTGTGAATGCCGTGGAAAAATTGGCGAAGGTGCAGGTGCCGAAACGCGCCAGCTACATTCGCGTGATCATGCTGGAATTGGCCCGTTTGGTGAATCACTTGCTGTGGCTCGGGCCGTTCATTACGGATATTGGGGCGGGTTCGCCGTTTTTCTATACGTTGCGCGATCGGGAGATGATTCTCGATTTGTTTGAGGCGGCGACGGGCTACCGGATGGTGAATAACAATTATTTCCGTGTGGGTGGTTTGGCGGCGGATGTGCCCTATGGCTGGATCGATAAGTGCATTGATTATTGCAATTACTTGCCGGAAAAAATTGATGAGTATGAAAAGCTGCTGAATAATAACCCGATTCTGAAGCGACGGTTGGAAGGGGTGGGTGTGTTGACGCGGGAGGACGCGATCGCTTGGGGCTGTTCCGGGCCGATGTTGCGGGCTTCGGGTGTGAATTGGGATTTACGTAAAGTCGATCACTACGAATGTTATGACGATTTTGATTGGAATGTCGTTACTGCAAATGAGGGCGATTGCTATGCGCGGTATATGGTGCGCTTGGGCGAGATGCGTGAGTCGTTGAAGATCATTAAGCAGGCTTGTGAGCAAATTCCGGGTGGGCCGTATGAGAACTTGGAGGCGCAGCGGATGTTGGGCGGCTCGAAGTGTGAGTGGAATGGTTCGGAGTTTCAGTTTGTGACGAAGAAGGTGGCTCCGACGTTTAAGATTCCGACGGGTGAAGTCTATACGCGGATCGAAGCGGGTCGGGGCGAAATGGGCATCTTCATTGTGGGTGACAATAGTACGACGCCTTGGCGTTGGAAGATTCGTCCGGCGGATTTTAATAATTTGCAGGTGTTGCCGCAGTTGGTGAAGGGGCGGAAGGTCGCGGATATTTTCGTGATTTTGGGCAGTGTGGATGTGGTGATGGGTTCGGTCGATCGGTAGTTTTTGCTAACGCAACGCAAAGCGAACGACTTCGCTCAACTACCCTGAAAATGCCAAGCCTATTGCGTTGGGCTTTCCCTACGGAAGGCTTCGCCAACGACAAGCTCAGCCCTCGATCGTCGACGATCGAGGGTTGTTTGTTGGGTTTGGGTTTCGCTATAATTGAAGCGTGGCAACTCACGGGAGGCTGGATGTGATGACTCAGACAGAACTTTTCAAGTATATTGACCCCGATCGATTGGCGCATTTGGAGCAGCAGCAAGCGCTATTCGATGCGGCAAAGCCGGAATTGTTACAGACTTATCGTGGTCAGTACGTTGCCTTTGAAGATGGGCAGGTGCTTGATCATGATTCGGACGATCGGGCGATGGCGGAGCGGGTTTATGGGAAGTATGGTTATCGGGATATTTTGATGCAGTGGGTGACGGAGGAAGCAGCCGTATACCATGTTGGTGGTGCGTTTCGGCGATCGATTGAAGCATGACCAGCTATCCGTACACCAAAATTTCCGATAATCTGGCGATTCCGGCTGCGCCAATTCTTGCGGTTTTGCTGATGCATCCTGATGCTACTCGTCAGCGGCAGTATGCTTCTGAGGCTTTTTTGGATACGGGGTCAGACTGTACGCTGATTCCGTTGGAAGCGGTTTCGATTCTACAATTGCCAATTTTGAAGACACGGGAATCGATTACTGGGGTTGGGGGTGGCAATACGATCGGGTATCCTTGTCGTGCCAGTTTAGAATTAGCCGAATCGCAGTTCAAAGGGGCGATGCTGATTGCCTGTGAGGCACAGTTGATCGGTGGGCCGCACAGAATGATTTTAGGTCGAGATATTTTGAATCAGTTTTGTGTCAAGTTTGATGGCAAGCGGCAACAGTTTTCGTTTGAAGTCGATTAGGGGTGAAAGACAGCAGATATTTCCCTGGTTTTAGAAATATTTTCAAATACTTCCTGATTTTTGCGTGCTATTTGCGAATTGATCAGGGTTGATGATTGAGAGACGGGATATGACTACCCAATCGCTGCTTCTATATCTACCCATTATGCTGTTGAGTCTTGCCCCAATCAGAGGGCCGATTGGGGTGGCGCGATCGGAAGTCATCGTCCAGCAAGAGAAAATTCAGCCTGAGAAGGTTGCGGAACTGATCAAGAAGTTGAGAACGGATAATTTAGCTGATCGTCAGGCCGCATCCCAATTGCTAGGGGTACTTGGTAAGCCTGCAATACCAGCCATAATCCCATTGCTCAAAGACGACGATGTGAAAGTGCGCATTTGGGCAACAATTGCGTTGAATAAGATGGGGGATGCAGTGATTCCATCACTGCTCCTACTCTTGAGTGAGCCGGATGCGCGAATTCGGAGTGGCGTTGCTGACGCTCTAGGCACAATGCAAAAGCCAGCAATCGCGGCTATTCCGCAACTGAATTTACTGCTTAAGGAGGATTCAGATGCAAAAGTCCGCGCAGTAGCAGCCCATGCTTTAGGCAACATGAAAGCCTTGGCTACATCAAATGTCCCGGAACTGATGCTTCTGCTTCGAGATTCAGATGAAGAAGTTCGTTGGAGTGTGGCCCATACCCTAGGAAGAATGGGTGTACTAGCTAAACCAGCAATTCCCTCGTTGGTTTTACGACTTAGCGATCCCAGTACAAAAGTACGTCGTGAAAGTGCAGATACTTTAGGAAATATAGGAATTTCAGACCAATCTGCCATCTCACAGCTAATTTTACGTTTCAGAGATTCAGATCTCATGGTTCGCGGCAAGGCTGCAAATGCCTTGGGCAAAATTGGAACGTCAACTATTCCCAAATTAATTCCTCTTCTTAAAGACCCAAGTCCACGGATTCGGAGTAGTGCCGCAGATGCCTTAGGAGATGTTGGAATGTCAGCGAAATCAGCTATTCCAGGATTAGTTGTACTCTTTACTGATCCCGATCCTGATGTATACACGAGCGCTACCCTGGCGTTGAGCAAGATGGGTGAGGCAGCTATCCCGAAATTAATTCCTCTTCTCAGAGATTCAGACCGATCAGTTAGCATTCATGCGGCCATAACATTGGGTCACATGGGCGAGTTGGCAATTCCGTATTTGATGCCTCTGTTGCAGGATTCAGATGTTAATGTCCGCGCTGATTCTGTCTTTAGTCTAGGTATCATGGGTGAGTCTGCAACATCCATTATCCCTTCACTCATTCCCCTTCTCAAGGATCAGGACGGGTTGGTTCGGTTACGTACAGCAGAGGCCCTCGGAAATATAGGAGGGTCGAGAAAGGCTGCAATTTCATCACTTATTCCCCTCCTCAAGGATCAGGATGAGTCGGTGCGATTGAATGCCGCTGAAGCGATCGAAAAGTTATGCTGTAAACCTTGAATACAGCCTGTGGCTTAAATTGAGCTACAACTCATCGGGATTGACGCCCAGTTCCCGTAGTTTGGCTGCTAGCTTTTCCGCGCGTTCTTCCCCTGTGAGCAGCAGCTTCCCTGCGTTATCCCACCAGCGTAGCCAAGGCAAATCCTGGTTCATGTAGCGCCCCTGCCAAATCCCCAGTTCGACGCCTAACGATGGGATCGAAAAATGCCCTCGATTGTTCGGGGCACAAGGCTGATAACGATCGCCCATCAGTTGATAAACCGCAACGCTAGCCTTTTCGACTTCATAGATCGCGTAGAACGGCATCCGTACCGCCTGTTCATAAACCCAGAATTTCCCCGCTTTGGCTTCATCGCTAGAGTAAAGGCGACGTCCGATCGCGTTCCTCGGTGCCATCCCCGCTGGTAAATTCGTTGGCGTAGCCTTCCTCATAGGAAATCGCGATCAACGGTGAAACAATCTCCTTCCACAGGACATAGGAACGGCGACGTTCACCATTTAGCAATGGTGGCACATTCGGCACATAGAACCAATCCGGTGCTTCCGCGCCCCGTTCCGGTGGCTCGGTCAATCGCCAGTAGATGCCACAATCTTGACCGATCGCATATTTACGATCGGGATGCAGCGCATCAAGCACCGGGGTGATCGAACTGGTCAGGAGAATACTTTGGGGATGTTCTTGAAAATTTTGACTCCAAGGGAGTCGCTTCGCGAACACGAAGCGACCATCCGACTCAGGCAGTTGGGTGTGATCCGGGAGGGTGAGTAAGGTTTTAGCGGCGGCGATCGTCATCGGTTTATCCCGATCGGTTTTGTCCATGATAACGCACTGCTCGATTCCCCATCCAGCTCCATCCCAATGAGCACGATCGTGATCGCTAAAGTCGGGCAAGATAGAGAATGAACTGCCCTCGCATTTGCCCCCACGACCTATGCCGACTCTCACTGATGCCATTACCAAAGCCTTCCAAGCGATGCAAGCCGGGGATTTGGCGCAATCGGAGCGGTGGTGTCGCCAAGCGCTGGAAGTCCAGGCTGACCGGCCCGAAATCCTGAATCTGATGGGCAGTCTGTGCCACAAAACGGGCCGATCGACGGCAGCGATCGCTTGGTATCGCGAAGCGATCACGGCTAATCCCAATTACGCCGAAGCCTACAATAATTTGGGCGTGGTGCTCCACGAACTCGATCACCTTGACATTGCCCTGGCTCAGTTCGAAGCGTCGCTGTCACTGCAACCCGACTACGCCCAAGCCTATTTCAATTTTGGCAATGCGCTGACGGCGGAAGGACAACTGGAGGAAGCGGCGATCGTTTACCAAAAGGCGCTGGAACTCCAACCCAACTTCACCGCCGCCCGGAATAATCTGGCCCATTTGAAACAATCGATCGGGGAATATCAGAGTGCGATCGCCCTCTATCGTCAGTCGATCGCCCATGATCCGGCTTCCGTTAATGCCCACATGAATTTGGCGAATTTGTTGCAGGAGCAGGGCAATCTCGATGGGGCGATGGAGCATTACAAACGGGCGATCGCGCTTGAGCCGCGCAATCCGAATTTGCTGTACAACCTGGCGCTGGCCTGTGAACGATCAGGCGCGCCGACCCAGGCGATCGAAATTTACTACCAAGCGCTTCAGTTCGATTCACGTCACGCGGAAAGTCACCACCAGTTGGGTTGTTTGCTCCAAGCCGATGGTCTACGACCGACCGAAGCCCTGGCGCATCTGCAACAGGCGATTCAGTATCAGCCGGATTTTGCGGAGGCGTACAATAGCATTGGGTTGCTGTGGCAACGGCGGATGGAACTGCCTGCGGCGATCGCCAGTTTTGAGCAGGCGATCGCGCTTGATCCAGATTTTGCTGAGGCGCAGTTGAATTTAGCGAAGGTGCGGTTGCTGACGGGGGATTATGCGCGGGGGTTTGCGGCCTATGAGGCGCGGTGGGAATCGCCGACTTATTTGACGACTCAGTTGCCGCGCCACCGATCGCGGCCCGCCTGGGATGGGGCCAATCTGGCGGGCAAACGGATTCTGCTGTGGGGCGAACAGGGGCTGGGTGCGACGTTGCAATTTAGCCGCTACATTGCCCCGATCGCGGCGTTGGGGGCGGAAATTATTCTAGAGTGCGATCCGGCGCTGGTGGAATTATGCCAAAAATTACCGGGCATTCAGCAAATCGTGCCTCGGGGCGAAGTCGTACCGCAATGTGATTACCAATCATCGTTGATATCACTGGCGCGGCAGTTTGAGACAACCTTGGAAACCATTCCGCCATTGCCGGATTTTGGCATTGTGATTGCGGCAAATCCCACCATTCAGCGGATTGGACTGGCGGTGAATCCTGACTGTAAGGCTTTGCTGACGGCGCAGTTAGGCGCGATCGCGCCGCTGGAAATGATTGAACTGACGGACAATGCTGACTACGCGACGATCGCCGCGTTGGATTTAGTGATTGCGACCGATGATCCGTTGGCGCAGCCTCCCGGAACGGGCATCGGGCATCTGGCGGCCAGCCTGGGCCAGAGAACCTGGATGCTGCTGGAATTTTCGCCCCATTGGACTTGGCTCGTCGATCGGGCGGATAGTCCTTGGTATCCGACGGCGCGGCTGTTCCGTCAGGGGGTGGCCGGGGATTGGGCTGGCCCGATCGGGGATGTGCTACAAGCGATTCGCGACAATTTGGGGGATTAAGGCGATTCCGCACAATCAATCGACCGGAGGCCGTAAGATCATTGATGGGAATCGCCTAACTACCCCGTGAAATGCGGAGAAATTCGCGGGTCATGTAGATTAGCGAAAATGTAAATGCGACAAAAATCCATTACTGATCGTTCGTCATCTTCTGGCCGAACAGCAGCGCCATGGTGCCGAAGATCAGATAGATCATCGCGACCATGAGATTGATCGTGAATTTGGTATTGCGGCCCGCGCGATTGGTCAGGGCAAACCAGCCGACATAAGCGCCAAACAACAGCCAGACCAAACCCAAAACATTCGCGATCGTCATACTCACAATAATTGTCCTGCGCTATTGCACCGACAGAATCCAAATTTGCTCACCGTCGTAGCGCCATTCTAGAGTTTCCAACGTATTTAGCTCCGCATTTAACCGATCGACGAGAGCCAAAACTTGCTGCGATACGGGCGACGGCACATCGGCTTTTAAGGTCGGGGCTTGGCAGTAGACATGGCCGCTGTATAGGGATTTGATCTGGGGCTGGACGATCGCCGCGACCCGTTCGCCCGCATGACTTTCAAATCCCTGAACGATCGCCGCCCAAATCGATCGTAGACCAACTAGATCCGATTTCACTATCCCGCTGCTCCGATCGATGGGCGATCGACGACCAGCGGCAAAGGAGAATTGCACCGTCCACAATTGGCGATCCAATGGCGGAATCACCGGAGCCAATGACTCCGGATCATCGCCCGGATAAATCACCCAGCCGATCGGTACCGGAAAGCCCTGTTGCTGAAGTTGGGCCAAGGTGGTGGCGAGTTCCCCAGCGATCGCTGGATTCAGCGTATCGCTTAGGGCATCGGCGCGAAATAGTTGGGCGGTGGCTTTGCCCTGGGTGGGCGATCGACGTTGTTCCATGCCGTAAAGGACGCCCGCCAAACCAGCGGTGAGCAGAATCAGGATGCCCGATCGGGGTTCACGCAAGACGGTGATCAGCGGCATCAGCATCAGCCAGACAAACGTCACCTGGCGATTTTCCCGAAACAGCATCGACCCAATGCCGCCAAACACCAACACCAATAAACCCGAGGTTGGATTATGCAGAAGATACCCGGCGAACATCATCAGAATGCCACTGGCTCGGGCTTTGGCTCCGCGTTGTCGCCAAAACCGTCCCGCCACGCCGCCCATCAGGGCGATCATGTCCCACTCCGAATTGTACGGAAAAATTAGTTTGGCCAATCCTACGATCAGCAAGCCCTGAAGGATTTCCAGAATCCACTCCCATTGTGACCAGTCGATCGCGCCGTGGCGTTGGGGCAAGCGGCTCATCGACGATCCGGGTGGCACCAATAATGCCCCGATCGTCGGCGAAAGGACGAGAATTAAACCAGCACCGAGCCATTGATTCATTTGCGTAACGATTTCAGGATTTCCTGCTCCAATAGCGGTGGCGAAGTTGTTCTACACCTTATCAAACCCTTGACCCCGCTTCAATCTCTATGCGCTCTAGGTGGCTGAAGGCGGTAAGGGCATTGGGGCAAAGCTGGTGGCATCGGCTTGGTTGAGTTGGTGGGCTAGGTCAGCGGCTTCGAGTCGTTCCAGAATTGGCACAATTTCGACGAAACTTCGGAATCCCAATTGGGTCAAATCCTCCAGTGAGATTGTTTCATCGGAAAGGTTGCCGCGCTGTTGCAACAACATTCGTACCCGTTCTTCTTGGGCCGTAAGGGCGGCTTGGTGGAGGAGGGTCGGCTGCAACTGTTGGAGACCTTGATTTAAGATATCGGCGTTAATGCTGGTTGCTTGCAAATCCGCCGCCGTGGACAGGACGGTGTTGCCCAAACGATTGAACAATCGGGGTTTGCCCATGGAAACGCGGCAAAATTCCCTGGCGGTTTCGGGCACAAAGGGCAACACAGAACGAGGATCGGTGGGATCCTCATATTTTTCTTTTCCTCTGCGCGCGCTGTTGAGGTACTTGATCAACATTTTGTAGGTCGTTTCTTGATCCAATTCTTCTAACTGGAGTTGGAGGTCGAACAGACCACGCTCACTGGTGAGTAAGTCGCCAGTCATTCCCGTCGGATGACCTGTGAGCATAAACCACGCACGGCCTTTCAGCATTCCCTGAGCATCGTGCATTAATTGGCGGACGCGGCTGGAATTCTGCTTATCCAAGTCATCGATCGCAATCATGATACCATCGGGAAATTTCTTCTGGGCACGCTCCAGTAGCACGTCCAGACTTACCGTGGGGTATTGAGATTTGGCCCCTGCGATAGCTTTCTCACTGAGTTTAGCGCCAGCCAACATACTGATGGACGCTTCCGTAGTACGCTCCTTGATTGTTTGAGCTGTTGGAATACCAAGTTGATGAAGCTGGTGTTGTGCCCATTCATCTCCAGGCATAGCCTTCGCAACAGCAATCAAGGCTGTAGTAGCTAAATCCAGCTCTGGCGGCAAAGAAATGTACGTCGTGAGCATATTTGGCCGATTACGGCGGATAGCAGACAGTACTGCGAGTAAAAATGCGCTTTTGCCAATACCAATCCGGCCATAGATCAAGATTTTACGACGCTCAGGACTCAGTAACAGATTGGCAATCTGACGTAGTTCTTTCTCACGTCCTGTAAAAATATTGTTCAGTGTGTTGCTACTCGGATCGATCGGGCTTTCAGTGAAGGGCATCGCTTTCAGGCCCAACTGTTGAAAATTGTCAAAGGCTTGCTTGAAGATGTCGTCAGGAGTGGTCATGCAGAGATCTCGATGGGTTGCCGATCGATGGCGCGTTGGGCGATTTCCAGCAGATTGTAGACGTTCTCCGCTTTATCGGCAACTTTGGGGAGGTGTTGGTAAAATTTTTGAGCCGTTTGGAGGTGAATGCTGCCTTTTTCGAGATGGCCTTGGGAAATCAGAACACCGCCCAAGCCTTCATAGCTTTTGGCCATGCCGAATGGATCGTCCAATGATTCGTAGTAGCGAATGGCGTCGCGGTAATAGAGACGGGCTTTGTCCCAATCGGTCAGGCTTTCGTAGGCGCGTCCGGTGTGAAAAAGGGCATTGGCATAGGCAATCCGATCGTCGCGATGATTGATGGTTCGCAGTTGAGTAAGGCTATTGAGCAGCAGTTGTAAGCCTTCTTGCCATTCGCCTTCACGGACGAGACGACTGCCGAGAATCGCTTGGGTGGTGGGAAGAGCTTGCCAGATTTTGTGTCGATCGTAATGTTCTGGGCTGATGGCTTCCAGCGCAATCTTATACGCCTGAATGGCGGCTTGGAGATAAGCAGGATTCTGGTTCTGCTCGTAGCGATGGGATAGGGCATTGCCAAGACGGTATTGGGAGTCAATAAAGTTAGGACTGCCTGGGATGTCTACTTCTAGGGCGGACTGTAGAATTTCGATCGCTGTATCAAGGTCAGCCGGATTCTCGGTCAGAAGGGCGCGTTGTAGAATTGTCTCTGCCAGATTTCCCTGACTTTCCGCATATTTCAGGGGGAAGGCATCACGAGTGAAGACTTCTGCCGCTTGTTGATGGGCATGAATTGCGGCTTCGAGATTATCGGCCCGATCGCCTTGGATACGATCGCGGTAGGCATTACCCAGATTATTTTGGATTCTTGCCCAGGCCTCCGGAAATGCTTCGCGGGTGCGAACTTCGAGGGCAAGACCATACGCGCGAATTGCTTTTTCAAGATTATCAGCGCGTTCTCCATACACACGATCAGCATAGGCTAAACCTAAATTATTTTGGCTATTTGCCCAGGCTTCCGGAAACGCTTCACAGGTATGGATTTCCAGCGCAAGATTGTTGGCATGGATAGCTGCTTCAAGATTTTCAGCTCGATCCCCGAAAATTCTGTAGAGGTAGGCAATACTAAGATTGTTTTGGGTGCCTGCCCATTGTTTTGGAAATACTTCACGAGTGTGAACTTCTAGGGCAAGCGTGTAGGCTTGAATTGCAACTTCGAGATTGTCTGCTCGTTCTCCACGAATTCGATAGCTGTAGGCAAAACCTAAATTATCTTGGGTTGCTGCCCAGTTTTCTGGAGACGCCTCACGGGTACGAACTTCAAGAGCAAGCGTGAAGGCTTGAATTGCGGCTTCAAGATTGTTTTCCCGTTCTCCACGAATTCGATCGCCGTAGGCAGTACCCAGATTATTTTGGGTTACAGCCCAGTTTCCTGGAAAGAGCCTGCGCCCAAAAACTTTTAGGACGAGTTGACAGGCTTGGATACTCAACTCCAGATTGATTTGCCGATCGGCCAACGGAAAATTCCGAATCTCATTTCCAAAGTTTCCAAATAGAATGGCAATCTTCTCTCGCTTTTCTGGAGACTGCTTCTCTGTCAATTGCCGAAAAACTTGCGGCAGCGCCTCCAGCAACGACTCATCCAAATCCGCTGAATGTGCTTTAAAGAACTCGTGAGCCTTGGCCGGATCTCCGTCAGGTGGCACACAGCACTTTTGGAAAGCCTCAAAGAACCGCTTCGCTTTCCCTGTTGATGCCGTTTTCCCAAATTCCTTGCCCATAAAGCGTCTCGCAGTTTACTGGCGCAACATTAATCCCAGTGTAGTTGAGATTCCGCGTAACGACGATCCCCCAAATCAAAAGGCTGCCGAACTCATCGAGTTCTGCAGCCTTTTTCAGCTTAACTATCTTCGACTAAGACCCGATGGGAATTAACCGTTGATGGCAGGAGCCGCGAGTGCAACAGGTGCCGCTTCGCCCGCCGCCAAGTCAAGCGGGAAGTTGTGCGCGTTCCGCTCGTGCATCACTTCCATACCCAAGTTGG